>JBBECE010000001.1:0-49627 GCA_040881985.1 Cucumibacter sp.
GCCGACGGCGCGCTTCGCGCACCGGGCCCGGCTCGCCGAACCGGCGCTCGCGTGACCGCCGTTCAATTTCACTGTTGGCGCCGGGCAGCGACCCCGCCGGCCGCCGCCGGGGCGCCGTCGGCGCCGGTCGCGGTCTCGCGGGTGCCGGTGACGATCAGCGACAGGATTTCGTGCTCGCTGGTCTGCTTGACGTAACGATCCCCCACATACTCGCCACGCTTCAGCACCATCACCCGGTCGCCGACCTGGAAAATATCCTGCAGGCGATGCGAGATGATGATCTGGGCGACGTTCTGCCGCTTCAGCTCGAGCATCGTCTCGAGCAGCCGCTCGGTCGCCATTACCGAAAGATTGGCGGTCGGCTCGTCGAGCACGATGACTTTCGGCTCGAACGAAATGGCGCGGGCGATGGCGACCGATTGCTGACGGCCCCCGGAGAGGCTCTCGACCTTCTGGTAGACCGAATTCACGTCGACCTTCAGCCGCTTCAGCACCACGCCGGCGTCGGCGTACATCTTTTTGCGGTCGACGAAGATGCCTTTGACGGGCCAGCGGCCGAGGAAAATGTTCTGGCCGACGTCCATGTTCCCGCACAGGGCAAAGTCCTGGTAGATCATCTCGATGCCGACGTCGCGACTTTCCTGCGGCGAACGGAAGATGCTGCGCTGCCGGTCGACCAGCACCTCGCCGGCGTCGCGGTGGTAGGCGCCGGTAAGGATCTTCATCAGCGTCGATTTGCCCGCTGAGTTGTCCCCGACCAGGCCGAGAATCTCCCCCCGATACAGCGTCAGGTCGACATCGACGAGCGCTTTGACGGCACCGAATGACTTCGAGATACCGCGCATCTCGACGATCGGGATCGCAGGGTTCGGGTGGCTAGACATCTGATTTTTCCATGTGGGTCTCGGTTCGCTTGCGGAAGGGCCATTTGAGTCTGGCGAAAATGTTTTGCTGGCGCACCCAGATGTCAATCAGAATCGCCAGGATGAGGATCACGCCGATGTAAACGTTGATCCAGTGCTGGGGCATGGTGAAGCCTTGGACGTTCAACTGCAGCAATGCCCGCACCAGTGTGATCACCGCCGCCCCCGCGAGCGCGCCGATGATCGTGCCGTAGCCGCCGAAGATCGAGCCGCCGCCGATGATCACGGCGGCGATGCCGTCGAGTTCGCGATTCACCCCGGCGACCGGGTTGAAACTGCGGAAATAGGCGATGTTGATCAGGCCGGCCATCGTCGCGCAGAGGGCGCAGAAGAGCAGGGCGAGGAAACGGATGCGCTTGGTGTTGATGCCGGCGTAGCCTGCCGCGCGGAGGTTGCCTCCGGTGGCATAGACCCGCTGACCGAACGGCATGAACCCGAGGACCACGCCGGCGACAATCGACACCAGAATCATCCAGACCGTCTGAATGCTGACGACGTCTGCGAGTGCGCTGAGGAAGCCGCCCGGCTGGGGCAGATTGAGGTAGTCGAGGATATCGGTGATCTTGCGGCCAATCTGATTGTATTGCTCGTTCCAGCCGGTGAGCTGCTGGCCGGAGACGATCCATGAGGCAAAGCCGCGGGCCATGTAAAACATGCCGAGCGTGGCGATGAACGCCGGCAAGCCGAAGGCGACCGTCAGCACGCCGTTGACCACGCCGGCAAGCAGACCAATGGACAATCCAACCAGCATGGCAGAGCCGGGGTCGAGGCCGAGCACCTTCAACGAATAGGCGGTGGCGCTGCCGGCGAGGGCGAGCACGGCGCCGACCGACAGGTCGATATCGCCGGCGGCAATGACATAGGTGAGCCCGATGGTGATCAGCGCCAGCTCTGTGTAATTGAGCAGAATCGCAAAGGTATTGGGCAGGTGCCACCAGTAATCTGGCCGCAGGAAGAGGCCAACCAGCCAGAGGATGACGGTCAGCATGATCGCCAGAGCGTCGCGCCGTGCGAGGAACTTGCCGAAGCCGCGCGCGCTCATCGCCATGTCGGACGCCATAGCGCCCTTCGTCTGGGCGCTGGCAATCGCCACACCGCCGGTCTCCAACGCCAGCGGCGCAGGCGCGCCGCGCAACCATGCCCACAGCCGGGCCGGCACACGCTTGCGAATGATGAACGGCTCGATCAGCACCGCCACGATCAGGAGGACGCCGATGCAGGCGCCAACCGCGCCGGCGGGGAGCGAAAACACCGCCTGGACACTGACTTCCTCGCCGTCAATGATGACCGTTCGGGTGATCGGCCAGCCTTCGCGCAGGACCTTGTTGATCAGCACGACGACCAGCACGCCGATGAAGCTGCCAATGATGCGGCCGCGGCCGCCGAGGATGGACGCGCCGCCGATGATGACGGCGGCAATGACAAACAGCTCGGCGCTCAGCCCAGCCTGAGGCGTGGCGCCCTTGCCCTGGGCGATCTCCATTAGGCCGGCGAGCGTCGCGCAGAGCGCCGACAGGAGATAGGCGCGCATCCGCACCCAGCGCGTCGGGATGCCGGCGTAAATCGCGGCCTGCTCGTTGCCGCCGGTGGCGAAGGTTTCATAGCCCCAGCGAGTCTTGGCGAGCACGAAAGCGCCCACGGCCACGACCGCGAGGGCGATCGGAATCTGGTTGTTGAAGCCCCAGGCGTTGGGCTCGGCTAGCTGGAAGAACCAGCCAAAGTCGAACGACTTTATCCGGAAGCCGATCAATTGCCCTCCGGTCAGACCGAGGACGAATCCGCGCCCGATGAGCAGCATGGTCAAGGTGGCGATGAAGGCCGGCACGCGCAGGATCGTGACGAGGCTGCCATTGATCACGCCGATGAGGGTGCCGAGGAGGAGACAGACGATGATCGCCGGAACGACACCGAGATTGTAGTGATTTGGATCGAAAACATAGGCGAATGCCACACCGATCAGGCCGTAAGTCGAACCGACCGAGAGGTCGAGATCCTTGTTGGCGATGACGAACGTCATGCCGACGGCCATGACCGCATAGCGGGCGCCGTCCCGCAGCAGCGCGTGGAACGCATCAGCCGATCCGAAAAAAGCCGGGTTGATGTACCAGCCCACGAGGTAGAGCAGGGCCATCATGGCGAGAAGACCGACTTCCCATCCGCCGACGAATTGGGCGGGCCGCCGGCCGAGGGTCGATACAGCGGTCGTCATCACCATGGCATCATGCGATTGGCAGTGCCTCAAACCGACGGTCGCGAGAGAGCATAGCCCTCTCGCGACCGGATTAGAACAAACGGCCGACGACTAGTTCTCGAAGCGCTGGCCGATGCTGCCGACGGTGTCCTTCGTCACGAGCTGGGCGCGCGTGTCGACATTGGCCGCCGAGATGCCGCGGTCGATCTGCAAGTAAAGCTGCATGACCGGCCAGAAGCCCTGGATGAAGGGCTGTTGGCCGAGAGCACCCGTCAAGTCGCCGGTCCTGATGGCTTCCAGATTCGGGGGTCCAAGGTCAAAGCCGTAGGCGCAGATCTTGCCGGTCAGACCGGTCTGGGCGACCGCCTTGAACAGACCCGGGGTGAAGACGTTGTTGGGAGCGAAAGCGCCCACCACATCGCCACGCGACTCGATGATTGAGACGACGCTGTTGACCGGGTCGTTCAGATCCGCCTGAATGCCCACACCCTCCGGTCCCCCATCGACCTTGAACCTGTCGAGTGCGCCGGCGGCGTTGAGGCCGGCGACGGTCGCATTGTAGGCCGAGTTGGCACGGTTGTTGACCTCGATGTTACCCATCGCGGTATCGTTGACAAAAATGACCGAACCGCCCTCGAAACCGCGGTCGATCAGGCATTGAGCCAGCGCCGCACCGGCGATAGCCGCCGCCGAAGCATCCTGGCCGGTGTGGCTGATACCGAGGCGATTGTAAATCCCGGGGTCGAACGAGTTGGTCGTCGCGACCGGAATGCCATTCCTCTCGGCGGTCTTGACGATGTCGTCATAGGCGCCAACCTGTGGCGTCGTCATGATCAGCCCGTCGATTGTCGGATCCTGGATGATCTGGTTCAGGATTTCGATTTCGCGGGCCGGATCATCGGCCGGCGATTCGGAACCCAGCAGCAGGATCGTCGCGCCGATCATGTTGCCGGCAACCAGGGCGCCGACATAGACCGGGTCGAAGAAACCGTTGCCGGCGGTGTGGGTGACGATGGCGAAGGTCAAATGGCCGTCCGCCGAATGGAAGTTCTTGGTGCCCGGGGCTTCCTGGGCCGCTTCCATAAAGTTGTAGCCGGAGGCCGCCGCGGCGACCTGTCCGGACTGCGCGAAAGCGGCCGAAGCCGTTCCCGCAACCAGCGCGACCGCGCTGACTGCAGTCAAAAGATGTTTCATAATCTTCCTCCCATTCCGCAGTTTTTGGTCTGCGGATTTGATGTGTGGAACGCGACAGTAATAATCCATTCGCATCGCATTGCAAAGCCGCCACGGCGCGAGATTGGCCAATTTCGTCAAGTAAATAAGGAAACAATGCAGGAGCATCTCAGGGAAGGCGTCGACCGGAAACTGGTGCGGAAAACATCCGCCTAAACGTTTTCGGAAAACCTGTCAGGAAATCCTCCAACAATTACAATGCCGCAGCCTGCGCCGGGAAAACGGCAAGCCGACCGGGGACGCGAAGGGAAGCGGAAAAACTGTGCGGAAAATCTGGGCGAATGCGGCTCCTTCACCCGCGCCAAACTCGCAGGACCTGCTTCACTTTGGCTCGGTTCATCGGGTCGATCGATCACGCCTCGAGCGACCGGGCCAGCCACTCGGGCGCAGCCGGTTCGTGCCATTCGAGCCTGCATCGCTGAAATCACCCCACCGGATCGATGGCCGGCCTCTGCCATTCGGGCATAGCCCTCATGGCCTTCTTCGGCTTCGAACAGTCCACCGGACTGTTCGATTTGCGCTGCGCGCAAACCGCCTCTGCCACTCGCCCGCAGCGCTCATGGCCTCCGGCGCTTTCAATCGGTCCACTGGACCGATCGATTGCCCTTCGGGCAACCGGCTTGGAGTGGTGCCGCATGCCGGATTCGAACCAGCGACCCCATCATTACGAATGATGTGCTCTACCAACTGAGCTAATGCGGCCGGGCGCCTGGTTGGCGCGTCGCCTCTTTAGGGGCAGGGACGGGCGCTGGCAAGGGCGCTACCGCGCCGGCGCCGCCTCGTCCGGTTTGGGGGCCGGCAGAGCCCCGCCCGCGGGGATGGCGGGGGCGGGCCTTCGCGCCTCGAGCGCCGCGACCGGCACCCGCCATTCGAAGGCGTCGAGCCGGCCGGAGACCGGGGAGACCGGCTGCCAGTCCTCGGCGGTTACCCCGTCGGCCGTCCAGACCGGATCGCGCGGCGCGCGCACGGCGCGCGAGAGCCATTCGCGGGCTTTGCCGTGATCGGCCGACTGGCCCTCCTCGATTTCGGCCATCAGCAGGCAAATCTGCTGGGTCGGGGCGCTCGAGGCGAATTTCGCCAGCGCGTTGCGGGCGACGCTCCATTCGCGGGCGTCGATCGCGGCGCGGGCGAAGGTCGCGGCCACCGAAAGGGAAGCCCCCGGCTCCTCGATCAGCGCCCGCATCCGCTTCAGCCGGTCGACCGGCGAGGCGCCGGGAATGACATGGGCATAAAGCAGTGCCACATGCGGATGGTTGGTCGAGCGCCAGACCCGGTGCAGCAGGTTCGAGGCTTTGCGCGCCTCGCCCTGATGGGAGTAAATGCGCGCCGCGATCAGGGTCGCCGGAACGAAGTCTGGGAGAATCTTGAGCGCCTCGCGGGCGTGCTCGATGGCGAGGCTCGGTTGGGTGGCCTCCTGCTCGCGCGCCATCGCACTGAGCAGCACCGCCTGGCGGCGGCGCGCGGCCTCACGCGCCGCGCGGGTTTCGGCCGGCTGGTTGCGCGCCATCTCGAGGGCCCCGGCCCAGGCGCGGCGGCGCACCAGATCGTCGAAGACGGCCGCGCTCGCCCAGGCAAGCGTCGGGGACAGCACCGCGGCTTTGCGCGCAAAAATCAGCGCCGCGTCGGTGCGGCCCTGCTGGCGGGCCTGCTCGTAGAGCCCCGACAGCGCCGCCACCGCGGTCTTCGGATTGTCGATGAGGCCCCGATAGGCCTCGCGGGCCTCGGCCAGATCGCCGAGCGCCATCGAGGCGCGGGCTTCCAGCAATTGCGCCGCCGGCAAGTCGCCGAGCCGGGCGCGGGCCTCGCGGGCGAGCTGACGGGCCCGGCCGGCGTCTCCGGCATGATAGGCGATGAAGCCGTCGGAAAGGGCTTCGACCCCGCGCCTGCGGCGGCGGCGTTCGCTCGATCGACCGATCAGGCCCGGAATGCCGAGAAGCCGGCGCAGCAGCGCCCAGACGATCAGCGCCACCGCGATCAGCAACACAAAAGCGAAGACGGCAAGCCCGAGGCCCGGCCGCATCCGGTAGCCGAAGGCGGAAATCTCGACGCTGCCGGGGAGCGTGATGAGCCAGGCGGCGCCGAGCGCGACGAGAAGGCTCAGCGCAATGGCGAAGAGGACGCGGATCACTCGGCCGGCTCCGCCGTGCTTGCCGCACCGAGCGCGGCGGCGCGCGCCGCCTCGATCAGGGCGTGCACCTCGGCGCGAGCCGCCAGCGAAGCCCCGATTGGGCCGGCGGCGGCCTGCATCGGCTCGGGGAGCGACGCGAATTCCCGCGCCGCCGCCGCGAGATCGCCTCGGCGGAGCCCCGATTCGAGCCGGGCGAGGGTCGAGGCCGGGTCGTCGCCTTGCGGCTCGCCCTCGGGCCTGAGCGCAATGGCGGCGGCGAGCTGGTCGAGAATACGGGTGGCGAGATCGGTCTCGCCGCGGCTGTCGGCGAGGGCCCGCAGCAGGGCGGGCGTGGCCGCCTCGAGGTCGGCCGAGAGCGCCTCGGTGGTCGGCAGTCCGGTCAAAGCGGCAGCCTCGATGTCGGCGGAGACGGCGAGCCCGGGCAAAGCCGAGCGAACGGTTGCGAGCGCTTCGGCAAACGGCGCGCCCGCCTCGACCTGGCGCTCGAACTCGTCGATGGCGAGCGGCAGGAGCGCGGCCCGCCGCGCTGCCTCGACATCGAGGCCGCGCGCCGACTGCGCGGAGCTCGACAGACGCGCCATCTCGCTTTTGAGGGCGGCGATTTCGGCTTCGAGCCCGGCGACACGGGCGGCAAGCGCATCGGTCGTCGCGGTATCGGGGGCGGCCTGGGCCGCCGGCGCGGTGGCCAGCGCGTCGATCGCCTGCTGCAGTCGCGCGATGTCAGCGAGGCTCGCCCCGTTCTCAGTCGCGGCCGGCGCCTCCATCAGAGCCGCGAGCCGCGCCTCAAAATCGTCGAGCCGGGTGCGGGCGGCGCTGTCGATGGCCGGGCTCGCCGCCAGCGCCGCAAGGTCCTCACGCAGCCCCGCCAGATCCTCGGCGGTGGCGAAGCCGGTGAGATCGGCCGGGGCGGCGCCTTGCAGTGCCGCAATGCGGGCTTCGACCGCCGCCAAGTCGGCGGCTTGGGCGAAGGCCGAGATGTCGAGCGCTTCGGTCGCCTCGAGCGCGGCGATGCGGTCGTCGAAATCCGCCCCCGGACCCGGGGGCGGATTGGCTCCCGGCCACCAGCCGGCAAAGGCGAGCCCGAGCGCGACCGCGAGCCCCAGGGCGGCCCCTGACCCCGCCCCGATCAGGATCGCGGCAAAAGGGCGCGGCGCGGGCGGCGCCTTTGGTTCGGCTTTGGGTTCGGCTTTGGGTTCGGCTTTGGGTTCGGCTTCAGGTTCGGCGGGCGTCTCGGGGGCAGGCGACGGCTCGACGGACGCGGCGGCGCGGCGGCGCTCGGCGGCTTTTCGGCGGGCGCCGGCAACGGTTTTGGAGCGGGTGCTCCCGGCGGGCTTGGCCTCAAGCTCGATGGTGGGCGGCCGGACCGGTCCGCCGCTCTTGTCGTCTGCCATCATCCCCTTCCGCGATCTTCCGAACTGGCCGCGCCGGGCCCCATCATGGACCGAATTGGTGAACGGAAAAAGTCTCGAGCAGCTCGAACAGCGCCGCCTCGGTCGGCTGGCGTGCCGGGTAGCAGCGGGTGAAGCCCCGCGCCCGCAACGCCCCGGCGATCGGCTCGGAGAGGCAGAGACACGGCAGGTCGAATGCGGCCCCCGTCGCCTTGCGGACACCCTCGGCGAAGCTCTCGGCGGAGCGCACCGAATAGAACAGCGCCGCATCGACCGTCGCCGCTTCCAGCGCCAGGATCACCGAGGACTGCAAGTCGGGGATCGGGCGCATTTCATAGACCGGGCAGGAGACGACGAAATGCCCGCCGGCGCGCAGCATGGCGACGAGATCGGCGGCGCGGTCGCGGCCGGATGCATAAAAGAGCCGCAGCGGCTGTTTCACTTTGTTGAGGAGGAGCGCCAGGTCGGTCGCGGTGCCCTCGGCGCTGGTCACCGTCTTGAACCCAAAGGCCCGCGCCGTGTCGGCCGTCGCGTCGCCCACGACCCAGGCATGCAGGCTCAGGAACGGGCTCAACAGACCGCGCTCGCGGATCGCCCGCAGGGCATTGACCGAAGTCACCACCAGGCCGTTGAGCTTGCCCGGATCGGGCAGCTTGATATCGAGCGGCAAGAATTCGAGGGAAGGCGAGACCAGCGGATGGTGCCCGAGATCGCGCAGCTTCAGGGCGGTGAAATCGGCATCGGGCTGCGGGCGGGTGACGATGATCCTCAGCCCCCCGGTCATTGCCAGCGCCGCCCGAGCGCGGCGAAGAAGTCATCCCCCGCTTCGGCCCGCAAGACCGCGGCGAGTTCGCGCCCGAGCGCCACCGCACTTTCGGGGGGGCCGTCGATGATGGCGCGGTGATGCACCTTGCCGTCGGGACTTAGTATCTCCCCGGTCAGCCGCAACCTGCCGTCCAGCCATTGCACATAAGCGCCGATGGGGGTGCGGCAGGAGCCGTCGAGCCCGGCGAGAAAGGCGCGCTCGGCCGCAAGTTCGGTCGTGGCGCGGTGGTCGGCGAGCGGAGCGACAAGCGCCGCGGCGCGATTGTCGGCCTGCCTGATCTCGACGCAGATCACTCCCTGTCCGGGAGCCGGCGGGAATTTCTCGGGGTCGAGATATTCGGTCACGGCCCCGGCCTCGCCCAGGCGGTTGAGACCGGCGGCGGCGAGCAGCGTCGCCTCGACGATCCCGTCGGCGAGCTTTTTGAGCCGGGTGCCGACATTGCCGCGGAACGGGACGATCGTGAGGTCGGCGCGGTGGCGCAGCATCTGGGCGGCGCGGCGGATCGAGGAGGTGCCGAGTTTGGCGCCGCGCGGCAGCTCGTCGAGTTTTTTGCCGTCCCGCGAGATCAGCGCGTCGCGCACGTCCTCGCGCGTCAGGCACGCCCCGATGACGAGGCCCTCGGGCAGGAAGGTTTCAAGGTCCTTGGCCGAATGGACGGCGAGATCGACCGCGCCCTCGATCAGCGCCGCCTCGATCTCCTTGGTGAACAGCCCCTTGCCGCCCGCCTCGGACAGCGGCCGGTCCTGGATGCGGTCGCCGCTGGTGATGAAGGGGGTAATGGCGATGTCGGCGACGGGCACATGGTGGAGGGCGGCGAGGCGGCGCCTGACCGCCTCGGCCTGGGCCCGGGCCAAAGGCGAGCCGCGGGTGCCGATAGTGAGGAACGGAGCGGGGCTGGCTTTCGTTTGCAAAGGCGTGGGACGGTGTTGTACGGCTCACCAGGGAGACCTTTGAGGCCATAGACTTTTCGCGACCATGGAGCAAGCGGGCGCCCGCATTTTGGGGATCGAGACGAGCTGCGACGAGACCGCGGCCGCCGTGGTTTTGCGCCACCCCGGCGGGACGGGTGCGATCCTTTCGAATGTGGTCAGGAGCCAGATTGAAGAGCACCAGGCGTTCGGCGGGGTGGTGCCGGAGATCGCCGCCCGCGCCCACGTGCAATGGCTCGACCGGATCGTCGAAAAAGCGCTGCGGGAGGCCGGCGTCACCCTGGGCGAGACCGAGGCGATCGCCGCGACCGCCGGGCCGGGGCTCATCGGCGGGCTCCTGGTCGGGCTGACTTTTGCCAAGGCAATCGCCGCGGCGACGGGAAAACCGCTGATCGCGGTCAATCATCTTGAGGCCCATGCGCTGACGGCGCGGCTGACCGAGGGGATCGGGTTTCCCTATCTCGTGTTGCTGGTCTCGGGGGGGCATTCGCAATTCGTGCTGGTCGAAGGGTTGGGGCGCTACGACGTTCTCGGCACGACCGTCGACGATGCGCTGGGCGAGGCTTTTGACAAGGTCGCCAAACTCCTGTCGCTCGGTTTTCCCGGCGGGCCCGAAGTCGAAAAGTCAGCTTCGCGCGGCAATGCGAAGCGCTTCGCTTTTCCGCGTCCGATGCTGCGCGAGCCGGGCCTCGATTTTTCCTTTTCGGGGCTGAAGACCTCGGTGCGCCTCGCCGCCGAAACACTCGTCCCGCTCACCGAAGAAGACATCGCCGACATCTCTGCCGGCTTTCAGGCGGCGGTGGTTGACGTTGTCGCGTCGCGTACCGGGGCGGCGCTGGAGAAATTCGGCGAAGATTTTCCCGGCGCGCCAAAAGTGCTGGTCGTGGCCGGCGGGGTCGCGGCGAATAAAGCCATCGCTTCGGGATTGGCCGTGGTCGCCGGGGCGCACGGCGCGCGCCTCATCGTGCCGCCGCCCGAGCTGTGCGGGGACAATGCGGCGATGGTCGCCTGGGCGGGGGCCGAACGGCTTGCCGCCGGCGCCCTTAACGGTCCGGCCTTCGAGGCCCGCGCCCGCTGGCCGCTTGACGGCCCCGAGATGCGGGTCGGCGGATGACCGCGATTTTTGTCGTCGGGGCGGGCGCCTGGGGGACGGCGCTGGCCCACGTCGCCGCCATCGGCGGGTCGGCGGTGACGCTGTGCGGGCGCGACGCGAAAGTCGTCGCAGCGATCAATTCGCGCCACCGCAATCCCGCATATCTGGGCGACGCGGATATCCATCTTGGGGTGAACGCCCGGCTCGGCACCGCCGGCATCGAATCCGCCGATCTGGTGATCCTCGCGGTCGCGGCGCAGGCGAGCCGGAAAGCGCTCGCCGGTATCGGGGCGCCTTCGCTCAAGGGCAAGCCGGTGGTGCTTTGTGCCAAAGGCCTCGAACACGGGAGTTGTTTGAGGCAGAGCCAGATTCTCGCCGAAGTCGCGCCGGGCGCACTGCCACAGGTGCTTTCGGGGCCGAGTTTCGCGGCCGACGTGGCGCGCTCGAAGCCGACGGCGGTGACGCTGGCCGGGCCCGACCCTTCCCTGACCGCGCATATTGCCGCGCTTCTCGCCGGGCCGACCTTTCGGCCCTACGCGTCCGACGATGTGATCGGGGTCGAGCTGGCCGGGGCATTGAAGAATGTCTTTGCCATCGCCTGCGGCGCGGTTGAGGGCGCGGGGCTGGGTCTCTCCGCCCGCTCGGCGGTGCTGGCGCGATCCTTTGCCGAACTGACCCGCCTTGTCACCGCACTCGGCGGGGAAGCGGCGACCTTGACCGGGCTCGCCGGGCTCGGCGATCTGGCGCTCTCCTGCACGACGCGCCGATCGCGCAATTTCGATCACGGCTTTCGACTCGCCGCTGGCGAGTCTCCGGCTTCGGGCCTCGTCGAAGGGATTCATACCGCCCCGGTCGCGTTGATGCTCGCCCAAAGGGCGAAGGTCGACGCCCCGATCATCGCGGCGGTCAATGCGCTGATTTCCGGCAAGGCGGCGATCGGCGATCTCGTCGAGGCGCTGATGGCGCGGCCGCTCAAACGCGAGGGAGAAAAGTAATGCACAGCGTCGTCATCTGCCGCGACCAGCCGAATTCACGCGATCTGCGCGCCGCGACGCGCCCCGAACATCTCGCACACGCGAAGCAACACACCCCGCGCATGCTGGTCGCCGGGGCACTGCTCGGCGCGGACGGCAAGCCGGTCGGCAGCCTTTTCATCTTCAAATCCACCTCGCTCGAGGAAGCGCGGAAGATCATGGATGCCGACCCCTATGTGCGGGCTGGACTGTTCGAGAGCGTCACGATCGAGCGCTGGCGCTGGGTCGTCAACCGGCCCGACGGCGTCGAGGAGGAGTGAGCCGGAACACCGCACTCGCCTGGTTGGTTCCGCGCTCGACCTCGCCGACATCGGGCACCCTGTAGTCGGCGATGAACTCTAGCCGCCCGCGCGGCAGATGGTTTCGCCCCGGGTCGCCGATCAGAACCTCCGCGCCCCCCTCGATGCACAAATCGAGAAACCGCAGCACCCGCTCCGCCAGCCCCGCTTCGTAGAAGAGATCGCCCGCCGCCACGAGATCGATCACGGGCGGCGCGCCACCCAGCAGATCGCCAACGATCCCGAACGCAACGCCATTGGCTTCGGCATTGAGGCGGATCGCGGCGAGCGCATATTCGTCGATCTCCGATGCGGTTACTTTGCTCGCACCGGCCTTGGCGGCGGCGATGGCGACGAGCCCGGAACCCGCGCCGAGATCGAGCACGCGGCGGCCGGCGACGAGCCCGGGACGGTCGAGCAGAAAGCGCGCCAGCGCCATGCCCCCGGCCCAGGGAAAGGCCCAATAGGGCGGGCGCGCGGCGTCCCCGCCCGCCTCCGTCCCCGTCAGCCGCCACAGCCCCGTCGCCTCATGGGCGAGATGCAGGCTGATCTCCGGCACGCTCGGCACGGGCACGAGCCGTGTATGCCGGCGGATGAAGCGCGCCGGATCGGGCCGTCTTGCCCGGGCGGGGCGATTGGGCGCATGCATTGGGGACTCGGAATCCGGGTCGGGCGGTCGCTGGCGAGGCATCATGGCATATTGGCTCTTCAAATCCGAACCCGGGACCTGGAGCTTTGACGACCAGGCGAAGCAGGGCGTCTCGCAATGGGACGGGGTCCGCAACTATGCGGCGCGCAATCATATGCGGGCCATGAAAAAAGGCGATCTCGGCTTTTTCTATCACACGGGCGACGAGCGGCGGATCGTCGGCATCGTCCGGGTCGCGGCCGAGGCGCATCCCGACAAAACCACCGATGACGAGCGCTGGGTCTGCGTCGATATTGAAGCCGTCAAAAGAGTGCCGAAGCCGGTGACGCTGGAGGCGATCAAGGCCGAGAAGCGCCTGAAGGATATGGCGCTGGTCAGGATCGGGCGGCTATCGGTCCAGCCGGTCGCCGATAGTGAATGGCAACTGGTTTGCACGATGGCCGGGCTCCAGCCATAATCCCCCGACGGGCCGCGAACGAGCCCGCTTTTCGGGGGAGGCCGGCTTGAATTATTTCACCGACGTCAATTGGCTCGCCGTGGTGCTCGCGACCGTCGCCAGCATGGCGCTCGGCATGGGCTGGTACACCGTGCTCGCCAATCCATGGATCGCCGCAACAGGCAAAACCAGGGAACAACTGCTTGGCTCCGGCGGCTCGGCCGGGCCATATATCTGGGCGGCGGCGTGCCAGCTGGTCATGGCCTTTTTCATCGCCAAGCTGACCCCGATCGCGATGGGGACGACGACGGTCTACAACGGTGCTCTCTTCGGCGCGACCATGTGGCTCGGCTTTATCCTCACCTCGATGATCCTCAATCACCGCTATCAGAACCAGAAATGGTCGCTGACGCTGATCGACGGCGGCTATCTCCTCGGCGTGGTGCTGGTGCAGGGGGTGGTGATCGGGCTGTTCGGTGGCGGGACGCCGGTAATTCCGGTCGCCTGAGGAGCGACCCGCCCGCGCCTCAGAAATCCGAGGCGATGCCTTTCTTCTCCCAATCCCCGTAGCGCGTCGGCTCGGGGCCCTTGCGGCCGCCGGCTTCTTTCGGCGCCTTGCCGGCCTGTTCACTCGCCGCCCGGCGCGCCTCGGCCTCGGCCAGCGCGCGTTTGGCCGCCGACGCGCGTTTTTCCGCCGCCGACTCCCCGCCCCGTTGCGCTGTCATCGCGGCCGCCTCCCCTTGCCGAGAGGCGCATCACACACCATCATCTGGAAGGGTGCAACGAGGCTCTGACTTCCGATGCTGAACGCAGTGCGGACGACTTTCCTTCTGGCGGCGCTGACCGGCGTTTTCGTGGCGATCGGCTATGTCGTCGGCGGGCTAAACGGCATGCTGATCGCGCTCGGCTTCGCGCTGGTGATGAACGCGCTGTCGTACTGGAACTCCGACAGACTGGTGCTGCGGTTGCAGAACGCCGAGCCGGTCGGGCGCGATCGCGCCCCCGACCTGCATGCCCTGGTCGAGGAACTCGCGGCGGCGGCGGGCATTCCGACCCCGAAACTCTATCTCATCGGCGCCGACCAGCCGAACGCGTTCGCGACCGGCCGCGATCCGCAAAATGCCGCAGTCGCTGTTTCGACCGGGCTATTGAGCCATCTCGAGCGCGACGAGATCGCCGGGGTGATCGCCCATGAGCTGTCCCATATCCGCAGCCGCGACACCCTGATCATGACCCTCACCGCGACGCTCGCCGGGGCGATTTCGGTGCTTGCTCAGTTCGGGCTCTTTTTCGGGGCGCGCAATTCCAATTCGCCGATCGGCCCGGTTGGCGCGATCCTGCTCATCGTGCTTGCGCCGATCGCCGCGATCATCGTGCAGATGGCGATCAGCCGCACCCGCGAATACGAGGCCGACCGCGACGCCGCCGAAATCACCGGCGATCCCCTGGCGCTCGCCGCGGCGCTCGAAAAACTTTCGCGGCTGGCGAAGCATTTCGAAAATCCTTTCGCGCGTCGCTTCCCCGGCATGGCGCATCTCTACATTGTCAACCCGCTCGCCGGGCGCGGCGCCGACAGTCTCTTTTCGACCCATCCGGACATCAGGAACCGCATCGCCGCCTTGCGGGAGATCGCCAGCCAGATGACCGCGACCCGGCACGTGCGGCGCCCGGCCCGGCTGACAAGGGTCGGCGAGCCGATGCGCAGCGGCGCCTGGCGGGTGCCCGATATCGGCATCGAGACCAGCCTCAACCGGCAGGCCAGGCCCTGGGGATGAGGATTTGAGCGAGCGGGGGCGTCGGCCGGTCGCCGGGCTCGAGGTCCGGCAGCGCGCCGCCGGGCGGCTCGCAAGATTCATGGCGGGCGCCCCGTTCGAGCCGATCGGGGCCGACGAGATCGACGATCCCCGCGACCGCGCACTGGCCAATCGGCTGGTGACAACCGCCATCCGCCGACACGGGCACCTGAGCCTTGTCCTCGACCAGATGCTCGACAAGGGCACCCCGAAAGACGCCGGGCTGTTCGAGGCGACGGTCAGGATCGGGATGGTCCAGCTGCTGTTCCTTCCCGAGCGCGGCGATCATTCTGCCATCCATCTCGCCGTCGAGGGCGTCAAGGCCGACGACAAGGCGAGGCACTTCGCGACGCTCGCCAACGCGGTGCTGCGCAATGTGCAGCGCCGGCGCGGCGAACTCGTGATGCCCGACTCGGCGCTGCTGCCCGATTGGCTTGCTGGCCGGTGGCGCAAAACCTACGGCCACATCGCCCTGCCCGGCATGATTGCGGCGCTGATCGAGGGTCCGGCGCTCGATTTGACCGTCACCGCGCCAGGGGTCGAGACGGTTACCAATTTCGGCGGCGAGCGGGTGCTCGGCGACAGCTTTCGGGTGCTCAGGCCCGCCAGGCCGGTCGCCGAACTCCCCGGTTTTTCGGGGGGACTCTGGTGGGCGCAGGACGCCGCCGCCGCGATCCCGGCGCGGTTGTTGCGGGTCGAGCCGCTGCATGCCGTCGCCGATCTTTGCGCGGCGCCGGGCGGCAAGACCGCCCAGCTGGCGCTGGCGGGCGGCACGGTCACCGCCATCGACAGCGATCCCGGCCGGCTGGCGCTGCTGGCGGACAATATGGCGCGGCTCGGGCTCGCAGGACGTGTCGGGGTGGTCGTCGGGGACGCCGCAAGCGTTGGCGAGACCGGCCAGTATGACCGGGTGCTGCTCGACGCGCCCTGCACCGGCACCGGCATCTTCCGAAGGCACCCCGAGGTGATCTGGCACCGGACGCCGGCCGATATCGAAGATCGCGTCAAACTGCAGGCACGGCTGCTCGATAACGCCGCGCGGCTGACCGCCAGGGGCGGCGTGCTCGTCTATTGCGTCTGCTCGCTCGAGCCCGAGGAAGGCGAAGCGCAGACCGAAGCTTTCTTGGCCCGCCATCCGGACTTCGTGCCCGTCCCGGTCGAGCGGGCCGAGCTCGAGGGCTGGGTGGCCCCGATCACCGCGCTCGGACACTTGCGAACCCTGCCGGGGATGCGGGTGCCGGGGAAAGCCGGCGGCACGCTCGACGGGTTCTTCGCGGCGCGGTTTTTGCGTCTCGCCCGAGAGCTGTGAACCGCCGGGCGGCGCGCATGTATTTTTGCCGCGAACGGTGCGATGAAGGCCGACCTTGGCGAAGGGGGCCGCGGGCTATTGTCGTCGCTGACTGGATATCTGCTGCGCGCCGCTTTCCTGACGGCGGTCGACCGGATCGTCTCGAGCCCGCTCTATCGCTGGACCTGGCGGCCGTTGACGGGGGAGACCTTCTTCGCCCGGCTGCCGGAGATTCGTCCCGCCGATCCCTTGTCCGTCGGCGACATGATCGACGGCAAATATCTCCTCGCCTCGCGGCTCATCGAAACCGGCGGGGTCTCGCCCTTTTCCGTTGAGACCGACGATCCCGCCTGGCTCGAGGAGCTGCACGGATTTTCGTGGCTGAGGCATTTTGCCGACCTCAAGGAGGGCGCCGACCGCGCCTTCGCCCGGACGCTGGTGCTCGACTGGATCGGCCGCCACGGGCGGTTCGACCGAAAGCTGTGGGCCAGCAAGCTCGCCGCCAAGCGGGTGCAGAACTGGCTCACCCATTACGAACTGATCGCCGGCGGGGCCGCCGAGAGGCAGCGCAGCATGATCGCGCGGTGCCTTGCCGCCCAGGCGCAGGCGTTGAACCAGCGCGGCCGGCTCGATCCCGACCCGCTCGGCAGATTGTTCGCGGCGATCGGGCTCGTGGCGGTCGGGGTCAGCCAGAAGCGGGGACTGGGGCAAATCGCAAGGCGCGCCGGCCGTCTCGCGGGGCTGCTGAGGGCGCAGCTCGATAGCGATGGGCTGCACCGCACCCGCTCGGCGAAGAACCAGTACGAGTTGCTCGAATATCTCGCCCCGGTGCGCCTCGCCCTTGTCATGCTTGTTCCCGACCAGGGACGGGCGCTGGCGAGCGAGATCGAGCGGATGCACGCGGCGCTCGCGGCGCTGACGCTGACGACCGGCGAGCCCGCCTATTTCAACGGCACCGGCCAGCTGCCGCTCGAACTCCTGCTCGCGGTGCAGTCGCATGGCGGGCAACGCGCGGAAGGGGATATGGTGCGCGCCGCCTCGGGCTACGGGGTGCTCCAGCAGGGGCGCGGCAAGCTGATTGCCGATGCCGGGCTGATGCCGGGGGTGGAGTATTCGGCCGAAATGCACGCCGGGGCGCTGGGCTTCGAGTTCGGCTATGGCAACGAGCTCATCGCCGGCAATTGCGGGCCGGCGCCGGCGCAGCTGACACGCGAGGCGGAAGCCTTCCGCCACTCGGCGGCGCATTCGACGCTCGATATGGGAAGAATCTCCTCGGCGCGGTTCGGTCTCGGTCCCATGCTCAAGCGTCACGCTTTTGCCCGGACCAAGAGCTTTCCGGTCAAGTGCGATCCCGGCGCGGCGACGATCGAGATGGGGACCGTGGCGTACGAGGCCCGCCATGGCTTGCGCCATGCCCGCGCCCTCAGCCTGATCGATGCGGGCCAGACGCTGATCGGGCAGGATATTCTCACTCCCGCAAGGCGAGGGCGGCGCGCCCCGACGCCCTTTGCCTTGCGGTTCCATCTCGGGCCGGGCGCGCGGGCCCATGCCGAGGACGCCCATGCGCTGATCCGGATCGCCACCCGGAGCGGCCAGGCCTGGGTATTTCTCTGCGAGGGGGCGGAGGCGGCAATCGAGCCGAGCGTTCGCCAGTCGCTGCATTACGGGCTCCTCGACACCCAGCAGATCGTCCTGCGCGGGACTTTTTCGGGCCGCCTCGAGATCGCCTGGAGCTTTGCCCGGCAGGCGGGGTAACCTCTTGCTTCGCCATCCTCGGACCCTCGTTGCTTTGTCATCCTCGGGCCCTCATTGCTTCGTCATCCTCGGACCCTCGTTGCTTCGTCATCCTCGGGCTTGACCCGAGGACCCATGTTGAATCTCGACACGCAAAAAGTGCCGATGCGCCGATGGAGGGGCCTCATGGTTTCTCGCGTCGAGCGCGAGAATGACGAGAGAAAGGGGGCGCACCCCCGGCGTCGTCCGAAACCGTCATCGCCCGGACGAGCCGGGCGATGACGAAACGGAAGGGGAAGGCACGCCACCGCTGCTTCGCGCCCTGTTCCCCTCTCTCCGCCTTCATGCTAGCCAGCGCCCCGAGAGCCCCGGGGTGCATTGATGACCAATCCGTCCGGCAAAGTCGCGGTGAAGCGGGCGCTGATTTCGGTCTCCGACAAGCAAGGGCTTGCCGAGCTGGCGCGCGGGCTCGCGGGGCTCGGCATCGAAATCGTCTCGACCGGCGCCACCGGCAAGGCGCTCGCCGCCGAGGGCGTCGCCGCCACCGACATTTCCGAGGTCACCGGCTTTCCCGAAATCATGGACGGCCGCGTCAAGACGCTGCATCCGAAAGTGCACGGCGGGCTTTTGGCGGTGCGCGACAACGCCTCCCATCGCGAGGCGATGCGCGCCCATGCGATCGAGGGCTTCGAGCTTCTCGTCGTCAATCTCTACCCGTTCGAGGCGACGGTCACCGCCGGCGGGAACTTTGAGGAGGCCATCGAGACTATCGATATCGGCGGGCCGGCGCTGATCCGCGCCGCTGCCAAGAACCATCGCTATGTGACCGTCGTCGTCGATCCCGCCGACTATATCGCGGTCCTCGATTATCTGACCGCGACCGGCGAGGTGCCGCTTGCCGAACGGCAAAAACTCGCGGCGAAGGCTTTCGCGCGCACCGCCAGTTACGACGCGGCGATCGCCGCCTGGTTCGCCGAAAGGCTCGACTATCGCGACGTGCCGTACCGGAGTTTCTCCGGCAGACTTCGCGACATGCTGCGCTACGGCGAGAACCCGCATCAATGGGGCGCCTTCTTCGCCGACGGCTCGGGCCGGCGCGGGGTCGCCACCGCCACGCAAGTGCAAGGCAAGGCGCTGAGTTACAATAACATCGCCGACACCGACGCGGCTTTCGAGCTGATCGGCGAGTTCGACCCGAACATTCCCGCTGTCGCCATTATCAAGCACGCCAATCCGTGCGGGGTGGCGCTCGGCGCAACGCTCGCCGAAGCCTATGCCAAGGCGCTGAAATGCGATCCGGTCTCGGCCTTTGGCGGCATTGTCGCGCTCAATGGAGAGATCGACGCCGAGGTCGCGGCCGAGATCGTCAAGATTTTCACCGAGGTGATCGTTACGCCCTCGGCGTCCGAGGCGGCGCTGGCGATCTTTTCGAAGAAAGCGAGTCTGCGGTTGTTGCTGACCGGCGGGATCGGCGATCCGAAAGCCGAGGCGCTGAACGTGCGCTCGGTCACCGGCGGCTTGCTGGTGCAGTCGCGCGACACGCGCAATGTCGATGACGCGGAACTGAAAATCGTCACCAGGCGCGCCCCGACCGCGGCCGAGCTTGCCGATCTGAAAATCGCCGCGAAAGTCGCCAAGCATGTGAAATCGAACGCCATCGTCTATGTGAAGGACGGCGCGACCGTCGGCATCGGCGCCGGACAAATGAGCCGTCTCGACTCGGCTCGCGTTGCGCATCTGAAATCGAAAGACGCGGCAAAGGCGGCCGGCGCGACCGGCGCCCTGACCGAAGGCTCGGTCGTCGCCTCCGATGCGTTCTTTCCCTTCGCCGACGGATTGCTCTCCGTGGTCGAGGCCGGAGCGACTTCGGTCATCCAGCCGGGCGGATCGATCCGCGACGACGAGGTGATCGCGGCGGCCGACGCGGCGGGGATAAGTATGGTCTTCACGGGGCTCCGCCACTTCCGCCACTGACATGGCAGAAGTTCACAGAAGTGGCGCCGACGAAGCGCAGAAGGTCACCTTGATTGCTGTTTTTGGCGCACCCAAATGAGCCCGATCGCACCGGCCGCGAGCAGCACGATTAGCGGGGTCACGCCCCAGCGCTGGGAGAGCGTCGCGGCGGTCACCAGGCCCACCGCATAGGGGCCGATGAACGTCGTCGCCCGTCCGGCGAGCGCGAAAAGCCCAAAGGCTTCAGCTACTTCGCCGGGCTCGACCTGATCGACCAGGAGCGTCCTCGAAGCCGCCTGCAGCGAGCCGCCCGCCGCCCCGATGACCGAGCCGGCGATGTAGAAGACGATCAGCGGCAGGTCGGAGCCATCGGTGACCGGCACGGCGAAGAACACCGTCGCCGGATCGACCGAAATCACTGTAATTGCTGCAAGAATCAGCACGACGCAGGACCAGGCCACGACCGGTTTCGGGCCTGATTTCTGGTCCAGAACCCCGCCAAACCAGGCCCCTAAAGTGCCTGTAATCGTTGCCAGAATCCCGAAAAACCCGACCTGCAGGATGGTCATGTGGAGCACCCCGGCCGCGTAAATGCCGCCGAAGGCGAAGACCGCGTTGAGCCCGTCGCGATAAAGCATCGAGGAGATCAAATAGGCCAAGTAGGACCGGCGCTTAGGCAGCTCGCGCAGCCGCCGGGCAAGATCGGCGAGGCTCTTGCGGACGATCGCGGATGTCGCTTGCCGGCGCGGCACGTCCTTGACGATCAGAAACATCGGGGCGACGAAAATCAGATACCAGAGCGCCGAAAACGGACCGGTGGCGCGGTCCCCGGCATGGGTCGCCGGGTCGAGCCCGAAGATCGGCGACAGGCCGAGGACCGTCTTGCCGGTCTCGGGGTTCGCGGTCATGAAACCAAGGACGATGACGAGGCAGACGATGCCCCCGGCATAGCCGAGCGCCCAGCCGGAGCCGGAGAGCCGGCCGAGCTCGGCGCGCGACACCAGTTCCGGCATCATCGCATTGTTGAAGTTGCTGGCGAATTCGAAGCCGATCGAGGCGAGGATAAAGCCGACGACCCCGATGGCGACCGCATACTCCCCGCCCGGCACAGCGAAATACAGCGAGATCGAACCGAGGATCGCCAGCACGGAGAAAGCCGCGATCCAGGGCTTGCGCGCGCCGACCGCATCGCCGATCGCCCCGAAAATCGGCGAGAAGATGGCGATGATCAGCCCCGCTGTGCCGGCCGCCCATCCCCAGATCGCCTGGCCCTGGATGGGGTCGGCGGCGATATAGGCGGCAAAATAGGGGGCGAAGACGAAGGTTGTGATCAGGGTGAAGAAGGGCTGGGCGGCCCAATCGAAAAGCATCCAGGCAAATTTTTGGGCGGGGGTCGCCGCCTCGCGGCCGCTGATGGTGAGCTCAGCCATGATCGAACCCCCGCGCGAGATCGGACAGCAGCCCCGCCGCCACCGACAAGCGCGAGACGGTCAGGGGACCCTCGGTGATCGAGGCGATGCGGCGGCGGGTGCGCTCGATCTCCTCGCCGCGCGCTTCGCGCCAGGCCTCCAGCGCCGCCGCGACCGGCCGGCCGCCGTCGCCAACGACATCGAGGGTCAGTTCGCGCTGGGCGCGCAGCATGTTGGTGATGGCGCGGTCGAGCGCCATCCGGTCGTAATAGTCGGCGACGGCAACGGCCCCGCCGAGCTCGGTGATGCGGCCGAGGCCGAAAATGCCGAGGATGGCGAAATAGACGTGCGCCGCGTCGGCGACCCCGATCCCCTTGCGCGCCGCGACGGCGACGACATCTGACGCAAGCGTCAAGGCTGAAAGCTCGGCGATGCGGCGGGCGAGTTCGGGCGGAGCGCCGCCGGCGACGAAGGTCGCGGCGTGTTCGGCGATCGAGGACGCGATGAACTCGGGAAGGGTGGAATTGAGCCCGGCTCGGACAATCGCGACGCCCTCCCGATACTGAATGGCGATTTCGGAAATGCCGCGGGAGAACTTGGCGTGACGCAGGAACCAATTTGTCTGCGCGTGGAGCAGGGTTCTGACCTCGGCATAAAGGGCGAGCTGGGTTGCGCCCTTGACCTTGTTGTCGAGCGCAGCGATGGCGGCATCGAGCTCTTCGAGGCCGTAGCTCGAATTGGCGATGGCGAAGGCGGCGGCGATCTCTGCGGCGTTCGCCCCGGTGGCCGAGGCAAGCTGGTGAACGAACAGCGGGCCACCCCGGTTGACCATGGCGTTGCAGAGCACCGTCGCGATGACTTCCCGGCGTAGCCGATGGGTCGCGACGGCGTCGGGATAGGCGCGGACCAGTGTCGGCGGGAAATAGGCAACGAGCTCGGCGCCAAGGTGCGGATCGTCGGGCACGCTCGAGGCGAGCAGGCGCGCGCTCAGCGTGTTCTTGGCATAGGCGAGCAGGACGGCGAGCTCCGGGCGGACGAGCCCTTCGCCGGCCGCCTCGCGGGCGGCAAGGGCACTGTCGTCGGGAAGGAATTCGATCGCCCGGCTGAGCTCGCCGGCGGCTTCCATTTCCCCAATCATCGAGGCATAGAACGGGATGTCGCGCGCCCCCTGCCGCTCGGCCAGCGAGACGGCCAGGGACTGCAGATAATTGTTCCTGAGGCAGAGCGCCGCGACCTCGCCGGTCATGCCGGCAAGCAGGGTGTTGCGGTCGGCGATCTTGAGGGTGCCGGCGCTGACGAGGGGCCCCAGCGCGATCTTGATATTGACCTCGAGGTCGGAGGAGTTGACGCCGGCCGAATTGTCGATGGCGTCGGTGTTGATGCGGCCGCCGCGGCGGGCATATTCGATGCGGCCGAGCTGAGTGACGGCGAGATTGGCGCCTTCGCCGATGACCCTGGCCCTCAAATCGGGGGCGCGAACGCGGATCGCGTCGTTGGCGCGGTCGCCGACCTCGGCGTCGCGTTCGTGGCTTGCCGCCGCATAGGTCCCAATGCCGCCGAACCAGAGGAGATCGACCTCGGCCCGCAGGATCGAGTTCATCACCTCGGCGGGAGTGAGCTTGCCGTCGGGCAGGCCGAGCAGCGCATGGGCGGCTTTGCTCAGATCGAGCGTCTTGGCGCCGCGCGAGTAGATGCCACCACCAGCGGACAGAGCCTTGCGGTCGTAATCCTGCCAGCTCGAGCGGCCCATCTCGAACAGCCGCTTGCGCTCGGCGAAACTGGCCACGGGATCGGGGTCGGGATCGATGAAAATGTCGCGATGGTCGAAGGCGGCGACGAGGCGGATTTGCCCTGACAGCAGCATGCCGTTGCCGAACACGTCGCCCGACATATCGCCGACCCCGGCGACGGTGACCGGCGAGGTCTGGATGTCGCGGTCGATTTCGCGGAAATGCCGCTTCACCGCTTCCCAGGCGCCACGGGCGGTGATCCCCATCTTCTTGTGGTCGTAACCGGCCGAGCCGCCGGAGGCGAAGGCGTCGGCGAGCCAGAATGAACGGGCGTCGGCGAGGGCGTTGGCGGTGTCCGAGAAGGTCGCGGTGCCTTTGTCGGCGGCAACGACCAGATAGGGATCGTCCCCGTCGAGGCGGCGGACGCCTTCCGGGGGCACGACCCTGTCGCCCGAGAAATTGTCGGTCAGATCGAGCAGGGCGCCGATGAAGATCTTGTAGGACTCAAGGCCCTCGGCAAGGACTTGCTCGCGATTGGCGCCGGGCGGGGTCTGCTTGGGAAAGAAGCCGCCCTTGGCGCCGGTCGGGACGATGACGGCGTTCTTGACGATCTGCGCCTTGACCAGGCCGAGAACCTCGGTGCGAAAATCCTCGGGCCGGTCGGACCAGCGAATGCCGCCGCGGGCGATCGGGGCGCCGCGCAGATGCACGCCCTCTAGACGCGGGGAACAGACCCAGATTTCGCGCCAGGAGCGCGGTTCGGGCAGGGCCTCGATGAGGGCGGCGTTGAACTTGAGGGCGAGCGCCGGGCGGCGAATGCCGCCGGGACGCTGGAAGAAGTTGGTCCTGACCGTCGCATCGACGAGATTGAGGAAACGCCGGACAATGCGGTCGTCGTCGATCGAGGTGATTTCCTCGAGGGCGGTCGCGATCGTCTCGCGCGCGGCTTCCTCGGTTGCGACCCGATCACCCTCAAAGGTGGGGTCGAGGCGGGTATAAAAGAGCGAGACGAGGGCGCGCGCGACATCGGGCGAAGAGGCGAGCGTTGTCCAGAGATAATGCTGCGACCAGGCGATGCCGATCTGCCTGAGATAACGCCCATAGGCGCGGATCAGCGCCGCGTCGTCCCATTTCATCCCGGCGGCGAGCGTCAGTTGGTTGAAGCCATCATTCTCCGCTCGCCGGTGCCAGACCGCCAAGATCGCCGCCTCGATCTCGGCCGCCATGCCGAGGAGTTCGGCGGCACTCGCATGGTCGGGCTGCAGCGTCATGTCGTGCAGTAGCCGCTCGGGCCCGTCGCGCGGGGCAACGAGATAGGAGCGCTCATTGATGACCTTGAAGCCGAAATTCTCGAGCATCGGCACGCGCGCCGATAGCGGGATCGGCGATTTCAGGTGGTAGATCTTCAGCGACAGAGCGTTGTCGCGGCGGGCATGGCGCCCCAGATGCAACGCGATGTCGCCGTCGTCGGCGAGCGCCTCGAAGCGGGCGATGTCGTCAAGCGCCTGTTCGTAGGTGAAGGCTTCCTGGTAGGCACGGGTGAAAGCATCGGCATAGGCGGCAACCGAGGCCGGATCGGGCGCCCGCGCCAGCAGCCGGTCGCCGAACGAACGGGTCAGGTCGATGACGTGGGCCTCGAGTTCGGCGCGGCCGGGGCGCGGAGTCGCCCCGCCGTTGCGGCCGATGATGAAATGCACCCGGACAAGCTCGCCCTCGGGAAAGCTCGGATAGAAAGCGGACACCCGGCCCTCGTAGCGGGTGGCGAGATAAAGCCCGATGCGGGCGCGCAAATCGGAATCGTAGCGGTCGCGGGGCAGGTAGACTAAGACCGAGACGAAATTGTCGAACGGGTCGATGCGCGGCAAGACCCTGATGCGCGGCCGGTCGGAAAGCGCGGCGATCAGGCTCGCAAAGTCGAGGAGGTCGTCGACGCCGATCTGAAACAATTCGTCGCGCGAGTAATTGTCGAGCGCGTTCATCAGCGCCTTGCCGGAATGGCTCTTCGGGTCGAGGCCCGAGCGCCCCATCACTTCGGCGACCTTGCGGCGCACCAACGGCACGTCTGAAAGCGGGATGGCCAGCGACGCGGAGGTGAAAAGGCCGATCACGCGCAATTCGCCGCTTTGCATTCCGTCCTTGCCGTAGAGCTTGATGCCGACATAGTCCATATGGGTGCGGCGGTGGACCTTAGCCTGGGCGTTGGCCTTGGTGACGAGCAGCGGGTCCGGCGTTCGCAGATACGCCATGTGCTGGGGGGTCATGTCCATATACTGGGTGCCCTGGCGGATATATCTAAAGGTCGCGTCCTCGAGAATGCCGAGACCGGTTTCGCTGATCGGCTCGAGGGTGGCAATGGCGCCCTTTTCGGCGATCGCGTATTCGCGCATGCCGAGAAAAGTGAAATTGCGGTCGGCAAGCCACGCGAGAAAATGCATCGCCTCGGCGAGGGCTTCGGGGTCGACGCGCGGGGTGCCGTCGCGATAGGCGCGCACTACTTCGCCGAGCCGCTCCAGCATCGGGCGCCAGCCGCGCACCACGCGGCGCACGCGCACGAGAACTTCGTCGAGCTCGTCGCGAAGCGCCGCGACCTCGACCTCGTCGCCGATGCCGGCGACATGGATATGCAGGTGGCTGACCTTCTCGGTGCCCTCGCCCGAGGCGAGGACCTCGATCTTGCCGCCGCCGCGCTTGAGCTTGAGGATCGGATGGCCGAGGAGCATGACGGTGCCGCCCAGGGCGCGGATCGCCAGCAGCGTCGAGTCGACGAGGAACGGCATGTCGTCATTGTAGATGTCGACGATACGGGTGCCGGGCGGTGCGTCCGGGCCGGGGGTCCAGATGTTGATGGTGTGGCGGCCAGGAGTGTGCGCGGCGAGGCCTGCAAAACTTTGGCGGAAGATCGAAATGAGGGCTTCAGGATCGCCGCCCGCGAAGTCGGTCTCCTCGATCGCCTCGACGAGCTGGGTGAGGAAGCGGCCGAAGTCGGCGTCGCGGGCGCCGAGTTCGGCGGTGCGGCGCAGCAGCCGTCCCCTGGCCGGCGCGTCTTCAATCGTCATCGATCGCCCCTCCGCCCGCGCCGTCGCGAAGGCTAGCGCGTATGGAACAACAAAAAAAGACAAGGCCGCCTGGGTGCCGCGGCGGCGCAGCGGCAACACCGTTCCGGCCGTCTTGACCGGGCGCGGGGCGAGGGACTAGAACGGGCGCGATTTCAAATCCGATCAGGTGAACTCGGCCCGAAATGGCGCGTCCGCGCACGCTTTACGACAGGATCTGGGACGATCATCTGGTCGCCGACAATGGCGACGGCACCTCGTTGATCTATGTCGACCGGCATCTGGTGCATGAGGTGACGAGCCCGCAAGCGTTCGAGGGGCTGCGGCTCGCCGGACGCAAGGTCCGGGCGCCGCAGCGGACGCTCGCCGTCGTCGATCACAACGTGCCGACGACCGATCGCCGGCACGGCATCGACGATCCGGAAAGCGCGCTCCAGGTCGAAACGCTCGCCCACAATGCCGCGGATTTCGGCGTCGAATATTTCGACGAGCTTGACCGGCGGCAGGGGATCGTCCACATCGTCGGGCCCGAACAGGGATTTACCCTGCCGGGCATGACGATCGTCTGCGGGGACAGCCATACCTCGACCCACGGGGCGTTCGGGGCGCTGGCGCAGGGGATCGGCACGTCGGAAGTCGAGCATGTGCTGGCGACCCAGACGCTGATCCAGTCGAAGGCCAAGAACATGCGCGTCAAGGTCGAGGGAGCGCTCCCTGCCGGGGTCACCGCCAAGGATATCATCCTGTCGATTATCGGGGAGATCGGCACCTCCGGGGGCACCGGCCATGTGCTCGAGTATGCCGGCAGCGCCATCCGGGCGCTCTCGATGGAAGGCCGGATGACGGTCTGCAACATGTCGATCGAGGGCGGCGCGCGGGCCGGGCTGATCGCGCCCGACGAGACGACCTTTGCCTATATCGAGGGGCGGCCGCGGGCGCCGAAAGGCAAGGCGCTCAAGATGGCGATGGATTATTGGCAAACGCTCAAATCCGACGAGGGCGCGCATGTCGACCGCGAAATGACCCTCGACGCAGCGGCGTTGCCCCCGGTCGTCACGTGGGGATCGAGCCCCGAAGACGTGGTCGCGGTCACTGGCGAAGTCCCCGATCCCGATCGCATCGCCGACGAAAACCGCCGCGCCTCGAAATGGCGGGCGCTCGACTATATGGGGTTGAGGCCCGGCACCAGGATCAAGGACATCACTATCGAGCGGGTGTTCCTCGGCTCTTGCACCAACGGGCGGATCGAGGATCTGCGCGCCGCCGCGGCAATCGTCAGGGGCCGAAAGGTCGCCGATGGCGTCAGCGCGATGGTGGTGCCGGGTTCGGGGCTGGTCAAAGCCCAGGCGGAGCAGGAAGGCCTCGACAAGATCTTCATCGCAGCCGGGTTCGAATGGCGCGAGCCGGGATGCTCGATGTGCCTCGCCATGAACGCCGACAAGCTGAAGCCCGGCGAACGCTGCGCCTCGACGTCGAACCGCAATTTCGAGGGACGGCAGGGCTTCAAGGGCAGGACCCATCTCGTCTCCCCCGCCATGGCCGCGGCGGCGGCAATCGCCGGACGCTTCGTCGATATCCGCGAGTGGCGTTGAAAGATCCCTGGACCGACCGCCAGGCGCCGTCGCTGGCGGAATTTGAGGCCATTGCCCGCGCGACTTTCGACAGTCTGCCGGAAAAGTTCCGCGAGCTCGTCGGTGACGTGCCGATTTTTCTTGCCGAGTTTGCCGAGGATGAAGTGCTCGACGATCTCGAGCTCGATTCACTCTTCGACCTGATGGGTCTGTTCGAGGGCGTCGGCCTGGCGCAGACCGGCGCCGGCGCCATCACCGGGCAGCTGCCGAACCGCATCTGGCTCTATCGGCGGCCGATCCTTGACTACTGGGCCGAGCATGAAGAGACGCTGGGGGCGGTGATCGCGCATGTGCTGGTGCATGAGATCGGCCATCATTTCGGCTTTTCCGACGAGGATATGGAGGCGCTCGAAGACGGCCGCCGATAGGAGCTATGCCATGAGGCGCAACGCCATCGCCGCCCTGCTGCTTGGGACCTGCCTGACGCTGCCGGCCTTGGCGGACGTTCCGACGCTGTCCGGCGTGCCCTGCGTGTCGACCAAGCAAATGAGCCTGTCCGAGCGCGACGTTTTCCGGCTCGAAAATCTGACGACCAGCCGGTCGCGCGGGCTGGCCGGAGCGCTGTTGAGCGATAGCGCGGCGGACCGGGCGGCGGTCGCCGGCATTTACGAGGCCGGGCTTTCCCCGCTCGCCAGCATCGTCGAGGGTAAATATCAATGCCGGACGATTAAGCTCGGCGGGCTTGGCGCGCTAACCGTCTATGGCTGGTTCGAGTGCGAGATCGGCCGGGATGGCGACCAGCTGACGATCGAGAAGCTCACCGGCTCGCAGCGCTTTTCCGGCACGCTGACCCCGGCGGGGGAGGGTCTCGCCTATCGCGGGGCGCTGCACTACTGGGACGAGGAATCGCGCCCCTATGAAGGGGCCTCCGACCGCGACCAGGTGGGCTGTCTCCTCAAGGCGTTCGAGGACGGCGAGCCGTTCGTGCTGGAGTTGCCCTTTCCGGCATTCGAGAGCGCCCACGACGTGATCGAATTGAGATCGCGGCGGTAGGAGCCTCCGAACTCGCCGGCCAGTGCTAACAAAAAGCGGGGCCCAAGGACCCCGCTTTCCCTTTGGAGAGGCCGGCCGGCCCTACATGGCGGGTCGGGCGAAGCCCGTGATGACGACGAGATCGTCGGTGCCGTAGTCGTCGAGCGGGCTCATGTTCGCGTCGTCCGAGTGCTGGATCGACACGTAGGCGGTCATCCCGTCCGGCGTGAAGATGAAGCCGGTCGGCTCGGCCGAGGAATCCTTCACCGAGAGCATCTTGATGCAGCCGTCGGTCTTGATGTCGCGGTCGCCCCCGTCGGGCAGGCAAGCGAAAATGTCGCCGTTCTCGTGGTCCTCGATGACGTAGAGGATGCCGGTCCCGGGCTGGAAAGCAAGATTGTCCATGGAATTGAAGTCGGGGTCGCCCTCGACGAAGCGGTTGGCCTCGGCGGACAGCGTGACCTTGCCGTCGGCGTCGGGGGCGGGAGCAAGCGTCGGCTCGGAATCGATGTAGCACATGACCTCGGCATAGTTCGACGCGCCTTCGTTGCCGGTATTGGCGCCACACATGCGGATGCCGGGGCCGGCGAAGAGCGGATCCTGATGCAGGTCCTCGGGCCGGTAGTAGCCGGCCGCGTGGCTGGCGAAGGCGCTGGCCCGCGCCGTGGCGGGATCGATCTCGACCCACCAGCCCTTGCCGATCTCGCAGCCCTGGCCGGCCTGCACGGAGGCGCCCTGGCAGGAGACCTGCAGGGCGTAGCTGGTGCCGGCAACGAGCGGAGACTGGTCGAGCGATGCGATCATGCCGCCGCTGTAAAGCGTCGCGGGAATGAACTTGAACAAGGCGCCGCCGTCGGCGTCGGGTGCATCGGTGCCGGGGCGCAGTTCGTCGCCGCCATAGACGACGCCTTCCGGCGTCATCACAAAGCCTTCCCAGGCGATCACCGCCATGGCGGTGCGTTTGGCGACGTGAGCCGGGTCGGAGACGGCGCCGGTCGCGCGATCGCTGATGACGACGTTGTCGATCAAGAGCGGGTCGAGAATTTCATATACGCCGCCGTCATCTTCTTCCTCGGTGGCGATGACGGTGCCCCAGGGGCTGGTGCGAATGCCGTCGCAGGCGACCATGCCGCGAAGCAGAGTGCTGACGGTGCCGTCCGCCAGCGAAATCGACTGAACGGAAGGATTTAGCTTGCCAGCGGCGATCTCCTCGCGGTCGCCTTCGATGCAACCGATGATGTGGGTCGGGTTGTCGGCGGGGAAGAAGGCCATCATGTCGAGACTGTCGGCGACGTCGCGGGTCAGGTACGAGGCCGTCAGCCCGCCGGCGAGCGCAATCTGGTCGGAGGCGGTCTGCCCGGCGGTCCGGTAGGGAGTGAAGGAAGAAGGCGCCGAGGCGGCGAGCGGGGCGGCGATGCCGAAATACTGCATCGACTGGGCGGCGAGCATGGCGTCGACGGAGGAGCCGAAATCTTGGGCAAGAGCGGGCGAGGCGGCTGACGCCAGCGCCAGTGTGAGGATTCGCAGTTTCATGGCAGCGGTCCTTTGCTGATGCAGAGTTGGATGCCGTCAGAAGGTGGCCAGTGCGCAATGCTGCGATGACGGGCGCGTGAACTTTTGGCGACAGAGCCGGGTTATCCACCCTTGCGGACGGGCTGCGCAAAGGCCAGTCGACAATCTCGGTGGCGAGCTGCGGCCCGATCGGGTTGGCTGTCCGCTGATCGCCTATTTCGAGAGCTTTCACGATGTAATCCTGTGCGAGCCGGCGAGTTGGGCCTATTCGACATAGGCGATCAGCCTCCCGGCCAGCGCCACTGACAGCCAGAGCAGGATCGAAAACGCCGCCATGGCTCGCGCGCCGGCGGAGTGCCGATCGCGATGGGCGCGGAAACTCGTGAACAATGCCGCGTTGAGAATCGCCAAAGCCAACAGACCCATCTTGGTGAGGAAAACCGGGTTGCGCGCGTAGTCGCCCGCTTTCACGGCGAACAGCAGAAAGCCGGCGGCTATGGCGACGACAAGCGCGATGGCGGCAACCGGTCTCAGATGCCGGACAACCACGCTGGCGTCGATCCCCCGCCCCAGTCCGAGAATCCGAAGGTCCATCAAGATGGCGCTGGTGATCAGGAAACCGATCGCGATGATGTGGAGCCAGTTGACGAGTGGATAGGCCCAAACCGAGCGGCGCAAGAATTCCGCGACGCTCCAGGCTTCGAGACCGCCGATCAGGTCGGCCATCAAGGGCTGGGCAATTCCACGGCGCGATCGGGATAGACGTCATAGGTCTTGTCGCCGACGATGACCCGTACGGCCTTCATGCGCGGCTCATTGGGATCGAGCGAGCGGTGACCGATCACGGTGACCTCAGCGCCCAATGCGACGGCGGTTTCGTCGAACCCGGCGTTCAGCGTCTGGTTGAGCGGCGCCAGTTCGACCCGCCAGACGACCCCGTCGACGTCGAGTTCGAGGGTCGCGTGAGGATTGCCGACATAGATGTCGGTGAGGGTATCGGTGAGTTCAAAGAATTCTTCCCCGGTCCATGACCAGCCGTGATGGGCCAGAGCCGGCACGCAAGCGGCAGCCAGGGCGGTGGCGGCGAGAAGTGAGAGCAATTTGCGGCGGGCCTGTTGCATGGTCGGACCGTGTGAGCGAAATTGGGCGGCGCGGATCAGTTCACGATTTCGGTAGCCAGATTAAGCGCGATCAGCTCGTCTGGCGAGAAATAGTAAAGCCGGTCGGGCGGGGTCTCAAGCGCATGGACCCAGACTTCCGGGTCGATCCCCATGGCGTCGAGATGCCGGGCAATTCGGGCGGTCGTCGCCTGGGCGTCGGACATGGCCTGGGCCGGGCCAGGCATGACCTCGCCGCCGGCGAAGGCCTGATGCACCCCGATCGCAGCGCCGGTCCCGGCGCGCCGCGCCTCGCCACCGGCGAATATCAAGGGGCAGGAGGAGGCGCAAAAGCCGCCGCTGCCAACTTCGGTCGCGTAGCCCTTCTCGCGGATGAGGCTTGCGATCGACAGCGCATCGTCGACCGAGCCGCCGGGCGAATTGAGCGCGACGGTCATGACATATTCGCCGCGTTCGGCGATCTCGGCGGCAAATCGGGCGGCGGCGCCGGGATCGATCGTGCCTTCGAGCAAGAGGATGCCGCCCGGCTTGAGCGAGATGGTGAGCGGCGCGAGCAAAATTTCGTTGTCGGCGGTGACGCGCTCGCGGGGCAAGAATTGCGGGGCGTTTGGGTCGATCTCTGGTCGTTCGACGGCGGGCAGAATCGCCGGGCCGTCGATGCCGGGCACATAGAGCACATCATCTTGCAGGCCCCGAAAATCGAGCCAGAGCATGACCGCCGCGCCGCCCAAGAGGGCGTAGAACACAATCCGGACGATGCGGTCATCGTTGAGCCAGCGGCCGAGGCGCTTCGGCGGGGATGGGTCGGCGGCGGCGGGGGCGCTCATGCCGAGGGATTGGGCCGGCTGCGTTTGGAGAGGTCGAGCGGGGTGACCGTCGCCTCGTCGGCCCTCGCTGCAGCCGGTTCGGCCGGCGGGGTTTCGGCAATCTCGATTTCGGTGTCGGCCGCCTCACCCGATGCGGCGCTGGTCATTTCGCGATAGAGGGCGACCGAGCGCATCATCTCGGCAGCGGTGATCTTGTCGGCGGCGTCCAGCGTCTGCGATTCGCGGCGGGCGGCGCTGTAGACGACCGCGAGAATCAGGACCAGGACGCCGGGCAAAAGGTCGATCGAGATTGCACCGGCCCAGGAGGGGATGAAGTCGGAGGCATAGCGAAGCACGGCGTCGGCGGTCGACAGCGGCACGAAGCGGCGCGGCGCGACTTTCGGCTGGGCGAGAATCTCCTCGGCGGCGACGGTCAATGCCTGCGACTGCGCCTGCACCGACGTAAAGACGGTCTGCATCACCCGGTCCTGGCGCTGCACCAGATCGGCGCTCGAGCCGTCGGCGACCGGTGCGATGAAGCCGAGCGAAAGGTCCTGGGCGGCGCGCTTGACCGAGGCGGCGACCGATGTCTCCTGCAGGGCAGCGACGACCCCGGCGAGTGTGACCGCCTCGGCGGCGAACCGGTCGGCGCGCGGCTGCACGTCGCCGGACGCCGAGACGAGCTCGCGCATTGCTTCGAGATGCGCCGAGCCCTGCGCGAAAAGTTCGGCGACCGTGGCGCGGGAAGCAAGGATCGATTCGCCAAGCTCGTCGAGCTGGGCGGACATCTGGGAGAGAAGCTGGACGACGCTGCCGGCGCCGGTGGTGCCGGTGAGCGCCCCGGTGTCGCGTTCGTCGAGCGCCAGACGCGAAAACCGGTCGGAGGCGCGCTGCAGATCGGGCAGAAGGGATTGAGCGGCGAGCGCATTGGCGTGCGCTTGATCAAGATCGGCGACGTAACCTTCGAGGGTGACGGCCAGATGTTGCTCGAGAGCGGCGGAGCCGGCGAGCGCCGCGGCGTTCAGCCAGGCACTCATGGCGACGATCATCGCCGAGCCGAGCAGCATTACCCCGATCATTGCCCAGCGGCGGGTCGCGTCGCGCATCAGCGGCAAGAACCGCATCATGAACATCCAGAAGGAATAAATGGCGACCGCGACGGCGGCTGAGTAGATTACGGCGGCGAAGAAGACGAGGGTGGGCGGCCCGTCGAGCAGGCTGCGCACGCCGAGATAGGTATAGACCCCGCTCGCCAGCGCCAGCACCGCCAGGGTGAATCGGGTCAGAACTTCAAGGCCCTTGACGCCTTCCTTGAGGCGCGCGGCGTTGTTGTCGTTCAGCATGATCGCTCCGGAAAAGCCCCTTTTTTGCCAAAACCAACGAAGCTTGGCGGCCGAAGGAGACCAAAAAAGGGCCGTCACCGGGCTTTCGGCCCCTCCAGCGCTCGCAGCACTTTTTCAATACGGCGGCGTTTGGCGGGCTGACCGATGTCGCCGAGGCGCTTGTTGAGCACTTTGGCGAGGGCGGCCGGGTCGTTCATCGGGGCGGCCTTGAGGGCCAATTCGGCATACATCGGGGTCTGGTTGATGGCGCTGGTCCGCAGCATCGCGACGAGCAATCCCCAGGCAGCGGGGGCGGCGCCGGACTTGCTGGCGAAGGTCGCGAGCATGGAGACGGTTTTGTCCTTGGCAATGACCGAGCTCCGGTCGGCCGCTTCGAGGATTTCGGGCAGCCGGAGCCCGATCAATTCCGGCCGGGACGCGGTCAGCGTGTCGAGCGCGCTCAGCGCTCCCCAAACGAGGCGGTTATTGCGGCTTTTGAGCGCCCTGAAGAACTCGTCCACATGGGGCGCGATCAAGGCCGGCCGGCGTTCGCCGATCTCGTAGAGGACCTTGATCGCATCATTGGCGACGGCGACGCTTTTCGCCCCGATCGCTTCGGCCAGCTCGGCGACGGTGATTTTGTCGCCCGCCGTGGCGAGTTCGATGGCGAGTGCGATGTTGGGTTGCTCGTCGTTGCGCCCAAGCGCCCCGGCCAGCCGGTCGAGGACGCTCATGGACGGGCGGGAGCGCCGATCGCGAGGTCGAGGGCGAGTTCGGCCATGTCGGTCAGCGAGGACTGACGGTCGGCGGCCCCGATCTGGTCGCCGGTAACCAGACAATCGGTCATGGTCGAGATGGCGAGCGCGCGGGCGCCGAAGCGGGCGGCGAGGGTGTAGAGCATCGCCCCCTCCATTTCGACCGCGAGGACGCCATGGGCGGGCAGCGGCTCGTAGGCCTTGACCCCGCCCTCGACATAGAAGGTGTCCGAGGAGACGATCGCGCCCACATGCCAGGCCATGTCGCGGCCCTCGGCGAGCTCGACCGCGCCGCGCAACAGCGAGAAATCGGCGAACGGGGCGTAGCGGAACGTGCCGAAGGTGAGGTCGTTCATGGCGCTGTCGGTCGAAGCGGTGACGGCGATGACGAGGTCGCGGACCTTAACTTTCGCATTGAGCCCGCCGCAGGTGCCGACCCGGATCAGCGTCTTGACGCCGTAGTCGGCGAGGAGCTCCTGGACATAGATGGCCAGCGATGGCTGGCCCATGCCGGTCGCCTGGACGCTGACCGGCTTGCCTTTCCATTGGCCCGTATAGCCGAGGCAGTTGCGCACCGAATTGACCAGTTTCGGGGTCTCGAGGAAGGTTTCGGCGATCCATTTGGCGCGCAGCGGATCGCCCGGCAACAGCACGGCTTCGGCATAGTCGCCCTTCCTGGCTTGGTTATGCGGGGTCATCGCGTCTCCTCGGGCTCAAGGCGATCTTTGTGGCATCGGGAATGGGGGCTGACAACCGGGCGGGGGGCCGCTTGACCGGCGGGCGGTCCGTGGCGCATGTAGCGGCCCGAAAGGGACGGGTCATGGACAGGTTCACGACGCTCACCGGGGTAGCGGCGCCGCTGCCGATCGTCAATGTCGACACCGACATGATCGTCCCCAAGCAATATCTGAAGACGATCAAGCGCACCGGGCTCGGGGGGGCACTCTTCGCCGAGATGAGGTACCGCGACGACGGCAGCGAGAATCCCGATTTCGTGCTCAACCGGCCGGCTTATCGGGAAGCCAAGATCCTGATTGCCGGCGACAATTTCGGCTGCGGCTCATCGCGCGAGCACGCGCCCTGGGCACTCAAGGATTTCGGGATCAGCTGCGTCGTCTCGACGAGCTTCGCCGACATTTTCTACAACAACTGCTTCAAGAACGGGATGTTGCCGATCGCGGTGACGCCAGAGCAGCTGGCGTTGCTGATGGACGACGCCGATCGGGGGGCGAACGCGACGCTGACCGTCGATCTCGAGGCGCAGACGATCCGGGGGCCGGACGGCGGCACGATCCACTTCGACATCGATCCGGCGCGCAAGCAGGCGCTACTCGGGGGGCTCGACGATATCGGCATGACGCTCGCCAGGAGCGACGCGATTTCCAGTTTCGAAGGGGCTCTGACCCGCGAGCGGCCGTGGGTCTAAACCAAGGAGCAAGCAGATGCCCGATCCGACCTTAATCGTCGTCTTGATTGCTGCCGCCGTCATTTTCTTCGGCGGTCTCTACATCGTCTATCAGAAACAGAGCTCCGGCTGGGGCCCGCGCAATATTCAGGCGCTCGGCCTGGTGCTGGTGCTGCCGACGATCCTGATCCTTGCCGGCATGGGCAAGATCGAGAACGCCGTGATTGCGACGCTGTTGGGCGCGGTCATCGGCTTCATCCTCGGCGGGCGGATGACCAATAAGGAAGACTAAGGCAAGGGGCGCGGCGAACCGATGCGGAGGATCTCGACCGGCTCGGCCTTCGAGCAGAAGATCGGCTATTCGCGGGCCGTGGTCGACGGCGACATGGTCTATGTGTCGGGTACGGCCGGCTACGACTACAGGACCATGCAGATGCCCGCCGAGGTCGACGAGCAGGCGCGCCAGGCCTTAGCGACGATTGGCAAGGTGCTGCGTGAAGCCGGCGCCTCGCTGCGCGACGTGGTGCGGGTACGGTACTATCTCGCCGATCGCGCCGACTTCGATGCGGTGGCGGGGGTGGCGGGAGAAGTCTTCGGCAAGGTCAAGCCGGCGGCGACGATGCTGATTGCCGGGCTGGTGATGCCGGAAATGAAGGTCGAGATCGAGGTCACCGCGCGCAAGGGCGCGGGGGCGCCGCGCTCCTAGGCGAAGGGTATCCTGTCGATGTCAGCGCATTTACTGCTGTTGCCCGGCGACGGCATCGGCACCGAGATCATGGCCGAGGTCGAAAAGCTGATCGCGGTGCTGAATGCCGGCGGGGCAACCGATTTCACCTTCGAGACGGCGCTGGTTGGCGGGACGGCGTACGATGTGCACGGTTCGGCGATCTCGGACCCCGACATGGCGAAGGCGCGTGCCGCCGACGCGGTGATGTTCGGCGCCGTCGGGGGGCCGAAATGGGATCGCGTTCCCTACGAAGCGCGGCCCGAGGCGGGGCTCTTGCGGCTCAGGAAGGATCTCGGGCTTTTCGCCAATCTGCGGCCGGCGATCTGCTATCCGGCGCTCGCCGACGCCTCGGCTTTGAAGCGCGAGCTCGTCGAGGGGCTCGACCTCTTGATCGTGCGGGAGCTGACCGGCGGGGTCTATTTCGGTGAGCCGAAAGAGATTACCGACCTCGGCAGGGGACAAAAACGCGCGGTCGATACCCAGGTCTATGAGACCTATGAGATCGACCGGATCGCGCGGGTCGCCTTCGATATGGCGCGCACCCGCAAGAAGCTCGTGCATTCGGCCGACAAAAAGAATGTCATGAAGACGGGCGTGCTCTGGGACGAGGTGGTTCAGGGGGTGCACCGGCTGGATTATCCCGACGTGCGGCTTGAACATATCCTCGCCGACAATTGCGTCATGCAGCTCGTCCGCAATCCGAAACAGTTCGACGTCATCGTCACCGACAATCTTTTCGGCGACATCTTGTCGGACGCCGCCGCCATGCTAACCGGCTCGCTCGGGATGCTGCCCTCGGCCTCGCTTGGGGCAACCGACAAAGCGACCGGCAAGCGCAAGGCGCTTTACGAGCCGGTGCATGGCTCGGCGCCCGACATTGCGGGCATGGGCATCGCCAATCCGATTGCCATGATCGCAAGTTTTGCGATGTGCTTGCGATATTCGTTCGGCCGAGTCGATCTCGCCGACCAGGTCGAGGCGGCGATCGCAGCGATCCTCATCGAGGGACTGAGGACGCCCGACATCATGCAGGCCGGCTGCGAGCGGGTCTCGACGGCGGAGATGGGCGCGGCGATCCGCGACCGGCTCGGCGCCTGAAGGGCGCGGCGGCCGGCGGGCTTTATTGACTCTTATCGGGATCGGGGTATGAAGGCGGCCGCCCGGAATCCGGGTGGACGGACAGGATTTGGTGATGGGCTACAAGGTCGCGGTGGTCGGCGCCACCGGCAATGTCGGGCGCGAACTTTTCAACATCCTCGATGAGCGCGAATTCGCGGTCGACGAGATTTTTGCGCTCGCTTCGTCGCGGTCGGTGGGGCGGGAGCTCTCGTTCGGCGACCGGACCGTCAAATGCCGGGACCTCGCCAATTTCGACTTTCGCGGCGTCGATTTCTGCCTGATGTCGGCGGGCTCGGCGGTCTCCCGCGAATGGGCGCCGAAGATCGGCAGGATCGGCTGTATCGTCATCGACAATTCCTCGGCCTGGCGCTACCACGCCGAGGTGCCGTTGGTCGTGCCCGAGGTCAATGCCGGGGTGCTCGACGCCTATATGGGCCGGCGCGAGCGGATGAACATCATCGCCAATCCCAATTGCTCGACGGCGCAGCTGGTGGTGGCGCTGAAGCCGCTGCACGATTTCGCGACGATCAAGCGAGTGGTGGTGGCGACCTACCAGTCGGTCTCGGGGGCGGGCAAGGAAGCCATGGACGAGCTTTGGAATCAGACCAAGGGCATTTTCGTCACTGACGTGCCGGAGGCGAAGAAATTTACCAAGCAGATTGCCTTCAACGTCATCCCGCATATCGACGTCTTCATGGAAGACGGCTCGACCAGGGAAGAATGGAAGATCGCCGTCGAGACCAAGAAAATCCTCGACCCGAAGATCAGGGTAACGGTCACCGCGGTGCGGGTGCCGGTGTTTGTCGGCCATTCCGAGGCGGTCAATCTCGAGTTCGAGAAAGAGATCACCGCCGACGAGGCGCGCGAAATATTGCGTGAGGCGCCGGGTATCGTCGTCGTCGACAAGCGCGAGGACGGCGGCTACATCACCCCCGTCGAGACGGTCGGCGAATATGCGACCTACGTCTCCCGCATCCGCGAGGACATGACGGTCGAGAACGGACTCAGTCTCTGGGTCGTCTCCGACAATCTCAGGAAAGGCGCGGCGCTGAATACGGTGCAGATCGCCGAGTGCCTGATCAATCGCGGGCTGATCAAACAAGCGGCCTGAGCTTCGGAAACTTCGATCGCCGGACGGCCGGAAGCCGCCCCGCCGAGGGATGCGGAGCGGCCTCCTGCGTGGGCCGAATGAGGGTTATTCGGCCTTCGCCGCGCCGAGTTGGCCGATCGGCGCGGTGAATTCGTCCGGGTGAACTCTCGCTCTCTTCCAGGTCCATGCCGGGCGTTGGACAATGAAAACCCTGCGCGCCCAATGCGACGAGGTCCCGACCGCAAAGGGGCAAGGTCGGGGAATTGCTCCGGCGATGCGATGAAGCGCAAGCGCCGAATTGCGGAGGGCTTGCCACGGTTCTTTCAACCGATTGAGAAGACAAGGGGATCTCCCGGGCTGGCTTGCCGCCGTATTGCCCAGAACGTGGCGGTCGCCGCATTCCGCGCCGGATTTGGACGCGGGTGATGAGAACCGGCCGCCGGGCGCGCCCCGCGGCGTTTGCTTTGACGCGGGCGGCGCGCGCAGTTAATGCTTAAGCTCAGTCGCGCGGCAGAATTCCCCGGCCGCCTCGCATCGAGTCCGGACATGGCCCCGACTTCCCGGCCGCTTTCGCCGCATCTGCAAATCTACCGGCTATCGATCACCATGGCGATGTCGATCGCCCACCGGATCACCGGAGTGGGACTCTATTTTGGCACCGCGATCGTCGCTGTATGGCTCGCCGCGGCGGCATTGGGAGATGGCCCGTTCGGCCAGGTGCAGGGCTTCTTCGACCACTGGTTCGGCCGGCTCCTGCTCTTCGGATACACCTGGGCGCTGTTTCACCACATGCTGGGGGGCCTGCGGCACTTCATCTGGGATTTCGGCGCCGGGTACGGCATGGCGCGGCATTGGCTCGGTTGGGCGACGATTGGCGGGTCGCTGGCGATCACCGCTGCCATCTGGCTCTGGCTGTTGGTCTGAGGGAGGTCGGCACGATGGACAAGCGGACGCCCACAGGGTTTCTGGGGCTTGCCTCGGCCAAGGGCGGCACCGACCATTTTGTGCAGCAGCGGCTGACGGCGGCCGCAAACGTTCCCTTGATCCTGTTTTTCGTCTGGCTGGTTTTGAGCCATGTCGGGGCGGGGCGGGCTGAATTGGTCGCGACCCTTGCCAATCCGGTTGTGGCTGCTGCTGCGATCCTCGCCATCGCCTCGATTGCCTGGCACATGCGGATCGGCATGCAGGTGGTGATCGAGGACTATGTCTCGAGCCAAGCCGCCAAGGTGCTCTTGGCGCTCAACAACCTCTTCTCGCTGGCGGTCGCCGCGGTGGCGATCCTTTCCGTTCTTTGGCTCGGGTTCGGAGGCTGAGGGCGGATGCCGGGCCCCGCTTACGAAACCTTCACCCATGACTTCGACGTGGTCGTCGTCGGGGCCGGCGGTTCGGGGCTAAGGGCGACGCTCGGGATGGCCGAGCAGGGGCTGCGCACCGCCTGCATCACCAAAGTCTTTCCGACGCGTTCCCACACCGTCGCGGCGCAGGGCGGCATCGCCGCCTCGCTCGGCAATATGGGACCCGATTCCTGGCAGTGGCATATGTACGATACGATCAAGGGGTCGGACTGGTTGGGGGACAATGACGCGATCGAGTACCTCGCCCGTCACGCCGCGGAATCGGTCTACGAGCTCGAACATTACGGGGTGCCGTTCAGCCGTACCGAGGGCGGGCGCATCTATCAGCGGCCGTTTGGCGGGCACATGCAGAATTACGGCGAGGGGCCGCCAGTGCAGCGCACCTGCGCCGCCGCCGACCGGACGGGTCATGCGATCCTGCACACGCTCTACGGGCAGTCGGTGAGGCACGATGCCGAGTTCTTCGTCGAGTATTTTGCCATCGACCTCATGATGGGCGAGGACGGGGTCTGCCAAGGGGTCGTGGCCTGGAACCTCGAGGACGGGACGATCCATCGGTTCTGCGCCAAGCTCACGGTGCTGGCGACGGGCGGCTACGGGCGCGCCTATTCCTCCTGCACTTCGGCGCACACCTGCACCGGGGACGGCGGCGGCATGGTGGCGCGGGCCGGGCTGACGCTGCAGGACATGGAGTTCGTACAGTTCCATCCGACGGGGGTCTATGGCGCGGGCGTCCTCATCACCGAGGGGGCGCGGGGGGAGGGCGGGTATCTCGCCAATTCGGTGGGCGAGCGGTTCATGGAGCGCTACGCGCCCAATGCCAAGGACCTCGCCTCGCGCGATGTCGTCTCACGCTGCATGACGATCGAGATTCGCGAGGGGCGGGGGGTGGGGCCAAGGAAGGACCATCTCTACCTGCACCTCGACCATCTCGACCCGCGAGTCCTGCACGAGCGGCTACCGGGGATCACGGAGAGCGCGCGGATCTTCGCGGGCGTCGACGTGACGCGCGACCCGATCCCGGTCTTGCCGACGGTCCACTACAATATGGGCGGCATCCCGACGAACTACTGGGGCGAAGTGCTCGACCCGACCGCGGACGAGCCGGACCGGGTGGCACCGGGCCTGATGGCGGTCGGGGAGGCCGGCTGCTGCTCGGTGCACGGAGCCAACCGGCTCGGAGCGAATTCGCTGATCGATCTCGTCGTCTTTGGCCGCGCCGCGGCGATCCGGGCGGGCGAAGTTGTCGACCGCCAGGCAGCGGTGGCGCCGGTCAACGAGAAGGGCTTTGAGGCGAGCATCGCCCGCTTCGACCGGTTGCGCCATGCCAAGGGTGGCATGCCGACGGCGGTGCTGCGCGAGAAAATGCAGCGGGCGATGCAGGAGGACGCGGCCGTCTTCCGGACCGAAGCGACGCTTAGGCAGGGCTGCGAAAGGATCTCGGCGCTCTGGGGCGAACTCCGCGAACTCAATGTCACCGACCGGTCGATGATCTGGAATTCGGATTTGGTCGAGACGCTTGAACTCGAAAACCTGATGGCCAACGCGATCGCGACCGTTCACGCTGCCGAGGCGCGCAAGGAAAGCCGGGGCGCGCATGCCCGGGAGGATTTCCCGGCGCGCGACGACGCAAACTGGCGCAAACATTCGCTGGCCCAGATCGCGAACGATGGCAAGGTCACGCTTGGCTACCGTCCGGTGCATGCCACCCCGCTCAGCGACGGGATCGACCCGAAGAAGATCGCCCCGAAAGCGCGGGTCTATTGACCCCGGGGTCCAACAACCCGGCCCGAAGAGGGGCCGAGCGGATGGAGAGGCAGTGAATGAAAGCATTGCGGTTGCGGGGCGTCGTGGGAGCTCTGCTTGTGGTTTGTTCCGCCTCGGGGGCGCGGGCGGATATCGGCACGGAAATTGCGCGCAGTTGCGTGGCCGAATGGTTCCTGCCGCAGGAAGTGTGCAGTTGCGTCGCCGAGCAGGCTTTGGGCCGGTTCAACGAGGTGCAGCTCAATTGGCTGGCTTTGCCGGCGGGGTTCCCCGCGGAGGCCGCCTCGCTCGCCAAGGCGATGACGATGTCGCAGGCGCTGGCGATCAGCAATTTCATGGTCAGCGTACCGCATCAGTGCGGGGCGCCCTGAGGGGCGGAGAGACCGGATGGCGGCGAACTCGAGGAGGACGGGGGCGGGCTATTCGGGAACCCCGCTGCCGAAGAAGCTCGGGTTCAGGCAAGGCCAGAAGGTGATGTTTGTGGCCCTGCCGGGGACGCTGTCGGAGCTCGCCAGCTGTGCCGAATTCGCCTCAGTCGCCGAGGCCGCGGACTGGCGGGAGGTCAAGGTCCAGGGCGGCGGGTTCGATGCGATCCATGCCTTTACCTCCTCGCGTGAGGAGTTGGCCAAAGGCCTGCCGGGACTCGAGGCGGCGATCGTGCCGGACGGGATGATCTGGATTTCCTGGCCGAAGCGGGCGGCCAGGGTCGCAACCGACGTCACCGAGGACGTGGTCAGGGCGGAGGCATTGCGGGGCGATCTTGTGGACGTCAAGGTCGCGGCGGTAGATGATCGCTGGAGCGGATTGAAGCTGGTGATCCGGAAAGAGGCGCGGCCGAGGCATGGAGGCAAGGCAAGATGATGAGGTGGCTGGCGGGCGTTGCGGGGTTGGCGCTTTTGGCGGCCCCGGCGATGGCCCAGACCCAGGACGACCGGGCGAAGATTGTTGCGGCCTGCGAGACGGAAATGACCATGCCGGCGGGCACCTGCGACTGCATCGCCGATCTCGGGCTCGAACAGCTTGAGCCGAAGCTCTATTCCATGCTGGCGACCATGCTGACCGATCCGCAAGGCGCGGCGTCCCTCGCTGCCTCGGGCCAGCTTACCCCCGTGGAGGCGATGACGGTCGGCATGTTCCTCGTCACGGCGCCGCAGCAATGCGCCTTGCCGCAATAGGACCCCCGCACAGCCATGGCCCAGTTCACTCTGCCGAAAGGATCGAAGCCGGTCGAAGGCATAACCTGGCCGAAGCCGGTCGGGGCGACCGCTGCGCGCGAGCTCAGGGTCTATCGCTACGACCCCGATACCGGGGGCAATCCGCGCATCGATACCTACTCGATCGATGCCGATGATTGCGGTCCGATGGTGCTCGACGCGCTGCTCTGGATCAAAAACCACATCGATCCGACGCTGACCCTCAGGCGATCCTGCCGGGAAGGGGTGTGCGGGTCTTGCGCGATGAACATCGACGGGCTCAATACCCTGGCCTGTACCACGGCGATGGACGAGATCGGCGGGGCGATCAAAATCTATCCGCTGCCGCATCTGCCGGTCATCAAGGACCTGGTGCCTGACCTTTCGACCTTTTATGCGCAGCATCGGGCGATCGAGCCGTGGCTGAAGACAACGACTCCGGCGCCACGCACCGAATGGTTGCAGTCGCACGCCGACCGGGAGAAGCTTGATGGGCTCTACGAATGCATCCTCTGCGCCTGTTGCTCGACCTCGTGTCCGAGCTATTGGTGGAACGGCGAGCGCTATCTGGGGCCGGCGGTTTTGCTGCAGGCTTATCGCTGGCTGATCGATAGCCGCGACGAGGCCCGGGGCGAGCGGCTCGATGCTCTCGAGGATCCGTTCCGGCTCTATCGTTGTCACACGATCATGAACTGCGCCAATGCCTGCCCGAAGGGTCTCAATCCGGCCAAGGCGATCGGGGAGATCAAGAAAATGCTGGTCGAACGGCGAATTTAGGGGCGCTCCATGCAAACGTTGCTCGTCGTTCTCGGTATTCTCTCGGCAGCCGCCATCTGGTGGTACCGGCTGAAGACCATCCGCGCGGCGGCCGGCGAGGCCGCGCAAGTGGCAGGCAAGGTCGGGCGCGACCTGAAGCGCCGCACGGCGCGCCGACGGGCGGCGGACGCCTCACTCGACGGAATCGAGGACCCGGTGACGGCAGCGGCGACCGTGCTTGTCGCGATCGCGGCGGACGAGATTCCGCTCACCCCGCGCGATGAAGCGGTAATCCGCGCTGCGCTGCTGAAGGTCGCAACGAAAGCCGAGGCCGACGAGGCAATCGACTATGCCAGGTGGGTCAATACTCAGGTCGACGACCCGGCCCTCGTCATCGACCGGCTGGCTCCGCTTTTCAGGGCGCGACTCGATGCAAAGCAGCGCGCCGAACTCGTCGCGTTGATCGACGCGGTCAAGGCGGGGATCACCTATTCGACCCGCTACGACGAATGGCGGGAACGGGTCGTCTCGCGGCTTGATAAGGTCAATTGATGCGCTTCGTCACCGTCCTGACGCTTCGCGATGCCGGCAAGGCGCGGGTCATCGTCGCGGCACTGCGGGCGCACGGATTCCACCCGCTCGAAGGCACGGAGAACGGGGCGCCGGGTTTGCCGGGGGTCATCGGGCTCAACGGCATCGAGATCAAGGTTCCGGCCGACGAGGCGGAGGATGCCGCGATCCTGGCAGGGGCGCTGAGCCGGGACATGGGTGAATGAAGGCGCGGCCGGTTGCCCGGCGGTCGCAAACTGGCCACATTCTTTGAGGTTGTTGGTACCTTGAGTTGACTCTGATCCCAATGTCGGCGATCAGGCCCGACACGGTCGGCAACGGAGCGACGGAATGAAATCTGGCGGCAGGACCGCGATCTGGGCGGTCGTCGGCGCGATGGCGTTGACGGGCTGCACCACATCGTCGTCCACTCCGGGCGCCGATATTGGCGCGCCGCTGCCGCAACTGACCCCGGTCGAGACCGGGGCGGTGCAGCAGGGCAGCCTGCCGCCGGTTGGCAGCGATCCGCAACAGACGTCCTCGACCGATCTCAACCCGCCTTTCGGCGTGGTTGGGGACGGCTCCGATTCCGCCGACCCGCTGCTGCAGGGCAATGGCGGGGTCGCGCCCGACGGTTCTTTCGTTACCCTCGACGACCTCAATTCAGGCGACAGCGTCGCCAGCGTCGGCGGCCCGCTGACCGTCGAGGACCTTCTGGGTGGCTGGACGATTACCGATACGACCAGTTCCTGCCGGCTCAACCTGACCTATACCGCCAAGGAAGAAACCGGCCGCTATCGCGCCTCAGCGCCGGGCTGCGACGTTGCCGGGGTTGCCGCCGTCGCCTCCTGGCAGCTCGCCGGCAGCCAGGTGCAACTCTACAACGAACCGGGACAATTGATGGCGACGCTGCTCCTGAGCGGGGGCCGTTTCGTCGGCACCATGGCCGGGGGTCGGGGCATCACCATGGAACGCTGACCGGCCGATGCACGCCATCGGCGCCGGTTCTTCCAAAGATCGATTCGTCGCTGGCGTCTACCAAGCGCTGGTCGCCGGTGGGTGGGGCTGATGGGCGACCCGGCCCAGCTTGACTGCGATTTGACGCGCGACAAGACGGCGGCGCAGGCCGGAGAACTGGTCTTCTGAAGAGGCCCGAAAGGCGGGGATTGGCGCCGCCGCCGCGGCTTGCCTGCGACACATGTTGGCGCTAAGGAGGGCGCGTTCGCTCGGCTCGACCCTCGGGGACCCTCACGCATGGCGCGCAGAAAAATCGCCCTGGTCGGCGCCGGGCAGATCGGCGGCACGCTTGCGCATGTGGCCGTGCTGAAGGAGCTGGGCGATGTGGTGCTTTTCGACATTGTCGACGGGGTGCCGCAAGGCAAGGCGCTCGATTTGAGCCAGTCGGGGCCGATCGAGGATTTCGACGCCAAACTCGCCGGAACATCGGAATACAGGGACATTGCCGGGGCGGACGTGGTCATCGTCACCGCCGGGGTGCCGCGCAAACCGGGCATGAGCCGTGACGACCTCCTTGAGATCAATCTCAAGGTGATGGAACAGGTCGGGGCCGGCATCTCCAAGTACGCGCCGGACGCGTTCGTCATCTGCATCACCAATCCGCTCGACGCCATGGTCTGGGCGCTGCAGCGGTTCTCGGGCCTGCCCACCAACCGGGTCGTCGGCATGGCGGGGGTGCTGGATTCAGCGCGGTTCCGGCATTTCATCGCTAGCGAACTCGGGGTTTCGGTCGAGGATGTCAGCGCCTTCGTACTCGGCGGACACGGGGATTCAATGGTGCCGCTGCCGCGCTATTCGACCGTCGCAGGGGTGCCGCTGACCGATCTCGTCAAGATGGGCTGGCTCAGCCGCGAACGGCTTGACGAAATCATCCAGCGCACCCGCGACGGGGGCGCCGAGATTGTCGGGCTCCTCAAGACCGGCTCGGCTTACTATGCGCCGGCGACCGCGGCGATCGCGATGGCGGAGAGCTTTCTCAAGGACAAGAAGCGGGTATTGCCCTGCGCCGCGTATCTGAAGGGCGAGTTCGGGGTCAAAGGCACCTATGTCGGGGTGCCGGTCGTGATCGGGGCCGGCGGGGTCGAGCGCGTGGTCGAGATTGCGCTGAACCGGTCCGAGCAGAACGCCTTCGACAAGTCGGTCGAGGCGGTGCAGCGGCTGATCGCCGATTGCAGGAAGATCGCGCCGAAACTCAACTGATGGGGCGTTCGCGCCCGCCATCCCCGCGCGGGAGAATGACGCGATGAACATCCACGAATACCAGGCGAAGGCGCTGCTCCGCGATTTCGGGCTGCCGGTCGCCAAGGGGGTGCCGGTCTTTGCGGCGGGGGAAGCCGAGACGGCGGCGCAGACGCTTGACGCGTCGGTCTGGGTGGTCAAATCGCAGATTCATGCCGGCGGTCGCGGCAAGGGAAAGTTCAAGGGACTGGGCCCCGACGCCAAAGGCGGGGTACGGCTCGCCCGCTCCGTCGGGGAGGTCAAGGCCCACGTCGCCGAGATGCTCGGGGCGACGCTCGTCACCAAACAGACGGGGCCCGCGGGCAAGCGGGTCAACCGGCTTTATCTCGAAGCCGGTGCCCAAATCGCCCGCGAACTCTATGTCTCTCTGCTGGTCGATCGCCGGGCCGGGCGGGTCGCCTTCGTCGCCTCGACCGAGGGCGGCATGGAAATCGAAACCGTCGCCGCCGAGTCGCCGGGGAAAATCGTCACCCTGCCGATTGATCCGATCGAGGGGACGACGGCGGCGGACGCGGCCCGCCTTTGCGACGCCTTGCGGCTCGACGGGGCGGCACGCGCCGATGGAATGAGGGTGTTCCCGGCGCTCTACCGCGCGTTTGTCGAGAAGGACATGAGCCTGCTCGAAATCAACCCGCTGGTTGTGCTCGAGGACGGGCATCTGTGGCTCCTAGATGCGAAAATCTCCTTCGACGACAATGCGCTTTTCCGCCACCCGGACCTCGAGGCGCTGCGCGACCCCGGCGAGGAGAACGAGAAGGAAATCGAGGCGAAGCGACACGAGCTCGCCTATGTGGCGCTGGACGGCAATATCGGCTGCCTGGTCAACGGGGCCGGGCTCGCCATGGCGACCATGGACATCATCAAACTCCATGGTGCCCGACCGGCGAACTTCCTCGATGTGGGCGGCGGAGCAAACGCGCAAAAAGTCAGCGCGGCGTTTAAGATCATCACCGCCGATCCGAACGTGAAGGGCGTTCTGGTCAACATTTTCGGCGGAATTTTGCGGTGCGACGTGCTGGCCGAAGGGGTGCTGGCGGCGGTTCGCGAGGTCGGGTTAAAAGTGCCGCTGGTGGTGCGACTGGAGGGAACCAAGGCGGCGGAGGGCAAGAAAATGCTCGACGACAGCGATCTCGACGTCATCTCCGCAGACGATCTCGACGACGCGGCGCGGAAGATCGTCGCGGCGATCAAGGACCGCAAATAGATGCCAGACGCACCACAGCCGCTGACGAGGGCACCCGTGGCGCCGATCTTCGAGCCCGCCGGCACGCTCACAACGGGCATTGCGCCAGGCAATCTGACACCCACCGACCTGCAACGGCTCTAGGGGAGCGCAATTGTCCATTCTCGTCGACAGCCGGACCAAAGTTCTGGTGCAGGGTCTGACCGGCAAGACCGGCACCTTCCACACCGAGCAAGCGCTCGCCTATTTCGGCACCAAAATGGTCGGCGGGGTGCATCCGGCAAAGGGCGGGGAAATTTGGACCGGGGACGCGGCGGGAAGGAAGGTCGAGTTGCCGGTTTTCGCCTCGGTCGCGGAGGGCAGGGACAAGACCGGGGCCACGGCCTCGGTCGTCTACGTACCCCCCGTTGGCGCCGCCGGCGCGATCATCGAGGCGATCGAGGCGGAGATACCGCTGATTGTCGCGATCACCGAGGGAATCCCCGTGCTCGACATGGTCATGGTCAAGGCCCGGCTCGAGAAATCCGCCTCACAGCTTATCGGGCCGAACTGCCCGGGGGTTCTGACCCCCGAGGCGTGCAAGATCGGGATCATGCCCGGCAACATCTTTCGCAAGGGCTCGGTCGGGATTGTCTCGCGTTCGGGCACGCTTACCTATGAGGCGGTGTTCCAGACCACCAATGCCGGGCTCGGGCAATCGACCGCAGTCGGCATCGGGGGAGATCCCGTCAAAGGCACGGAATTCATCGACATCCTCGAATTGTTCCTCGCCGACTCGGCGACGCAATCGATCATCCTGATCGGGGAAATCGGGGGGTCGGCCGAAGAGGACGCGGCGCAGTTCCTGCTAGACGAGGCGCGGCGCGGCCGAAGCAAGCCGATGGCGGGGTTCATCGCCGGGTTGACGGCGCCGCAGGGGAGGACCATGGGACATGCGGGCGCGGTGATCTCGGGCGGCAAAGGCGGGGCAGCCAGCAAGATCGCGGCGCTCGAGGCGGCCGGGATGGCGCTCAGCCGCTCTCCGGCAAAGATCGGCGAATTGCTGCTCTCCGTCGTGAAGGGTTGATTGGAGCATGCGCAAGGCTAGTGCTAACAGGTCTGCGGCCGGGCGCCTTGAGCCCCTCGCGCCGGCCGGCGGGAAGGGAAGGCGAGGCAATCCCTCGCCACGACAAGAATGACCCGACAGGAACAGAACCAGGCGTTCCTCCGCACCTCTTTCCTTTACGGCGGCAACGCCGGCTACATCGAAAAGCTCTATGCCAGCTACAAGGCCGATTCGGGCAGCGTCGACGTGTCCTGGCGCTCGTTCTTCGACAAGCTGCCGGACGGGCCCGAGGACGCGCGCAAGGGCGCCGAGGGGCCGAGCTGGGGCCGGGGCGAGTGGCCGCAACCGGAAAACAGCGAGTGGGTCGCGGCGCTCGACGGGGACTGGGGCGGCATCGCCAGCCGCACCGCAACCGCGGTCATAGCCAGGGCGGCCGCCGCCGGGGAGGCGGTTTCGGCCGACGCGGTGCAGCGGGCAGCGCGAGATTCGATCCGCGCCATCATGATCATTCGCGCCTACCGGGCGCGCGGGCACCTGCATGCCGATCTCGACCCGCTGAAACTCAGGCCCGACGAGACGGCAGCCGAACTTGAGCCGGAAAGCTACGGCTTCACCCCAGCCGATTTCGAGCGGGAAATCTTCATCGACAATTATCTCGGGCTCGAATTCACAACCGTTCCCGGGCTGCTTGAGATCCTCAAACGCACCTATTGCTCGACGCTCGGGATTGAGTTCATGCACGTCTCGGATCCCGAGGCAAAGGCCTGGCTGCAGGAGCGCATCGAGGGGCCGGACAAGGCGATCGCGTTTACCCCGGAAGGCAAAAAGGCGATCCTCAACAAGCTCGTGCAGGCCGAGGGTTTCGAGAAGTTCATCGACGTCAAGTATACCGGCACCAAACGGTTCGGCCTCGACGGGGCAGAGGCGCTGATCCCGGCGCTCGAACAGATTATCAAGCGGGGCGGCGCGCTCGGGGTCAAAGACATCGTGCTCGGCATGGC
>JBBECE010000002.1:0-47473 GCA_040881985.1 Cucumibacter sp.
GCGTCGAAGGTGATCTCGTTCTCGGCAAACAAGTCGGCGTATTTGCCAAGTCCCAAGTCAGCCAGCCACTGCCCTGCATTTTCAACCATTTGGCTCGTCGCGTCCTCGATCACAATCATGAGCACGGACGTACGTGTTGGCAACATCCAAAGTCTGGAAAGGGTCAAAATGCGAAGCAGCCGCACGATTCAGCCATGTCCGTTTGAAAGGATGAGTTCGGACATGAGAGGTGGCCCGCGCTCAAGGTGCATACGGAGGGCCACACCAGTACAAATTTGCTACAAAATCATAAGTAATACCATTAAGTTAATGGATTTTAGTGGCGGACATGACATCCGGCGAACGCCTGTCACGACGGGTTTGACGCGGGTGCCCGCTTGTGACCCTTGGCGGACGCGCACATGTGCGGGCCGCCAAGTTGCATGAGCTCGCCAGTTTGCCGAACCCAGCTTCGCTCGAAGCTCTTTCAATCGAATGTCACGGTTCACCGAACCGCCAGCCGGGCGGAGCCTGGAGCGTTTCACGAGCCGACTAGCTTCATCGGCCGCAAGGCAATAGGAATCGCTGATGGCTGAGGCGCACACCAATCGCAGGCTTGCGGCGATCCTTGCCGCCGACGTGGTCGGCTACTCCCGCATGATGGCCCGCGACGAAGCCGGAACCCTGGCGGCGTTGAAGCGTCATCGGGAGGCCGTCTTCGATCCCGCGGTCGCTCAAACCAACGGCCGGATCGTCAAGCTGATGGGCGACGGCACTCTGGTCGAGTTCGGCAGCGTCGTCGACGCGGTCAATTGCGCCCTCGCCATCCAGCGGGCACTTGCCGCCGAAAAGCCCACACAGTCGCAAATCACGCTCCGCATCGGCGTCAACCTCGGCGACATCATCATCGACGGCGACGACATCTACGGCGACGGCGTCAACGTCGCAGCGCGGCTGGAGCCGCTCGCGGAGCCCGGCGGAATCTGCATCTCGCAGATCGTCTCCGACAGTATCGGCAACCGCATCGACATTGCCCTTGCCGACGGCGGCGAGGTTGCAGTCAAGAACATCGACCGGCCAATCCATGTGTGGAAGTGGCATCCCGGCAAACTCGGCGAAAGCCGGGCCGCTTCCGCCGCGCAGTCGGGCAAGGAACGCATCGTCCTCCCCTCGCTCGCCGTTCTCCCGTTCCAGAACATTAGCGGTGACCCCGAACAGGAATATTTCGCCGATGGCATTGTCGAGGACATCATCACCGCCCTCAGCCGGTTCAGGTCGCTGACGGTGGTCGCTCGCAATTCGTCCTTTGTCTACAAGGGCCGCGCCGTCGATGTCCGGCAGGTGAGCACCGAGCTCGGCGTCCGCTATGTGCTCGAGGGCAGCGTCCGCCGCGCCGGCAACCGGCTCCGCATCACCGCCCAGCTGGTCGACGGCACCAACGGAGCGCACCTCTGGGCCAACAACTACGATGGAGCGCTCGAAGACGTCTTCGACATGCAGGACCGCATCACCGAGAGTGTCGTCTCGATCGTGGAGCCGATGGTCAAGCGCGCCGAGATCGAACGCACCCGGCTCAAGCCGCCGACCAGCCTCGATGCCTACGATCTTTATCTCGAGGCCATGGCGCTGGCTCTGACGACTGAACCCGGCGCCACCGCGCGCGCCATTGAGCTGATCGAGCGCTCGCTGGCACTCGACCCGAGTTTCCCTCCGGCGATCGCCATTGCGGCGACCGCATACATGTCGCTCTACGACCGGCAAATGCCGGGTGCGACCGAGGAAACGCGGCGCAGAGGTTTCGAGTATGCTCGGGCTGCACTGGCCGTCGCCGGCAGCGACGCAAATATCCGGGTAACCGGCGGAGTCGCGGTTATCTTGCTCGGGGGCGAGTATGAATCTGGGATGGCGGCGATCCGCCAGGCGATTGCCGATAATCCCAGCAGCGTCAATGTTCTTGGCTACGCCGGGGTGGGGGCGCTCTGGGCGAGCGAGCTTGAGGAGGCCGAAGGGTATTTCCTCAAGGCGCTGCGGCTCAATCCCAACGACCATTCGAGCCAGTGGGTCCTGACGCGGATGGCGCATATCCGTCTGCTGCAGGGACAATTCGAGGAGGCGCTCGGCTGGGCGAGCCGGTCCTATGCCGTGTCGCCCAGCAATGCGGTCACCCATTCCATGCTGGTCGCCTCCAACGCCTTCCTCGGGCGCCGCGAAGAGGCTGCTCGCTGGGCCGCAGCGTTGCGGAAGGTGTCGCCGGAGACCACCTTCGCGAGCATCCGCCGCGGTTGTCAGATGATGCGCGACCAGCACCAGGTAGAGGTGGTGATCGAAGGCCTTCGAATGGCGGGGCTTCCGGAGGGTTAGCCGGGTTGTCGGACTGACCGGCGGCGCTGGACGATGTCCGTTCCTGGCGATCGGCGGACTCGCTAGCCTCTCGGGCGTACTGGTGCGGGCGGCCGGAATCGAACCGGCACTCTGTCGCCAGAACGGGATTTTGAGTCCCGCGCGTCTGCCAATTCCGCCACGCCCGCGAGCTTCCGGCAAGAGTGGCCCGACTAGCCAGAAAGGGCGCGGCGCGTCAATCGCGCATTGACTTGGGAGCCCGCCCCGCTACACCTTCCGCCCGCTCAACCCTCCGGAGATCGGGATTGCTCCGCCGCCTCTACGACTGGACCATGGCGCTTGCCGCGCGCAAGTCCGCGGAAGTCTGGCTGGCGGTCATCGCCTTCGTCGAGAGTTCGGTTTTCCTCGTGCCGGCCGACGTGCTGTTCGTGCCGATGGCGATCGCCCGGCCCGAGCGCGCCTATCGCTATGCGATCGTCGCCACCGTCTTCTCCGTGCTTGGCGGCATCGCCGGCTGGTTCCTCGGCCACTACGCCTATGAGGGCATCGCCAGACCGGTCCTCGAATTCTACGGCAAACTCGATTCCTTCGAGGCCCTGCGCGCCTCCGCCACCCGCGATGCGATCCTCTTGCTGCTCATCACCTCGGGGCTGGCGCACTTGCCCCCGATCAAGGTCGTCACCATCGCCTCCGGCGCCATTGGCGTCGACATCTGGCTGTTCATCGCCTCGGCGATCCTCGCCCGCGGGGCGCGTTTCCTCGCGCTGGCCTGGCTCTTGAAGCGCTATGGCGAGCCGATCCGCCATTTCGTCGAGAAGCGCCTCGGCCCGGTCGCGGCGGTTGTCGCGCTCGCGGTCATTGTCGTGTTCGGCATCACCCAATTCCTATGACCATGCGCGTCACCCCCCGCATCCTGGCGCTCGCCGCCCTGGCTCTCGGGCTTGCGACCATTCTCGGCGCCTGGGGCTTCGAGATTTTCGGCGGCTTCGTGCCGTGCGAGCTTTGCTACCAACAGCGGCTCCCTTATTACATAGGTCTGCCGATATTGGCCCTGACGCAGCTCTTCTGGCCCCGCCTTCAGGGGCTGCCGCGCCTCGCGCTCACTCTCCTCGTTGCTTTGATCTTCGCCTGGGGCGCTTATCTTGGCGCCTTCCATGCCGGGGTCGAATGGGGATTTTGGCCCGGGCCGACCAGTTGCACCGGGGTCGGCGGCGGCATTGGCTTTGAGGATCTGGGCAATATGGATGCGACCCGGATCGTCCCCTGCGACCGGCCGCAAATCCGCATCTTCGGCCTGAGCTTTGCCGGCTGGAACGCCGTGATTTCGGTGATGATGGTGGGGTTGTTGGGCTGGGCCGCAATCAAGGCGCGGCGCGGCTGACGCTTACGGCTCGAGCACGGTATCCCAGTAGAGAAAGTCCATCCAGCTTTGGTGCAGATAGTTGGGCGGAAAGGCCCGCCCATTGTTGTGCAGATCGTGCACCGTCGGATGGTAGGGCCGGCGCCGCGGGTTCATGTTGATCTCGTGCGCGAGGCGATTGGCCTTCTGCAGATTGCAGACGGCGCAGGCCGTGACCACGTTGTCCCAGGTCGTCCGCCCGCCCCGCGAGCGCGGCAGCAGGTGATCGAAGGTCAGGTCCTCTTTGCCCCCGCAATACTGGCACTGGAACTTGTCCCTCAAAAACACATTGAACCTTGTGAAGGCCGGGTGCCGCGCCGGGCGGACATAGGCCTTGAGCGAGACGACCGAGGGCAGCTTCATGGCGACGCTCGGACTGTGCACCACCCGCTCGTATTCTGAGACGATGTTCACCCGGTGGAGGCAAACCGCCCTGATCGCGTCCTGCCAGGACCACAGCGACAAGGGATAATAGCTCAGCGGCCGGTAGTCGGCGTTGAGCACCAGTGCCGGCAGGGAATCGGGTGACACATGCAGGCTCACGCGAGGCTCCTTGGGGAATCGTGCCTGACTTTCACTCGCCAGCATTCTAATCCGGATCTGTCACTTGTGTGAAGCTCGGGGCAAGAACTTGTCAGGTTTCCGGGCCTTCCCGGGCTGCGGCGAGACGCCTCAGGAACCCCATGGCGAAGTCGAGCCCGTCCGGGGTGATCGTGTGTCCGGCTCCGGGTGAGCTATGGAAGGTGACCTCGACCCCGAGCCCTTGCAGCGCCTCGCGCGCGGCCAGCCCCAACGCATATGGCACCACCGGATCGGCGCTGCCATGGAGGAGGCAGACCGGCGGCCGCGAGCGGATTTCGCTGGCAAGGCTTGCCGCCCCCGGCAGCGCCCCGGAGAAGCCGACGATTCCCAAGACCGGGTGCGCCAATCTCAGCCCCACCTCGAGTGCCATCATCGCGCCCTGTGAAAAACCGATCAGCACGCTCTCGCCCGCCGCCAGTCCGGTCTCTATCCACAATTCTTCGAGATAGGTAGCAAGCGCAGGCCGCGCCGCCGCCGCCAGTTTGGCCACCCGATCCGGATTCGCTTCGCTCAAGTCGAACCATTCGAGCCCGGCCGGATTGAGCGCGCAGATATTCGGCGCGTCGGGCGCGACATAGAGTGCATCCGGCAGGATCGCCCGGAAATATTCGGCGAGCCCGATGAGATCGTCTCCGTTCGCGCCGAAGCCATGCAGCAACACCACGACCTGCCGCGCCGCGCCCGATATTGGCGCGACCCGAGGGCCGCTGAACCTCACGTCGCGATCCTCTCGCGGGCTTTGCTGACCGCGAAATAGCGCCACAGAAGCAGCGCCGCCGCCCCCCGATGGGGCGACCAGGTCAGCGCGATCTCGCGGCAGAGTTTCTCGCCGGGCCGCTCCTCGTGCCCCAGCGCCACCCCGACCATCTTTTGCAGCGCCAGATCGCCCGCCGGAAAAATGTCCGGATGACCGAGGTGGAAGAGCAGATAGATTTCGGCGGTCCAGCTGCCGATACCGTGGAGCCTGGTGAGAGAAACGATCGCGTCCTCGACCGGCAGGCGCGGCAAGCGCTGATAGTCAATCTCGCCCGACATTTCGGCCTCGGCGATGGCGGTGAGCGTCCGGTACTTGCCGCCCGAAAGCCCGCAGCCGCGCACCCTGGCCTCTTTTGCCTTGAGGAACCGCGCCGCCGTCATCTCCCCCAGCAGCGCCTCGAGCCGCCCCATGATCGCGTTGGCGCTCGCCACCGACAGCTGTTGCGCCCCGACGATTCCCGCCAGCCCCGCGAAGCCGCCGTTGCCTCTGCGCATCGGCACTTCGCCCACTGCCTGAAGGACCGGCGCCAGCCGCGGGTCGATCCCGACAAGAGCCTCGAGATGCCGCCTTAGCGCGGCACGCGTTCTGATGCGCTCTTTGAGCGGGTCTTTGGCCATGATAGGGGCAAACGCCTTTGGAGGATCGACCGGGCGGGGCAATGGGCGAGGTATCACAGCCGATTTTGCGCTTTGCGCCAAGCCCGAATGGCTATTTGCACCTCGGCCATGCGTATTCGGCCCTGTTCACTGCGGAGATGGCCCAAAAACTCGGCGGAAAGTTGCTTCTCAGGATCGAAGACATCGACACGGCCCGCTGTCGACCCGAATTTTCCCGGGCGATTCTCGAGGACCTATCCTGGCTCGGCCTCGAATGGGAAGAGCCGGTGCGTATACAGTCGCGGCACTTCGATGAATACCGGACCGCCGCCAAACGCCTCGATTCGATGCGGCTCCTCTATCCTTGTTTCTGCACCCGCACTGAGATCGCCGCGGCCGCCGGCGAGAAAACCGATCCCGACGGCGCCCCGCTCTATGGCGGCACCTGCCGGCATCTTTCGCCCGTCACCCGCGCCCGCCGCCTCGAGTCCGGCGAGCCTTTCGCGCTTCGTCTCGACATGAGCAAAGCGCTTGCCGTCACCGGTCCCCTCGACTGGCGGGAGATGGACCCCAAGACCCTCGAGCCCAAAACCGTCCCCGCCCATCCCGAACGCTGGGGCGACACGATAATCGCCCGCAAGGATACCCCGACGAGCTACCACCTTTCCGTCGTCACCGACGACGCGGTCCAGAAGGTCACCCACGTCACCCGCGGCCGCGATCTTTACGAGGCGACCGCCATCCACCGCGTCCTGCAGACCCTTCTCGGGCTCCCAGCGCCGCTCTACTGCCATCACCATTTGATTCTCGATGCCGAGCAGAAAAAGCTCGCCAAATCCGAGGGCGCCAAATCCCTTCTGGCACTGCGCGAGGGCGGAGTCTCCGCCGCCGAAATCCGCCGTCTGCTGGGCTTATCCGCACCCTGACGCCGGCGGGCGCTCTCAAATCTACCTCCTGTCGGGGCCAGACCTGTCGGCCTATAGTATGGCGCAACGCGTCGCCCGAGGTCCCCAGCCGCCCATGAGTTCCGTCGTCAATATTCTCGTCATCGTTGCCATGGTCGCGGTGGTGGGGATTTTGGGCGCCGGCCTCTGGAACATGTTCCGGGGCGGCTCCGCCAATCTCAGCCAGAAGCTGATGCGGGCTCGCGTCGCCACCCAGTTCGTCGCGATCCTCCTGTTGATGCTCGCGGTCTTCCTGTTCGCGCCACGGTGAGAGAAGTCAGATGGTCAAGCTCAACAAGATCTACACCCGCACCGGAGATGACGGCACCACCGGCCTGGTGGTCGGTCCTCGGCGGCTGAAGTCCGACGCCCGCATCGAGGCGATCGGCGCGGTCGACGAAGCCAACGCCGCGATCGGCCTCGCCCGCGCCACCGCCCTCGGCATGATGCGAATCACCACCGTCCTCGGGCGAATCCAGAACGACATGTTCGACGTCGGGGCGGATCTGGCGACCCCCGGGGACGACGCCCGGTTCGATTCCCCGCCCTTGCGGGCCACCGATACGCAGGTCAAATGGCTCGAGAAAACCATCGACCAGTTCAATCGCGACCTTGAACCGCTGTCGAGTTTCGTCTTGCCCGGCGGCAGCCTCGTCGCCGCCCATATGCACGTCGCCCGCACGGCGGTGCGCCGGGCCGAACGCGCCGCCGTCGCGCTCGCCTCGCGCGAAGCCGACACCAGTCCGGCAGCGCTGCGCTACCTCAATCGCCTCAGCGATCTGATGTTCGTCCTCGCCCGCTCGCTCAACGATTACGGCCAGCGTGATGTCCTGTGGCTGCCGGGGCGCTTTACGAGCGACGAGCAGCCCGAGAACTGACGGAGATGTTCTTTCCGATCCACGACCACAATCCGATCCGCCATATCATTCGGCCCTGGGTCACCTGGGCCCTGATCGCGGTCAACGTCGCGATTTTCCTCGTCCAGAGTTCGACCCCGGGAAATGCCCAGGCGACCCTGCTCTTGTCCTTCGGCATGGTCCCCGCAGTGATCGGAGACGCGGTGATCGACCCCTTCCCGGGGCTCCCCTCGTGGGCGACCCTAGTCACCTACGCGTTCCTGCATGGCGACATCTGGCACCTCGCGACCAACATGCTGTTCCTCTTCGTCTTCGGCGACAATGTCGAGGACGCCATGGGCCACGCGAAATTTCTCGCCTTCTATCTGCTCTGTGCCGTCTTCGCGGCGATCGCCCATCTGTTCGTCAATTTCGACTCGGCTGATCCGCTGATCGGGGCGTCCGGGGCTATCTCCGGCATCATCGGCGCCTATGTGGTGCTCTACCCGCAGGTCCGGGTCTATATGCTGTTGAAGATCGTCGTGCCGCTGCCGATCCCGATCCCGGCGCTCTGGGCGATCGGCGCCTGGATGCTGCTGCAGCTTTTCTATGCTTTTGCTCCGGACTCGCAGGGAGTGGCCTGGTGGGCGCATGTCGGGGGCTTCGCCGCCGGGGCGCTCCTCGTCGCCCTCTTCAAGCGAGGCGACATCAGGCTCTTTGGGCGCTAGCGAAACTCCGGCCAGGAGCCGGCAAGTCCGAGCGCCGCCTCGACCAGGCGATGCCCGTCCGGGGTGTCCCATTCGGCCGGCCCCTGCAGTACGCCCCATTCGCAGCCGTCCGGCCCGATGAGGAGCGTCGTCGGCAGCCCGAGCGCGACGCCGCGCTGCCGCAGCGCGTCGAAGATCGCCAGGCTCGGGTCGGCATAAAGCGGCAGATTGTCGAGACCGATTTCTTCCATGAAGGCGCGGCCCTTCTCCGGCCCTTCCTCGCCGATGTCGAGATTGATCGTCACCACCTCGAGGCCCCGTTCGCCATAAATCGTCTGCAGCCCCGACAGCGCCGGCATTTCCTTCCGGCACGGCACGCACCAGCTCGCCCAGAAATTGACCAGCAGCACCTCGCCCCGAAACGCCGTCAGGCCGGTCGGCGCGCCCGCCGGATCGAGGAATTTCAGATCGTCGTAGGAATGCCCGCTAGCCGTCGCCCTCAGCGCCGCCAATTCGCCCTGCGCGGCCGCGTCGATCGCCTCGTAAACCCCGGCATTCGCCCGGCAATCTGACGTCGCGACCGCCCCTGACCCCGCTCGCCACCCGCCATTGCTAACCAGAATGGCCGCTATTATACCTGTCGCCGCTGCAACAAGGCCCATGCCGATGCCCCAGCGCCGCCAGGAAGGCCGGCCGTCCTGTTGCCTGTTCTCGGTCATTGCCGCTCCGGTGGGATGGAATGAACAATCGCATGTGGGGCGGCCGGTTTGCCGCCGGACCCGACGCCCTGATGGACGAGATCAACGCCTCCATCGGCTTCGACTGGCGGCTGTTCGCCCACGACATTGCCGGCTCGATCGCCCACGCCGACATGTTGGCGGCGACCGGGATCATATCGACAGAGGATAGGGATGCTATCGTTAACGGTCTAGCCACCGTCAAAAGCGAGATCGAGAACGGCAAGTTCAACTTTTCGCGCGCCCTCGAGGACGTTCACATGAACATCGAGGCCCGCCTGATCGAGACGATCGGGGACGCCGGCGCGCGCCTGCACACCGCCCGCTCGCGCAACGACCAGGTCGCGACCGACTTCCGCCTTTTTGTCCGCGACGCCATCGATGGGTTACTCGGCGAGATCGGCGCCTTCCAAAAGGCGCTGCTCGACCGCGCCGAGACCGAGGCCGACGCCGTCATGCCGGGCTTTACCCATCTGCAATCGGCCCAGCCGATCACCCTCGGACATCATTTGATGGCCTATGTCGAAATGCTTGGCCGCGACGCCGGCCGCTTCACCGACGCCCGCGTCCGGCTCAATGAAAGCCCGCTCGGCGCCGCCGCGCTGGCCGGCACCTCGTTTCCCATCGACCGCGACATGACTGCGAAAGCCCTCGGCTTCGACCGGCCAATGGCCAATTCGCTCGACGCCGTCGCCGACCGCGACTTCGTCATCGAAACGCTCGCCGCCGCGGTGATCTGCGCAATCCATCTGAGCCGCCTCGCCGAGGAGCTTGTCATCTGGTCCTCGGCTCAATTTGGTTTCGTCAAATTGTCCGACCGGTTCTCGACGGGCTCCTCGATCATGCCGCAAAAACGCAATCCCGACGCCGCCGAACTCGTCCGCGCCAAGCCAGGCCGCATCCTCGGGGCGCTGACTACACTCGTTGTGGTGATGAAGGGGCTGCCGCTCGCCTATTCCAAGGACATGCAGGAGGACAAGGAGCCCGTCTTCGACGCGTTAGCCGCCCTTTCGCTCAGCCTTGCCGCCATGTCCGGCATGATCGCCGATCTGACCTTTGACCGCGAGGCCATGCGCAATGCGGCGAGCAGCGGCTTTTCGACCGCGACTGACCTCGCTGACTGGCTGGCACGTGTTGCCGGCGTCCCCTTCCGGGAAGCCCATGCGATCGTCGGCAAGCTCGTGGCGCTCGCCGAGGAAAAACATTGCGGCCTCGACGGGCTGACGATCGAGGATTTCAAAACGGTCGATCCTCGCCTCGATTCCCGCGCCTTCAAGGTGCTTTCGGTCGACAATTCGGTCAAATCCCGCGCCAGCTACGGCGGCACCGCGCCCGGCAATGTCCGGGCGCAGGTCGCAAGCTGGCGCGAGCGCCTCTCGGCCAAGCCCTGACATGACCAACCCCTGATATGCATCATTTCGCCTATCAAAATGGCCGGCTCGCCGCCGAAAATGTTGACCTGACCGCGCTCGCGGCCGAGATCGGCACGCCATTCTATTGCTATTCGGCGGCGGCGCTCCGGCGCCACCTGCGGGTGATGCGCGAAGCCTTTGCTTCGACCCCCACTCTCATCGCCTATGCACTGAAAGCCAATTCCAACCAGGCGGTGCTGCGCGTCCTCGCCAGGGAGGGCGCCGGCGCCGACGTGGTTTCGCTCGGCGAACTCGAACGGGCGCTCGCCGCCGGCTTTCCGCCCGGCATGATCGTCTTTTCCGGCGTCGCCAAGACCGAGGCCGAGTTGCGCCGGGGCCTCGCGGCGGGTATCCGCTGCTTCAATATCGAGTCCGAGCCCGAACTCGAACGGCTCGACCGCGTCGCCGCCTCCCTCGGCAAGACCGCGCCCGTCTCGGTCCGCGTCAATCCGAACGTCGATGCGAAGACGCATGAGAAAATCTCGACCGGCCAGGCCGGGAGCAAGTTCGGCGTGCCCTTCGAGCGGGCGCTCGCCGTCTATGATCGAATCCGCGCCCTCGAGCATATCCGGGCTGTCGGGGTCGACATGCATATCGGCTCGCAGATCACCGAGCTCTCTCCTTTCGACAATGCCCTTACGCTGCTGCGCGAGCTGGTGGCGACGCTCCGCGCCGCCGGCCACACGATCGCCCATGTCGATGTCGGGGGTGGTCTCGGCATTCCGTATGCCGCGGGCGAGGCCGTCCCGCCCGACCCGGTCGCCTATGCCAGGCTCGTGCTGCGCCACCTTGCCGGCCTCGACTTCGAGCTCGTCATCGAGCCCGGCCGGCTGATCGCCGGCAATGCCGGCATTCTCGTCACCCGCGTCGAATATCTGAAGCAGGGTGCCGAGCGCGCCTTCGTCATCGTTGATGCCGGAATGAACGACCTCATCCGCCCGACCCTTTACAATGCCGAGCACGACATCTGGCCGGTGGACGAGTCCCGCGCGGCGGGGACCGTCTTTGGCGATCTTGTCGGCCCGGTTTGCGAGACCGGCGACTACTTCGCCCGCTCCCGCCGTCTTCCGGAAGTCCGGCAAGGCGATCTCATCGCCATCATGGGCGCCGGCGCTTACGGAGCGGTGATGGCTTCGACCTACAATTCGCGGCCGCTGATCGCCGAAGTTCTCGTCGATGGCGCCAGGATGCACGTCGTCCGGGCGCGCCAGACGCTCGCCGATCTGATCCGCCTCGATTCGGTCCCCGACTGGCTCTAGGCCCCGGCCAGGCGCGGGGTCGCCCGCGCTGTCCCCAGCCCCGCCAGCGCCGCCCCCACCCGCATTCGCAATTCGGCGAGCTCGAACGGCTTGTCGATGATATCGGCGACCAGCGCATCGAGCCCGTTTGCCCGTTCGCGCTGGTCGGCATAGCCGGTCATCAAGACGACGGTCACATGCGGGAACTCTTCGCGCACCCATAGCGCCAAGGCGATGCCGTCCATCACCGGCATTTTGATGTCGGATAAAACGAGCTCGAAATCCCCCTCGGCCGCCTGCATCGCTTCCATGGCGAGCCCGCCATCCTCGGCCTGGGTCACCTCGTGCCCGTCGAGCTCGAGCGCCCGGGCCACGAAATGCCGGACGCTGTAATCGTCTTCCGCCAGCAACACCCTCGCCATCAGCCCTCCCCTTGCCCTGGCGCCCGCCCGAGGTTCGCCGCCTCGCAGCTTCCATGCCGATTTGGACAAGTGCCGGTCATCGGACGCGAATGCAACTCTCGGGGTCGCCGAGCAGGCCACGATTCTGTTAACACTCGGCAAACGGCGACCCCGACCGGCCTGCGCCGGCCGCGGGCTGGTATGATCCCGCAGGCAATGATTCGGGAGAGGCGGTACTTGATCGAGTTCGACAATGTCGGGCTGCGCTATGGGTTTGGCCCCGAGATACTCAAGGACTTGAGCTTCGGGATCGACCCGGGCTCGTTTCATTTCCTCACCGGCCCGTCGGGCGCCGGCAAGACCTCGCTGCTGCGTCTCCTGCTCCTGTCGCTGAAGCCGACCCGCGGCCACATCCGGATGTTCGGCAAGGACGTAACCTCCCTTGACCGCGACCAGTTGCTGCAGATGCGCCGGCATATCGGCATCGTCTTCCAGGAATTCCGCCTGCTCGAGCACCTGACGACCTTCGAGAACGTCGCCCTGCCGCTCCGCGTCCGCGGCCAGCCGCAGGAGGACTACCGCGCCAACGTCGAGGAACTGCTCGAATGGGTCGGACTCGGGGACCGGATGAACGTCCTGCCGGCGCTCCTTTCCGGGGGCGAAAAGCAGCGCGCCGCCATCGCCCGGGCGGTCATTGCCAAGCCCGACCTCTTGCTCGCCGATGAGCCTACGGGCAATGTCGACCCCGATCTTTCCGAGCGCCTGCTGCGCCTCTTCGTCGAACTCAACCGGATGGGCACCACCATCATCGTCGCGACCCACGAACTGAGTTTCCTCAAGCGCTTCAGCTTTCCGCGCATGTCGCTTATTGACGGGGCCCTGGCGATCAATGCTTGAGGCCTTGTTCGGCAGCCGCGACAAGGGCTTCGCCATCGTCCCGCAGACCTCGGTCGCCGGCCGCACCCTGATGCTGCTCATCGCCATCATGACGTTCCTGAGCTGCGTGACTTTCGGCTGCGTCGTCCTCGTTCAGCAGTCCGCCGTCGCCTGGTCGGCGGATGTGGGGCGCGAGGTGACGATCCAGATCCGGCCGCTTGAGGGCGAGGTCATGGAGTCGAACCTCCGGATCGCGGTCGAGCTCGCCGAGGCGACCCAGGGGGTCACCCGCGCCTTCGCGCTCAGCGAGGCGGATGGAGAAGCCCTCCTCACCCCCTGGCTCGGCGACATCGACATCGCCGATCTGAGCGTCCCGCGTCTCGTCGTCGTCCAGCTCTCCGACCCGGCGGATGCCGATCTGGCGGCGCTGGCCAGCCACATCGCCGACGCCATTCCCGGCGCGACCCTCGACACCCATGCCCTCTGGCGCCAGCAGATCAACGCCATGGCCGGTACCGTGGTCGTTGCGGGGCTTCTGGTTCTTGCCCTCATCCTGATCGCAACCGCGCTCGCCATCGTCTTTGCAACCCGCGGCACGATGTCGTCCAACCGCGAGATCGTCGACGTGCTGCATTTCATCGGCGCTTCCAACCGCTTCATCGCCACCGAATTCCAGGGCCGGTTTCTGTCGATCGGGCTCCGGGGCGGCGCCATCGGCGGGGTCGGGGCGCTGCTGTTCTTCCTCGCCGCCGGCTTCGTCACCGGCGCCGTCCTGCCCTCTCCGAGCGCGACCCAATTGACCATCCTTTTCGACCGCTTCCTGCCCGGCCTGACGGGCTTTGTCGGCCTCGTCGGGGTGGTCGTGCTGATTGCCGCGCTGACCGCGGTGACCTCGCGCCTGACCGTCCAGCGCTTCCTCGCGCAGGTCGCCCCATAGTCCCGCCCCCGCCGAACATGATCCTGCAGGCGATCCGATCGATCCTCTTCTGGCTCCTGTTCCTCGGCCAGACCGCGATTCTCGCCATTCCCGTCGGCCTCATGTCGCGCTTCGCGCCGAAGCTCGTGCCCTGGTGGATCGTCCGGTACTGGTTCAATTCCTCGCTCTTCCTGCTGCATTGGGTCGCCGGCGTCGCAACCCGGGTCACCGGCGCCGAGCACATCCCTTCAGGCGGCTGCATCATCGCCGCCAAGCATCAGTCCGACTGGGACATATTGGCGCTGCTGCCGCACACGCCGCGACCCGCCTTCATCGCCAAAAAGGAGATGCTCGAGATTCCCTTCTTCGGCTGGGCGGCCCGCCGCTTCGAGACCATCCGGCTCGACAGGGCGCTTGGTGGGGACGCCCTGCCCGATTTGATCGAGGGCGCCCGCGGCGCCATCTCCCGCAATTGCCAGGTCATCATCTTCCCCGAAGGCACCCGCCGGCCGCCGCTTGCCGAGCCGGACTATCGTTGGGGCGCCGCCAAGCTTTATGTCGCGCTCGGGGTGCCTGTCGTCCCCGTCGCTCTGACCTCGGGCCTCTATTGGCCGCCCCGTTCGCTCATCCTCTGGCCGGGCACCGCTCGCGCCCAGATCATGCCCCCGATCGAGCCGGGGCTCTCCCTCGAAGCCTTCCAGGAAAGACTGCTCTCTATCGTCGAACGGGCGACCGAAGCGATGCTCGTCGCCGACCTCGACAAGGGAATCAGCGCCCCGGTCGGCAAGGCTTTGCGCGAGCGCGTCGCGGCGCTGAAAAAGTCCTGACCGCTACAACTGGAATTCTGTCTTAAGAATGCCACATAACTTGTGTGAAATCTGTGGTCGGTTGACTTTGAATCAAATTGGTTCCACTTTTGTTCTTTCGTGGAACTGCGGCAAAACACGATGAAACACGTCGAAACCCTGGGCGAAGCGGGCACGATCGAGTGGACGGGCCGATCCGGACGCCATTATTGGCTCAGCCCGGCCTCGCCAGCCGATCTCTATATCGCCGACGACACGATTTGCCTCCTGACCGCCATGACCGAGGCGGGCGAAATGGTCGTCTGGTCGGGCACTGCCAAGTCGCTGATCGCGGATCCCTCAAGCCGAAATCTCTTCCGCACCGCCCTGCCGCGCGCCGCCTCCGCCTACAGGATGCGGGCGCCGCGAGACGAGATCGACCGCATGACCATCCTTTGGGATCTCGAATCGGCGAGCCGGCCGGCCGCTCGGAACGCCGCCTGAGGCGCTAGCCTGCCTCGCGTTGCAGCGCCTCGCTCAGCCAGTCCAGCAATTCGTCGCCGAACCCGAGCTCGCCCAGATGCCGGGCGGTGTTGATGACATAGTCGGCATTGCGCCCCATGCTGCCAGTGCCTTGCCTGACGAGCCGCAGCAATTCCTCGCGCGGCAGTTTGCCGGCGTAGTTCGGCGCGGCACGGTTGACCATGAAGGCCAGCGCCTTCACCCGCTCGCCGGTGCTGAGATCAACGTTTCGCCAGCTTTCTCGATAGGCGTCGCCCCGCGCCTCGCGCTCCACAAGGTAAGCATAGACCTCCTCCCATTTCGCCGGCGCAACTTCAAAAGCGATGCCCCGGCACGCCCCGCCCCGCTCGAGTCCCATGACGAGACCCGGCCGCTCCGGGGTGCCGCGATAGTGGTGCGAATAAAGGCAGAGCTGCCGGTGCGCGCCGCGCAGCAGCGCCGGCTCGCGCCGCTGGAAGGCGAATCCCGGCCGCCAGATCAGCGACCCATATCCGAATACCCAGCGGCCCTTGTCCATCGCCCGCGATCCTGCCGAGCCTGACCATGTAGAAAGGTCGCGTCCCGCTGGCAACTGGTGACGCCCCAGCCCCAACCCGATAAGAGAGCCCGATGCGGCGATTCGTCATCCTCGGTCTTGTTGTCCTGCTCGTGGTCTTGCTCTGGTCCGGTCTCTGGCAATACGGGGCCGAACAAGTCCGGGCGCAGATCGAAGCGCTCGCCGAAAATCCTTCGGCCAGCCTCGCCTGCGGCCGCCTCGACATTGCCGGTTTTCCCTTCCGGTTCGACGTGACCTGCAGCGACGCGACCGTCGTCCGTCTCGACCTCACCGCCCGCACCCCCGAGATCAAGGCGACCGCCCTCGCCTACCGGCCCGGTCATGTCATCGCCTTCGTCAAGTCCCCCGTCGCCCTCTCCGACGCCTTTTTCGGCACCGAGCGCGAACTGCGGTTCGAAGGGGCCGAAGCAAGCCTGCGCCTCTCCGGATTCCTGCCCGAAAGTTTTGCCCTCGAGCGCTTCTCGGTGGAGCTCACCGGCGCGACGCTCCACGATGTCCTGGTCGGCGACGAAACGCTGCTGACGCTGGCCACCGCCGAATTCCATCTGCTCGACAGCGGAGCGTCGGATCGCGAGCCGGGCGGCCTCGCCGCCTATGCGACCGCCGCCGGGCTCGACTATCCCGAGGCCGAGATCGAAGCCGGAACGCTCATCGCCACGGCAATGCTGACCCGCTTCCCGCGGCGCCTGCTCGATTGGTCCGGCCCGGCACTGCTTTCGGAGTGGGTCGAAGCCAGCGGCGCCCTCACGCTCGAAGAATTCGCCTTCACGGCAGACGGGCTCGACATCGCGGCGACCGGCAACGCCAGCCTCGACGCCTCGGGCCTCATCAACGGCACCCTCAGAACCACCTCGAAAGGGCTGATCGAGCGGCTGGACCTGGAATTCCTCGGCGACACCAGGCCGCTCTTTATCGGAACCCCCGGCGCGGACGGGAGCTACACCAACCAATTCTCGATGCGGGGAGGATATCTCTTCGCGGGGATCGTGCCGGTGCCGCTTTTGCAGCTCGCGATCGACCCGCTGTTTTAGCTCTTGCCGCCGCGCCGCCCGAAGTCCGGCGCCGCCGTATCCTGCCCCGCCTCGACGATCGAGCGCCGGACTTCCCGGGTCTTGGTGAACAGCTTTTCGAGCCCTTCCCCGTCGCCGTTGCGGACCATCTTCTGCAGCGCCGTCAAATCTTCCATGAACCGCCCGAGCATTTCGAGCACCGCCTCGCGGTTGGTCAGGAACACGTCGCGCCACATCACCGGATCGGACGCCGCGATGCGGGTGAAGTCGCGAAAGCCGGAGGCCGAATATTTGATCACCTCCGACTTGGTGACCTCCTCGAGTTCGTCGGCGGTGCCGACGATATTGTAGGCGATGAGATGCGGTACGTGGCTGGTGATCGCCAGCACCAGGTCGTGATGCCGGGCATCCATGATCTCGACCGATGAGCCGAGCGCCTTCCAGAATTCGGCGAGCTTGGCGACCGCCGCCGACGAGCTTGTCGGCATGGGGGTCAGGATGCACCAGCGATTCTCGAAGAGCTCGGCGAACCCCGCGTCCGGGCCCGAATGTTCGGTCCCCGCCAACGGATGGCCGGGCACGAAATGCACATACGAGGGCACGATCGGGGCGAGGACGCTCTGCACATGGCCTTTGACCGAGCCGACATCGGTCAGGATCGTCCCGACACCGAGATATTGCTGGATCGCCTTGCCGATCGCCCGGTAGGCGCCGACCGGGGTGCAAAGGACCACGAGGTCCGCCCCGTCGACGGCAACCGCCGGATCGACCCCATACAAATCTCCGAGCCCCAGCGCCTTGGCCTTGGCCAGCGTTTCGCGGCTGCGGGTTGCGATCGCGATTTCCCCGGCAAGCCCACGGCGCTTGACGGCGCGCGCAAGCGAGGAGCCGATCAGCCCGATACCGATCAGCGCCATCTTCCGGAACATGGGCGTTGCCTCAGCCATGCCGGCCCAATCCGTTCAAAACCATTGCCACGCGCCGCATCGCCTCTTCGCCGCCGATCGAAATGCGCAACGCGTTCGGCAACCCGTACGCGTCCATCTCGCGGACGATCAGTCCCTCGGCCAAAAGCGCCGCATTGGCGTCGGCCGCGCTGGGGCCGGCCTCGTCCGCAAACAACACCAGTACGAAATTGCCCTCACTCGGCAAGACCCGTATCCAGTTGGCCTCAAGATTCTCCCCAAGCCAGCGGCGCCAGCGGGCGTTGTGCGACTTCAGCTTTCGGGTGAACGCCTTGTCGCGCGCCGCCGCCGTGGCCGCCGCCTGGGCCGGGGAGCCGACATTGAACGGCCCGCGCAGCCGGTTGATCGCATCGACGAGCCAAGGCCGCCCGTAGAGCCAGCCGACCCTGAGCCCTGCGAGCCCCATCTTCGAGAAGGTCCTGACCATTACCACGTTTTCGGCCGCATCGACGAGCTCGATGCCCGGCTCATAGTCCTCCGCCGTCACATACTCCGCGTAAGCCGAATCGACGACCAGCAACACGCCCGAGGGTAGGTCGCGATGCAGCCGCTGCATTTCCGCCGCGCTCAGATACGAACCGGTCGGATTGTTCGGATTGGCGATAAAAACGACCCGCGTTTTCGCACTGACCGCGTTCAGCACCGAGGCGACGTCGGTCCGGTAATCCTTCTCCGGCGCCACGACCGCCTTGCCGCCCGCCCCGGTGATGACGATCGGATAGACCAGAAACCCGTATTGGCTGACGACCGCCTCGTCCCCTGGCCCGATATAGGCCTGGGCGATCAGATGCAACAATTCGTCCGAGCCGGTCCCGACAACGATCCTGTCGGGGTCGAGCCCGTGCGCCTGCCCGATGGCGCGGCGCAGCCCGGTTGCCGAACCGTCCGGATAGGCGGCGAGCCCGGCGACCGCTTCCCTATAGGCCTTGATCGCCTTCGGGCTCGCGCCGAGCGGGGACTCATTGCTCGACAGTTTGACCGGCGCCTTGATGCCGGTCGCTTGCGCGCGGCCGGGCACATACGGGGCGATCTCGAGGATGCCGGGCTGGGGTTCGGGACGAGTGTTCACGGAAATCTTGCCGGTTTGGGGACCGTTGCGGTTGCGGCGGCGCAACATAGTCGAGAGCCTCGAGCGACGCAAAGAAAACCCGGGCCATCAGCCCGAGCGCGGCAGCGCCGGCACCCCCATTTCCGGCAAGGCCACCAGCCGGCTGGCGCGGGCCCGCCGTGCCACCGCCGGATAGTTCTCGCGCCTTGCCCGCACCGCCATGATCCCCGCCAGGGCCGAACCGAAAAACCGCCCTCCGACCTCGAAGGCCCGCGCCGAGTTGATCACCAGCGGCAGATTGGTCGGCGGCAAGTAGAGCGCATCGCGCCAGACTTCCGGGGTGAAGGAGTGGTCGCGCAACAGCCGCGAAAGCTGCACCTTGGAGAATGGATGGCCGTGCCCGAACGGGGTATTGTCGCGCTGCGCCCAGAGCCCCCGCCGCCGCGGCACCACAATGACAAGCCGCGCCCCCGGTGCGGTCACCCGCCAGAGTTCGCGCATCAGCTCCTCGGCGTCTGCCACATGCTCGAAGCCGTGCACCGCGATAACCAGATCGACCGCCGCGTCGGTCAGCGGCAATTCCAGCGGATCGACCATTACCGCATGGCAGGGTTCGTCCTCCGGCCAGCGCACGATCCCCTGCCGCGCCGGCATGAAGGCCATCACCCGCTCTGCCCTGTCGATAAACTGCATCAGATAAGGCGGGGTGAAGCCGAGCCCGACGATGCGCTTGCCCTGGTGCTCCGCCGCCAGCTCCTTGACGAGCTCGCGGATCAGTCGCCGGCAGATCCGCCCGAGCGGCGACTTGTAAAACGAGACAAGCTCCTCGATCCCGATGGCCATTCTCGGTTCCCCCGCGGGCGCCGGGCCCAGTCTGCACCGGAGGCGGCCGCATTGTCATCCGGCAAGCCCGCGGCCTACTCTGCCGGCCGACTGCTGCGCGAGGGGAACCATGCCCTACGAGATCATTTGCCGGCCGGCGCTCAAGGACAATTTCGCGGTACTGGTGCATTGCATGTCGACCGGCCTCACCGTCGCCATCGACGCCCCCGAAGCCGCCCCGTATGAGAAGGCTCTCGCCGAACGCGGCTGGACACTCGACGTCATCGTCATCACCCACCATCACCCCGACCACACCCAGGCGATCCCGGCGCTAAAGGCGCGGAACGGGGCGACCGTCTATTGCCCGCGCAGCGAGGCGGACAAGATCGAGGGCATCGACGAGCGGGTCAGGGGAGGCGACGAGATCGCCTTCGGCTCCGGCCGCTTCAATGTCCTCGACACGCCCGGCCACACGCTCGGTCACGTCGCCTATTTCGAGCCGGAAGGCATATCGCTTTTTTGTGGGGACGCGCTGTTCTCGCTCGGTTGCGGCCGGATGTTCGAGGGCGAGAAAAACGCCATGTGGGCCGGGCTCAAGCGCTTGCGCGCGCTCCCCGACGAGACAACCGTCTATTGCGGCCATGAATATACCGAGGCCAACGCCCGCTTCGCCCTTTCGATCGATCCCGACAATGCGGCGCTGAAAAAGCGCGCCACGGACGCCTCGCTTTTGCGCGCTGCGGAGAAATTCACCGTCCCCTTCAATCTCGGCGACGACAAGGGTGCCAATCCGTTCCTCAGGGCCGACGATCCGGCGCTGGCCGCCCGCATGGGTGTTGACGCCGCCGACCCGGCCTCGGTCTTCGCCGCCATCCGCCTCGCCAAGGACAAGTTCTGAACCGTGAGCAAGGCGCCGGCGCTCTCCTTCCGGCCAGTGACACGGTCGCTATGGGCCGACCTCGAGAAACTCTTCTCCTCCCCCGGCGGCCCGAAATACTGTTGGTGCATGATCTGGCGCGCCACCCCCGAAGAAGGCCGCGGCACGACCGGCCCGGTGCGCAAGGCCCAGATGCGGACCCGCGTCGCGAAAAATGTCCCGGTCGGGCTGATCGGCTACGATAGCGACGAGCCTGCCGCCTGGGTCTCGATCGCGCCGCGCCCGACCTATCGCCGGCTCGGCGGCCCGCCGGACGAGCCGGGCGACGTCGTCTGGTCGCTCGCCTGCATGTTCGTCCGCCGCGCCCTCCGTGGCCGCGGCCTTGCCCATCAATTGATCGACGCCGCGGTCGCTCATGCCCGAAGCCGGGGCGCGACGACCGTCGAGGCGTATCCCGTGGCCCCCGACGCCCCGTCCTATCGCTTCATGGGTTTCGTGCCGGCCTTCGAGGCGGCCGGCTTCGCCTTTGTGGAGATGGCCGGCACTCGCCGCCACGTCATGCGCAAGCAACTCGACTGACCGGCCGGTCCGGGCGCTGGCCCTCAGCTTAGCCCTGCTTCGGCCCGACCATGTCCCCTGGCCTGACCATTCTGTCGAATTCCTCGCCGCTGAGGATTTTCAACTCGATCGCCGCTTCCTTCAGACTCTTGCCGGTCTTGTGGGCATGCCTGGCGATCGCCGCCGACTTGTCGTAGCCGATGAACGGATTGAGCGCCGTCACCAGCATCAGCGAATTGTCGAGATGCGCCTTGATCCGGGCCCGGTTCGGATCGATCCCGACCGCGCAATGCTGTTTGAAACTCTCGCTTGCATCCGCCAGCAGCCGCACCGATTGCAGGAAATTATGCGCGATCACTGGCTTGAAGACGTTGAGCTCGAAATTGCCCTGGCTCGCCGCGATCCCGATCGCCGTGTCGTTCCCCATCACCTGCACACACACCATGGTCAGCGCCTCGGCCTGGGTCGGATTGACTTTCCCCGGCATGATCGAGGAGCCCGGCTCGTTTTCTGGAATTGTGATTTCGCCCAGTCCCGAGCGCGGCCCGGAGGCGAGGAGGCGCACGTCGTTGGCGATCTTCATCAAGGCGACTGCCAATTGCTTCAGCGCCCCCGATGACCCGACAAAGGCATCGTGCCCCGCCATCAGCGCGAACTTGTTGGGCGCGGTGACGAATTCGCGCCCGGTCAGCGCGGCGATTTTTCCGGCGACAAGCGCGGCATAGGCTGGATGGGTATTGAGTCCGGTGCCGACCGCCGTGCCGCCCAGCGCCAACTCATGGAGCTGCGGCAGCGTCGCTTTGATCGCCCGCACGGCAAGGTCGATCTGCGCCGCCCAGCCGCTGATCTCCTGCCCCAGCGTCAAGGGCGTCGCGTCCATCAGATGCGTCCGGCCGATCTTGACGACGTCGATGAACGCTTCGGACTTGTGGACCAGCGTCTCGTGGAGGCCGTGAACTTTCGGCAAGAGTTGCGTCTCGATCGCCTCGATCGCCGCGATATGCATCGCCGTGGGGAATGTGTCGTTTGAGGATTGCGACAGGTTGACGTGATCGTTGGGATGGACGGGCTCTTTCGACCCCATCGCGCCGCCCGCAATCTCGATCGCCCGGTTCGAGATCACCTCATTGACATTCATGTTGGTCTGGGTGCCCGAGCCCGTTTGCCAGACGACCAGCGGGAAATTGTCCGCGAGCTTGCCCTCGATCACCTCGTCGGCGGCCTTGACGATCAGGTCGCGCAACCCGGCGTCGAGCAGCCCCAGGTCGAAATTGGCGAGTGCCGCGGCTTTCTTCACAATCCCGAAGGCGTGGATGATTTCGGGCGGCATGGTCTCGCCCCCGATCCGGAAATTCATCAGGGATCGCGCCGTCTGTGCGCCGTAATATCTGTCCGCCGGCACCTCGATCTTGCCGAAGGAATCGCTCTCGGTCCGGTTTTTCATTTCTGCCCCGGCCACCCCATCCAGCCGCTTAGACAAAAAAACAACCGGCCCCGCAAGGGCCGGCCATCGGACAGGCGGTGAAAAGCGCCCTCAGTCGCGCGGCTTCAGGATCTCGCGGCCGCGATATTTGCCGGTTTTCAGGTCGATATGATGCGGCCGGCGCAACTCGCCCGACTCCTTGTCCTCGACATAGGCCGCCGGCTTCAACGCATCGGCGGAGCGGCGGAACCCGCGCTTCATCGGGGAGGTTTTCCGCTTGGGAACGGCCATTGCAAGCTCCAATTCTCGGGGATTGGCGGGCTGTATACCGGCGCCTCCGCCCATTGGCTAGCCCTTATCGCGCCGCAAGGCTAGAACCGCCCGATGCACGCCCTTCTGGCCGACATCGAAGCCTGCGCCGCCGAGACCGAGGCGTTTCTCGAAGATTATCTGTCCGCCAGCAACGCAGCCTTCTCCGGCGCGCCGGCCCGGCTTATGGATGCCATGCGCTACGGGGCCCTCGGCGGCAAGCGGCTCAGGCCCTATTTGCTGCGCGCTGGCGCCGGCCTCTTCGGTATCCCCGCGAAAGCCACCCTTCGCGCCGGCGCCGCGGTCGAATGCGTCCATTGCTATTCGCTCATCCATGACGATTTGCCCGATATGGACAATGATGCTCTGCGGCGGGGAAGATCGTCCGTCTGGGCGGCCTACGATCCCGCGACCGCCATCCTCGCCGGCGACGCGCTGTTGACCCTTGCGTTTTCAATTCTCGCCGATTCAGAGACTCATCCCGATCCGGGCATCCGCATTGCGCTCATCCGGCGCCTCGCGCTCGGCGCGGGCGCGGGTGGCATGGCCGGCGGGCAGATGGCCGACATCGAAGCCGAAAAATCCCGGCTCGACGAGGCGGAGACTGTCAGAATGCAACGGCTAAAGACCGGGGCGCTGATCGAAGCAGCTATCGGCATGGGGGCGATCCTTGGCGGCGCCTCCGAGACGGAGACCGCCGCCCTTACCCGCTACGCCGCCGCGACCGGCCTCGCCTTCCAGCTCGCCGACGACATTCTCGACGTGACCCAAAGTTCCGAAACTCTCGGCAAGACTGCCGGCAAGGATCGGGACCGCAACAAATCGACCCTTGTCGGGCTCCTCGGCATCGACGAAGCCCGCGCCCGCCTCGACGCTTCGGTCGCCGAAGCCGTCGCCGCTCTCGATCTGTTTGAAAAAAGGGCCGAACGCCTCCGCGATCTTGCCCGCTATTTCGCGGTGCGGGAGAGCTGACACTCACCCCGGAAACAGTTTGCGCCGATCTCGCGGCGCGCGTCGGATTTGCATGTCATCGTCACCCGGGGTTCGACCGCCACCGCCCGCCGCCTTGTCGAACTCAGCGGCGGCAAGTGGGCCGATGCCTGCGATGTGCGCGGCTAGTCCGGAAGCTTAGCGTAGATGTCACGCAGGATCGCGGCGCCCTCAGCACTTCCTGTCGCCGCGAGGAACTGGTCGAAGCCCCCGAGCAGCGCTTCAATGTTGCGCTGGTCGTTCTCGCCAAGTCGTTCGAGCAAGCAAGCATTGGCGGGTTCGTCGAACCCCATCTGGAAGGCGATTTGAAACTTCCCGTTGTCGCGCATCTCGCGGGTAAAGACCGAGCACGGCATGTAGTCGGCAGTCTGGCTTTCCTCGTCCTGGAGTTCGTTGACGTAAAAGAGCAGCTGGAACCGCCTCATCCGGTCAGGCGACCCGATAAATTCGGCGAAGACCTGGAACGGCCGTATCGATACCGACTCGCCATCGAGCTTTACGCCGAATGGCATGACCGAGAAGTTCGCGCCCTCATCCCATTGATCGAAGTCCTGGATGATAACGCTCCCAACCTCCAGACTTGCGGCCTTGCGCAGCTCCGGGAGCTTCGCGGCCCGCTCGGGATCGCCCCAGAAGCAACTGACATTGCCGAAGCTCCAGTCCATCAGATGTTGATACCCGGCCGCATCCATAAGGCCGTCGATCAGAGTGCTGAGGCGCCGGGAATTGTCGGTACCGGGGAACCGCTTGATGTAAGCCTCAGCCCATCCAATGTAGGAAATGCCGTAGTCGGTCTGCGTCTTCCAGCCCGGATCTTGCTCGCCGGCATACTGATCGAGTCCTCCTACCTTGTCGGACATGCCCGCATTCTCACGCGCAAACTGGTCGATCAGCGCCGGGTCGCCATTGGCGTCCAGAAAGAACGTCACGGCCCTGTGCAACGACTTGCCATCCAGTTCAAGACTGTAGAGATCGACGCCTTGGTGCATTGCGGCTTCGGCAAACATCACTGCGGCTGAAAGATGAAGCGCGCCATACTGTAAGGCCCAGTTGCCGCGGTTGTTGTCGGAAACGTTTCCCGCCTCGCCCATCATTTCGAGGAAGCGAAGGTAGCCGCTTTCGACGGACTGATTGAACAGAGCGACATCGTTCGTCTCGACCGCCCAAAGCAGCGAGATCAGATTGCGCCGGATGTTCTTGTTGTTGATGCGCTCATCATTGGGCTCATAGGGCCCCGAGATCGGGAGCTCTTGGCCGAGATAGGTGCGCCTCATGAGCTTGACGAGCCACCCCTCGATCGAGTTAGCTTCGTCCTCAGTCAGCATCCCTTCGCGGTTGAACGTATCGTAGGCCAGCAGGAAGGCGGGGAAGGCCTGCCACACCGCCCACCAGTGGGAGCCATTGTCGATCTCGAAATTCCTCATCGCATCGGCCTTGGCCCAGGCGACAAGGCGGTCCCTTGACTGCGCGACATGAGCCGTGGGTTCGGGGACGCCGGGACGGCCTCGCATCAGATAGCCGGTGGCCGCCATCAGATCGGCGGCGAAATGATTGCCCTGCACCGCAGTGTCGCCACCGCTCTCCCAGCCCACCTGGATCGCAGGCTCTTCGAATGGAGGCAACCCACCGCGATAGGGACTGTCGCAGAACGCCGCTTCGGCCGTAGTGCGCCCCCGCACTTCGTCGAGCGAGAAGAAGAACTCGCCAGGATGGGGAAGCGAGGTCAGTGGAATGAAGCGCGCGGGACAGCGCGCATCGGTCGCCGAGAGTGCCGAGATCAGCTCGAGGGTGACCGGTCGCTCAATCGCGATCCCCGACGCCTCCGCGATCAGATTGGCGGCGGCTGATGTCCGCCTGCCCCATTGCCCGTCCACCGCGCCCACGTCGCAGGCGCGATCGGCGAGAAAGGTCTGAAACTCGGCGACGGGTTCGGCAGCGTTGGCGGGTAACGACCCAAGCAACGCAAGTCCTGCTGCGCCTGCAAAAAGTATCGCTCGAAACACCCTGTCCCCCAAACAGAGCGAAGCGAAACCAACCGGACAGTACCCCAAGTTCTACCCTCGACAAATGGCTTCGACGGCGCGCCTCGTCGAGGCGCCTATTGAGGTGACCTTGCGGTACCGCATCTCGGCTGGAGTTCCGTACAAAGCGGAGATCGCCGCCGAGGGGGAACAATGCGCTGGATCTGATTGGCCGCCGCCGTCATCGCGGTGCGCGAAGCCTGAAGCCTCTATTCGGCGGCGCGCCGCCCGGCCCTAAACCGCTTCTCGACATACTCCGCGACCATCGCCTTGAATTCGTCCGCGATATTCGGCCCACGCAACGTCGCGACCTTCTTGCCGTCGACGAAGACCGGCGCCGCCGGCTGCTCGCCGGTGCCGGGCAGCGAAATGCCGATATTGGCGTATTTCGACTCCCCCGGCCCGTTGACGATGCAGCCCATCACCGCGACCGTCAGCGTCTCCACCCCCGGATAGCGTTCGCGCCAGGCGGGCATTGACGCCGAAAGGTGATCCTGAATGTCCCGCGCCAACGCCTGAAAGACCGTTGAGGTCGTCCGCCCGCACCCCGGGCACGCCGCGACAATGGGCACGAATTGCCGGAAACCCATGGTCTGCAGCAGTTCCTGCGCGACTTTGACTTCCAGCGTCCGGTCGCCGCCCGGCTCCGGGGTCAGCGAAATCCTTATCGTGTCGCCGATCCCCTGCTGCAGCAAAATCCCCATCGCCGAGGACGAGGCGACGATGCCTTTCGATCCCATGCCCGCTTCGGTCAGCCCCAGATGCAGCGCGTGATCCGAACGCGCCGCGAGGTCCTCATAGACCGCGATCAGATCCTGCACGTTTGAGACCTTGGACGAGAGAATGATCTTGTCGCGGCCCATCCCCAATTCTTCGGCTCGCGCCGCCGACAAGAGCGCCGATTGAATGATCGCCTCGCGCATCACGCGATTGGCCGGCCACGGCTCGGGGCGCGTGGCGTTTTCGTCCATCAGCCGGGTCAGCAATTCCTGGTCGAGCGAGCCCCAATTGACCCCGATCCTGACCGGCTTGCCGTGCGTCAGCGCGGTCTCGATCATCTGCGAGAATTGCCGGTCGCGCTTGTCGCGGAACCCGACATTGCCCGGATTGATCCGGTATTTGTCGAGCGCTTCGGCGCAGCCCGGATGATCGGCGAGCAATTTGTGGCCGATGTAGTGAAAATCCCCGATCAGCGGCACGGCGACGCCGCGCTTGCGCAACCGATCGCGGATATGCGGCACCGCCGCCGCCGCCTCGTCGCGGTCGACCGTCACCCGTACCAGTTCCGAGCCGGCCTGAGCGAGCGCGATGGTCTGCGTCACCGTCGCCTCGATATCGGCGGTGTCGGTATTGGTCATCGACTGGACGACGACCGGCGCCCCACCGCCGACCATGACGCCGCCGACATCGACCGCCACCGATTTCCGCCGGGATAGGCTCATTGCACGCCTCGTTGCCGCACTAGCAAATAGGCCTTCGCGCCAGCCCGCGCAACGCTACCGCGTCGCCTCAGCTCGTCGCCACCAGCGCCGCCCCGGCTACGACCAGCAGCGCCCCGGCAACGAGCCGCAGCGCCACGACGCCCTCATGCTCCTTGAAGATCAGAAAGCTCAAGAACACCGTCACCAGCGTCGAGACGACGGTAATCGGGGCGATCAGCGAGACGGGGGCACCGAGCCTGACGAGGGCGAAGGTAAACGCCCCGGTACCGATCGCCATGCCGAGCCCACCGCCGATCGCCATCGGCACGGCCCCCAGCGTCCAGCCGGTCTCCCCGAAGGCGAAACGCATAATCAGCCCGCCCACAAGGGTGACTGCCCCTGCGAACAAGATATAGGTGCCGACCTGCATGCCCTGCAGCGCCGCCCCCTTCTGGAAAATCGCGCCAACCCCGAAGGCGAGCGCGGGCACCAGCCCGCCAATCGCCACCATCCAGAAACGTTCCATGATTTCTCCCGAAGAGTCCTGATTTCCTTCCCAAGAAAGGGTAGGGAGGAATGGGCCCTACCCGAACTTCACCAGCAAATCCTTGGCGTCGATCTGGTCGCCCGGCCTGACCGGTACCTCGGCGACAACACCGTCGGCCTCGGCATGGATCGCCGTCTCCATCTTCATCGCCTCGATGGAGAGCAACACATCGCCCGCCGTCACCACCTGCCCGACTTTCACCGCCAGGGTCGAAATCACCCCCGGCATCGGCGCGCCGACCTGTTTGGCATTGCCCGGCTCGGCTTTGGCCCGCGCCTCGATCTCCCCGGCCTTCGACCGATCGGGCACCGAGACGGTACGCGGTTGGCCGTTGAGCTCGAAGAACACCCGCACCTGCCCCTTCTCGTTCGGCTCCGACCGGCCGAGATAGCGGATGACCAGCACCACCCCCTTGCGGAGCTCGACCAAAAGCTCCTCGCCCGCCTCGACCCCGTAGAAATAGGTTAAGGTCGGCAGCACCTCGGTCGGCCCGTAAAGCTCACGCGCCGCTACGAAATCGGTGAAGACTTTCGGATACATCAGATACGAGGCGAGCCGGAAATCGTCGATCTCGGCGTGGGTTGCCGCGGTGGCTTTTTTGCGCTCGGCCTCGAGATTGACGTCCTTCAGATAAGCGCCCGGCCGCTTGTCGAGCGGCTTCCTGCCCTTCAAGATTTTTTTTTGCAGCGCCTTCGGAAAGCCGCCCGGCGGCTGGCCCAGATCGCCGTGAAAGAACCCGACAACCGAGTCGGGGAAAGCGACATCGCGCTTCGGGTCCCCGACTTCGTCCGGCGTCAATCCCGACGAGACCATCAGCAGCGCCATGTCGCCGACGACTTTCGAGGACGGCGTCACCTTGACGATATCGCCGAACATCCGGTTCACCTCCGCATAAGCCTGCGCCACTTCGTGCCAGCGCGATTCGAGCCCCAATGAGCGCGCCTGCTCCTTCAGATTGGTGAATTGCCCGCCGGGCATTTCGTGGAGATAGACTTCCGAGGCGCCGCTCCTCAGATCGCTTTCGAACGGCCGGTAGCGGGTCCTGACCGCTTCCCAGTAGAACGAAATCTGCCGGATTGCTTTCGCATCGAGCCCGGAATCGCGCTCGGTGCCCTTCAGCGCCGCGACCAGCGAGCCGAGGCAGGGTTGCGAGGTCGTCCCCGAAAAGGCGTCCATCGCCGCGTCGATCGCGTCGGCTCCCGCCGCGGCCGCCGCCAAAACCGAGGCCGCCGCCGCCCCCGACGTGTCGTGGGTATGAAAGTGGATCGGCAGGCCGGTCTCGTCTCTCAGCGTCTTCACCAACACCCCTGCCGCCGCCGGCTTGATCAGCCCGGCCATGTCCTTGATGCCGAGCACCTGTACCCCGGCCTTCGACAGCTTTTTGGCGAGTCCGACATAGTATTTGAGATCGTATTTCGACCGGTCGGGGTCGAGCATGTCGCCGGTGTAGCAGATCGCGCCTTCGCAGACCTTGTCGGCCTCGAGGACCGCGTCGATCGCGACCCGCATATTCTCAACCCAGTTGAGGCAGTCGAACACCCGGAAGATGTCAATGCCGCCCGCCGCCGCCTGCTGCACAAAGAACTTCACGACGTTGTCGGGATAGTTGGTGTAGCCGACCCCGTTCGAACCCCGCAGCAGCATCTGCATCAGGATATTTGGCGCGCCCGCGCGGATTCTCGCCAGCCGCTCCCATGGGTCCTCGGTCAAAAACCGCATGGCGACGTCGAACGTCGCTCCGCCCCAGCATTCGAGCGAAAATAGCCCCGGCAGGCCGCGCGCATAGGCCCCGGCGATCTTGACAATGTCGTCGGTGCGCATCCGTGTCGCCAGCAGCGACTGGTGCGCGTCGCGCATCGTCGTGTCGGTGAAGAGCACGCGCTTTTGCGCCTTCATCCAGCGGGCCAGCCCCTTCGGACCCTTTTTCTCCAGCACCTGCCGGCTACCCTCGGCGATCTCCCCATCGGGGAAATCCGGCACCTTCGGCGGGGCGGCGTCGGCCGGCGGGCGCGGGCGTCCGCGCACTTCCGGATGACCGTTGACGGTCACGTCGGCGATATAGGTCAGAATTTTCGTCGCCCGGTCGCGCCGCTTCGGAATGTTGAACAGTTCCGGCGTCTCGTCGATGAACCGCGTCGTATACGAACAGTCGCGGAACTTCTTGTGACCGATGACGTTCAAGAGGAACGCCAGATTCGTCGAGACCCCCCGGATCCGGAACTCCCGCAAGGCACGGTCCATCCGCGCGATGGCTTCCTCTGGCGTCGGGGCCCAGCAGGTCACTTTCTCGAGCAGCGGATCGTAGTAGCGGGTGATCACCGCCCCTGAATAGGCGGTGCCGCCGTCGAGCCTGACCCCAAAGCCAGTCGCCCCGCGATAGGCGGTGATCCGCCCGTAGTCGGGGATGAATTTTTCCTCCGGGTCCTCGGTCGTCACCCGGCATTGCAGCGCATGGCCGTTGAGATATATCTCGGTCTGCTTCGGCACGCCCGACTCCGCCGTTCCGATCCGCTCGCCGTCGGCGACATGAATCTGTGCCTTGACGATATCGATGCCGGTCACTTCCTCGGTGACCGTATGCTCGACCTGGATGCGCGGATTGACCTCGATGAAAAAGAATTTGCCGGTGTCGGCATCCATCAGGAACTCGACCGTCCCGGCGCCGCGATAATTGGCGGCCTTGCCGAGCTGCAGCGCCGCCTCGGTCAGTTCCTTGCGCTGCGCGGTGTTGAGGTACGGCGCCGGCGCCCGTTCGACGACCTTTTGGTTGCGCCGCTGCACCGAGCAGTCGCGCTCGAACAAATGCACCAGATTGCCGTGATCGTCCCCGATCAGCTGCACCTCGACATGCCGCGCTCGCTCGACCAGCTTTTCGAGATACATTTCGTCCTTGCCGAACGCCGCCTTGGCTTCGCGCTTGGCCTCGGGAAGCTCGCCGCGCAATTCCTTCTCCGAGCCGATGCTGCGCATGCCGCGCCCGCCCCCGCCCCAGGAGGCCTTCAGCATCAACGGATAGCCGACCGCCTTGGCAAGGCGAGCGCATTCACCGAGATCGTCCGGCAGCGCCCCGGTCGCCGGCACCACCGGCACCTTGTGCTTGGCGGCGAGATTGCGCGCTGCGACCTTGTTGCCGAGAAGCCGCATCGTCTCCGGCCGCGGCCCGATAAAGACGATTCCCGCCCTCCCGCAGGCCTCGGCGAATTCCGGGCTTTCCGACAGGAACCCGTATCCCGGATGGATCGCGTCCGCCCCGGAGAGCTTGGCGATCCGCAGATATTCCGCAATGCTGAGGTAGGCTTCGACCGGCCCCAGCCCCTGCCCGATGAGGTACGCTTCGTCCGCCTTGAAGCGGTGCAGCGCCAACTTGTCCTCTTCGGCGAACACCGCGACCGTGCCGAGGCCAAGTTCGTTGGCGGCGCGAAATACCCGAATGGCGATTTCGCTGCGGTTGGCGACGAGGATCTTGCGGATGGTCATGGCAGGGTCTCGGGGGTCGTCGCTGGGGTGATCGCGGCCCGCCCCCTCGAACGGCCCGCTGGCGAAGAAATCTTGCTCAACTCATCGGCTTCGACAGATGCGCGCTCAGGTGCGAAATGTCGTAACCCGCTTGCGCCGCCGCCGAGATGATCTCCTCGGCCGGCGCCTCTCCGGCTTGGCTCAAGGCCCAGAGCGTCGTCGAGCGCGTCCCCGACCGGCAATAACAGAGCACCGGCCCCGTTGCGCCGTCGAGCACAGCGCGGGTTGCCTCCAGCATGTCGGGCTTGACCCCGTCCCGTCCCACCGGGATTTCGTAATAGGCGAGCCCCTCGCGCTCGGCCGCCGCCTTGATCGCCACTCCCGGCGGCTGGTCGGGCGCTTCCCCGTCCGGCCGGTTATTGACGATGGCGATGAATCCCGCCGCTTTGATCGCGGCGACCTCGTCCGGGAAGATTTGCCCCGCAACGCTTATCCGGTCGTTGATCCTGCGCAAATCCATTGAGACCCCGCCTGCACGGCCGCTGCGCCGATCTTATAGAGCCGCCCGAGCCTTTCGCAACTGTCCCGCAATTGACGCTTGCCGTCTGCCGCGCCTCTAATGGCCGGGTTTTTGCAAGGCGGGCACCGATGCGCAAGTTCCTCTTGGCGATCGACCAGGGCACAACCTCGACAAGGGCGATCCTCTTCACCCCCGACCTCGACCCGGTCGCGTCCGGCCAAAGGGAAATCACCCAGATTTTCCCGCAATCGGGCTGGGTCGAGCACGATCCGCGCGAAATCTGGACATCCGTCACCGCGACCGTCGCCGAGGCGCTGCAAAAAGCCGGTGCCGCGGCGAACGACATTGCCGGCATCGGCATCACCAACCAGCGCGAGACCATCGTCGTCTGGGACAGGAATTCTGGCGAGCCGGTCCACAATGCCATCGTTTGGCAGGACCGCCGCACCGCCGATTTTTGCCGGGCGTTGCGCGAGGCCGGCGAAGCGGCGGCGGTGACCGCCAGGACCGGGCTGTTGCTCGACCCCTATTTCTCCGGCACCAAACTCAACTGGCTCCTCGAAAATGTCGACGGCGTCCGCAGCCTCGCCGACACCGGCGACCTGATGGCCGGGACCATCGATAGCTGGCTCATTCACAGGCTGACTGGCGGCAAGCGCCACCTGACCGACGCCACCAACGCCTCCCGGACACTCCTTTACAATATCCATGACGGCCGCTGGGATCCCGGCCTCCTCGATCTCTTCTCGATTCCTGCCCACACCCTGCCGGATGTTTTCGACTGCGCCGCCGACTATGGGACGACCGATAAGCCGATCTTCGGCGCCGAAATCCCGATAGCCGGGGTCGCCGGCGATCAGCACGCCGCCGCCATCGGCCAGGCCTGTTTTTCGCCCGGCATGGTGAAATCGACCTACGGCACCGGCTGTTTCGCCATGCTGAACACCGGTGCGACGGCGGTCCCCTCCAACAATCGCCTGTTGACGACGCTCTGCTACCAGCTCGCCGGCAAGCCCACCTACGCGCTCGAAGGCTCGATCTTCGTCGCCGGGGCCGCCGTCCAATGGCTGCGCGACGGGCTCGGCGTCATCGCCAAGGCCGAGGACACCGCCGCTATGGCCGAGGCGGCCGACCCCACGCAGAATGTCATTCTCGTCCCGGCCTTTGTCGGGCTTGGGGCGCCCTATTGGGACGCCGAGGCGCGCGGGGCGCTGTTCGGGCTCACCCGCAATACCGGTCCGAACGATCTCGCCCGGGCGGCGCTCGAATCGGTCGGCTACCAGACCCGCGACCTGATGAATGCGATGCATGCCGACTTCGCTTCCCCCGCCGACACGGTCCTGAGGGTCGATGGCGGCATGGCCCGATCGGACTGGAGCATGCAGTTCCTCGCCGACATTTTGCAGGCCCCCGTCGACCGGCCGGCCGGGATCGAGACGACCGCCCTGGGCGCCGCCTATCTCGCGGGCTTGCAGCTCGGCCTTTGCCCGCCCCCCGATGCAATGGCGAAGAGCTGGGCGCTCGACCGCCGCTTCACCCCGATGCAATCCCCGCAATGGGCGCGCCACAAATATGGGCTCTGGCAGGACGCGGTCCGGCGCACTCTCAGCCACTGACCCGGTCAGTTGAGCGAGGCAGGGAGCCACTTGCTCCACAGCTCTTGCCTCGTCTCATAGAACTCCCGCGCCACACCCTCGGGGGTGCCGCCTTCCTCGCTCAATTGCGCTAGGAGGCGATTCATTTCCTCGAGCGGCATGATCGACTGCTGCAGATAATCGACGACGATCGGCGCTTCCTCCTGCAGCCAGCTCGCGATCGCGATCACCACCGGCTCGGCCGGAAAAGCCGAGGCCAGCGGGGTCTCGCATTCCGCCATGCCGAGGCATGGCCAGGCATCGGGATTGAAAAGACCGAGCTCGATCGAGCGCAATCCGAACTGGCTGATCGCCGCGTTCGGCTGCCAATAGTAGAAGACCGCCCGCTGCCGTCGCGAGATCGCGTCGGAGAGCAGCTGGTCGAGTTCGAACCGGTTGGCCGGCTCCTCGATTTTGAAAATGATGTGCAGTCTGAGCGCCCGCACCAGATTGCGGTTAATCACCGAACAGGCCCAGTCCGGCGGGCAACTGACGAACCGGCTCTTGCCGATCTCCCCGAATAGCCCCCGCATGTCAAAGAGCTGCTCGGCCTTGGCGAGTTCGGGATGTTCATCGGCGAGGAATTTCGGGATAAACCACCCTTCCATCGGCCCGCCGAGATAGGTGTTGGCGACCGGCCGGACACTGCCCGCCAAGGTCGCCGAGTTCCAGATTTCCGGAATCCGCGAAATCCACATTTCCGGGGCGATCGCCGGTTGCTGGGTCGTCGCCATCGACGAGCCTGTCGAGGCAGTGTCGCCGTCGACGATCCGCGTCTCGCACCCGAGTTCCCCGGCAAGGATGATTTGATGGATATGCGCGAGGATCGAGGCCGACGGCCAGCGCATGTCGGCAATGGTGATCTCGCGGGTCCCGCAGATCGAGGCAACCGTCTCGACCGGCTCGAGGGTCGAGGGAGGCGGGGCCGGCTGTGCCCGCGCGCTCCCCGGCCCGCCAAGGGCCAGGAGCAGGGCCAGCGCCGCAAGGCGCAACGGGCGGACGGCAATGGGCATGCGCCCTCTCGGCTTGGGACGTTCGCCCCGACCCTCGCAAATGCCCCATGCTTCTTCAAGGCCGGCGCCCCGCCCCGATTTGTCCCGGCAGCGCCGTTAAGGTTGACACCCCGGCGCCGCCCGCCCCGCGCACGAAACGGATGACTTCAAAGGCGAAACTGCTAAGGTGGCCGCCAGCGGAGCCCCTTGAGGGCCCCGGAAACCGCCCGCGTCTCCTGGCTTTAGCCGGAGGGGAAGAGCGGGGGTAAGAACAATGACCAACGAGGGAAATCATGCGTCATTCCACACTTATTCTGACCACGGCGCTGGCCGTCGCGGCGCTCGCCGCCGGACCCGCGCAGGCCGAAGACGTCAAGCTCGGCATTCTCGGTGACATCACCGGGCCGATCGAAAGCCTTGCGCCGCCAATCGTCGCCGGGGCCCAGCTCGCCTTCGCCCATGTCAATGCGCAAGGCGGCCTGCTTGGCGGCTCGATCATCGCCATCGTTGGCGACTCGGCCTGCGATCCGTCGGTCGCCGGTCCCGCCGCCGACAAGCTCGTCAATACCGACCAGGTGACCGCCATTGTCGGCGCCTTCTGCACCGGCGCCACCATCGGGGCGGCCAACGCCGCCGGTATCCCCGGCAACGTGGTGATGATCACCCCATCCGCAAGCGCGCCGCCAATTACCGGATTGGCCGACAACGATCTGGTCTACCGCACCACACCGCCGGACACTCTGCAGGGCGTCAAGCTCGCTGATCTGGTCATCCAGAAAGGCATTACCGACGTGGCGGTGGCTTATGTGAACAATGATTACGGCAAAGGTCTCGCCGACGTCTTCAAGGCTCAGTTTGAAGCCAATGGCGGCACGGTTTCCGCTTTCGTCGCCCACGAGGACGGCAAGGCCGACTATCGCGCCGAGCTCGGCCAGCTGGCCTCCAGCGGCACGCAGAATCTCGTGATCATCGCCTATGCTTCGGGTTCCGGCCGCACCATTCTGCAGCAGGCGCTGGAAGCCGGCGATTTCACCGTGTTCATCGGCGGCGACGGGATGATCGGCGACGATCTCTTGAACGGGCTCGACCAGGCCGCCGTCGAAGGTTTGTTCGCGACCCGCGCCGGCGCCTATGCCGGCGAGTCGGCCGACATCTACAAGCAACTCGCGGTCGAGGGTGGCCTCGATGCGACGGCGACCTATGCGCCGCAGGCCTATGACGCGGCGTTCCTCCTGGCGCTCGCCGTGCAGAAGAATGGCAGCGCCTCTCGCGAAGGGCTCTCGGCGGCGCTGCGTGAAGTGGCCTCGGCTCCCGGCGAGCGAATCCTGCCGGGCGAATGGTCGAAGGCTCTGGCCCTCATCGCGGCCGGCACCGACATCGACTATGAAGGCGCCGGCGGCCCGCAGGATTTCGACGAGTTTGGCGACGTCCCGGGCGTCATCGTCGAAGTGGTAGTGCAGGGCGGCGCGTTCGTGGAAGTTGGACCCGTCCAATAACCTCTGCCGGCGACGCACAATCGCAAAACAAGAAGCCCGGGATCGCTCCCGGGCTTTTTCTGTGCTGTCCTAGAGGTCGCGCCTGATCCGTTCCGGCAACAGCCCCTGCGGCGCCCAGCGCAGCGCAGCGACAATGACGAAGCCGAGGAGAAACACCCGCATCTGGCTCGACCGCGTCTCGATTTCCGGAATCGCCCCCCAGCCGATCCGGGTCGAGGCGTCCGACAGCGCGCCAAAGAGATTTTGCGCCAGCGGGTCGGAGACTATCCAGCTTACATAGATCAGCAACGCCCCGAGGATGGCGCCGTAATTGTTCCCCGCCCCGCCGACGATTACCACCACCCACAGCAGGAAAGTGTAGTTGATCGGCTGATAGGCCCCCGGATCGTAGATCTGGTTGATCGAGGTCAGCATCGACCCGCCGATCCCGATCAGCACCGAGCCGAGGACGAAGATTTCGAGTTGCCTTCGCTTGACGTCCTTGCCCATCGAGGCGGAGGCGATGTGATTGTCACGGATCGCCCGCATCATCCGCCCCCACGGGCCCTCATAGGCGCGCTGCACCAGAACGAGCGCGATCAGCAGCACCACGGCGACGACCGCCAGCAGCCCGAGCCGCGCATAGACGAAGGAAACGGGGATCGAGACCCCCCAGGCCTGAAAATCCTGCGGCAAAGGCGTTGGCCAGGGGATCGGGGAGACGGTCAGCGTGCCGCGCGTCAGCCAGTCGGCGTTTTTCAGCAGCGCCCGGATGATTTCCGAAATGCCGATGGTGGCGATGGCGAGATAGTCGGTCCTCAACCCGAGCGAAATCCGCCCGACGATATAGGCCGCCCCCGCCGCCAGCACCCCGCCAAAGGCCCAGCCGAGGAGCGGATGCAGCCCCATCCCGCCGACCCAGCCGCCGCCGCCTTCGCTTTCGATATAGGACGCCGCGGGATCGATCTGCGAGCGATAGAGCCCATAGGCGACGATCCAGGCCAATACCGTCAGCGCAATGCCGGCCGGCCCCTTCAGCAATCTGCGCTGCAGCCGCCAGGCGCCGACGACCAGCGCCGCTCCGACCGCGAAGGCGAGGAGCGCCTTGCCCAACATCGCCGGGCCGTCCGATTCCCAGAAGGCGCCATTGACCGGATAGGCGACGGCGGTGACCGCGAAGCCGCCGAGCATGATGAAGCCCATGATGCCGAAATTGAAGAGGCCCCCATAGCCCCACTGGATATTGAGCCCGATCGCGATCAGCGCATAGGCGAGCCCGTTCAGCATGATGAACGTGATGAAGGCCGCCCCCGACCACCAGCCGACCGCCGCGATGAACAGCGCCATCGCCGCGAACAACAATAGCGCCCGCAAATTCAAGTCGAGGCCCCCTTGAAAATGCCGGTCGGCCGGGCGAGCAGCACGATGACAAGAATGACGAAGGCGACGGTCAGCTTGTATTCGGTCGGCACGATGTAGAGGTCGGCGGGCACCTCGAACGGGATACTGTCCTTGAAGGGCCGCAGCACCACCGACCAGTTGAAAACCGCCAGCGTCTCGGCGAAGCCGACCAGAAACCCGCCGGCGATGGCGCCGTAGGCGTGCCCGAGTCCCCCCACGATCGCCGCGGCGAAAATCGGCAGGACAATATTGAAGGCAAGATCGGGTTTCAGCGACACGTCGAGCGCCAGCATCGTGCCGGCAAGACACGCCAGCCCCCCGGCGATGACCCAGGTGGCCCTGATTACGTGCCGCGTATTGATGCCGGAGATTTGCGCCAGATCCGCATTGTCAGCCATCGCCCGCATGCCCTTGCCGAGCCGCGAACCGGTCAGGAAGAAATGCAGCGCCACGACTGCCAGCACCGTCACAATGACCATCAGCAATTGTGGCTCGGTAAGATTGATCGGCCGGCTGCCGCCCATCCATTCGGTCGGGATGCGGATCAATTCCTTCGGCTCAGTATCGAAGAAGCTGTAAACGCCGGTCCCGGCGACGAGGCGGATCAGTCCCTGGATCATCAGCGTCACCCCGATCGAGGCGATGAGCAGCGTCACTGGCCTGGCCCCGCGCGCCCGCAAGGGTTGATAGACGGTTCGGTCGATGCCGAGCGCAAACGCAGCGGTGATCGGAATGGCCAGTGGCAGAACGATGAAGCCGGTCGGCCAGAAGGTCGAAATCCCGAGCGATGCAGCGACCAGCGCCAGCCCATAGGCGACGAACCCGCCCAGGGTCATCACGTCGCCATGGGCGAAATGCGCAAAGCGCAGAATCCCGAAGATCAGCGTCACCCCGATGGCGCCGAGCGCATAGATCGAGCCGAGCACCGCCCCCGACACCAGCGCCTTGTTGATAAAGAAGATGAAATCGTCCATTCCGCCCTCTCAGCCGCCGAGAAACGCCCTGGCGACGTCCGGATTGTCCAGGAGCTCCCGCCCGGTCCCGGCGAACCGGTTCTCCCCGTTGGCGAGCACAAATCCCTTGGTCGCAAAGCCTAACGCCTGCCGCGCATTCTGCTCGACCATCAATATGCCGACCCCGGCCCTGTTGATCCGCATCACCTGCTCGAAGACTTCCAGCATGTAGCGCGGGCTCAGCCCGGCGCTCGGCTCGTCGAGCAGCAGCAGTTTCGGCTCGCTCATCAAGGCGCGGCCCATCGCCACCATTTGCCGCTGCCCGCCCGACAGTTCCCCCGCCTTCTGCCGGCGCCGCTCGGCGAGCGGCGGGAACATTTCGTAGATCGATCCCATCGTCGCCGAAAAATCGTCGCGCCTGATATAGGCGCCCATTTCCAGATTCTCTTCGACGCTCATCGAGGTGAAGACGTTGAATTCCTGCGGCACCAGGCCGAGACCCTTCGGCACCAGCGCGTCGGGCTCGGCATTGGTGATGTCCTCCCCGGCGAAGCGGATTGTCCCTTGCGTGACCTTCAGCAGCCCGAAGATCGCCTTCAGCGTCGTCGACTTGCCGGCCCCGTTCGGCCCGACGATCACCGCGATGTCGGAGGCCTCGATCGAAAGATTGATCCCGTTGAGGATCGGCGCCCCGCCATAGCCCGCATGCACATTGGTGAGCTCGATGAGGCTCATGGCGCCGCCGCCGGCGCCAGACCGAAATACGCCTCGATGATCGCCGGGTTGCGCCGCAAATCGTCCATATGCCCCTGCGCCAGGACCTCGCCCTGCGCCATCACGATCACCGGATCGCAAAGCTGCGCGATCAGGTCCATGTCGTGTTCGATGACGAAGAAGGTATAGCCGAGCTCCCTGTTCATCCGCTGGATATTGGCGGTGAGGTCCTTGAGCAGCGTCCGGTTGACCCCCGCCGCGACCTCGTCGAGCAGCACCGCCTTCGCCTCGACCATCATGGTGCGGCCGAGTTCCAGAAGCTTCTTCTGTCCGCCCGACAAATTGCCGGCGAGCTCGTTCTTGACCCGCCCCAGATGCAGGAAATCCACGACGGCAAGCGCCTTTGCCCTGACGCCAACCTCCGCTTCCGCGACGCGGCGAGGCCGCAGCCACGCATCAAGCAGCGACTCTCCCGGCTGCGCCGCCGGCACCATCATCAGGTTTTCGAGAGCCGTCATGTTGGAAAATTCATGGGCGATCTGGAAGGTGCGCAACAGCCCCCTGGCGAAGAGCTGGTGGGGCTTGAGCCCCGTCACGTCTTCGCCGTCGAAGCGGATCGTGCCCGACTCGGGCGCGAGGGTGCCCGCCAGAATGTCGAAGAGGGTCGTCTTGCCCGCCCCGTTCGGCCCGATCAGCCCGGTGATCGAGCCGCGCCCGACGACAAGCGAACAGTTCGCAACCGCCTCCACCCCGCCGAAATGCTTCGAGACCTTTTCGACCTCGATAATCGCCCGCGCCGTCACCCCACCCGTCCGGATTTCATGGTCCGAAAGCCTGTCCCGGTCGGGTGATGTGGTCAAAAGCCGCGCCCGGTGTCAATGCGCCGCGGCGGGCGCCGCCTTCAGACTTGGCTCGCCTTGCGGGCGGCGCGGAGCGGGGCGGCAGATTTGCGCGGGGCGCGGCGCCCGGCCACCGGGCGGGGGCCGCTGAGAGCGGCTTTTGCGTCGTTGAGGATCGTCGCGGCGATCTCGGCGACCGGCATCGGCCGGCCGAGGAGATAGCCCTGCATCAGGTCGCAATTGATGCGCTTCAAGAGTGCCACCTGCTCCTCGGTCTCGACGCCTTCGGCGGTGACCTTCAGGTCGAGTACCTTGCCGAGCGCGATGATGGTGTTGAGCACCTCCATCGTTTTCGAGCCGTCGTTGCCGAGGTCGGCCATGAACGAGCGGTCGACCTTGAGCTTGTCGAACGGGAACCGCCAGAGATAGCTCAGCGACGAGTAGCCGGTGCCGAAATCGTCGAGCGCGATGGACACCCCGATGGATTTCAGCTTGCGCAGCACCGAGAGTACCCGCTCGGTATTGGCGATCAGGATCGTCTCGGTCACTTCGAGCTCAAGGCGCCGCGCCGGCAGCCTCGACCCGGCGAGCGCCCGGGAGACCGTCTCGACAATCGCCGCGTCCTGGAACTGCACCGGGGACAGGTTGACCGCGACGATCAGATTGTCCGGCCATTCGGCGGCGATCCGGCATGCCTCCTTGACGACCCATTCCCCGATATCGCCGATCAGGCCGATTTCCTCGGCGATCGGAATGAATATGTCGGGGGTGATCGGCTTGCCGTCATTGTCGTTGAGCCGCAACAGCGCCTCAAAGCCTTGCAGCGCCCCGCTCGCCGTCTCATAGAGCGGCTGGAAGTAGAGCGCGAATTCCCCGTCGGCCAGCGCCGCGCGCAGCCGCGCCTCGAGGTCGAGCCGCAATTGCCGCTCGGCCTCCATCGAGGGCTCGAAGCCAAGCGCCAGTCCGCGCCCCTCGTGCTTGGCCTTGTAGAGCGCAATGTCGGCGGCGCGCAGAAGCTTGGCGACAGAATTGCCGTGCCGCGGGAAGACCGCATAGCCGATCGTCCCGGCGATCGTGAGCACCGCCCCGCCGACCGCATACGGCCGCGCCAGCGCCTCGACGATCCGCCGGGCGAGCCTCCCCGCCTCGTCTTCGTCGCCGAGGATGGTTTGCGAGACCGCGAATTCGTCCCCGCCGAGCCGCGCCAGTTCGCCTTCGACGCCGATCGCCTCGCGCAGCCTGTCGGCGGCCATGGCGAGGACCGCATCGCCGATCGCATGGCCGTGGGTGTCGTTGACGTCCTTGAACTTGTCGAGATCGAGGAAATGCACCGCGACCTTCTGGTTGTTCTGCCAGGCGCGGTCGAGCGACGCCTCGACATGCGAGCGGAAGCTCGCCCGGTTCATCGTCCCGGTGAGCGCGTCGAAGCGCGCCGCAAAATCGAGCTTGCGCGCGGTACGCGCCTGTTGCCGCGAGCGCCATCCATAGGCTCCCGCCGGCACCGCGAAACCGAGCGCCAGAATGCCGAGCGTCTTCAGGAAAGCGTCTTGCAGCGCGGCGGCGAGCACCGCCGAGCTCTCCGTCTGGTCGACATAGACTTCGACCGTGCCGATGGCGCGACCCTCGCGCACCAGCGGCACATAGACCTCGGTATAGGACAGCGGCCGGCTGACGCCGTCGCCGTTACCGCCCTCGAAGAAAGTCCTGCCGGTCGCCAGCACCATCGCAGCCTCGGGATTGTGCTCGCCGAGCCGTTCGGGCGAATTGACCACCGCGTCGAGATCGTCCGAGATCAGCCGTTGCCGGCCTGTGGTATCGAAAAGCTTGTAGCGGAAGACCTTGCCGACCGTTTGCGCCTCCTCGAAAAAGGCCCGCTCGCGTTGGGTCAACTCGCCCCCCGCAAGAATGTCCTCGAGCGAATCGACGGCCGCGCCGAGATAGGCCTGCCAGCCGCGCGCCGTGCGCTCGGCGTCCTTCTGCAGCACGTCCTGGAAGGCGGCCATCCAGACGAAGCTCGTGCCGGCAATGATCGCCAGCGCGGCAAGCGCGATCAGGCCGTAGCGGCGCAGCGGCTTGATGAGGCGCATCGTCAGGGTCATCGCACAATCCCGGCGGCTTGGACCGCAGGACTTTTGCGCATCACAGATTGACGATTGCTGAAACCGGTTGTCTCAAATCGGCGCGAAATGGCGACGTCGTTAACGGCTTGTTAATGAGCCGCGGTCACCCCGCCAACGCGGAGAGGGCGCCCAGATCGACCGAAGCCAGCCGGTCCGGCGACCATTTCGGCCTGGGCTGCCTGTCGACCAGCACCGCCCGGACCCCCTCAGCAAAATCGGCTCTCCCCGCCATGTGAATGGCAAAGCGCAGGTCCTGCGCCAGCACGTCCCCCAGGGACCCGAGCCGGCGCGCCGACCGGTGATTGGCCCAGTTGACGGCAATCGAAGTCGGGCAGCCCCGCCTAAAGGCCGATGCGAGCTTCGCGGCAAATCCGTCCCCGGCTTGCCCCGCCGCCTCGACCCGGGCCATCAGCGACGCTGGATTGGCCGACCGCGCCGCGCTTTCCAGCCCATCGCAACCGGCGACAAATTCCGCCGGCCCCGGATCGGCCGCGTACCGCCCGATCGCGGCGCGGATCGCCGCGTCGGGCCTGACGGCTTGCGCCGCCGCGACGAGCTCGGCCTGCAGCTTATCGAGATCGGCGGGGCTGACCATCGCATCGCTCAGCCCGAGGGCGATCGCGTCCGCCGCCCCCGACGTCTCCCCCGACATCAGGAACAGCAGCGCCCGGTGGATTGGAGCCTCCCGCAGTGCAAAATTGACCCCGACATCGGCAAAAAATCCGATCGCCGGCTCCGGCATGGCGAACCGAGCACCCTCGAGGCAGACCCGATGACGTGCATGGGCCGATAGCCCAATCCCCCCGCCCATCACCACCGCGTGCTGGATCGCGATGACCGGTTTCGGGAAGGCGCCGACCAGCGCGTCGACCCGGTACTCGGTCTTGAAATAATCCCGCACCGCGTCCGCCCGGCCCGCTAGCACATGCTCGCGCAACGCCCTGACGTCGCCGCCGGCGCAAAAGCCGCGCTCGCCCTCACCCCGGATCAGAACCGCGCCGACCGAGTTGTCCGCCGCCAGCCGCCCGAGCCAGGTCTCGATCCCCTCGAGCATGGTCATCGACAGAGCGTTGATCGCCTTCGGCCGGTTGAGGCGCAGGATCGCCAGCGGCCCCGTCCGGTCGACCAGCAATTCGGCCTCCCCCATGCTCGCCTCGTGATCCGCCTAGTCGAGCGTCTGCCGGTAGCGCAGCATCGCGACGGTGACGATCACCGCCATCACGACCAGCAGCGAGCCGATCTCCCCGGTGATGTGACTAAGCTCGGCGCCTTTCAGCATCACTTTCCGGACGATCCTGAGGAAATGCGTCGCCGGCACCACCGTTCCCAGCGCCTGCGCCCAGCCGGGCATGCCGGCGAACGGAAACATGAACCCCGACAACAGGATCGAGGGCAGGATGGTGAAGATCGACATCTGCATCGCCTGCATCTGCGAGCGCGCCACGGTCGAAATCAGGAATCCGAGCGCCAGATTGACGACGATGAAGAGATTGAGCCCGAGAATGAAAGCGCCCATCGAGCCCTCGAACGGCACCCCGAAAATCAGTTTCGCCGCCACCAGGAACACAATCGTCTGCACATAGCCGACCAGCACATAGGGCAGGATTTTTCCCAGCATCACCTCGATCGGCCGAACCGGGGTCGAGATCAGCGTCTCGATGGTGCCGCGCTCGCTCTCGCGCACGATCGCAATCGCGGTAATGACGACCATCGTCATCGACATGATGATCGCCAAGAGGCCCGGCACGATATTGATCGCGGTCACCGCCTCGGGATTGTATTGGCGGTGCACGACAACATTGAACGCCGGCGGGCCCTGCCCGAGCCCCGCCAGCGGACCGGTGAGAGTTTCCCTAAGAGCCGTCTCGATGATCCCGGTCATCGCGGAGACCGGCCCGCCGGTCGCCGAGGGATCGGAGGCATCCGCCGCGATCAGAAGGTCCGGGGTCGCGCCCCTGACCACGTCGCGCTCGAATCCTGGCGGAATGACGACGATGAAACTCGCGCGCCCGGTCCTGAGCGCATCCTCGCCCTCGGCGAGGCTCACGACCGTCCCCTGGAAATCGAAATAGCTCGACTGCGCCATCGCCGAGATCACCGCCCGGCTCACCGGCCCCGAATCCCCCGCCGCGATCAGCGTCGGCAGATGCCTCGGGTCGGAATTGATCGCAAAGCCAAAGAGTACCAACTGGATGACCGGAATGCCGATCATCATCGCAAACGTCACCCGGTCGCGGCGCATCTGGATGAATTCCTTCATCAGCACCGCCATAAACCGCCCGAGCGAAAACCCGCCCATCAGGCCGCCTCATGGCTGGGCTCGACGCCGGCGAAATTGTCCTGGCTCGCCGCCATCAGGTGAATGAACACTTCCTCAAGCCCCGCTGGCTGGCGATGCCAGGTGCGCCGCGCATCCTCGCGGTGGGGCGCGACCGCTTGATCGAGCGCTGCCCCGTCGGTCCCCGACACATGCAGCGCCGCCCCGAACCGGGCGATCTGCTCGACGCCCGGCCTGCCGGTCAGCGCGTCGCCAAGTGTCGCCAAATCGGGCCCCTCGACCCGCCAGGTCAAAAGCCCGACGATGCCGGGAATGTCGGCGGCCGGCGCATCGATCAGTTTCCGCCCATAGGCAATGTAAGCGATGTTGTCGCACTGGATCGCCTCGTCCATGTAATGGGTCGAGACGAGTACCGTCACCCCGGCGCGGCTGAGCCGCCTGATCTCGTCCCAGAAATCCCGCCGGGCTTTCGGATCGACCCCCGCCGTCGGCTCGTCGAGGAGCAGCAGGCTTGGCTCGTGCAGCATCGCCGCGGCCAGCGCCAGCCGCTGCTTCCAGCCGCCCGAGAGCTGGCCGGCGAGCTGCTTTGCCCGGTCGGCGAGCCCGAGGTCCTCGAGGGATTTATCGACCCGCGCCTTCAGCCGGTCGACCCGATACATCCGTCCGATGAATTCGAGATTCTCCCGAATCGACAGATCCTCATAGAGCGAGAAGCGCTGGGTCATGTAGCCGACGCGTTCCTTGATCTGCCGCGCTTGCGTCAAAATATCGAAACCAAGGCAATGGCCCTTGCCCCCGTCGGGGGTCAGCAATCCGCACAGCATTCGTATCGTCGTCGTCTTGCCCGACCCGTTTGGCCCGAGGAACCCGTAGATCGCGCCGCGCGAAACCCGCATCGCAAACCTGTCGACGACCACCTTGTCGCCGAAGATTTTCGTCAGCCCTTCGACCTCGATGACATTCGCTTGTCCCTCGCTCATGGCGCGGGGCTTTCCTCGGCTCGCGGCGCAGGGCTTTCTTGGGCTCGCGGCGCGGGGCTCTCTTCGGCTCGCGGCGCGGGGCTCTCTTCGGCTCGCGGCGCGGGCCTGGCCTCGACCGGCTGGCCGGGAGTGAGCGCGGTGCCCGCTTCCGGCCGCGCCTTGACGAGATAGACGAGATCGCTGCGCTCCGCCCGCGAATAAATGACCGGTGGATTGAACTGCGCGCTGCTGGCGATCCAGATCACCTCGGCGCTGAACGTCTCGGCGCAGCCCCGGCAGTTCACCGTCAGAATATAGCCCGGCGCGAGCGACGGCCGCGCCGATTCGCCGACAAACAGGCGAACCTCCATTGCCCCGTCCGGCCGGATCGCAACGATGGGCGAGGAAGGCGCCGCCTGCTCGCCCGCCGCGTAATAGACTTCGTCGACGATCCCGGCGACCGGCGCCTTGACGATCCGGTCGGCGAGCGCCGCCTCGAGCCGTCTCACGTCGGCCTCCGCGGCCTCGACTCCGGCCCGCGCCGCGTCGAGTTCGGCCGGCCGCGCCGGCAGCCGCCCGACCGCCAGCTGCGCGTCGAGTTCCTCGACCGCGCTTTGCGCCGCCGTCAGCGCCGCCTGGTCCTGGTCGAGCCTCGCCCGCGGCACGATGCCCTGACTGAACAACTGACTGGTGCGCTCGTTGTTCTGCCGGGCGAGCGAGAGATCGGATCGCGCCCGCTCGAGCGCGCGTTCGGTGATCGCGAGTTCTTCCTCGCGCCGCCCGGTCATGGCGTCCTCGAGCTGGGCGCGGGCCGCGGCGAGCCGTGCCCGCCCCGATGCGAGCCCCGCTTCCTCCAATCGCTGATCGAGCCGGAACAGCGCCATGTCGACGCTGACCCGATCGCCGGGCGCGACCATCACCGCCTCCAGCCTGCCGGGGCTCGCCGGGGCGACATAGACATAGTCGGCCTCGGCATAGCCGTACCAAACCGTCTCGGCCGGCCCGCCGGGCAGAAGCCCGCCGATCGCCCCCATGAAAGCAGCGAAGGCGCCCCCGATCCAGCCGAGGACCTCATCCATCGGAGCCTGCCGGCTTAACGCTCAACCCGTCGAAGAGGATGTCGAGATGGTTGGCGAGCAGGAGATCGAGCCGCAGACCGTCCTTGCGGGTGACCCCGAACACTTCCGACAGCAGCACATGGATGGCGACCGGCCCGATGATCGAGCGCACCGTCAGGTCGGGGTCGACAGGGCGGAATTCGCCGCGCGCAATTCCCTTGGCGATCAGCGCTTCGAGAATCGGTCTCGCCTTGTCGATGACTTCCTCGCGATACATTTTCGCGAGCCCGGGAAACCGCGTCACCTCGTGCATGATGAGACGCGGGATCGCCAGCATCCTCGGATCGGCAAGCCGCATGGCGATCATCGCAAAGGCGATCGTTATCGCCTCGCGGATCGAGCCGTCATAGCCCGCCGCCATGCTGGCGACATTCTCGGTCACCGGCACGATGGCGCGCCTGACCAGCCCTTCGAGGATCGCTTCCTTGGAGGGGAAATAGAGATAGACCGCGCCCTTTGAAATCCCGGCGCGTTTGGCGATGTCCTCGACCCGCGTCGCGACGAATCCCTTGTCGATGAACAGGTCGAGTGCCGCATCGAGCACCTCGTCCGGCCGCGCCGCTGCTCGGCGGCGGAATTTCGGCCGGCGCGGTTCGCCCTCCGGCGCCCTTGACGGAGACGCTTCGTCTGCCGCCCGCCTCGCCCTTTGGCGCTCAATGTCGTTCATTCTCCACACCTTCGGTGCGCGTGATAACTGACTGGTCAGTTAGTTGCAAGAGCGAAATGCATCCCGGTTATCGAGTGGTGAAGCCGTCGCTCGCCCTGAAAATGCTGCGCTGCCCGGCCTTAACCCGCGCGCCGAAAGCGTCTAGGAAGGGCCGAAAGGAACTGCGCCATGCAGACCCATTTGCCGATCGGCCGCTGCAAGGAACTCGTCCGGATGGATCCGAGAAAGCCGGCGCTCTGGTGAGCAGCGCTGCTCGCCTCGGCGCCGTGGCGCTGCTCGTGCATGACTACGACCGGGCGATTGCCTGGTTCAAGGACAGGCTCGGATTTCGGCTCCTCGAGGACGAGCGGATCGATTCCGCCAGGCGCTGGGTGGTCGTCGGACCGCCGGGCGGGGGCACCGCGCTGCTGCTCGCCCGCGCCGCCACCGCCGAGCAGCGCGCCCGGATCGGCAAGCAGGCGGCGGGGAGAGTTTTTCTTTTCCTCGAGACCGGCGATTTCGATGCCGACCATGCCGCCATGACCGGGCGCGGCGTGCGCTTTCTCGAGGCCCCGCGAAGCGAGCCCTATGGCAAAGTCGCGGTGTTCGAGGACCTTTGCGGCAATCGCTGGGACCTGATCGGGCGCCCCTGAGAGCCCCGGCCCGCCTGAAAAAGTTGCGGGACGGCCCGGCTTGGCTTAAACACCACGCCCGGAGCGGGGCTGTAGCTCAGTTGGGAGAGCGCATCGTTCGCAATGATGAGGTCAGGGGTTCGATTCCCCTCAGCTCCACCA
>JBBECE010000003.1:0-1432 GCA_040881985.1 Cucumibacter sp.
GAGATGAACTGGTCGATGACCACCTGCGCGCCGTTGGCGAAGTCGCCGAACTGCGCCTCCCAGAGCGTCAGCGCGTTCGGCTCGGCGAGCGAGTAGCCATACTCGAACCCGAGCACTGCCTCCTCGGAGAGCATTGAATTGATAACCTCAAAGCGCCCCTGGCCGGCCGACAGGTTGTTGAGCGGGGTGAATGTCTCGTCGGACTCCTGATCGTGCAGCACAGTGTGCCGCTGCGAGAATGTGCCGCGCTCGGTGTCCTGGCCGGAGAGCCTCACCGGGTGCCCCTCGACCACCAGCGTGCCAAGCGCCAGTGCCTCGGCCAGTGCCCAGTCGATTCCGTCGCCGGTCTCGATCAGCTTGCGGCGATTGTCGAGGAAGCGGCGGATCGTCGGGTGGACGTTGAATCCATCCGGCGCAAGCGCGAGCTTCGCTCCGATATCGGCGACGGTCGCAATGTCGACCCCGGTCTTGCCGCGGCGCGGCCCGTCGACATCGGCGAGCTTGATGTTTTTCCAGGCCCCGTCGAGCCAGTCGGCCTTGTTGGGCCGGTACCCCTCACCCGACTTGAACTCCTCCTCGAGGTAGGCTCGCCAGTCGGCTTTGAGCTTCTCGAGGTCCCCGGCGCTCACCAATCCTTCGGCCGCGAGTTTCGCCCCATAGATTTCGAGCGTCGACTTGTGCCCCCGGATCGCCTTGTACATCAGCGGCTGGGTGAAGGACGGCTCGTCGGTCTCACTATGCCCGAACCGCCGGTAGCAGAACATGTCGATCACGACGGGCTTGCGGAAGCGCTGCCGGAACTCGGTCGCGATCTTGGCCGCGAACACTACTGCCTCGGGATCGTCCCCGTTCACGTGAAACACCGGCGCTTCGATCATCTTGGCGACATCGGTCGGATAGGGCGAGGAGCGCGAATTGATCGGCGAGGTCGTAAATCCGATCTGGTTGTTGATGACGAAATGCACCGAGCCGCCGGTGCGATGCCCCTTGAGGCCGGAAAGCCCCAGGCACTCGGCGATCACGCCCTGCCCGGCGAAGGCCGCGTCGCCATGGATCAAGAGCGGCAGGACCGGCAGCCGGTTGATCTTTGTCGGCGGAATGAACTTGCCATCGACCGCGTTGTGCTGGTCCTGCTTGGCCCGCGCCTTGCCGAGCACCACCGGATTGACGATTTCGAGATGCGACGGATTGGCGGTCAGACTGAGATGCACCGTGTTGCCGTCGAATTCGCGGTCCGAGGAGGCGCCGAGGTGATATTTGACATCGCCTGATCCCTCGACATCGTCCGGGTGCGGCGCGCCGCCCTTGAACTCGTTGAAGAGCGCCCGGTGCGGTTTGCCCATCACCTGGGTCAGGACGTTGAGCCGTCCCCGATGGGCCATGCCGAGCACGATGTCTTTGACCCCGAGCGCGCCGCCCCGCTTGATAATCT
>JBBECE010000004.1:0-44171 GCA_040881985.1 Cucumibacter sp.
CGTTCGCCGCGCTCTCGGACGCCACCCGACGCGGCGTTCTGGAGCAGCTCGGACGCAAAGACGCTTCGATCACAGACCTTGCCGAGAAGTTCCAAATGACCCTCACGGGCATAAAGAAGCATGTCGGCGTCCTCGAGCAGGCGGGGCTCGTCACCACGCAGAAAGTTGGCCGCGTCCGGACCTGCAGGCTCGGCCTGCTCGGGCTGGGAGAAGAAGCGGCCTGGATCGAGACTTACCGCCAGCTTTGGGAAGCACGCTTCAACGAGCTGGACCAAGTGATTGAGGAAATGAAGAGCAAGGAGAAGGCCGATGGCCGAAGCAAGTAAGAGTGAGCCCGCCGCCGCGAAGAACAGCACAACGGCGGATCGCAAGTCCGACCGCGAGCTCGTCGTCACGCGAACTTTCAACGCCCCGCCGCGCGTTGTCTTCGAGGCCTGGACGACTCCCGCCTTGCTTCAGCGCTGGTGGGCACCGAAATCCATGGGCATCACATTTATTTCCTGCGAGCTCGATGCGCGCACCGGCGGCAACTACCGTTTCGTCTTCGGCCATCCCGCCTTCGACAAGCCGATGGCGTTCTTCGGCAAATATATCGAGGTCACGCCCCACTCCCGCCTTGTCTGGACCAATGAAGAAGGCGGGGAAGGCGGCGCCGTCACCACCGTCACCTTCGAGGAAAAAGACGGAGAGACGCTGCTCGTCATGCAAGACCTCTATCCCTCGAAGGAAGCCCTCGACGGCGCCATCTCCTCCGGCAGCACAGGCGACTTCAGCGAGACATTCGCGCAGCTGGACGAGCTTCTCGTTACCCTGGGCGCGGGCGCGTGACGGACATCAAGCCGTCGATCACGCGGTTGGCCGCCCCCTGACGGCTTCATTCGCTTGGCTTCACCCGGGCCACAGCCTAGGCCAGGTTCACGTCGCACGCCGCCGGGCGCAACGCGGGTGTTTCAATGGCCAGTCCGCAAAATCGCGCCAGTCAATTGCTCAACCGCCCCGCATCGCCGCAGCTGCAGCCGGAAGATGTCCTGGACAATCTGTCGAAGCCGGGGCTTGCCGTTCGACTACACAGGCAGGGCAAGCAGCCCTGTCGAAAGCCGCGAGAGGAAGAGCCATGACAAAGTATCTGGTCGTCATTTTCCATCCCGACGATTATGACCCGTTCGCCGCCCGGGACGATCGAATGGGAGTAGCCGAAAACATTGGCTAGCAATTGGCGGACGGCGCGCCCCACATGGCCGGTGGCTCCTGTGACGAGGATCATGGTGCCGCTCCACCTTCCCGCTTGACTCACACATATCCCGGCGGCTATACGTCAATCAATAGCCAACGAGTTATATGTCCCGATGCCGAATGCCCACGACGTGCTCTTCAGAACGCTCGCCGATCCGACTCGGCGGGCTCTCTTCGAACGAATGTGCCGCGAAGGAGAGCAGACGGTCGGGGCTCTGACGGCTCAGGCCGGGGTCTCGCAACCGGCCGTCTCAAAGCATCTCGGGGTCCTGAAGCAGGCCGGGCTGGTGCGCGACCGCCACGAAGGTCGCCACACGCACTATAGCGCGCAGCTCGGCGCCTTGGCCCCGCTGATCGACTGGACAGGCCAGATGGCCGGGTTCTGGCAGAGCCGGTTCGACGACCTCGAAGACCTGCTGAAAAGGATGGACCAATGAGCGAAACATCGACCGAAACGCGCTCCGTCGTGGTCGAACGGGAGGTAGCTTTTCCGCCGGAAAAGATCTGGCGCGCGCTCACCCAACCACACCTGATCGAGGAGTGGCTCATGAAGAACGACTTCAGACCTGTCGCGGGCCACAAGTTCAATCTGCGCAGGGATGCGCGGCCCGATGTGAGCGTCGTTATTGACTGTGAGGTCCTGACAGTCGAGCCGAACAAAACGCTGGCCTACACATGGGCGGCCTTCGGTCTCGAGAGTATCGTCACGTTCACGCTCACGCCGACGAGCACGGGGACCCATCTGCGCATGGAGCAGTCCGGTTTCCGGCGCGACCAGGAGCAGGCCTATCGGGGCGCCAAGGCAGCCTGGAAGCAGTTCATGGCCGCTTTGGAGCAGGTCCTCGCGAAGGGGCATTGAACGACAAACGCCGCAACCTGATCCCCATCACCCAACCGGCGCCCTGGTAGAGGCCAAAGGCAGGAGGAATTTCAAATGAAAAGCACGAGCAAGTCCACGAAGAGCGCCAAGGCAAGACCGGCGAAGGTCTTCTCGGACGTCGAGCTGGAGGCGATGAGGGACACCAAGTCAGAGCGTCGGCGAACTGGCAAGGCGGACGGCGAACACGACCTGCTCGCCAGGATCGCCGCGATGAAGCAGCCGGATCGCGCCCTGGCCGAACGAATCCATGCCATCGTCAAGACCAACGCGCCGAGCCTTTCGCCGAAGACCTGGTATGGCATGCCGGCCTACGCGAAGGATGGCAAGAACATCTGCTTCTTCCAGAGCGGGCAGAAGTTCAAGACGCGCTACGCGACCTTTGGCTTTGCCGAAGCGGCGAAACTCGACGACGGCAATATGTGGCCGACCGCCTTCGCCCTGCTGAAGCTCACCGCCGCCGACGAAGCGAGAATCGTCGCGCTCTTGAAGAAAGCTGTCGGCTGAGGGCGAAGCTCGTCACTCAGCCCGCAATCGGCGAATGAACCCATCGGAACGCGTTGATCGGCTGATCGCAGAACGCCCGGACTGGCGTGGCAAAACGCTCGCCGGCATTCGCAGGGCCATCCTTGAGGCCGACCGGGAGATCATCGAGGAATGGAAGTGGATGGGAAGTCCCGTTTGGTCACGCGACGGCATCATCGCGGTCGGCAACGCCCACAAAGATAAGGTGAAGCTTACCTTTTCCCACGGGGCGAGCCTCCCCGATCCGGACAAGCTCTTCAACGCGGGGTTCGGAGGCAGGGTTTGGCGAGCGATCGATGTTTTCGAGGGCGACAAGATCAATGAGCGTGCTCTAAAAAATCTCGTCCGAGCCGCTGTTGATTACAATCAGATCAAGAAATTGAAGAAAAAAGCGCCGGCCTCGCTCAATCGCCGGAAGCGCTGATAGACCGTCATCCAATCACCGTACTTCTCTGGCAAATCGCGCCACGGCGCCTCCGTTCTGCCAGTGAAGTATGGGCGGATGCGCCACAAGATGCCATTGCCGATCCGCCGATTGTCGAACGCGGGCCGGCGCTTGCGTCCTCGCCCCGTCCGCTCTCCGCTTCGCTCGGGTCGCCGCGAATCAATCCTGCCTCCCTCCAGGAGGCATTCTTGAATCCAAGCCCGAGTCGCGCGCCAACCACTTTGTAAACAGCGCCTGGGCGGCAATGGAATGGACAATGGGCCGCCCCGAGGCTCGGTTCGGTTGACGGCATATTGGCGCGCTGCGCGCGGTGACCTCGATCGATGGCATGACGGCCGACGTCTACCCGTTCGAGATGGGCTTCCTCGGCCACGCCGCCACCCGGATCGTCAACGAAGTCGCGGGCATCAACCGGGTGGTCTATGATGTGATGTCGAGGCCGCCGGGGACGATCGAGTGGGAGTAGGCGAAAACATGGGTGAGCAATTGGCGGCCACCGCCCCGGCGCGCGCCGTCCCGCTCGCGCGCTACTATTGGGTCGACCTGCTGCGCGGGCTCGCCGCGGTGATGGTCCTCATCCGCCACTACCAGGATTTCTACCTGCCCCGGCCGGGCATCATGCAATACGCCCATCCCGAGGAGCAGCCTTTCTATTCGCTGCTCTGGCCGCTTTACGACTATGGGATGGTGGCGGTCGCGCTGTTCTGGATGATTTCGGGCTTCGTCTTCACCACCGTTTATCTCGACCAGAAGCCCACCGCCCGCGCCTTCGTCGTAACGCGTTTCGCCCGGCTCTATCCGCTGCATTTCGCCACCCTTGTCATCGTAGCGGTGTTGCAGGCAATCAGTGTCCAGGCCCTCGGCACCTCCCAGGTGCTCGAGCACAACGACGCCTGGCACTTCCTGCTCAATCTCCTCTTCATCTCGAACTGGGGCTTCGAGGCGGGTTACAGTTTCAACGGGCCGATCTGGTCGGTCTCGGTCGAGATTTTCATCTACATCCTGTTCTTCCTTGGTCTCGGCCTCATCAACCGATTTCGCTGGATCGCGGTGACGCTCGCGGCGGTCGTCAGCCTCGCCCTGCTGCTCATGGGCGCCCCGCTCTGGTTCTCCGCTTGCGGGCTGGGGTTCTTTCTCGGCAGCGCCATGTGTTTCCTCCATCGCCGGCTGGCGCGCATGCCCGGCCCGACGCTTGTCGCGGCACTGGCCGTCGGCATACTCGGGCTGGTCGCGGTCGGGCTGACCCCGGGCTACTACGAAAAACTCGTGCCGCTCATCATCTCGTTCTGCGCCGTCATCGTCGCCGCCGCCGCCGCCGACCAGATCGACGATTTGGGCATCGCCAGACGCTTCCGCCTCATCGGCGACATGACCTACTCGATTTATCTCTGCCACCTGCCGTTGCAGATCGCGGTGCTGCTGGTGATGACCGCCTTCGGCCTCGACAAGCCGGCGATCGCCTCGACCGGCGCCTTCTTCTTTGGCTTCAACGCGCTGGTGTTCGTCGTGTCCTGGGCCTCGTACCGGTATTTCGAGCGGCCGGCGCGCGACTATTTCAGGCGGTTCGCCTCCTCGCCCGTCGCGGCGTCGTCCGTCGCCACCGCCAGCCCCTCGGCCAAATAGACCGCGAACCATTCCCGCGGCTTTCCCCAGTCGCGGCTGAGCGTTTCGAGATAGCGCAGCGTGGCGAACCGGTCGGTGGGCGCGGCCGCGGGTTACAAGGAGCGCGTGCGGTCACGCGCTTGGCGGCGTCCGCCGCCTATGCAGCCAGATCAGGTAGATGTTGCGCGCATAGATAAGGAGTCCCATCGCTTGTCCGACGATGAAAACCGGATCGCCTCGATACACCGCATAGGTCAGGAGCATCGCCCCGCCGCCGAAGGAGAAGTACCAAAACGCCTCCGGCATCACCGAGGCACGGGCCCGCTCGCTGGCGATCCACTGCACCAGGAAGCGCGCGGCAAAAAGGCTCTGCGCCAGGAACCCCACGCAGATCCAGACGAGTTCGCCGGTCGATATCGCCGACCACCATTGGGAAAGAGAGTTGAACAAGACATCACACTCGTTGCGGTTTGGGGGGAGGGCGGCGTTACCGGCGCGCGTCTTCGGTGAACTCGACTTCGACCATGCGGCGCAACAGCCAACCGACGCCGACGAGATCGTATAGGCCAATCAACGCGCGATTGAAATTGCTGTATTTCGATACCCCGGCGCGCCGCGGCCGGTCGTTCACGGGCAGGTAGGCAGTCTTGTATCCGCGCGCCAGGAACAGCGCCGGCAGGTAGCGGTGGATCCCTCTGAATGCCGGCAGGTCGACCAGCGCATCGCGCCACATCACCTTGATGCCGCAACCGGTATCCGGACAATCGTCGCGCAGAACCCAGCGACGGATCGTATTGGCCACTCGCGACGCGGTCCGTTTGGACCCGGTGGCCCAGCGCCGGGCGCGAATGCCGCCAACCAGCGCCGGCCCATCGCCGCCCGGCGCCGCAAGCGCCGACACGAGCGTCGCGATGTCGCGCGGGTCATTCTGCCCGTCGCCGTCGAGGGTGGCGATCACCGCGAACCGGGCCGCCCGCGCCCCGGTCAACAGCGCCGCGCTCTGTCCGGCGTGTCGTCGGTGACGCAAACATCGCAATTGCGGGGTGTTGGAGAGCAGCGAGGCAACTTCCGACGCGGTGCCGTCGGTCGATGCATCGTCGACAACGATGATCTCGCCGAGCATGTCCGCTTCCACGAGCGCGACGATCTCTGAGACCAGCCCGGCGATGTTGCCTTGCTCATTGAAGGCTGGAATAACGATGGAAAGCTGCATCGGCGCTTCGCCCAATCCGAACCTGCGCGGGATCGGCAAGACTGATAGACACATTTTCAGCCCAACGTCGAGACCGCACCATGGCCTCCCCTTCCCGCTCCTCGACCCTTTTTCTCTTATCGTTCGACGAGCGAGGCTGGATGGCGCTGGCGCTGCTGGCGATGCTGGCCTTGCGCCTCGGCGCGCTTTGGTTGGTCCCCGCCGAACTCTTCGTCGACGAGGCGCAGTACTGGGTCTGGTCGCGCGAGCTCGCGGCGGGGTATTACTCCAAGCCGCCGCTGCTGGCCTGGATCATACGCGGCGGCACCGCGGTCTGTGGCGCCGAGACTGAATTCTGCATCCGGGTTGCCATGCCCGTCCTGCATACCCTGGCGGCGCTGGCGGTCTATTTGGTCGGCAAGCAGTTGTTCGACCGCCGCACCGGCGCGTGGGCAGCGGTCGTTTACGCCACTGTGCCCGGTGTGACGGCATCGAGTTTTGTACTGACGACCGACGTGCCCCTGATGCTCTTTTGGGCATTGTCGCTCTGGGCGTGGCTGCGCCTCGAGCGTCAGCCGAGCCCGATCTGGGCTGTTGCGCTCGGTCTATGCCTCGGCGCCGGACTGATGTCGAAATACGCCATGCTCTACTTTGCGCTTTGCGCCGCCGGTTACCTGCTCGCCATTCGCAAGGCGCCTGACCGCCCCCGTTGGCCGCACTTGGCGCTGGCCGCCGCCGTCGCGCTCCTGGTCTTTTCACCCAACATCTGGTGGAACTTCGAAAACGGCTTCGTCACCGCCCGGCACACCGGCGGCAACATCAACTGGCAGGACCTTAGTTTCGAGTTCGGCAGCCTCGCCGTCTTCTTCATTTCGCAATTCGCTGTCTTCGGCCCTATCCTCTTCGCTGCCTATCTCATCGGCGCCGGGAACCTGGTAATGCGTCCGGGCAAGCGGGCTCGCCTGTTCCTGCTCTGGTTCTCCTTGCCTGTCGTCCTGCTCCTGTGCGGGCAGGCGCTGCTGAGCCGGGCGTATGCCAATTGGGCGGCCGTCGCCTATGTTGGCGGCGCTTTGCTGGTCACCGAACTCCTGCTCAACCGCTGGCCACGGATATGGCGCGATGCATCGCTCGGCCTGCACGTTTTTCTGGCGGTCGCCTTCAGCGCCGTCATCTTGCTGATCGATCGCGGCGCCATCACCGTACCCAACGCCCTTAACCCGCTCATTCGTCTCGAAGGGCCACGCGATGCCGCGGCCATGGTCGTGGAGGCACTCGACCGGAGCCAGTATGCGGCGCTGTTGTCGGACGGAAGATGGGTGAGTGCTGAAATGCTCTATTACCTGCGGGATCGCCCCGAGCTGCAACTCACTTGGCGCCCGGACGAGGTGCCGCGCGACCATTTCGAACTTACTCGGCCTTATCAGGACCATCCGGTCGAGCCGGTGCTGCTGGTGACAAATGCGGCGCGGCCGGGCGCGATCACCGAGCATTTCGAGACCGTCGAACCGCTGGGAGGCGGCGCCGTCGGCCAAACCGGCACGCAGCAAGTTTGGCTCTTCCGTCTCTCCGGTTTCACCGGCCGTCCTTGAGGCGCTCGCCGCCGCGCCCGACGGAAATTGCTTTTGCGATTCTTCGCCTTTATGGTGCCCACCCGTGGCTGAGCGCCGGGGCGAGCCGAGAGCCGAAACACCATGTCCGACAGTATCTTCCGCGAAGTAAACGAAGAATTGCGCAATGAGCGCATTCGATTGCTGTGGCGCCGCTACGGCCTCTATGTCGTCGGCGGGGCCGTCGCCATCGTGCTGATCGTCGCGGCCAACGAGGCCTGGCAATGGTGGCAGGGCTCGACCGCCGGCCGCTCCTCGGACCTGCTTCAGACGGCGCTCGACAACATCGCCGACGGCGACGTCGCCGGCGCTGAGGCCGCGCTGGACTCGACCATCGCCGAGGGGTCCGGTCGCTATCCGGTTATCGCCCAATTCAAGGCCGCCTCGCTCCTCGCCTCGAAGGGTCAGGTCACCGAGGCCGTCGCCGCCTATGACGGGCTCGCCGGCACGGCCGATCTTCCCTTGCTCAGAGAGCTCGCCCAGCTTTACGCCGCTTTACTGCTTGTCGATGCCGGCGATGTCGCCGGGGTGACCTCGCGGGTGAGCGGACTGGTCTCGCCCGATCATCCGCTGCGCAATTCCGCCCGCGAGGCGCTCGGTCTCGCCAATTACCAAGCCGGTGACGCCGTCGCGGCTTTGGGGTTCTTCGAGGTCATCGTTTCCGATCCGCTGACCGCGCGCGACATCGGCAGCCGCGCCTCGGTCTATATCGCCCAGCTCGCCTCCGAGGGCGTGGCGCTGCCCGGGCTGGCCGACGACGCCACAGCCCCGGCGACCGAGGCTGCTCCGGCCACCCCTTAGAAGGGCCGGGATCCGGCATGCCGGCCGATGGGTCTCACCGTTGCCATTGTCGGGCGGCCCAACGTGGGCAAGTCGACGCTGTTCAATCGTCTCGTCGGCAAGCGCCTGGCGCTGGTTGACGACACTCCAGGCGTCACCCGCGATCGCCGCGAAGGCGAGGGGCGGATCGGCGATCTGAGCTTCACCCTCATCGACACCGCCGGCTTTGAAGACGTGACCGGGGATTCGCTGCCGGCGCGGATGCGGCGGCAAACCGAAGAAGCGATCCGCCTCGCCGACCTCGTCCTCTTCATGTTCGACGTCCGTGCGGGGGTGACCCCCCTCGACCGGCAGTTCGCCCAAGTCCTCCGCAAGGCCGGCCGGCCAGTGACGGTGATCGCCAACAAGGCCGAAGGTCGCCCCGACGCCGGTCTCAACGAGGCTTGGTCGCTCGGCTTCGGCGAGCCGTTGCCGGTTTCCGCCGAACACGCGCTCGGTCTTTCCGATCTTTACGATGTCATCGCCGCCACCGCCGGGCTGGAAGAGCAAGCCGCGCCCGCCACCCCGCCGATCGAGGCCGCACTCATCCCCGAGACGGAAGTCGATGTCATCGAGGGAAAAGCGCCGAATTGGGACCCGACTCGCCCGCTCAGTCTTGCCATCGTCGGCCGGCCGAATTCCGGCAAGTCGACCCTCGTCAACACCATGATCGGCGCCGAGCGACTGCTGACCGGGCCAGAAGCCGGGATCACCCGCGATGCGATCATGGTGCCATGGCAATGGCAGGGCCGGCCCATCCGCCTGGTCGATACGGCCGGAATTCGCCGCCGCGCCCGGGTGCAGGAAAAGCTCGAAAAGCTCTCAGTCGGGGATGCGCTCAACGCCATCCGCTACGCCGAAATCGTCGTGCTGCTGCTCGACGCCGGTCAGCCATTCGAGAAACAAGACCTGCAGCTCGCCGACCTCGTCGAGCGCGAGGGCAGGGCGCTCGTCATCGCCGTCAACAAATGGGATTTGGTCAAGGACAAGAAGGCGCGGCTCGCCGAACTCGAGGAAATGGCCGGGCGCCTGCTGCCGCAAATGCGCGGCATTTCGCTGGTGACGATTTCCGGCCTCAAGGGCACCAATATCGACCGGCTGATGGAGGCGGTGCTGAAGACCGAGAAAGTCTGGAACGCCCGGGTGCCGACCCCGGCGCTCAATCGCTGGCTCGAAGCGATGACCGAGCGGCATTCTCCGCCCGCCGTCTCCGGCCGGCGCCTGAAATTACGCTACATGACCCAGGCGAAAACCCGCCCGCCAAGTTTCATTCTCTTTTGTTCGCGCCCCGAGGCTTTTCCCGCCGCCTACGGGCGGTTTCTGGTCAATGGCATCCGCGACGCCTTTTCCCTGCCCGGCGTACCGCTGCGCCTGTGGGTCAGGGGCGGCGACAATCCGTTCGACAAGAAAAAGCGGCGCTAGAGCGGCGTCTCCGTGCCCTTATCCCAATCGACGCGAAGGCCGTGAGCTGCATATCCGGGGGAGAGCATGTCGACGACCGCCGGGGCGAATTCTTCCGGCGTGCGCAGTTTGTCCGCATCCTCGCCGGGAAAGGCCTGGGCGCGCATCTGGGTGCGCAGCGGGCCGGGATTGATCATGTTGACCCGCACCGAAGTTGATTTCATCTCCGCCGCATAGATGCCGACCATAACCTCCAGCGCGACCTTGCCGAGCGTGTAAGTGGTCCAGTTCGGAATCCGCGCCGGCACGATGCCCGAGGTGATGAAAACGGCGCGCCCCGCATCCGATTGCCGGAGCGGAATGTCGAAGCTGCGGATCAGCCGGTAATTCGCCGTGACATTGAGATCGAGCGCCTGCTGGAAGACGTCGGGCTTGATATGGGGCAGGGGGCTGAGGATGCCGAGCACGCCGGCATTGCCGACGAGGCCGTCGAGCCGCCGCCACCGGTCGAAAATTGTCGCCCCGAGGCGGTCGATGGCGGGAAAATCGGTGAGGTCGAGCGGCACCAGGGTCGCCGCCGGCCCGCCGGCTTTGCGAATCTCGTCGTCGAGCTCCTCGAGGCCGCCGACGGTGCGCGCCACCGCCACGACCTGCGCGCCGCGCCCCCCGGCGAGTTTCGCCACTTCATAGCCGATCCCCCGCGAAGCGCCCGTGACCAAGACGACGCGGCCGTCGAGATCGCGCTTTTCGGCCATTTAGCCGGCTTCGCGCAGCATCGAGAGTTGTTTCGGGGAGCGCCCGTTCTCTTCCATCAGGTCAAGCAGCGGGGTCGGGTAATCGCCGGTGAAGCAATGGTCGGTGAATTGCGGCGCCGCGGGATTGCGCGGCGCGCCCCCGACCGCGTCGTAAAGCCCCTCGATCGACAGGAATTCGAGAGTATCGGCGCCGATGAAGGCGCACATCGAGGCGAGGTCTTTATGCTGGTTGGCCAGCAGGTGATCCGGGTCCGGCGTGTTGATGCCGTAATAGTCCGAATGGGTGATCATCGGGGAGGCCACCCGGAAATGCACTTCTTTGGCCCCGGCCTCGCGGATCATCTGGACGATCCGCTGCGAAGTCGTGCCGCGGACGATCGAATCGTCGACGAGGATCACCCGCTTGCCGTCGATCTCGGCGCGGTTGGCCGAGTGTTTCAGTTTCACACCGAGCGCCCGGATCTGCTGCGTCGGCTCGATAAAGGTGCGGCCGACATAGTGATTGCGGATAATCCCGAGCTCGTAGGGAATGCCCGATTGCTGCGCGAAGCCGATCGCCGCCGGGGTTCCCCCGTCCGGCACCGGCACCACCACGTCGGCGTCGATTGCCGCCTCGCGGGCGAGATTGCGGCCCATCGCCTTGCGCACCCCATAGACGTTGCGTCCGGCCACGACCGAGTCGGGCCGCGAGAAATACACATATTCGAAGAGGCAAATCCGCTGGCGCTGCGGGGCGAAGGGCTTGAGCGACTCGATCGTCACGCGGCCGTCGGGCTGGCGCTCGCAGATCACCACCTCGCCGTTCTCGACATCGCGGACGAATTTCGCCCCGATAATGTCGAGCGCGCAGGTCTCGGAGGCGAAGATCGGACAGCCGTTGAGATCGCCCATCACCAGCGGACGGATGCCCACCGGATCGCGCGCCACGATGAGTTTGGTGCGGGTCAGCGCGACGAGCGAATAGGCACCCTGCATTTGCTGGATCGCATCGACAAAACGCGCCGAGGACGAGCGCGATTTGGAGCGGGCGATCAGATGCAGCACCGTCTCGGTGTCGGAGGTCGACTGGCAGATCGCGCCATCGGCGATGATCTGCCGGCGCATCGACAGCCCGTTGGTGAAATTGCCGTTATGGGCGACCGCGATTCCGCCTTCGCCGAGTTCGGCGAAGAGAGGTTGCACATTCCGCAGGATCGTCTCGCCGGTCGTCGAATAGCGCACATGCCCGAGCGCCGCGGTGCCCGGCAGCCGGGCGAGGGTCGGGGCGTCGGTGTAATGGTCCCCGACCAGCCCCAGGTGCCGCTCCGAATGGAACGCGCCCTTGTCGAAGGTGACGATCCCCGCCGCCTCCTGCCCGCGATGCTGCAAGGCGTGCAGACCAAGCGCCGTCAGCGCCGCGGCGTCGGGATGGTTGAGGATGCCGAAGACCCCGCATTCCTCACGCAGTCTATCGCCATCGGGATCGAATAGTTCGTCGCCGGCGGCGGGCGCGGAGGTTCTGGGTGACACGGCTTGCACCTCGTGTCGTGCGAGGGTGGAGGAGTGCGGCGGTCAATACGCCGCCGGCAAACGCGAGTCAACGCGAAGGGAAGCCTAGATGCTTTCGGCGGCCGGCGCACCGTCCTCCGGCGCGTCGGTTTCCTCGTCGGGGGCCGGCGTTGCGGGCTGATCGGTGTCCGAGGGTGCCCCGCCCTCAAGCACCGCATTGACTTGCGCTTCGAGGTCGTCCGGCAGCGCCGCGATCAATTTGTCCTTCCAGTCTTGCAGCGTCGGGGCAAACCGCGAATCGGCGGTCATCTGATCGTACACGTCCTCCCAGAGCCACTGCATGAAGATAACAAAAACCAGGAGGATGATGACGCCCCTGATCGCCCCGAACACGAAGCCGAGCGTGCGGTCGAGCGGCCCGATCTTCGAATCGACGACCACGTCGGCGATCCGCATGGTGAGAAGGTGCAGCACGATCAGCGCCACGAGAAAACTTGCACCGACGGTGACGATGTTGGCTACCAGTTCATCCGCGATAAATTGCTTCGCCAAATCGGATTGATATTGAAACATCCAGAAGGCGAAGATGCCGGCGCCCGCCCATGAAGCGAGCGACAGGACTTCCCGGGTCGCCCCGCGCGTCGTCGCCAGCAGCGCCGAAAGCAAAACCAGCACCGCGGCGACTACATCGAAAACCTGCAGCATTGCCCTGGATGTCCCGCCGTTCAGCCCGGCGATTCGTTTAGCCGGTATTGCCGGTCAAGCCAAGCGCGGGGCGGCAACTACCAACAGGGGCGGAGGGGGCGGCTCAGCGCAGCCCCAGCTTGGAAAACGCAGTCGGATCGACGTCGATGAGTCTCTGCTTGCTCTGCAGGACAATCTCACGGGGAATCTTGACGACATATTCCAGCGTCCCCGCGCGGCAAATCGCGGCAGGCGGAATCCTCTTCCGCGCGAAGCCCCCTAAATCGAGTCCCGGACCGATTTCGTGCCAGTCCTCCGTGGGGGACAGTTTATGACGCCGGGCAAAGGCCCAATCGAACCCCGCAATCCAGTTGCCGGAAACGGAACTCATGAGGTCGCGCGCCACTGTCAGCGCGGCGTCGGAAACGGATACCGTATTGGCGGCGAGGAATCCGCGGTCCAGGACCCGAATTTCATCAGACACGGCTTCTCAGTCCTTTGGCCATTCTTGTAATCTAATAGTCGTACGGATCGGGAATGAAACCAACAAACTCCTCTTGGCTCTCTCGCACAACCAACTGCCCGCCTGGACAGCGGTAAAAGACCCTGAAGAACTCGTTTCCGAACCCGTCCCAGGTGCGGCTTATACCCTCCGCGATACATATGCTGATGACGTTTGATAATCAGTTTTGCCAGGTACCATCGCTTCCGTTGGGTCGCCACCGTCCTCCAATTGGCAATCCCGCTGGCCAGCGCGCTTGATTTGGATCAAACCCTGCCTTCAGCGCGCGGCTCAACCAAAATCCGGCGATCTGCAGGTTGATCCATGCAAGTTCGCTCGCGGCTTCCGCGACGCGCAGCGGCATGTCTGATTTGTGTGGTCGCGGTTTCGGCATTTTGGCCAAACAAAGTGAGACCTTGGCGTCCAGAATGCCCGGGCTCGACCGAGCGGGGATAAGTTTTCCGTTGCGGGAACTTCACGAACGCCTCGCCGCGATTCTCGCCACGAGGTCGGCGAGCCCGCCGATCGGACTGACCGTCATGCCCGAGATTGGCTCGCCCTTGCCTTGGGCCGCAGTCATCGCATGGGCGAAGCCGAGCTTTTGGGCCTCGCGGAGTCTGAGCGGGGTATGGACCACCGGCCTGACCCCGCCCGACAGACTGACCTCGCCGAAAAACACCGTGTCCGCCGGCAGCGGCGCCTCGGTCAGCGAGGAAACCAGCGCCGCGGCGACCGCGAGGTCAGCCGCCGGCTCGACGATCCTCAGTCCGCCGGCGACGTTGAGGTAGATGTCGTTGGCGCCGATCTTTACGCCGCAATGGGTCTCGAGCACCGCCAGCACCATCGACAGCCGGTTGGAATCCCAGCCGACGACAGCGCGCCGGGGCGTGCCGAGCGGGGAGGGGGCGACGAGGGCCTGGATTTCGACGAGCAGCGGCCGTGTCCCTTCGATGCCGGCAAACACCGCCGAGCCCGCCGCCTTGGCGTCGCGCCGGTCGAGGAACAGCGCCGAGGGGTTGGCGACCTCGATCAGCCCGGCCCCCGCCATCTCGAACACCCCGATCTCGTCGGTCGCCCCGTAGCGGTTCTTGACGGCGCGCAAAATTCGGAACTGGTGGCCGCTATCGCCCTCGAAATAGAGGACCGCGTCGACCATGTGCTCGACGACCCGGGGCCCGGCGATCTGCCCGTCCTTGGTAAGGTGCCCGACGAGCACCACCGCCGCGCCCGACTTCTTGGCGAAGCGGGTCAGCGCCTGGGCGCTGGTGCGGACCTGGGTCACCGTGCCCGGCGCGCTTTCGACCCGGTCGGTCCACAGCGTCTGGATCGAATCGATGACCACCAAATCAGGCGCCGGCCCGGCTTCCAGCGTCGCCAGGATCGTCTCGACATTGGTCTCCGCCGCGAGCTCGACATTGGCGTCGCCGACCCCGAGCCGCTGCGCCCGCAGCCGTATCTGGGCGATCGCTTCCTCGCCGGAAATGTAAATCGCCCGCCGCCCTGCCTTGGCGATTGCGGCGGCGGCCTGCAGGAGCAGGGTCGACTTGCCAATCCCCGGATCGCCGCCGACGAGGACCGCCGAGCCCGCGACGAACCCGCCCCCGGTCGTCCGGTCGAGTTCGCCAATTCCGGTCGGGGTGCGCCTGGCGTCCTCGGTCGTGCCGGAGAGCGTCACCAGTTGCAGCGGTCGTCCGCCCGCCACCGCCGATTTCGGCCCCGCCCCGATGCCGCCCGCGACCGTCTCCTCGACGATCGTGTTCCATTCCCCGCAACTTTCGCAGCGGCCCGCCCAGCGCCCCGCCACCGCCCCGCAATTCTGGCAGACGAACTGGCTCTTCGCCTTGGCCATCAGGAAGCTTTGGAGACGCTGGCCGCGGCGTTGACATAGTGCCGCGTGTAGCGGCCCTTGAGCGCCGTCAGCACCTCGTAGCCGATAGTGCCCCCGGCGTCGGCGTGGTCGTCGATCGTTACATTCGGACCGATGATCTCGGCATATTCGCCCGGGCTCGGCAGCCCGGCGCCGAGGTCGGTGATGTCGGCGGCGAAGAGGTCCATCGACACCCGCCCGATGACCGGCGCGGCGCGCCCCCTGACGAAGATTTTCGAGCCGGCCCGCGCCGTCGAGGAGCCGAGCGAGCGGAAGAACCCGTCGGCGTAGCCGAGCGGCAGGATGGCGAGCCGGCTGTCACGCTGCAGCCGCGCCACCGCGCCATAGCCGACCGTCTCGCCGGCCCGCGCTTCGCGGATCTGCAGGATCGGCGCCTCGAGCGTGACGACCTGCGCCATTGGATTGGTTCGGCCCGAAATCGCCCGCCCGCCATAGAGCGCGATCCCGGGCCTGACGAGCTGGAAATGATGCGCTTTCGAGCTCATTAGGCCCGCCGAATTGGCGATTGAGGCCGGAATGTCGGGGAATTGCAAGAGCACCGTCTGGAACAGCGCCAGCTGGATGCGGTTCTTTTCGTGCTCGGGAATGTCGGCGCAGGCGAGATGGCTCATCAGCATTTGCGGCTTGTAGCCCGCCTCGGCGAGCCGCGAGCGCACCTGCTCGGCATCGCTGACCCGGAACCCGAGCCGGTTCATTCCGGTGTCGAAATGCAGCGCCGCCGGATAGGCCTCTCCGCGCGCCAGGCAAAATCTCAGCCATTCCTCCAGCATCGGCATCGAATTGACGACCGGCATCAGCCGCTCCTGGGCATAGATGTCGGCGGCCCCGGGCCACAGTCCGTCGAAAACGAAAATGTGGGCGAGCGGCAGGAGATCGCGCAGCAGCAGCCCCTCCTCGGGGGTGGCGACGAATTGGAACCGCGCCCCCGCGGTAAACAGCGCCGGGGCGATCTCGCGCATCCCGAGCCCATAGGCATTGGCTTTCACTACCGCCCCGGTCAGCGCCGACGGGCTGATCTGGTCGAGCGCCTGCCAGTTGCGGACGATCGCGCCGACATCGACGCTCAGCCGCCCGGCGGTGAGATCGATGGCCTGGGCAGGGGAGGGCATGGCTCAGAACCGCTCGGGTACGTTGTCGGCCCGGGCGAGGTTCGAGAAGCGCGTCAGCTTGGCGTCGAAATGCAGCTCGACGTTGCCGGTTGGCCCGTGCCGCTGCTTGCCGATGATGATTTCGGCCCGGCCATGCACGTTCTCCATGTCGGCGATCCATTGCAGATGCTCGGGCGTGCCTTCCTTCGGCTTGCGGTTTTCGAGGTAGTACTCCTCGCGGAAAACAAACAGCACCACGTCGGCGTCCTGCTCGATTGAGCCCGACTCGCGCAGATCGGCAAGCTGCGGGCGCTTGTCGTCGCGGTTTTCGACCTGCCGCGACAGCTGGGAGAGCGCGATGATCGGCAGCTCGAGTTCCTTGGCGAGCGCCTTCAAGGCGGTCGTGATTTCGGTAATCTCTTGGACACGGTTTTCATTCGCCCGCCGGCTCGATCCCGACAGGAGCTGGAGATAGTCGATGATGATGAGGTCGAGGCCCTTCTGGCGTTTCAGCCGCCGCGCCCGGGTGGTGAGCTGCGAAATCGACAACCCACCGGTGTCGTCGATAAAGAGCGGCGCCTGGGCGATGGACGTCGAGGCGTCGACGAGCGCCGAGAAATCGGCCTCGCGGATATTGCCGCGGCGAATATCAGCCGAGGAAATCCCAGACTGTTCGGCGAGAATGCGGGTCGCCAGCTGCTCGGCCGACATTTCGAGCGAGAAGAATCCGACCCGGCCGCCGTCGACCGTCTTGACATGGCCGTCGGCCTGCTGCTCGCCACGCCAGGCCCGCGCCACGTTAAAAGCGATATTGGTGCCGAGCGAAGTCTTCCCCATCGACGGGCGCCCGGCGATGATGATCAGGTCCGAGCGTTGCAACCCGCCCATCTTGCGGTCGAGATCGACGAGGCCGGTTGCCGTGCCCGAGAGCGAACCGTCGCGGCGATAGGCTTCGCCGGCGAGATCGATGGCGTCGCGCAGCGCGGCGTTGAAATCCATGAAGCCGGCATCATAGCGGCCCTGCTCGGCAAGCTCGAACAGCGACTTTTCGGCCGCCTCGATCTGCTTTTCCGGGGAGGAATCGACCCCGGCCTCGTAGGCCTCCTCGACCATCTCCTCCCCGATCAGGATGAGGTTACGCCGGATCGACAGGTCGTAAACCGAGCGCCCGTAGTCCCCGGCATTGATGACGGTCGTCGCCTCCGCCGCGAGCCGCGCCAGGTACTGCGCCATCGACATGTCAGCGGTCAGCTCGTCGGGCAGGTAAGTCTTGACCGTCACCGGGGTCGCGGTCTTGCCCGCCCTGATGATCTTGGCGCAGACCGAGTAGATTTCGCGATGCACCGGCTCGTGGAAATGCTGGGGCTCGAGGAAATCCGAGACCCGGTCGTAGGCTTCGTTATTGACCAGAATCGCGCCCAGCAGCGCCTGCTCGGCCTCCACATTGTGGGGCGCAAGCCGATAGGCTTGGGTCTGGGCAACGTTTAGCCGCCGCGCCGCTTCCATGGACTCGCTCGCAAGTATGCAAAGGACTGCTAAACCTCAAGCGAACAGCTAGCAAGTTTTGCATGGCGCGCCACGCGGCGCCCCCGGTTGAGCGTGAATGTCGGGGATAAGTGCCGCAATCCGGACGCAGACGTTAAAAGCCCCGGATCACCTCCGGGCCATCGAAAGGGTAATGCGGGCAGGGCGGCTCAGGCGTTTTCGGCCGCGTCCGATTCGGGCTTCTTCTTGCGCTTGCGCGGCCTGGCCGGCGCTGCTTCCGGTTCGGCGGCGACTTCGCTTGCCGCGTCCGCGGCGGCTTTGGCGGCAAGCGCCTCGGCGACGCCTGCCTCGAACACTTCCGTCAGGGCGGGCGCGCCTTCCTCGGCTCCGAACGCCGCATGAGTCAGATCCTCGCCGGCGGCCTGGCGCCTCGCTTCGTCGTCTGACCGGGCGACATTGACCGTCACCTTCGAGGCGACCTCGGCATGCAGCCGGATCGTCACCTGGTGCAGTCCGACCGACTTGATCGGCCGGTTGAGATCGACCTGCGAGCGGGTGACCGCGGTCCCGTCGGTGCTGAGCGCCTCGGCGATGTCGCGCGAGGCGACCGAACCGTAGAGCTGGCCGTTCTCGCCGGCCTGGCGGATAATGACGACGCTCTTGCCATCGATGCCGCCGGCGAGCGCCGCCGCGGCTTCCCGCGCCTCCGCGTTGCGGGCCTCGATCGTCGAACGCTGGCCCTCGAACTTGGCCCGGTTGGCCTCGGTTGCCCGCAGCGCCTTGCCCTGCGGCAAAAGGTAGTTTCGCGCGAACCCGTTGCGCACCTTGACCTCGTCGCCGATGGTGCCGAGGCGGCCGACGCGCTCCAGAAGGATGACTTGCATTTCTCGCTCCTCGTGCTGTCCCGTCGCCGCGACGGTTAGGGGCCGCTCTGGGCGGGCCCAGCCGATCAGTTCACAACGTAAGTCAGAAGTCCCAGAAACCGCGCCCGCTTGATGGCTTGCGCCAGTTCCCGCTGCTTTTTCGCCGACACCGCGGAAATCCGGCTCGGAATGATCTTGCCGCGCTCCGACACATAGCGCTGCAGCAAACGCACATCCTTGTAATCGATCACCGGGGCGTTGGCGCCGGAAAAGGGGCACGACTTGCGCCGCCGCTGGAACGGGCGGCGCGTCGAATGGGTGGAAAGGTCGCGAACGGGCATCGTCCTCTTCTCCTAGAACCGGCGCGGGCCGCGCGGGCGATCGCCCCGGTCGCCGCGCTCGCCGCGATCGTCGCGGTCGCGCTTTTGCAGCATTGCCGACTGGCCTTCTTCGAGCTTGTCGACGCGCACGGTGAGGAACCGCAAAATATCCTCGTTGATCCGCATCTGCCGCTCCATCTCGGCGACGGCGGCGGCCGGGGCGTTGATGTTGAGCAGCGTGTAGTGCGCCTTGCGGTTCTTGCGGATGCGGTAGGAAAGGGATTTCAGGCCCCAGTATTCGGTCTTGGCGACGGTGCCGCCATTGGCGGCGATCACCCCGCCAAGCGTCGTCGTCAATTCCTCGACCTGGGCGGCCGAGACGTCCTGGCGCGCCAGGAAGACATGTTCGTAAAGCGGCATTGAATTACGCCTCGTTTCGGTTCATCGCGTCGCTGGCGCAAAGCCTCCCTGAAGCCCCGAGGCGTTCAGAGTGTCTTCAAGAGCGGGGACACGGGAGGCCGGCGCATTGGCAAAGCGCCTGCCGGGATTAACCGGCCCTCCGTTCAGCCCCCGGCCGAACGAACAGAGGGGCTGATTAGGGGCAGCGGGACCAAAAGGCAAGGAGAACTTGCGCATTGCAACCCCCTGCCGGCCCGGCTTGCCAATCCGCCTGTCGCCCCAATAGGTTGGGCCGGGGACACGGGCGGGGACGTTTTTCAGCATGCCGAACCGAGCGCTGACCTTTCCCGGCCAGGGCAGTCAGGCCGTCGGCATGGGCGTCGCCCTTGCCGCTGTCTATCCTTCCGCCCGCGCCGTCTTCGCCGAAGTCGACGAAGCGCTCGGCGAGAAACTCTCGGCGCTGATGGAAGCCGGGCCGGAAGAAACCCTCCGCCTCACCGAGAACGCCCAGCCGGCGCTGATGGCGGTGTCGATGGCGGTCGTGCGGGTGCTGGAGGCCGAAGGGGCGAGCGTGCCGAAAATCGCAAAATTCGTCGCCGGCCATTCGCTCGGCGAATATTCGGCGCTGTGCGCAGCCGGCTCGATCGGCATCGCCGACGCGGCGCGGCTGTTGCGCATTCGCGGTCGCGCCATGCAACAGGCGGTGCCCGTGGGGCAGGGCGCCATGGCGGCGCTGCTCGGCCTCGAGAACAACGTCGCCGAACAGGTGGCGCGCGACGCAGCCCAAGGCCAGGTCTGCGAAATCGCCAACGACAACGCGCCGTTTCAGGTGGTGGTTTCGGGCCACGCCCCGGCCGTCGAGCGCGCCATCGGGCTAGCCAGGGAGAGCGGCGTGCGCCGGGCGATCCTGCTGCCGGTCTCGGCTCCCTTCCATTGCTCGCTGATGGGGCCGGCGGCCGAGGTCATGCGGGCGGCCCTCGCCGATGTGAAGATCGGCGCGCCTTGCGTGCCGCTCGTCGCCAATGTCATCGCCGCGCCGCTCAGCGACCCCGGCGAAATCCGCCGCCGCCTCGTCGAACAGGTCACCGCCCGGGTCCGCTGGCGCGAATCCATCCTGTGGATGATCGGGGCGGGGGGGATAACCGAGCTTGTCGAACTCGGCGCCGGAAAAGTACTGACTGGGCTCGCCCGGCGAATGGCCGGCGAGGATAGGGTGCGTGCCGTCGCGGTGCCGGACGAAATCGTTGCCTTCCTCGCCGCAATCCGGGCCGGAGCATGAAAGGGCCGAGCGATGTTTGATCTTTCGGGAAAGCGAGCGCTGGTCACCGGGGCGAGCGGCGGCATCGGCCGTGCCATTGCCGGGGCCCTTGTGGCTCAGGGCGCCGTCGTCACGCTTTCCGGCACCCGCCTCACCAAACTCGAGGAGACCGCGGCTTCGATCGGCGGGGTGACCCATATCATCAAGTGCGAACTCTCCGACGCCGCCGCCGTCGATCAATTGGTGCCGCAGGCCGAGTCTGCGATGGGCGGACTCGATATTCTGATCAACAACGCCGGCATGACCCGCGACAACCTGTTCCTGCGAATGAAAGACAGCGAATGGGATACGGTTATCGCCGTCAATCTGACCGCCGCTTTCCGGCTCACCCGCGCCGCGCTCAAGGGCATGATCCGCCAGCGCTGGGGCCGCATCATCTCGATCAGCTCGGTCGTCGCCGTCGACGGCAATCCTGGCCAGGCCAACTATGCCGCCTCGAAAGCCGGCCTGATCGGCATGTCGAAGGCCCTCGCCAAGGAAGTCGCAACCCGCGGCATCACCGTCAACACGATTGCGCCCGGCTTCGTCGCCTCGGCGATGACCGAAGGGCTGAACGACAAGCAGCGCGAATCGATCGTCGCCGATATCCCGATGGGCCGCCTTGGCGAGCCCGCCGACATCGCCGCCGGCGCGGTTTATCTTGCCAGCAACGAGGCCGCGTACATCACCGGCCAGACGCTGCACATCAATGGCGGCGCGGTGCTGGTTTGATCCGGAATGGCGAGACTTGGCCTCATATGGTCAAAGCAAATAAAGTGTGATACTGGCCGCCCACCTTGCAGGCCCGGATCGGGTCGCGAGCGGCTCGGGGCCGGGCCATCGCCCCTCGGTCGCTGCCGAAATCCCTTTGAAAACCGGAACGGCGGCGGCATAAAGTCATCAACAGTAATCGCGGAAGAGGAACCGGGACCATGAGCGATATCGCAGATCGCGTGCGCAAGATCGTTGTCGAGCATCTCAACGTCGAAGCGGCGAAGGTGACCGACAAGGCCTCCTTCATCGACGATCTCGGCGCCGACTCGCTCGATCAGGTCGAGCTGGTCATGGCCTTTGAGGAGGAATTCAACGTCGAGATCCCCGACGACGCGGCCGAGTCGATCCAGACCTTCGGCGATGCCGTCGCGTTCCTCGAAAAAGCCGTGAACTAACCGGCCCGGGCCCCGCGGCCCTCCATCATGCAGTTAAGGCGCGTTGTCGTCACTGGCCTCGGTATCGTCTCCCCCCTGGGTTGCGGTGTCGAGACCGCGTGGGCGAACATCCTCGCCGGCAAGAGCGGCGCTAAGCGCATCGACGAATTCGAGGTCGACGACCTTGCCTGTCAGGTCGCCTGCCGCATCCCGCTCGGCTCCAAGGCCGACGGCAAGTACGATCCCAACGACTGGATGGACGCCAAGGACCAGCGCAAGGTCGACCCGTTCATTGTCTTCGCCATGGCCGCCGCGACCCAGGCGCTCGCCGACGCCGGCTGGGAGCCGAAGTCCGCCGCCGATCAGGAGCAAACCGGCGTCCTTATCGGCTCCGGCATCGGCGGCATCGGCGGCATTTACGACGCCTCGATCACCCTTTACGAGAAGGGCCCGCGCCGCATCAGCCCGTTCTTCATTCCCGGCCGGCTGATCAATCTCGCCTCCGGCAACGTCTCGATCCGCTTCGGGCTGAAGGGTCCGAACCACGCGGTCGTCACCGCCTGTTCGACCGGCGCCCACGCGATCGGCGACGCCGCCCGGCTGATCGCGCTCGGGGACGCCGAAGTGATGGTCGCCGGGGGCACCGAATCCCCGATCAATCGCCTAGCGGTCGCCGGCTTCGCCGCCTGCCGGGCGCTCTCGACCGGCTTCAACGACCGCCCGACCGAGGCCTCGCGTCCCTACGATCGCGACCGCGACGGCTTCGTCATGGGCGAGGGCGCCGGCGTCGTCGTCGTCGAGGAGTATCAGCACGCCAAGGCCCGCGGCGCCAAAATCCATGGCGAGGTCATCGGCTATGGCCTCTCGGGCGATGCCTACCACATTACCGCCCCGTCGCCCGACGGCGATGGCGGCTACCGCTGCATGCAGTCCGCCCTGAAACGCGCCGGCATCACCGTCGCCGACATCGATTATATCAACGCCCACGGCACATCGACCCCGCTTGGCGACGAAATCGAGGTCAGGGCCGTCGAGCGCCTGCTCGGCAACAATGCCGCGAAAGTCACCATGAGCTCGACCAAATCGGCGACCGGACACCTGCTCGGCGCGGCCGGCGCCGTCGAGGCGATCTTCTCGCTCCTGGCCATCCGCGATCACGTCGCCCCGCCAACCATCAACCTCGATAATCCCTCGGTCGCGACCGCGCTCGACCTTGCGCCGAAGGCGAAGGTCAGGCGCAAAATCGACGTCGCGCTCTCCAATTCCTTCGGCTTTGGCGGCACCAACGCCTCGCTCGTCTTCCGCGCCGTCGCCTGAGCCGTGGAAGGCGCTGCGGCGGGCTGAAATGACTCTTGTTTTCGCCCCAATCATCGCAACAATGCCGGCGCGGGCGAGGGGGCAGGGCGTTGAACCATGATTGAGAAATCAAGGCGCGAAAAAAAGCGCGAGGGACGCAAACCCAATTCGATTCTGCAGTTTCTCAACGGCCTGCTGATGCTGGCCGTCCTCGGCATCGCCATCGGCGTCGCCACCGTCCTTTTCGCCATGAACCGGTTCTACGCCGAGGGACCGCTCATCGCGGAGACGACTTTCATGGTCGAGCGCGGCAACGGGCTGAGCGAGGTCGCCTCGAGGCTCGCCGACGCCGGGATCATCGAGAATTCCTGGATTTTCCGCTTCGGCGGGGTGGCGCTCAAAAAGCAGTCCGAGATCAAAGCCGGCGAGTTCCGCATCGCCGCCCGCTCTTCGATGGCCGGCGTACTCGACGAGCTGACCGAGGGACACCCCATCCTCCACCAGGTGACAATTCCGGAAGGCTTCACCTCGTGGCAGGTCGTTGAGCGCCTGCGCGCCGCCGACACGCTCAGCGGGGAAGTCGAGGCTGTGCCCGCCGAGGGCACGCTGTTGCCCAACACCTATGCCTTCCAGCGCGGCGACGACCGGCTGAAAATCATCGAATCGATGGCTGGCGAAATGCAGACGGCGCTGGCCGAAATCTGGGAGGGCCGCGATCCCGAGCTGCCGATTGCGACCCCGCAGGACCTCGTCATCCTCGCTTCGATCGTCGAGAAGGAGACCGGCATCGCCGCCGAACGCCCGCTCGTCGCAGCGGTCCTCGTCAACCGCCTCAATCGCGGCATGCGGCTGCAATCCGACCCAACGATCATCTACGGCATTACCGGAGGCAAAGGCCCGCTCGGCCGCGGCCTGCGCCGCTCGGAGATCGAGGGCGAGACACCCTACAACACCTACTTCATTACCGGTCTGCCGGCCGGACCCATCGCCAATCCGGGGATCGATTCGCTCAAAGCCGCCGCCAATCCGGCGGTGTCCGACGCGCTGTATTTTGTCGCCGACGGCACCGGCGGCCATGCTTTCGCCGAAACCTACGCCGAACATCGCCGCAACGTCGCGGCCTGGCGAGCGATCGAGGCCGACCGCGCCGAGGAGGCCGAAGCCGCAGCGCTGGAAGCCAAGGACGAGCTCGAAGCCCGCGAGGCGGAAAGCATTGGCCAGGATACGAGTGAGCCGGCGGCGGCCCCCGAAGCCGGGGACGCGGCACCGGCTTCGCAATGATGGACACGCCGGACCCACCACTTGCAGCGGGTCGCGGGCAAGCGATGGATGACCCAAAAATGCGGCAGATAACCCAGACCCTGCAATCGATGACCGGATTTGCCCGCAGCTCCGGCACAGCGCAGGGCTGCAGCTTTTCCTGCGAAATCCGCAGCGTCAATTCGCGCGGCCTCGACGTGCGGTTGCGCCTCGCTCCGGGGCTCGATGCCATCGAAGCCGGCGTCCGGCAGGTCATTTCCGACCGGCTCTCGCGCGGCTCGATCACTCTCGCCGTGACCCTCCAGCGCGACCAGGCCGAGACCGAAATCGTCGTCAATCAGCAGGCGCTCGGCGCCGTGCTCGACGCGCTCGACGCGCTTTCCGGCCGGATCGAGGCCGACCGGCCGCGGCTCGACGGCATACTGGCGCTGCACGGCGTCCTCGACATCCGCCAGACCCCGCTTGGGCCCGACGCCGAGGAGGCGCTCCACAAGGCGATCCTGGACGCCGTCGACATCGCGCTCGACGATCTGATCGATTCGCGCCGAGCCGAGGGCGAGCGGCTGACCGCCATCGTCATCGAGCGGATCGAGGAGATCGAGGCGCTGACGAAGCTCGCCTCTGGCAATCCGGCCCGCCAGCGCGATGCGATCCTGGCGCGCCTCACGACCCAGATCGAGGACCTGAAGGCGACCGGGACCGGGCTCGACGAGGCGCGCCTCCACCAGGAAGCGCTGCTGCTCGCCACCAAAGCCGACATCCGCGAGGAGCTCGACCGGCTCGGCGCCCACGCCGACGCCGCCCGGACGCTGATCGCCAAAGGCGGCCCGATCGGCCGCAAGCTCGATTTCCTCTCCCAGGAATTCAACCGCGAGGCCAACACGCTCTGCTCGAAATCCAACGACGTGAGCCTCACCGCGGTCGGACTCGACCTCAAGGCGGCGATCGATCAGCTGCGCGAGCAGATCCAGAATATCGAGTAGCGCCCGGGCTTTCGTTCCGTTAACTGACTGCGCTTACAATTCCGCCCGGTTGGGGGCTCATCCCATGGAGTTAAAGCGCCGCGGCGTCATGCTCGTCATTGCCTCGCCTTCGGGCGCCGGCAAGACCTCCATCACGCGCGCGCTGATGGCCCGGAACGCCAATCTTTCGCTCTCCATCTCGGTGACCACGCGGCCCAAGCGCACGAGCGAAGTGGACGGGGTCCATTATCGCTTTCTCTCGCTCGCCGAGTTCGAGGCCATGCGCGACCGCGGGCAATTGCTCGAATGGGCGCGCGTTCACGACAATTTCTACGGCACGCCGAAATCCGAAGTCGAGGACCGGATCAGGGACGGCCGCGATGTCGCCTTCGACATCGATTGGCAGGGCACCTTGCAGCTCTATGAAAAATGCAGCGCCGACATGGTGACGGTCTTTGTGCTGCCGCCCTCGATCGCCGAGCTGAAAGCCAGACTCGAGCGCCGCGCCCAGGATTCGCCCGAAGTCATCGCCCGGCGGCTGAAAAACGCCCGGATCGAGATGGATCATTGGGCGGAGTATGACTACGTGCTGGTCAATCGCGATCTCGACGAGAGCGTCGCCACCGTCGCGGCGATCCTTCACTCGGCCCACCATGCCCGCCCGCGCCATCAAGATCTCGGCAAATTCGTCAGGGATTTGCAGGCTCAAATTGATTTGATCTGAGAGGTCGGCGGGGCCTGGACGATCAGCCACGCCATTTCAACGAACTGCGCCACCGCCACATCCTCGGCCCGCTCGGTTCCCTTCAAACCCGCCGCCGCCAGCAGCGGCTCGACCGGCTGGCCGAGCCCCTTGAGGCTTTGCCGCAGCATTTTTCGCCGCTGCCCGAACGCCGCCCGCGTCACCGCCTCGAGCGCGGCCGGCGCCACCTCGGTCGCCCCCGGCTTCGGGGTGAAATGCACCACCGACGAAGTGACTTTCGGCGGCGGGGTAAAGGCCGTCCGCGCCACATCGAACGCGATCTTCGCCTCGGTCCGCCAGCCGCAAAGCACCGAGAGCCGCCCAAAGGCTTTCGAGCCCGGTTTGGCGACAATCCGCTCGGCGACCTCGCGCTGGAACATCAGCGTGAGGCTCTCCCAGAAGGGCGGCCAGGGTTCTGCCGTCAGCCAGCCGACGAGCAGCGGGGTCGCGATATTGTAGGGCAGGTTGGCGACGATCTTTGTCCGCTTCCCCTTGAGCCGCCGAATGTCGATGTCGAGCGCATCGCCGGAGATGATCTCGAGCCCTCCCGGATAGCGCGCCGAAATCTCGGCGAGCGCCGGCAGGGCCCGGATGTCGCGCTCGATCGCCACGACCTTCGCCGCCCCTTCGGCCAAGAGCGCCCGGGTCAGCCCGCCCGGCCCCGGCCCGACCTCGATCACCGTCACCCCGGCGAGATCGCCCGCCGCCCGGGCAATCTTCGAGGTGAGGTTGAGATCGAGGAGGAAATTCTGGCCGAGCGTTTTCTTCGCCCTGAGGCCGTGACGCGCGATCACCTCGCGCAGCGGCGGCAGGTCGTCGACCCTCGCCATCGGCGTCAGTAGCGGGTCAGGTCGTCGGCGAGCCTGACCGCGTTGGCAAAGCTGCGGATCGAGGCCTTCCCCGTTCCGGCGAGATCGAGCCCCGTGCCGTGGCCGGGCGAGGTCCTGACGATCGGCAGCCCGAGCGTCACGTTGACAACTTCCTCGAAGGCCAGCGCCTTGATCGGGATCAGCGCCTGGTCGTGATACATCGCGACCACCGCATCGAAGCGCTTGCGCCGCTCCGGGATGAAAGCCGTATCGGCGGGCAGCGGCCCCTCGATCGCGATTCCGTCGGCCTTCAGCGCCGCGATCGCCGGGATGATCACCTGGGCCTCCTGCTCGCCGATCGAGCCACCCTCGCCGGCATGCGGGTTGAGCCCGGTCATCCCGATCCGCGGCTCCTTGATCGCGAATGGACCCTTCAGCGCCGCGTGCAGCGTCCGGCAGGTCGACACGATCAGATTGGTCGTCAGCCGCCACGGTACCTCGTGCAGCGGCACATGCACCGTCACCGGGACAACCCGCAAATCCCCCGCGACCAGCATCATCACCGGCATCGGCGACTTGTCCCCGCTCCTGCAGAGCTCGGCGAGGAACTCGGTATGGCCGGGATGGATGAACCCGGCGCCGTAGAGGACCGATTTCTGGATCGGCGCCGTCACCAGCGCCCGCATCGCGCCCGCCTTGATATCCGCCACCGCCCGCTCGATCGAGGCGATCACCAGCGGGGCGGTCCCGGGCACCGGCAGGCCGGGATTGTCGGCGACCTGCCCGTCAAGGCTGATCACGGGGAAGACATCGGCGAACGCCTCTTTCACATATTCGGAGAGGACGCTCTTGATCTTGAATTTCAGCCCGAGCCGCTCGCCGCGCTTCTGGTAGAACCCGACCGGACCGTAAACCGCGAATGGGGCCGCCCCGAGCTCGACGCGTTTTGCATAAATCTGCAGGACGATGTCGGGGCCGACGCCCGCCGGCTCGCCCATCGTGATCGCCAGCGGAGCGAGCTCGGCCATGCTCGATCAGCGATACTCGATCGCCGCCTTGGTTTTCAGGTCCGCGAGATACGCATCCGCCGCGGCCTGCAGCCTGACGTTGCCCTCTTCGACACGCAGCGTGTTCTTGATGAAGGAAAGATCGCGCGCCTGGGCCTTCGAGCAGACCGCCAGAAGCTGCACCCCGTTCTCGACCGTCCGCGGCGTCGAAACGCCGCCGACATTGAGCCCGGCGAGTTCGGTCGCCAGCGCCTCCGGCAGTTGCGTCGAGTGCCGCCGCCCGAGGTCGCGTACCGCCGCGTCGGAAAAACTCAGCGACAACTGGACCGCGCTGTCGCAGCCGGTGAACAGCCGCCGGTATTCGTTGGCGTCGGTGGTGCGGCTGCGCGCCGAAATCGACGAGCCCTGCGGGATCACGAACAGGATTTCCTTGAGGATGTAGTCGTAGCTCGCGTCCGCCGCCTGTTCGGCGGCGCGGATGTCGAGGTCGAGCTCGGACAGCTGGACGCCCGGCTGCACCGCGACGTTGACCACCTGCTGCCAGGCGATCTGCGCCCGCAGCCGGTCCTTCAGGGTTTCGGAATTGACGCCCGCGGCGTTGAGGAGCTGAGTCAGCCGTCCGACGCTGACGCTGACATTGGTTGCGACCTGCTCGTAGGCGCCCTCGACCTCCGCGTCGGCGATAACGATCCCGAGCCGGGCCGCCTCCTGGATTTCCAAAGCCTCGGTGATCAATTGCTCTCGCGCCAGCTCGTTGCGCTGGGAATTCGAATTGCCGCGCTGCTCGAGCCGCTCCATGAACAGCATCCGCTGGTTGATCTGGTAGTCGGTGATCGGGTCGCCGTTGACGACGATCTTCACCGTCGCCGCCTCTGCGGGGTACCCGAGCACGGCCCAGACCAGAAGCGCGGCGAGAAATGTCAGGATGGTTCGCATCAAGGGATCGTCCGGAAGGATCGGGGGCTCCGTGTGGCCAAGAATTGCGGCCATATTCTGGTATCGCCAACCGTTGTCTAGTCGAATTCGAGCCCGCCGCCAAATCCGGTGATCGGCATCAGCTTGATATAGAAGTCGATACTGAGCGAATCGGGCGAGGTCGCCGAGGTCGGCCCATAGGCGGTCGCCCCGATCCCGTAGGCGAGATAGCCGTCGTCATAGTCGACCCCGACATCGGCACGGGCGAAGGACATCGCGCCGAGGTCGTAATGGCCCCCGGCTGTGGCGCTCCAATAGTCGCTAATCGGCAGCTTTGCACTGGCCCCGACCTCGTGGCGGGCGTCGTCGATCCCGATGCCGGGGACCGGAGCGATGTAGGAATAGTCGAAGGTCACGTCGGCAACCCGGCTTTCGAGCCTCGCCGCCACCGCCGCCCGGCTGAGCGCCAAGGGGCTCGGGTCGACCAATGCCTTGGCGCCGAAGCTGAGCCCGCCGCCCGGCGAGCCGGTCGCCCCTGCCACGAAATGGCTGAGTGCGCCTTCTTCAAGACCAGAGCCGGGGCCGGGTAGGGCAGGGTCGGGCGCCGCGAAAGAATTCGCCCCGGCGATCTGGAAGCTCTGCCCGGCGATAAGATCGAGCCAGCCGCCGGCGTCGAACTGGGCGTTGTAATGCAGCCCCCAGGCGGCCCTAACCCCGGTCTCCTGCCGGTCGATGCCGGAGAACCGGTTGAAGCTGAAAAGATTGGTGTCCTCGAACACAAAGCTCTGCGCATCGTCATTGGTGATGCCCGGCGTGGTCGCCCCCCCGCCGCGGGCGACGATCTGGACGATCGGCTCGACGAAATGCGTCACCCCTTCGCCGCGGCCGATCAGCGGCCAGCGCACGTCGAGCGCCGCGATCGGGGTCGCCGAGAATAGCGATCCCGCCGGCGGGGCGAGGGGATCGCCGCTCGCCCCGTCATAATTCGCCGCGTCGGCCCTTAGCCCGAGATAGGGCGCGAAGAGTAGCCCGCCCGCGGTCGCATATTGGTTCGTCCACCCCGCCTCGAGGCTCGCATGGACCTTGTGTTCCTCGAAGCCGAAGACATGCGGAAAAAGCCCCGGCCCGACATATTCGATCTGGTCGCCGCCGCGATAGACATTGTCGAGGCCCGCACCGAGCCGCACCTCGCCGCGGTCTCCGTCGAGCCGGACGATCTGTTCGTAGCGCCCCCTCGGCAGCGCCGCGCCCTGCTCGGCCTGCTCGGCGGGCGAGGTGTCCCCGAGATCGAGGAATTGCTGGATGCGCACGTCCTTGTAGAGGTCGGCGTCGAGATAGGTCGCATAGGCCTCGTTGACCGCAAATCCGTGGTCGCTCTTCCCCACACCATAGTCCGGCAGGAAGCCGGGATCGGTGAAGGCTGTTGCCGACCAGCCCGCCCGCCAGTGCTCGTTGGGGGTGTATTCTCCGGTACTCTGGGTCGCCCCGCGCCAGGCCCGGTCCCCGACCTCGCCCACATAGGCCGACGGGTCGAGCTGGTAGATCGCCCAGCCGTGGACATCGTAGACGAGATTGCCGATCTCGTGTTGCCAGGCGACATCCCCCATCAGGCCCTGGCGGAAGAACAGCGTCGGGGAAAAGGTGACGTTGTAATCGGGGTCGAGCGCCCAGTAATAGGGGATGGCGAGCCCGACACCGCGCTGCCCGTCAAAGCTGAGCGCGGGGGCGCGAAAGCCGCTGACCTCGGCGTCCGGCGCTTCCGGGATGACGAAGAAGGGCAGCCACGCGACCGGAACCCCGAGGAGCTCGATCGTCGGGTTCTCGAAATAGTAGATGCGCGCTACCCCGTCATGCTCGACCCGCGCCGCCTTCAGCTTCCAGCCGATGCGCCTTCCCTTTTCGTCGACGCATTCCCCACAGGGCGAATAGGCGCCGTTGACGAAAATCATCTTCATGTCGGAGGTGATCTCCGCCTCGTCGGCGGTGATCCGGTCCCCGCTCGCGGTCTCGAACACCAGCGAACGCAGGAATCCGGTCTTGAAATCGTCGGTGAGATGCGCCAGTTCGGTGACAAACGTATTGCCCTGTGGATCGCGCACCGCGACATGTCCGATGAGTTCGACCGTGCCGGCCCGCTGGTCATAGACCAGCCGGTCGGCGGCAATCGAATAGCCCGAAAAGAACAGCCTGACATCCCCGGTCGCGGTCACCATCCCGGTCGAGGCATTGACGGTGAGGGTGTCGGCGTCGATGACCATCTGCGCCCCGGCCGAAACCGGCGCAGTGCCGAAGAAGTCCGCCGGCAGCAGACTCGCCGCCGCCCGCGCCGGCGCTGCGCCGAAAAGCCCGATCGCCACGCAAAGCAGCATGCCGCGCAGGGCAAAATTGCCAGTGAGGCCGCTGCGGTGACGCACGAGGCTCATCCGTCTTCCAGGTACAACAGCGCCGTCATGCCGATGACAGTCGCCACAATCGCCGGACCCCAAGCCGCGATCGTCGGGTTCAGAATGCCTGCCGAACCGGCCTGCTCGACAAGCCTGGTGACCACGAACACCACGAATCCCAAGAGGATTGCGTAGAGGATCGTCGCGCCCGAGGTACCTTCCCTTCGATAGAGGGCAGTAAAGGCGAACGCAATTAACAAAGACCCAACGAGCACCAGGGGCAGCGCGCTGAGCCTCAACAAGCGCATTTGCGCCACAGATCGGGCCGTCTCCTCGAGCCCGGGCGCCCCGAGCAGCCCCGAAAGCTCGAAGTAGTTCATGGTAGCGGCCGAGCCGAGCGCCAGTTGCACCGCCCCCGCGCTCGCCTCGCTGGCGACGGCAAATTCGGCGAACCCGGCCGGCGGCTCCCCGATATCGTGCCTTGTGCCGTCCAGGAGCACCCAGCGGTCGCCCACAAGCCGCGCCTTGGCCGCCTCGAACTGCGCCTCCGGCAGCCCGTCGGCGTCGAAGGCGTATACCGAAACGTCAGTCAGGGCAGGGATATCCGCGACGATGTTCCCGGCATGGATGAAATAGCGGCCGGTCGAGGTCCGGTGCGAGAGCCAGCCCGGATGCGCCCCGCTTTGCGCCGGGGTCTCGGCACTGAAATCGGTTTCGACCCAATGCCTTGCCGCCAGCACCAGCGGGTCGAGGACGAGCGACACCCCGATCCCCGCCAACAGCGTCAAGGCGACCGGCAGCCGCAACAGCCGCCAGACGGAGGCGCCCGCCGCCTCCATGACGACGAGCTCATGGCGCCGCTGCATTTCGATCAGCGCCAGGATCGCGCCGACCAGCACATAGACCGGCAGCGTCTCGAGCGTCAGATACGCCGCGGCGACGGCTGAATTAACCGAGGCCCAGCCGAGGGAATCAAGGCTCGGCCCTTGCGTCCCGCTCAGCCGCCCGATCAGCTCGATCAGTGCGACGAGCCCGAACATGATGACGACGACAAAGCCGATGGAAAGCCCTAGGCGAGCACAAAGATGCAGGCCAAGCCGCCTCATCGCGCCGCCCACCTCCGCATCCGCAGCAACCCCTCGCTCCAGCCGAGCCGCCGATAGGCCAGCGCGAGCGCCGGCAGAAGCGGCAGCAGCGGCACGAGGTAAACGAGCCCGGTCCATTCGGTTGACCTGAAGGCGAGATCGACCGCGACCGACCCAAGCGTCTGGGTCGCGACCGTCACCGCCAGCAACCGGACTTCGAGCGGCACCAAGCGGCGCGCCGAGGCGTCGCCCGGAAAACCCATCGCGAAAAATGTCAGCGCCGCGAGCGATAGGGCATAAAGCGGCAGCGACAGGCGCAGATGCGCGGTGGCGAGCCAGCGCGGGTCCCGCCGGTGCTCGCCGGCGCCGGCGAACAGCGCCTGGGTCGACTGGTATTGCGGCCCGGTGAATTCGCGGACCGGGTTGACGATCTCGGCGACCGCCAGCTGGTAGCGGTCGAACCTGACGACCGAGACAAAGCCGGTCGCCCGGTTGCGGAATTGCAGCGAGCCGTTGGCCAGCGCCACATCGATTCCCCCCTCCGGACGGGTGACGATTGCAGACCGGGCGAAGATCGTCTGCGCGAATTCCGGATTGCGGTCGTCGTGGAGGAAAAATCCCTGCATCTCTCCGGCGCCGGCGCGCCGGTCGATCCGCATCGTGATCCCCGGCTCGATTTCGGTGAAGACACCGGCGACGGACGCCCGGGCGATCAGATCGGCGTTGATTTCGCGCAGCTGCTCGGTGCCCGTCCGGGTTGCGGCCGGCTCGACGAAATGGACGCTCCCCGCCAGCACCGCGACCGCCGCGAGGGTGACGGCCCCGACCGCCGCCACCATCGATCCAATCCGCCCGGCGCCGTGAATCGAATGCAGTTCCCGCGAGTCCTCAAGCATCCGTAAGCCGCGCGCCAGCCCCAGCATCAGGCAGGCCGGGAGCACCACATTGGCGATCGTCGGAATGAGGAACGCCGTCTGCGCCAGGAAGACAAACATCGTCTGGCCCTTGCCGGTCACCAGCCCGAACCGCATCAGCACCTGGGTGAGCCAGCCGAGAAACACCACCAGCACGAAGACGCTGGCAATCGCGCCGGCGAATTGCCGGAAGATGTAAAAGCTCAGCCGGAACATGCTCGTGGCGCGCCTTCCCCCCGGGCACCTTACCGCGCCCGCTGGCCGAAGGCGACGTTTTGAGCACCCCCGCCGCCCGGTTGGCAAGCCGGCCATCCACGCCTAAGTTCGCTCGCGCATCCGCCCGAGTCTCCCTCCATGGCCACCTCCGTCTTTGCGATCGGCGACATTCACGGCCGGCTCGATCTTTTGGAGCCGCTGCTCGCCGATATCTTCACCTCGCCGCTTTACCGGCCCGGCAGCCAGATCGTTTTTCTCGGCGACTATATCGACCGCGGCCCGGCGACCGGCGGGGTCATCGAGCGCCTCGCCGGCCTTCCCGCCCAAGGCGTCAATGCGGTTTTTCTCACCGGCAATCACGAGCTTGCGCTCCTCGACTTTCTCGAACGTCCCGAGGAGGAGACGTTTTGGCTGCAATGGGGAGGGGTCGAAACCGCAGCTTCCTATGGCGTCCAGGCGGGCGGGCCGATCCATAGTCTTGCCTTTCGCCGCGCCGTGCGCGACCAGCTCGTCCAATCGATCCCCGCCCGCCACGTCGCCTTCCTGCGCGCGCTGCGCCTCCATCACCTCGCGCTCGATACCCTCTTCGTCCATGCGGGCATCAGACCCGGCATCCCGCTCGAGCGGCAAAGCGTCGAGGACCTGACCTTCATCCGCGGCGAGTTCCTCAACGACCGCCGGCCGCATCCCTGGTACATCGTCCACGGCCATACTCCGGTTTTTGAACCCGATATCCGCGACAATCGTGCCAATATCGACACCGGCGCTTTTGCGACCGGGGTGTTGACCTGCCTCGTCGTCACCGAAAAGGGCCGGTTCCTGCTCGAACGTCCCGCGCTTGACAAGCGCCCGGGCCAATTCCATTGAAATCGCCCCGCCGCCTCGCCCCTCAACCGGACCCCCGATGCAACAGGACCTGATCGTTAGAACCGCGCCGTTTCCGGCCCAAAAGACCGCGATCCTCGTGCTCTTCGCCGGGCAGGGGCTGAAACTCGGCCCCCAGGCCCGGAAAATTGTCTCGGCAAGCCGGCTCGATATTGCCCGCCTCGCCAGGGCCGGCGATTTCACCGGCCGGGCCGGATCGGCGCTGCAGATTCTCGCCCCCGCCAGAACCGGGGCGGATCGGCTGGTCATTATCGGCACCGGCAAGCCGGCCGATGCCAAAGCGCCGCCGCCCGCTCGCTCGTTCGCCGATCGCGGCGCGGCGCTGGTCGCCCAGCTTGTCGCCTCCCGCGCCGACCGGGCTTCGGTCGTTCTCGACACGCCGGATTTCTCCGCCGAGGCGATCGCGCGTTTTGTTTCCGGGATGAAACTTCGCCACTACCGTTTCGACAGATACCGGGCGAAAAAGAAGCCGGACGACGAGGCGCTCGAGCCGCCCGCGAGGCTGACCGTCACACTTCACGTTGCCGACAGGCGCGTCGCCGATCGCGCCATCGCCGACCGCGACGCGGTGACCGGGGGAGTGATCCTCGCCCGCGATCTCGTCAACGAGCCGGCCAATGTCCTCGGCACGCTCGAATTCGCCGCCGAGGCCGGCAAGCTCGCCGATCTAGGCGTCGAAATCGAGGTGCTGACCGACAAGCAATTGCAGAAGCTCGGCATGGGCGCGCTGCTCGCCGTCGCCAAGGGCTCGGCGCGTCCTGCCCGGATCGTCGTCATGCAATGGCGGGGCGGCAAGAAGGGCGAGGCTCCCATCGCCTTTGTCGGCAAGGGCGTCGTCTTCGACAGCGGCGGCATTTCGATCAAGCCCGCGTCCTCGATGGAGGACATGAAGGGCGACATGGGCGGCGCCGCCGCGGTGACGGGGCTGATGCGGGCGCTGGCGACCCGCAAGGCCAGGCTCAACGCCGTCGGCGTCATCGGCCTAGTCGAGAACATGCCGAGCGGGGAGGCGACCCGCCCCGGCGACATTCTCACCTCGATGTCGGGCCAGACGATCGAGGTCGTCAATACCGACGCCGAGGGCCGCCTCGTGCTGGCCGACGCGCTCTGGTACACCAACACCCGCTTCAAGCCGAAGGCGATGATCGACCTCGCCACCCTGACCGGCGCCATAGCCGTCGCGCTGGGCGGCGAGTATGCCGGCCTCTTCTCCAACAATGACGAGTTGGCCGGGCGTCTCGTCAAGGCGGGCGAGGCATCGGGCGACAAGCTCTGGCGGATGCCGCTCAGCCCCGCCTACGACAAGCTGATCAATTCGCGCTTCGCCGACATCAAGAATTCGAGCGGCCGCAATGCCGGGGCGTCGACCGCCGCGCAGTTCCTGCAGCGGTTTGTGAAAGACGTCGCCTGGGCGCATCTCGACATCGCCGGCACCGCCTTCGGCGGGCCCAATGGCGAAACCAGCCCCTCCTGGGCCTCCGGCTACGGCGTCGCGCTGCTCGACCAGCTGGTCAGGGATCACTACGAGGGGTGAAGAATTCCCGGGACGTCACCCCCCGGAAAGGGGAGGGGCGAAGGTTGCGGCGGCATGGGGGTTCGCCGATGTTCCGGGCGAAAGGCGAGTCACATGGCCGAGATCCTCTTCTACCATCTCGAATATTCCCCGCTCGAGCGGGCGCTGCCGGCGCTTCTCGAAAAGGTCGTCGAGCGGGGCTGGAAGGCGGTGGTCGAGGTCGGCGGCGCCGAGCGTCTGGAAGCCCTCGACACTTCGCTCTGGACCTGGTCGGAGGAGAGTTTCCTGCCGCACGGGATTGCCGGCGAGGACGCCGCGGCGCGGCAGCCTATCGTGCTGACCGGCGACGCCGACAATCCCAACGGCGCCACTGTCCGCTTTTTCGTTGATCGGGCGGTGCCGAAATCGGGGGAGGGTTACGAGCGCCTCTGCTACCTCTTCTCCGGCCACGATCCCGACGCCGTCGCCGAGGCCCGCGCCGCCTGGAAGTTATTGCGCGAGGGCAACGAGCTTGCCTACTGGCAGCAGGACGAGAACGGCCGCTGGAAGAAGAACTGACGGCAACCGCAAGGCCCTGGCCGGAATTGTCCCGCCGCCGCGAATCCCGGCTAAGTCAACGACGCTCTTATGTGCGTGCACATCGACGGGTTCTCGACCGCAACATCGGGCATCCGGTCGCACAACCGTTGCAACTCCGTAAGCTTCTGGGTTTGCCCGACCTGCGCTCCGACCCAGGCGCCAAAAACCCCGCCGGCAATGAGACCCCCGCTGAGCCCAAGCAGAGTAACCGCCAGGATGAGCAATCGGTTCGGCGCCGCCGGCCTACTCAGCGTTGCGGTCGTCATTCAGCTTTTCGGGGTTGTGCTCGAGTTTCTTTTTCGCCGCTCTCAGGGACAATTTTGGAACCTCGTCGGCCTCCGGAACGAGACTGTCCTCCGTTGCCCGCCTCTCGCGCGCGTAGGCGCGGGAAAACAGCTCATCGATCGACGCCGCTATGACGGTCTTCAACGACGCGAGAGCGTTCTCGAGCACTTCCAACGCCGTGTGGGCGCGATGCCGCATCGCCATCTCGGCCGCAATCCGCTTGTTCAGTTCATCGCGTTGGCCGCGCAAATTGGACACCAGGCGATCGCGGGCGTCCAGCTCGGCAATCAACGATTCCTTGCGGCGCTCGAACAGCTGCTGCGTGACTTCGATTGGCGTGCCGGTAATATCGAGCGGACGTTCGCTCTCGACCGCATGCTGCTTGATGTCGGCCACGATCGATTCTGCTTGTTTCTGCAGTTCTTCCACTTTGACCACTCTTTCCATCAGTCTAATGGGCACAAGAACCTCCTGGTCGCCGTCACTGCCATCGCCGGGCGCGCCAAACTGTCCCTTTGCACTTCAAACCCGGAAGCAGGTTCGCAGGCATCGAAACTGCCCTGACAACATTCGTTGGAATCAAGCTAGATCAACGGCATCCATCCACAAGTGAAAGCAATCGTTAACCTTTAAACGTATGCTTAACCCCGATGATGCACGGGCGTCGCCGCCCCCGGATGCGGCGGGCAGGATCAGGTTCCGGCCGATGTGCGCGCAAATTGTTGAGGTAATGCCGCCCTTTAGGCCCAGGGACCCGGCGCCGGATCGACAAACGTCTGCCGGAACCAGCCGCCCTCGGGATGCGGCTTGAGGCCGAGGAGCGCGACGATTTCCGCCGCGGTCATTGCGCGGCCTGCGCTCTTGTTGCCGCCTCCAGCGCTTCGTTGGTCTTGACCCATTCGCTCTCGAGTTCGGCGAGCTCGTGCTCGAGCCGCGCCCGCTCGGTGGCAAGCCCCACCGCCTCCTTCGGATCGCCCTGATAAAGCGCCGGGTCGGCGAGTTTTTCCTCAACGCGCTTCAAGTCGCGGTTAAGTCGCTCGATCATCGCCTCGGTTTGGGAGATCGCCCGCCGCAGATGCGCCGTCTCCTCGCGCCGCGCCGCGCCTTGCCTCCGCCCCTTCTGGCGCTCGGGACGCGACGGGGCAGCCCCGCTCGGCGCCTTGGCCGCCTTGCCGGCGCTGCCGCCGGTCAGGGTCTTCTGATAGAAATCGAGGTCCTCCTCGAACTCCGCAATTTGCCCGTCGGCGGCGATCCACAGCTGATCGACCGTCGCCTCGATCAGGTGACGGTCGTGCGAGATCACCATCACCGCCCCCTCGAAATCATTGAGCGCGGCGACCAGCGCATCGCGGCTGTCGATGTCGAGATGGTTGGTCGGCTCGTCGAGGATCAGCATGTTCGGCCCGCCGAACGTCACCAACCCGAACAACAGCCGCGCCTTCTCCCCGCCGGAGAGATTGGCCGCGATCGTACCCATCCGCGAGGTCGAGAGCCCCATCTGCGCCACCCGCGCCCGCCGCTTCGCCTCGCTCGCATACGGCATCAGCGGCTCGACATGCTGCAGCGGCGTCTCGTTGGGCCTGAGCTTCTCGATCTGGTGCTGGGCGAAATAAGCGATGTCCAGTTTGCGTGCCCTGGTGATCTTGCCGCTCATCGGCTTGAGCTCGCCCGCGATCAGTTTCGCGAACGTCGACTTGCCGTTGCCGTTGACCCCGATCAGCGCGATCCGGTCGTCGGGGTCGATCCGCGTCGTGATCTTCGACAGGACCACACGGCCGTCATAGCCGACCGAGACATCCTCGAAATTCAGCATCGGAATCGCCGAGGCCTGCTTCGGCTGCGGGAACGAGAACGGCGCTACTGTCTCGTCGAACAGCGCTTCGGGCGGCTTCAGCTTGGCGATCGCCTTCAGCCGCGCCTGCGCCTGTTTGGCCTTCGATTCCTTGTAGCGGAACCGGTCGACGAATTTCTGCATGTGGGCGATCTGGGTCAGCTGTTTCGCCCGCGCCTTGTTCGAAAGCTCCATCTGCATCCGCCGCGTCGCCTCGAACGTGTCATACGGCCCGCGATAGAAAGTCAGTTTGCCCTTGTCGAGATGGATGATCGAAGTGACCGCCTTGTTGAGGAGGTCGCGGTCATGGCTGACGAGCAGCACCGTATAGGGATAGGTCGCGAGGTATTTCTCCAGCCACATCGCGCCTTCGAGGTCGAGATAGTTGGTCGGCTCGTCGAGGAGCAGCAGGTCGGGCTCGGCGAACAGCAACCCCGCCAGCGCCACCCGCATCCGCCATCCCCCCGACAGCGTCGAGCAACGGGCCTGCTGGCCATGCTTGTCGAAGCCGAGGCCCTTCAGGATCGCGCTCGCCCGCGCTTCGGCGGTATGGGAGGAAATATCGGCGAGCCTTGTATGGATTTCGGCGATCCGGTGCGGATCGGTGGCGATCTCGGCTTCCTCGCTCAGCGAGGTGCGCTCGCGGTCGGCCTTGAGGACCATTTCGAGCACACTGTCCTGGCTCGCCGGCGCCTCCTGCGGCACCGAGCCGATCTTCGCCCGCCGGTGAATGGAAATGTCGCCCCCGTCCGGGCCGATCTCGCCCTGGATCAGCCGGAAGAGCGTCGTCTTGCCCGACCCGTTCCGCCCGACGACGCCGGTCTTCGATCCCGTCGGCACGGTGACCGAGGCGCCTTCGAACAGCGGCCGGCCGGCGATCCGAAAGGTGAGATTGTCGATGGTGAGCATTTTCTTCGGCGGCCGGTGCGGGGCGGAGATTGCGCGGGGGCATGGCCTATCGCGATTGGGCTTGCCGGCGCAAGGGGCGGCCCGCTTGCGCCCCTGCAAGCGCCACGCTAGAAGGCGCCACAAAATCCTGTCCCAAGGATAGTGCATGGCCATCGAGCGCACCCTCTCGATCATCAAGCCCGACGCGACCCGCCGCAACTTGACCGGCCAGATCATTGCCCGCTTCGAGGAAGCGGGGCTGCGCATCGTCGCCTCGCACCGTCTGTGGATGAGCCGCGCCCAGGCCGAGGGTTTTTACGCCGTCCACCGCGGCAAGCCGTTTTTCGACGAGCTCTGCGCCTTCATGAGTTCCGGCCCGGTTACCGTCCAAGTGCTCGAAGGGGAGGGCGCCGTCGCCAGAAACCGCGAGATCATGGGCGCGACCAATCCTGCCAAGGCCGATCCCGGCACCATCCGGAAGGATTTTGCTGTATCCTTCACCGAGAATTCCGTACACGGTTCCGATGCGCCGGAGACGGCGCGCGAGGAAATCGCCTATTTCTTTTCCGCACTCGACATTGTGGGGTGAACAAATGAACCGCAACACGCTTTATCTCCTCATCGCAGTCCTCGTCGTCGCGCTCGCGGTGCTTGGCTGGCTCTACTGGGACAATTCCCAGAAGAACCGCATCACCCTTGAAGTCGGCAACGGCGCGGTCACACTCGAGACCAACTGAGGGATGGGCACTTCAGCGCGATGACCGCCACCCAGACCCTGCCCATCGCGCTCCATACCTGGACGACGCCGAACGGCCGGAAAATCGCCATCATGCTCGAGGAGCTCGGCGTTCCCTACGAGCTGCACATGGTCAATATCAACCGCGGCGACCAGTTCACGCCCGAGTTCACGGCGATCTCGCCGAACAACCGCATCCCCGCCATCGTCGACCCGGAAGGGCCGGGCGGCGAACCGATTTCGATCTTCGAGTCGGGCGCCATCCTCAAATATCTCGCCGAGAAATACTCCCGCTTCTACCCCGACGACTGGCGCGCCCGTGTCCTCGTCGATCAGTGGCTGTTCTGGCAGGTTGGCGGGGTCGGCCCGATGATCGGGCAGAACCATCACTTCACCACATACGCCGCCGGCAAGGACACCTACGCCTCCACCCGCTTCCAGGACGAGACCCACCGGCTCTACGGCGTTCTCGACACAAGGTTGAGGGAGCGCGAATGGGTCGCCGGCGATTATTCGATCGCCGACATCGCCATCCTGCCCTGGACCGAGAACTGGAAGAGACAGCTGATCCAGATTGACGAGTTCCCCGAGGTCAAAGCCTGGCGCGAACGCCTGCATGCGCGTCCCGCGGTCGTGCGTGGCCTCGCCGCCGGCAGGGACCGGGCCGCCGAGATCAAGCTCGAAAGCGATCCCGCCGCCCAGGCGATCCTTTTCGGCCAGCGCGCCCGGCGCTAGCTAGGGCTGTCGCCCGTCGAGCTTTACCCAGGTCTCCGCCTTGCAAAAGACGAAGAACACGCAGCCGCGCAAATAAATCGTCCGCGCGTCGCGCATCCGGACCTCGCCTGCATACATCTTGCCGTCGATGGGATTGTAAAGCTGGGCCTCCCAGACCTGTGAGCTCGACGCTTCGGTGAGCCAAATCATCGGCATCCCTTCGATCGGCCGCCCCCTAAGCCTTGGGTCGGGATTGTTGATGTCGAAGAGCCCCGGCTTGACAGGCTTGGCAACGATCCCGCAATAGCCCTGAAAGCAGGGCGAAATCATAATCTCCGCCTGCAGCTCGGTCAGCCACAGGCCGGCCGGCTCGAACGCCCTCGCCGGGGCGATTGCCGCGAGTGTCGCGGCGAGCAAGGCGAGACAAAAGCGCAAAACCGCGCGTCCCCGCACCCGGGCGCCAAGCATATCGGTCTCCTGCCTTCTCCCCCTTTTGCATAGTGCACGATTCGGGACGGTTCCAGATCGGCACGATGCCACCGTCGATGACCGGCCGGCGGGTCGGTCGGGTTGATTTGCCCTCCCGATTAGGCTTTAAGCGGCCCGGGAGAGGTGGCCGAGCGGTCGAAGGCGCGCCCCTGCTAAGGGCGTAGGCGGTCAAAAACTGTCTCGAGGGTTCGAATCCCTCCCTCTCCGCCAGTTCGCCGGTGTAGAAGCCTCCGCCCAATGCACCGCGCCCGAAAGCCCCGAAGCAAGCCGTGATGGCTCGACCTCGTCGTGGTCGGCGCGTTGAGCCAAGGTCAAGGCGCGTGGATCTCGTCAGGATCCGGAGACTCGCTTCCTTCAGGGTCCCAAGGAGCCAGCCTTGGTCAACTCGTAGCCCGTCGCGTCAGTCGTGAGCAGGCCCTTCAATTGCAGACGCTTCACGGCGGCGAAGAGCTCGCCTTCAGAACCGCGAGTGCCCCATGCCAGCAAAAGGGACTGCACCGGGACAGGCTGGCCGGGCCCGGAGCCGCGATCCTGCAGGATGGCCAGCACGTCCTCTTCTTGCCGGGACAATCCCGAAAGGCTTCTCGCCGAGCGCGATTGGCCCAGCTCCTCGATCGCCTTTGCCAACATCTCCGCGGCCTTATTGAGATGCGTCATTCTCTCCTCGACGTCATTGGCGTCGTAGGCGCGATGGAGGAAAGTCTTGGCTTGGATTAAGTAGTCCATATCGGCTTTCCTAGCATGGTATCGGCCGGGCCGAGGCGGGCGTCCACTTTTGCGCTCATGAATTGTGTCAAAGCTGTGCTCCGAAGGTCGCGCCTCCGGCGAGGCGCATGATACGCGAATGCCCTTTCAGCTGCATTGTGAGGACGGCATCAGATGGAGCGGTTGATCGAGGGATACCGGCGCTTCCGCGCAACGCAGTGGCCGGAGCGACGGGCCAGTTTCGAGGCGCTGGCGCGGCATGGCCAGTCACCGCAGGCGATGGTCATTGCCTGTTCGGATAGCCGTATCGATCCGGCGATGATCTTCGCGGCCAGGCCGGGGGAACTCTTTGTCATCCGCAACGTAGCCAACCTCGTGCCGCCCTATGCGCCCGACGCGGAGCCCCACGCGACCAGCGCCGCGCTCGAATTCGCGATCCGCGGCCTGGAAGTCCCGGACGTGATCGTGATGGGCCATGCCATGTGCGGCGGCATCCGTGCGCTCCTCGAAGGATCGCCGCACCCCGAGGGTGAATTCCTCGGGCCTTGGATGCGGATTGCCGAGCCGGCAAAGCAGAAGGCGCTCGCCAGCATCCCGGCCGACCGCCAGACCGCTTGCGAGCACGAAGCCGTCAAGGTCTCGCTCGAAAACCTGCTGACCTTCCCCTGGATCGCCGAGCGGATGAACACGGCCCGACTCCGGCTGCACGGGGCAATCTTCGACATCCGCTCCGGAGTTCTATCCGTTCTGCAGGCCGATGGCAGGTTCGCACCGGTCTGAGCGAGTACAGCCGCTGGTCGATGATTGCGCCGGCACTGGCCATGCCCGCCGCGATCATCGAGACCGGCTTCTTGCCGCCGCTCATCGGTTGGCTCGGCATCGTTCCGGCGCTCGGCATTCTAGTCGGCACGCTGGAGGAGGCCGGGTGGAAGCCGGCGGGCGCCATCAACGCCATCGCCTATATCCTCTGGTCGGCATGGCTCATCGCCCTCGGCATCTTGCTGCTGGTCTAGCCGCCGGTGCCTCGATCGCCGATCGCGCGAAGCCTCCCGACCGCTTGGCTTGCCGGGGCGGGCGAATCAGGGCTAGTCGCTCGGCGTGAACCAGGATTCAATGTTGCAGACGGCGCCGGCTGAGCTGCAGGAAGCGCCGCCGAAGCGCGCCGAAGATCTCGATCTCCTTAAGTCCGTGTTGGTCTTGGCCATGGTCGCGGCGCACGCCATCCAGATCGTGGTGCGCGCGCCCGGGGTCGGGGCGCTGGTATTTTCGGATTTCGTCGATTTCATCGCCTTCTCCGGCTTCATGCTCGCCTTCGGCATCGGGGTGGGGCTGAGCAAACCGGCGGCGCGCCAAAGGCCGCTGCCGCTTCGCCTGCGTCCAGCGTTGCGGTTGCTTGCCGCTTACTGGATATGTGCCATCGCGTTCACCGTGCTTCTACTCCGCCAACCGGTGCCGCCGGAAGTTCTCTTCGACCTTCTCACTTTTGCCCGGCTGGCCGGCTGGAGCGAGTTCCTGGCGACATTCCTCCTGCTCTATCTCCTCATCGCTGCGGCGCGACCGGCGCTGCTCTGGATCGGCGGCCGGTCCTGGGCGCTGGCGGTCGCGACGGCGGCCGGGCTGTCGAGCACGCTGGTGGTTCTGGAAAGCCGAATTCCGTTCGCGGCGACCCTGTTCGGGTCTCGCCTCGAGGTCACCTATCCGTTACTCGCCTACTTGCCGTGGTTTCTTCTCGGCATCTGGTACGGCCGGCACACGATCAAAGTCTGGCATTTCATTCCGGCGCTGGCCGCGACGCTGCTTTTCCACGCGCTGCTTCAGGCAACGGCCGAGGCCGCCCGCTTTCCGCCGAGCGCCATCTGGGTCGCCGGTTCGGCCGCTTACCTGCTGCTGTTGTTGGCCCTGGCGCGGGGCGCCGCGCGGCTCACTCCTCTGCCGAGGTTCCTGCTGACACCCGGGCGGCATTTGCTCAGCATCCTCGTGTGCTCCAACGTGGCGCTGTTCGCCATCCGCTACTGGTTGGGGCGACCGCTCGGCTCCTTCGCCGAGGCCCTGGCGCTTTCGCTCGCGATCGTCGCGGCGGTGTCCGGCATATGGCTGGTCGTCGAGAAGCGGCGGACGTCGCCGGCGCCGCCACGCTGATGATGGGCGCCGGCCCGGCGCCCGCGACAGGGCCGGTTTACAGAACTTTGTTCATTTGTTGTTGAACGGCTTTCGAACCGCTGCTATATAAACGACGTTCAATATCACCCTCGCGCCCGCGTCCGGGTTAGTCTCGGGCGGGGGAGGGGCCATCGGGAGGAAACGAAAATGTCGAGAATTCGGGCCTTTATCGGTGCCG
>JBBECE010000005.1:0-41162 GCA_040881985.1 Cucumibacter sp.
AACGAAAAGGGCGGCGCCTAAGCGCCGCCCCCGCCCTTTGGAGCAGGCGTATCCGGCTATTGCCAGCCGCGTTCGGCCTCGAGGTACGCGCAAGCCGAAGCGCGGGGTATAACCGTCGTCCCAGGTCCGACATCCCGGTCACTTGATGAGCGTTCGCGCCAATGGCCTCGAACGCTTCCCGGACGTCTGGAAATTCTCTGCCGCGCCAGCGGGGTCGACAAATTGCCCCGACCGAAGCGATCGATCAAATCATAGCAAAACTGGTGTCGAAATTGCGGAGGAAAGGTGGCGAAGGCCGCCCTCTCCGGCACTCCGGGACGCCAAGCCCCCGGATTCCGGGGCTTGCGGAGCGTGAAAAAAGTCGGCAAGACCCCGGTTGCGCCGTCCGGACGGCCACAGTATGAACGTTAATATCACAATTTGAAGCCGGAGTTCCGAGGGGACAAATTATGGCAAAACCGATCGTCAAGCAGCTGGCGCATGTGTGCATCTTCGCCCGCGACGTCGAGGAAACGGCGAAATTTTACCAGGACGTGCTGGGGCTCGAGATCAAATTCAGATTCACCCGCAAGGGCGATTACTTCGGATTTTATCTCGACACCGGTGGGCGGACCAACATCGAGGTCTTCCGCAAGGGCGAAGCGAGCTTCGCCGAGACCGACCAGATCAACCATATGTGCCTCGAGGTCACCAACATGGACGAGGCGGTGGCGCATATCCGCTCGAAAGGGGTGACGATCTCCGACAAGAAGTTCGGGGTCGACTTCACCTGGCAGTCCTGGACCAAGGACCCGAACGGGGTGAAGATCGAGCTCTTCGAATATACCGACAAGTCCCTGCAATTCGTCGGCGGGACCTGCGAGGCGAACTGGTAGGTCGACGCCGCGCCCTTCACGAGGCGGGCGCGCTCGTTCACATCTCGTCCATCGGCACTGGCAATCGGGGCCGCCCGGCACGAAATAACGGCGGGACGAGGCGGCGCCGCAAGCGCCGGTTGAACCGGAGGACGAAATGAAGAATTCGACAAAACCAGGAACGCGCCGCCTGCTCACGGGCGCGATGCTGGCGTTATTCGCCCTGCCGGCAGCTTTCGGGGCGGCGGGGGCGCTTGCCTCCGAGCCGGTCGTCGTCATTCCCGCTCCGTCGCAAGATCTGGCCGCCAGCGGGGACAGTGCTGTGGCGGTTTTCGCCGGTGGATGCTTTTGGGGGGTGCAGGGCGTCTTCCAGCACGTCAAGGGCGTCAAAAGCGCGGTCTCGGGCTATGCGGGCGGTCCGGCGGAGAGCGCCCACTACGAATTGGTCGGCACGGGCATCACCGGCCATGCGGAAACCGTCGAAATCACTTACGATCCGGGCGTCGTCAGCTACGGCACACTGTTGCAGGTCTATTTCTCGGTCGCCCACAATCCGACCCAGCTCAACTATCAGGGGCCCGACCGCGGCACGCAGTATCGCTCGACAATCTTTGTGGCGAGCGACGAGCAGCGGGCGGTGGCGGAGGCTTACATCGCCGAGCTCGACGCGGCCAATCTCTTCCCGGCGCCGATCGTCACCACCATCGAGCCGCTCGCGGCGTTCTATCCCGCCGAGCAGTATCATCAGGATTTCCTGACGCTCAACCCGGCCTACCCCTACATCGTCTATAACGACCTGCCGAAGATCGCGTCGCTGCAGCGGCTGTTCCCGGCGGAGTTTTCGGCGGAGCCGGCGCTGGTGGGGATGCTGTAGCCCTCCTCGTCACCCTCGCGCTTGACGCGGGGGCCTATGCGGCGGTTGCAGCGATGTCGGGCGGCTGTGAGGATTCCTGCGTGGCAAGCCATCATGGGTTCTCGGGTCAAGCCCGAGAATGACGAAGTACAGTTCACAGCAGCTTGTCGATACCCTTCACGATGTCCCTCGGCTCGGTCGTCGGGGCGTAGCGGCGGACGGCCCTGCCCTGCCGGTCGATCAGGAACTTGGTGAAGTTCCACTTGATGTCGTTGAACCCGAAAAAGCCCGGCGCGGCGTGCTTCAACCATTTGAACAACGGAAGGGCGCCCGGCCCGTTGACGTCGATCTTTTCAAACAGCGGGAAGGTGACGTCGTAATTCTCGGCGCAGAAGGCAGCGATGTCGCCGGCGGCGCCCGGTTCCTGCCCACCAAACTGGTTGCAGGGGAAGCCGAGAACCACAAGCCCGGCCTCCCGATGGGCGCGCCATAGCCCTTCGAGCCCGCGATATTGCGGGGTGAAGCCGCATTGGCTCGCCACATTGACGATCAGCGCGACTTTGCCAGAATAGTCGGCGAGATTTTGCCACGTGCCGTCGAGGCGGTTGGCGGAAAAATCCGAAAGCGTCATCGGCCGCGGATATCGGCGATCCGGGCCTTCACGAGCCTTTTGACCAGGGCTGCGGGCAACGGCTTGCCGGGCGTAAATTGCAGCGTGCCCTTGGCGGTGCGAAAGGCCTTGGCTGCCTCGGGCATCGCATCGAGCGCCTTCCCGCCCACCGGAAAGTAGGAGCAGTGATCGCGAAAGGCGGCAAAGTAGGCGAGCGGCTTGCCGTTGAGTCTGAAGGCCGGCATCTGGTATGCGATCGTCTCGACGGCCTCGGGCGCTGCGGCGCGGATTTGCTCGCGCAGTTTTTGCAGGGCCGCGCGCATCGGCTCGGGGACGGTCTTCAGATAAGCGTCGATCGAGGCGGCGGGTTTGGCGTCGCGCATGGATCAGACCAGCCTCGACTGCTCGACCGCCGCCTTGATGAACGAAGCAAACAGCGGGTGCGGCTCGAAGGGTCGGGATTTCAGCTCGGGGTGGAACTGCACGCCGATGAACCAGGGATGGTCGGTGCGCTCGACGATCTCGGGCAACAAGCCGTCCGGGGAGACCCCCGAAAACATCAGTCCGTTGGCCTCCAGCACCTTGCGATAGGCGGTGTTGACCTCGTAGCGGTGGCGGTGGCGCTCGGAGATTTCGGTTGCGCCGTAAATGTCGGCGATGCGGCTGCCGGGGATGAGATCGGCCGGATAGGCCCCGAGCCGCATGGTGCCGCCCTTGTCGCCGTCCGCCTCGCGGATTTCGAGGGCATTGCCGCGCGCCCATTCGGTCAAGAGCCCGACGATCGGGTTCTCGGTCGGGCGGAATTCGGTGGTATCGGCGTCGGCGAGGCCGGCGGTATTGCGCGCGGCCTCGATGCAGGCCATCTGCATGCCGAAACAGATGCCGAAGAACGGCACGTCGCGCTCGCGGGCATAGCGGGCGGCCTCGATCATCCCGGCCGAGCCGCGCTCGCCAAAGCCGCCCGGGACCAGAATGCCGTCGACATTTTCGAGGCGGATCCCTGGGTCCTCCCCTTCGAGGATTTCGCTATCGAGCCAGGTGACGTTGACCTTTACCCGGTTGGCGAGCCCGCCATGGGTCAGGGCCTCGGCGAGCGATTTGTAGGCGTCGAGGAGCCCCGTGTATTTGCCGACGACGGCGATCGAAATCTCGCCCTCGGGGTGATGGATGCGTTCGGAGACTTCCGTCCAGGGCGAAAGGTCGGGCTCGGGCGCGCCCTCGATGCCAAAGGCGGCGAGGACCTCGGCGTCGAGCCCTTCGCGGTGGTAGGCGATCGGGACGTCGTAGATCGTGGCGACGTCGAGCGCCTGGATGACGGCGCTCTCGCGGACGTTGCAGAAGAGCGCCAGCTTGCGCCGTTCGGCCGCGGGGATCGGCCGGTCGCAGCGCACCAAGAGAATATCGGGCTGAATGCCGATGGCCCTGAGCTCGCGCACCGAATGCTGGGTCGGCTTGGTCTTGAGTTCCCCGGCGCTGGGGATAAACGGCATCAGGGTCAGGTGGATATAGATGACGCCACCTTGCGGCACCTCGTTGCCGAACTGTCGGATCGCCTCGAAAAACGGCAGGCCCTCGATGTCCCCGACCGTGCCGCCGATCTCGCATAGGACGAAGTCGAAGCCTTCATTGCCTTCGGCGATGAATGATTTGATCTCGTCGGTGACGTGGGGGATGACCTGGACGGTGGCGCCGAGATAGTCGCCGTGGCGCTCCTTGGTGATGATCTGTTGGTAGATGCGCCCGGTGGTGATGTTGTCCTGCTGGTTGGCGGAGCGGCCGGTGAAGCGCTCGTAATGGCCGAGGTCGAGGTCGGTCTCGGCGCCGTCGTCGGTGACGAACACCTCGCCGTGCTGGTAGGGCGACATGGTCCCCGGATCGACGTTGAGATAGGGGTCGAGTTTCCGCAAGCGGACCTTGTAGCCGCGCGCCTGCAAGGCGGCGCCCAGCGCCGCCGACGCCAGACCTTTACCCAAAGAGGAAACCACGCCGCCGGTGATGAAGATGTACCGTGCCATGGGCCTTCACCCTATAACGGCGCACCGCGATTCGGTGCGCCAAACATTGCCTGCCAACCAAAAAGCGACGGGGGCGAAGCCGCCCCCGTCGGAAACCAGGATTTTGGCCGCCTTCACTGGCTGACCGGAGCGGCTGGAGCGCCGCCGTCCGCCGGGGCCTCAACGGGCGGCTCGACAACCGGGGCCGGCGCGGTCTCGACCGGCGCTGCCTCCTCGCCTTGCAGCTGGTTGAGCGCGTCGAGGACGCTGAAATCGTCGGGGAGCTGTTCGGCCGCCTGCTCGACGATGGTGGCGGTGCCGGGATCGACCTGCGAAAGAATAGTCAAGGCGACCGAAGTCACAAAAAAGAGGCCCGCCAAGACGATAGTGGTGCGGGTCAACAGGTTAGCCGAGCCGCGGACGCTCATCAGCCCGCCAGTGCCCCCGCCGATCCCCAACGCCCCGCCCTCTGAACGCTGCAGCAGGATTACCACGATCATCGCCACGACGATCAGCAGATGAGCCGCGATCAAGACCTGTTCCATGCGCGGTTCGCCTCGTTGAAAAGCTGCGCCCGTTTACACGAGATCGGTCCCCAATGGCCAGAGGGGATGATGCAAATATGGCGGCGGGGTCAGCGTCCTTCAAGCGGCGCGGATGATTTCGAGGAAATCCGCGGCTTTCAGGCTCGCCCCGCCAACGAGCGCGCCGTTGACATTGAAGACCTTGAGGATTTCGGCGGCGTTTTCGGGCTTGACCGAGCCGCCATAGAGGATCCGCAGCCCCTCCCCGGCCCGCCCGAACCTCTCCTTCAGCACGTCGCGGATCACCCAGTGCATCTTGTCGATGTCGTTGGGGGACGCAGTCCGGCCCGTGCCGATGGCCCAGACGGGCTCGTAGGCGACGATGAGCGCAAGCGGGTCCGTGACCTCCGGCAGCGAGGCCTTGAGCTGGGCTTCGACGCGCGACTGGGCGAGCCCGTGGTCGCGTTCGGCCTCGGTCTCCCCGACGCAGACGATCGGGGTAAGCCCCGCCCTGAACGCGGCAGCGGCCTTGGCGCGGACCAGGCCATCGGTCTCGGCGTGGCTGGCGCGGCGCTCTGAATGGCCGACGATGACGTAGCGGGCGCCGCAATCGGCGATCATTTCGGCGCTGATGTCGCCGGTGAAGGCGCCCGAGACCTCGGGGTGGCAGTCTTGGGCGCCAGCGGCAATCGGGGTGCCGGCGAGGCGGTTGCAAACTTCGTTGAGAAGGGTGGCGGGCGGACAGACCACCACGTCGGTCTCGATCGGGGCGGCGGCAGGCAGCGCGGCGATCAGGGCGTCAAGCTCGGCGAGCTGCGACCACAGGCCGCCCATCTTCCAGTTGCCGACGATCAGCGCGCGTGGTTTTCCGGCCATTTCGCCCCGCTCCCGACCCTCATCCGGCCCGATTACCGTGGCGGAATCGCGCCTTGCGGTCGGCCGAGCACCCTGTCTATTATGCGCCGCCCTGAACCGGCCCTGCCCCCAAACTTTTCGAGTGGTCCCCCGATGCTCGACCGTATGCGCGCCTTCGCCTCGACCTTTGTCGCCCGAATCCTGATCGGCGTCCTGATCGTGGGCCTGTCGGTTTGGGGTATCTCAAACGTGTTCGTAAATCTAGCGTCGACGACGGTCGGGCGGGTCGGCGATCAGGAGATTTCCTCTCGCGAGTTTCAGCGCGCCTACATTTCGCAGGTCAACGCCTATGCCCAGCAAACCGGCGTGGTGCCCACCACCGAGGAGGCGCGTAACCTCGGAATCCCCGCGGCGGTCATCCAGCAGCTGGCGGCGAGCGCGGCGCTTGACGGGCTGGCGGAAGGCTCCGGGATGGGCGCTTCCGAGACCCTGATCGCGCGAAAGGTGGCCGAGGATCCGAATTTCAGCGGCGCCATCGGCGGCTTCGACGCGGAGAGGTTCAATTCGCTGTTGCGCCAGAACGGCTGGACCGAGGCGGAATATCTCGGCGAACAGGCCGGCGCGGTGCGGCGCGAGCAGCTCGCCCAATCGCTGTTCATCGGCTTGCCACCGCCGCAGGCGATGCAGCACCTGGTTCGCCGCTATCAGGGCGATACGCGGACGATCGAGTACTTCACCGTCAACACCACGAATATCGAGGCAATCCCGGCGGCGACCGAGGATGAACTCGCGGCTTATCTCGGCGAGCATCAGGCCCAATACCGCACCGTCGAGACGCGGACAATCGGGGCTTTGGTGCTCACCCCCGAAGTCTATGCCGGCTCGCTCGACATTGCCGAGGCAGAGATCAGCGCCGAATACGAGCGCACCGCCGCCCAATATGCGCGACCCGCGACAAGGACGATTGCGACCCTGGCGCTACCGGCCACGGCAACGGTCAGCTGGTTCAATCTCGGGCTTTCGGCCGGCAAGAGTTTCTCGACGCTGCTCGAGGAAAGCGGGCTTGGCGAGAAGGTCGAGGAATTGGGGACGCTGGCGAAGGACCAGATTGCCGATGCGGCGTTGGCGGACGCGGCGTTCGGGCTCGAAGCGGACGAATATGGCGTGCTCGAAGGCGCGGACGGCGCCCGGGCAATTTATGTCAGCGCCGCCGACCCCGGCGGACAACAGTCGTTCGAGGCGGTTCGCGATCAGGTCAGGGCCGAACTGGCGCTCGACCGGGCGCGGGACGGCATGTCCGAGGTCATCGACCAGATCGAGGAGGCCCGCGCCGCGCTGACTCCGATCGCCGATATCGCCGGCCGCTACGGATTGACGGTCGCCCAAGCGACGGTCGACCGGACGGGCGGCGGGCTCGAGACGGTCGAAGCGTTGCCGGAAGGCGCGCGCCCGCAGGTGGCGGTGGCGGTCTTCGCCGCCGATCCGGACCGGCTCATTCCCTCGATCCCGCTCGGGTCAAGCGCCACCGTCTGGTTCGATATCGTCGGCGCCGATCCGGCGCGCGACCTGAGCCTCGACGAGGCGCGCGAGGGGCTCGTTGCCGGCTGGAGCGCGGAGAAGACCGAAGCGGCGCTGCGGGTCCGCGCCGAGGAGCTTGCGGCGCGCGTCGTCGGGGGGGAGCCGATCGCCGATGTCGCATTCGAACTCGGCGCTTTCTCGCAGATTTCCTCGCCGATCGGGCGGGGTGGGGACGGGCTCAGCATCAGCCCGAGCGTTGCCGAACAGGCGTTCGCGGGCGGCCTCGGGCATGCCGGGTCGGCGCGCAGCGCCGAGGGCGACTACATGGTCTTCTCGGTGACCGATATCCAGCCGGCCGATCCGTTGGGCGGCGACCCGGGAATCGAGGCCGCGCTGGCCGATGCGCTGTCGCAATCGGTTTATGGCCAGTTCATCGCCCGGCTGGTGGGCGATGCCGGGCTAAGGATTAACGACCAGGTTCTGAACGACATCCTGACGAACGTCATCGGGACGCAATAGGCCGATGCCCGCCGGCGCCGAGGCGTCTTTTGCCGCAAAATATAACTCGGGAGCGGCGCAGCTCGTCTGGCGGCGGATCGTCGCCGACCTCGAAACCCCGGTGGGCACACATCTGAAACTCGCGGCGGGCCGGAGCAATACGTTTTTGCTCGAATCCGTGCATGGCGGGGCGACCCGCGGCCGCTATTCGATGATCGGGGTCGAGCCGGACCTGATGTTCCGGGTGCGAAAGGGCGTGGCCGAAATCAACAGGCGGCCCGCCGCCGATCCCGACGTCTATGAGCCGCTGCAAGCGCGGCCGCTCGATGCGTTGCGGGCGATCCTCGCCGAGTCGCGGCTCGATCTGCCGCGCGAGGTGCCGCCGATGTCGGCCGGCATATTCGGCTATCTCGGCTACGACATGGTGCGGCAGATGGAGAAGCTGCCGGATAAGAATCCCGACACGCTCGGACTGCCGGAAGCAATCATGATGCGGCCGTCGCTGCTGGCGGTTTTCGATACGCTCAAGGACGAGCTCTATCTCGCAACCCCCGTCCGGCCGGCCAAGGGGGTGAGCGCCCGACAAGGGAAGGAGGCCGCCGAATCCCGGATCGAGGAGGCGATTGCTCGGCTTGGACGGGCGAGTTCGCCGCAACCCGCCCTGCCCGACCTGAACGCGATCGAGGTGACGAGCAATACGCCGCGCGGCGATTTTCTGAAGATGGTCGAGCGGGCCAAGGACTACATCAGCGCCGGGGATATCTTCCAGGTGGTGCTGTCGCAGCGGTTCGAGGCGGAGTTCACCCTGCCGGCGACGGCGTTCTACCGGGCGCTCAGGCGCACCAACCCCTCGCCCTATATGTATTTCCTCGATTTCGCGGAATTCTCGATTGCCGGGTCGAGCCCGGAAATCCTGGTCAGGGTCAGCGAGGGGCAGGTGACGATTCGCCCGATCGCCGGCACAAGGGGCCGCGGGGCGACGCCCGAACGCGACGAGGAGCTGGCCGAAGAGCTGCTGTCGGACCCCAAGGAACGCGCCGAGCATCTGATGCTGCTCGATCTCGGGCGCAACGACGTGGGACGGGTAGCCAAGATCGGCAGCGTCAAGGTCACCGATCAATTCTTCCTCGAATTTTATTCGCACGTCATGCATATCGTTTCGAACGTCGTCGGCGAGCTCGATCCGAAGCATGACGTGATCGATGCGCTCGCCGCGGGGTTCCCGGCCGGCACGGTGTCGGGGGCGCCAAAAGTCCGGGCGATGGAAATCATCGACGAGCTCGAACGCCAGCGGCGAGGCATCTATGCCGGGTGCGTCGGCTATTTCGGCGCCGACGGCTGGATGGATACGTGCATCGTTCTCAGGACCGCGATCCTCAAGGACGGCAAGCTCTACGTGCAGGCGGGGGCCGGGATCGTCGCCGACAGCCAGCCGAAACTCGAGCAGCTCGAATGCGAAAACAAGGCCCGCGCCCTTTTCAGCGCCGCCGAAGAGGCGCTACGCTATGCGGGTGAAGCCGGGATCGGGCAGTAGGATTTCAGATGCGCCTCTTGTTCATCGATAACTACGACAGCTTCACCTACAACCTCGTGCATTTCCTCGGGGAACTGGGCGCCGAGCCGGCTGTCTTTCGCAACGACAAGATCACCCTCGACGAAATCGCCAAGCTCGCGCCCGAGGCGATCGTGCTGTCGCCCGGCCCGTGCACGCCCAACGAGGCTGGCGTGTGCCTTGATCTGGTGCGGCGGTTTCGGGGCGAAATCCCGATCCTCGGGGTCTGTCTCGGCCACCAGGCGGTCGGCCAGGCGCTCGGGGGCAAGGTGGTGCGGGCCCCGACGATCATGCACGGCAAGACCAGTCCTATTCGCCATACCGGCAAAGGTGTCTTCCGGGGGCTCAACAATAGTTTTTCGGCGACGCGCTACCACTCGCTGATGGTCGCCCGCGAGGGCCTGCCGGCCGAGCTGGAGGTCACCGCCGAGACCGAGGACGGCACGATCATGGGCCTCCAGCACTGGCGCGAGCCGCTGCACGGCGTGCAGTTCCATCCCGAGTCGATCGCCTCGGAAAACGGCCACGCGCTGCTGCAGAACTTTCTCAACATCGCGCGCGATTTCCACCTCGGCAAGGCGGCCTAGAGGGCGGCATGGATATCAAGGGAGCCCTCAACAAGATCGCGGCGCGTGGCGATCTTAGCCGCGACGAGATGCGGGCCGTGATGGGGTCAATCATGTCGGGGGACGCCACCCCGTCGCAGATCGGGGCGTTCCTCATGGGGATGCGGGTCAAGGGCGAGACGGTCGAGGAAATCGCCGCCGCGGTCTCGATCCTGCGCGAAAAAATGGTGCCGGTGACGGCGCCCGAAGGGGCGATGGACATTGTCGGCACCGGCGGGGACGGAGCCGGCACGCTCAATATCTCGACGGGGACGGCCATCGTCGTTGCGGCGGCGGGGATTCCGGTCGCCAAACACGGCAACCGGGCGCTGTCGTCGAAGTCGGGCTCGGCGGAGGCGTTGCAGGAGCTGGGCGTCAGGCTCGACATTGGCCCCGACGCGATTGCGCGCTGCCTCAGCGAGGCCGGCATCGGCTTCATGTTCGCGCCCCAGCATCATCCGGCGATGAAGCATGTCGGGCCGAGCCGGATGGAGATGGGGGTGAGGACCATGTTCAACCTCCTCGGCCCGCAATCCAATCCGGCGGGGGTCAGGCATTACCTCCTCGGCGTCTTCAGCCGCGAATGGGTGCTGCCGGTCGCCGAGGCGCTGATGACCAACGGGGCCGAGCGGGCCTGGGTGGTGCATGGAAGCGACGGGCTCGACGAGATTACCACCACCGGGCCGACGCATGTGGCGTCCGTCGAAGACGGGGAAATTAAGCTCTTCGACGTCAAGCCCGAGGATGCGGGGTTGAAGCGGGCCAAGCCAGAAGATCTCAAGGGCGGCGATCCGGCGGCCAATGCCGCGGCGCTGCGCGCATTGGTCGAGGGCGAAAAAGGTGCCTATCGCGACATTGTGCTCTTCAATGCGGCGGCGGCGCTGATCATTGCCGGCAAGGCCAGGGACCTCAAAGGTGGCGTGACGCTCGCCGCTGAGGCGATTGACAGCGGCAAGTCGAAGGCGACGCTGGAGCGATTGGTTCGCGCCTCGCAGGCCGGACCGTGAGCGATATTCTCTCCCGCATCGGCGCTTACAAGCGCAAGGAAATCGCCGAAGCGAAAGCCGCGACGCCGCTGGCCGAGGTGAACGCGAGGGCGCGGGTGGCCTCCCCGGCGCGCGGGTTCCTCAAGGCGCTTGCGTCGCGCAAGGCGGCGGGCGGGTTCGCGCTGATTGCCGAGATCAAGAAAGCCAGCCCGTCGAAGGGGTTGATCCGGGCCGATTTCGACGTGCCGGAACTTGCCCGCGCTTATGAGCGCGGCGGGGCTTCGTGCCTGTCGGTTCTGACCGACGGACCATCGTTCCAGGGGGCGCCAGAACACCTCGTGGCGGCGCGCGAGGCGAGCGCCCTGCCCGTCCTCAGGAAGGATTTCATGTACGAGCCCTATCAGATCGCGCAATCGCGGGCGCTCGGAGCCGATTGCGTGCTCGTCATCATGGCGGCGGTCGACGATGCTGAAGCGCGGGCGCTGGTCGGGGCGGCGGGCGACTGGGGCATGGATGCGCTGGTCGAAGTCCACGACGAGGCCGAACTCGACCGGGCGCTCAAGCTCGGGGCGAAACTCGTCGGCATCAACAATCGCGATCTCAAGACGTTCGAGACGCGACTCGATGTGACGGCGCGGCTGGCGAAGCTGGTGCCGGCGGGCGTGCATCTCGTCTCCGAGAGCGGATATTATGCCCATGTAGAACTGACGGCGACGCGCGCGCGGACGGGGGTGACGAGTTTTCTCGTCGGAGAAAGCCTGATGCGCCAGCCGGACGTTTTTGCGGCGACGCAGGCGCTGCTTTTCGGGGTGGATGCGGTGGCCCATGCCCGCTGACGATCTCACGCATTTGACCAAGACGGGCACGGCCTGGATGGTCGATGTCGGCGGCAAGGCGCCGACGAAGCGGCGGGCGGTGGCCAGCGCCAAAATCACCATGAGCGCGCGGGCGGCGGCGGCGGTCAGGACGGGCGATCTCAAGAAGGGCGACGCGATCGGGGCGGCGCGGATCGCCGGGATCATGGCGGCGAAGAAGACCGCCGAGTTGATCCCGCTTTGCCATCCGATCGCCCTGACGCTTGTTGAGATCGACATCGCGCCGCTGAAAGACGGTTTCGCAGTCCGCGCCATCGTCGAGACGGTCGGGCCGACCGGGGTCGAAATGGAGGCGCTGACCGCGGCCTCGGTTGCGGCGCTGACGATCTACGATATGGCCAAGGCACTTGACCGGGCGATGGTGATCGGCGAGGTCCGGCTCGAGGAGAAATCCGGCGGGCGGTCCGGACCCTTCAAGCGAGACGCCTGAGGTGATCTCGGTCGACGAGGCGCTGGAGAAGATTCTCGACCGCGCCGCCCCGCTCGGCGCCGAGGCAATCCCCGTGACCCAGGCGGCGGGCCGGGTGCTCGCCGCGCCGTTGATCGCCCGCTTCGACAATCCGCCCTTCGATGCCAGCGCCATGGACGGGTATGCGCTGCGCGCCGAAGACGGGGTGGCGGGGGCAGCGCTGCGGCTGATCGGGGTCGCGCAGGCGGGCGCGCCGTTCGGCCGGGCGGTCGGGGCTGGCGAGGCCGTGCGCATTTTCACCGGCGCGCCGGTGCCGGCGGGCGCCGACGCGATCTTGATGCAGGAAGAGACCCTCGCCGACGGCGGCAAGGTCACACTCAAGACGGGTGTCGCGGCGGGACAATCCATTCGTGACAAGGGCCGCGATTTTGCGGCGGGGAGCGAAGTGCTGCCGGGGGGGACGCTACTCGCGCCCCTCGCTCTCACCCTTGCGGCGGCCTGCGGCGGAGAGGTCGTGGCATGGCGGCAGCCACGATTAGCGATCTTGTCAACGGGCGACGAACTGGTCCTGCCCGGCGAAACCCCGGGGCCCTCCCAGATTGTCGGCAGCGCTGCGCTCGGGCTCGCGCCTCTGTATGCCTCCTACGCCCTTGTCACCGATCTCGGCATCGTCCGCGACGATGCGGGGGCGCTGAAAGAGGCGCTGGCCGGGGCGCTTGATCGGGCGGACATGGTCATCACCATCGGCGGGGCGAGCGTCGGGGACCGGGACTATGTCAACCCGGTGCTGCAGGGGCTCGGGGTCGAGATCGGCTTCTGGAAGGTCGCCATGCGCCCGGGCAAACCACTGATGTTCGGAACAAAGGGCGAAAAACTCGTCTTCGGCCTGCCCGGCAATCCGGTCTCGGCGCTGGTCACCGCCGTGGTGATGGTGCTGCCGGCGCTGCGGCAGATGGCGGGGTTACAGAACCCGTTCGGGGTCAGGATGTGCGTCCCCCTCGCCGCTTCGATCCCCGCCAACGGCAACCGCCGGCATTTCCTGCGCGGCCAACTCGGGGCCGACGAACAAAGCGTGGCGCGGGTGCATCCGTTCAGTGAGACCGACAGCGCGCATCTTTCCTCGCTGGCCCGCGCCGACGCGCTGATCGTGCAGATGGAAAGCGATCCGGGAAAAGCCGCGGGCGAACTGGTCGAGGTGATTCCGCTCGCCGCGCTCTAGGCCGGCTTGTCGGGCACGGGACATCCTCGTCGACGGAAGTGCGGGATCGGTTAGTACGCTCGTTATGGACGAGGCGGCGGCGGCTTGCGAGGGGCGGGGCGGCTCAGGGCCGCTCGACCGAAGTCACCCGGAAGGTGTGCATGTCGCCGTCGTCCTCGCGCAGCGACACATATTCGCCGGGGGTGAATTTTTCGTCGGCGAAGCGGAAGCCGGCCTCGTCGTCGGCGCTCGAGGCGTTGTCATAGTCAAAGAACCAGTTGCCGTCCGACCTCCTCCGCAGGACGCCGATCCTGTCCGCTTCGCGGGGCCGGAAACGCCGCACCCGGCAGCGGGCGGCATGGGCTTTCCAGGTCTTCGCGTCGATGCGGCCGTCGTCCTTGAGCGGGGCGAGGATGTCGTAACCGTGGCCGCGATCGCCCTCGGGCTGACCCTTCTCGCGGGCGAGCTCGAGCCTGATGTGGCGGAAGGCGGCGGGCAGATCGGGCATCGGGTTGTCCTCTGGCTCAGTGGGCGACGAGAACCGGCAGCTGGGCTTCCGTCAGAATATCGAGAGTTGTACCGCCAAGCGCCCATTCGATGAAGCGCGAATGGCCGTAGCCGCCCATCACCAGCAGGTCGGCCTTGAGGCGCGTGGCCTCGGTGAGAAGGGTTGTTCCGGTATCGTCCTCGCCGGCGGCGTGGACCAGCTCGACTTTGACCCCGTGCCGGTCGAGATGGCGGGCGAGATCGGCGCCGCGTTCCTCGTTGGGGTCGGGTGCGCCCCAACCCGCCTCGACCATGACTACGTGCACATTTTCGGCTTGCTTGAGGATCGGCAGGGCTTCGGCGACGGCGCGGGCGGCCTCGCGCGTATTGACCCAGGAGACCATGACGGTCTTGAACGGCTTCGACTTGCTGTCGGGAGGAACGAGAAGCGCCGAACGCCCGGCGCCGAACATCGCGGCCTCGGTCGTCTGGGCATCCTCGAAAGCGTGGCCGTGCAGGCGCAAATCGACGACGAGGTCGGCGGTGCGGGCTTCGGTCGCGAGCACCTGCCCCGCCTGCCACTGGAACACATCGTAGCGGCGCAGGTCATTGCCGACCCCAAGGCGGCCGAAGCGCGGGTGCAGCGTCCGCATTGCTTCGTCGCCCGTCTGCATCGCGGCTTTCTGCTGTTCGATAATGACCTGAGCCGCGGCGCCACTCGGATCGGCGGCGACCGCGAGATTGGCCATCCGGTTGAGATAGACGCCCCTGAGATGAGCGTCGTGGCGGCTCGCCAGCGCTTCGGCATGGGCGATCCGCACCTCGTCCTGCTTGTTGCCGTCGAGACGAACGACGATGTCTTTCAGCATGATCCTTCAACCTTTCCCCGGCCGGCGCCGCGCCGGAATGGAAGTGCCATGATCGCCCAGCAGGGCGGGGCTGCCTTGATATGCCTCAAAAGATGGGCACTGCGGGCCGGGAAACCAAATCCAAACGCCGCCATTGCGGAACATAACTGGAACAAGTATAAGTGTTCGGTCTTTGTTCCGATTCGGTCCCGCCACGAAAGGCGCCCAGATGCTCACCCACAAGCAGCACGAACTTCTGATGTTCATCCACGAACGGATGAAGGAGAGCGGCATACCGCCGTCTTTCGACGAGATGAAGGACGCGCTCGACCTGAAGTCGAAATCGGGCATCCACCGGCTGATCACGGCGCTCGAGGAGCGCGGATTCATCCGCCGCCTGCCCAACCGGGCGCGGGCGCTCGAGGTGCTCAGGCTGCCAGATTCGATGAACCCCTCGCTGGGCGGGCGACGGTCGCGTTTCGAGCCCTCGGTCATCGAGGGCAATCTTGGCCGGGTGCCGGCGGGCCCGCCGATGCCGGGCGCCGACCGTTTCGCCACGGTCGCCATTCCGGTGATGGGCCGGATCGCGGCGGGGGTGCCGATCGAGGCGATTCAGCACCATTCCCACACCATCCATGTACCGCCCGAAATGCTCTCGACGGGCGAGCATTTCGCCCTCGAGGTGCGCGGCGATTCGATGATCGACGCGGGGATTTTCGACGGCGACACGGTTCTCATCAAAAAGCAGGACAACGCCCAGAACGGCGAGATCGTGGTGGCGCTGGTCGACGACGAGGAGGCAACCCTCAAGCGGCTGCGCAAGCGCGGCAATTCGATCGCGCTCGAGGCGGCGAACCCGACCTACGAAACACGCATTTTCGGGCCCGACCAAGTCAAGGTCCAGGGCCGGCTCGTCGGGCTGTTGCGCAAGTATTGAGGGCCTAGACCCCCTTCCCATAGAGGGGAGGGTGAAGGGGCGCAGATAACACAGCATGGTCACCTCCCCCCTTGTGGGGGAGGATGGGTGGGGGTGATGCGCGGAGCTAGTGGCTGTCCCGCGGAATGCCGGACGTCTGGGCGACTCGCTGATATTTGACGGCGGGTTTGAGTACCGCGCCATCGGCGAGCTGATCGACAAGGCCGCGCTGAATTTCCTGCCAGGGCGTCTGGCTGGCCGGATAGGGAAAGCCGCCCCGGGCCTCAAGAGCCTTTTTCCGCCTGGCGAGTTCTTCGTTTGATATCAGGATGTTCGCCTCGCCCTTGTTGAGGTCGATGCGGACGCGGTCCCCGGTCACGAGGATCGCCAGCCCGCCGCCCGCCGCCGCTTCCGGGGAGGCATTGAGGATCGAGGGCGATCCCGAAGTGCCCGACTGGCGCCCGTCGCCGATGCAGGGCAGCGCCAGGATGCCCCGTTTGATGAGATAGTCGGGCGGGCGCATGTTGACGACCTCGGCCGAGCCCGGATAGCCGATCGGGCCCGTCCCGCGAATGAACAGCATCGTCCATTCGTCGATGCCGAGGGCGGGATCGTCGATGCGATGGTGATAGTCCTCCGGTCCTTCGAAGACGACCGCCCTGCCTTCGAAGGCGTTAGGGCTTTTCGGATCGGACAGGTAGCGGGCGCGGAATTCCTCGGAGACGACGCTGGTCTTCATGATGGCGCTGTCGAAAAGATTGCCGTGCAACACCAGGAAGCCGGCCTTCCCTTTCAGCGGATTGGAAATCGGGCGGATGACCTTTTCGTCCTGGATTTCGGCATTGCGGCAGTTCTCGCCGATCGACTTGCCGTTGACGGTCGGGGCGTTCTCGCGGATCAGCCGCTTCTTCATCAACTGGTTGACGACCGCCGGCACCCCGCCGGCGTGGTAATAATCCTCGCCGAGATATTCGCCCGCCGGCTGCAGGTTGACGAGCAGCGGCACGTCGTGGCCAAAAGTCTGCCAGTCCTCGATCTTCAGCTCGACCCCGATATGCCGGGCGATGGCGTTGATATGGATCGGGGCGTTCGACGAGCCGCCGATCGCCGAATTGACGACGATGGCGTTGAGGAAGTTGTCTCGCGTCAGAATGTCGGACGGCTTCAGGTCCTCGGCGACCATCTCGACGATGCGCTTGCCGGTGCGGTACGCCATCTCCTGCCGGTCGCGGTAGGGGGCGGGAATGGCGGCCGAGCCGGGCAGCTGCATGCCGAGCGCCTCGGCGAGCGAATTCATGGTCGTGGCGGTGCCCATAGTGTTGCAGTAGCCGGTCGAGGGCGCCGATGTGGCGGCGAGCGAAATGAACTGATCATAGTCGATCTCGCCGCGCGCCATCATTTCGCGGGCCTCCCAGACGATCGTGCCCGAGCCGGTGCGCTTGCCGCGGAACCAGCCGTTGAGCATCGGGCCGACCGATAGAGCGATGGCCGGAAGATTGACGGTCGCGGCGCCCATGATCTGGGCCGGGGTGGTCTTGTCGCAGCCGATGGTCAGCACCACCGCGTCGAGCGGATAGCCGTAAAGCACCTCAACCAGCCCCAGATAAGCCAGGTTCCGGTCGAGCGCGGCGGTCGGCCGCTTGCCGGTCTCCTGGATCGGGTGAACCGGGAATTCGAGCGGAATGCCGCCCGCCTCAAGGATGCCGTCGCGGACGCGCTCGGCGAGGACCAGATGGTGGCGGTTGCAGGGGGAGAGGTCCGAGCCGGTCTGGGCGATGCCGATGATCGGCTTGCCCGACTGCAATTCCTCGCGCGAAATACCGTAATTGAGGTAGCGCTCGAGATAGAGCGCGGTCATCGACGGATTGACGGGATTGTCGAACCAGGCGCGCGACCGCAATTGCCGGCCCCCGGATGCGCCGTTACCCTTTATTGCCATCGTTCGCAACTCCCGCCCCGGGACCCGGGCTTGGCTGCCCGGCGTCCGCCCATCATCTAAAGCATCGGCACAAGGCTTGGGAAGCGGTCCAATTGCCGCGATCAACCCGGCGAGAAGGAATCGGGCTGGCCCTTGTCCCGCCGATACGATTATCTCGGGCGAACGGGAGGGACGGGTGGCGGCAAAGGCGGACTGGGTTGCTGTCGATTGGGGAACGAGCAACCTTCGGGTCTGGGGCATGGACGAAGCCGGAAGGCCGGTCTTTGAGCGACTGGCCGACCGGGGCATGGCGCGCCTCGCGCCGGGCGAGTTCCCGTTCGTCCTTGCCGATCTTCTGGCCGATCTTCTGGCCGATGCGGGCGCGATGGGCGCTCTCGATGTGCTCGTCTGCGGCATGGCAGGCGCCCGGCAAGGCTGGGTCGAGGCGCCCTACCTCGACCTGCCCGCCGATCTCGGCGCCCTCGGCCGGGCGAGCGTTCCGGCCCCTGCCCCGGGCCAGTCTTTTCGGGTCCGGATCGTGCCCGGGGTCTGCCGGCGTGAGGCGGGGCGCGAAGACGTGATGCGCGGGGAGGAAACCCAGCTCCTCGGGGTCAGCGTCTTGCGGCCCGGCTTTGCGGGCCTCGTGCTCAAGGCCGGCACCCATTCCAAATGGGCGCGGCTCGAGGGGGCGCGGCTCATCGACTTTTCCACCGCTATGACGGGCGAGTTGTTCGAGGCGGCAAGCGCGCATACGGTGCTCAGGCATTCGGTGGGGGGTGAGGTCATGGGACCTTTGACCGAAGAAGGCATCGCGGCGGGGCTCGAGGCCGGGCTCGAGCGGCCCGACCTGCTGACGACGCTGATGTTCAGGGCCCGCGCCGCGGCGCTGGTTTCGGAGCGCGGCCCCGACTGGTGTTCGGGCTATCTTTCCGGGCTCCTGGTCGGGGCGGAAGTCGCCGGCCATCGCGACGAGATCGGGATGGGGCCGGTGCCGGTGCTCGGCGCCGAGCGGCTGACAAGGCTTTACCGGGCGGCGCTGAAGCGCATCGGGGTTGAAACGCAGCCGGTCGAGGCGACCGAGGCGACGCTTGCCGGCCTTGCGGCGGTACATAAGCAGATTTACGCAACCCGATGAACGAGAACCGCAACATCATCGCAATCCTGCGCGGCATCCGGCCGAAGGAAGCGATCGACATCTGTGCGGCGCTGATCCGGGCCGGAATCACCCGGATCGAAGTGCCGCTCAATTCTCCCGACCCGCTGAAGAGCATCGCGGCGGCCGCGAAGCGTTTCGGGGAGGTCGCGGCGATCGGGGCGGGCACCGTGCTGTCGCCCGAGCAAGTCGATGCGGTGAAGCAGGCGGGCGGGCATTTCATCGTGTCGCCCGATTGCAATGCCGACGTCATCCGGCGGACGGGGGAAGTCGGGCTTGCCTCCTATCCGGGGGTCTTCACCGCAACCGAAGCGTTCATGGCGATCCGGGCGGGCGCCTTCGGGCTGAAGATATTCCCCGCCGGGGTTCTCGGGCCCGCGGGGATCGGGGCGCTGATGGCGGTGCTGCCCCCGCAGGTGCCGGTCTTCGCGGTCGGCGGGGCGTCCCCGGAAAACTTCGCCCAATACGCGGCGGCGGGCTGCGCCGGGGTCGGGCTCGGCTCGTCCCTCTACAGAGCCGGCTTCACGGCAGAGGACGTCCGCACCCGGGCGGACGCGATCGTCGCCGCCTTCGACCGGGAGTTCGGCAAATGAAGGACCTGGCTGAGCTGTTCATCGACGACCGGCTCGACCTCGGAGAGGGGCCGATCTGGCACGGGGCGCGTGCCGAGTTCATCTGGTTCGACATCAACGAGGGGCACCTCTTCCGCGCCGACGCCAGGGGCCGGATGCGGGGGACGATCGAATTCGGCCGGCCGGCAGCGGCGGCCGGGATCGTCGACGAGCGGCGCCTAGCGGTGATCGTGGCCGGTGCGCTGCTGCTGGTCGATCTCGAGTCGGGCCTCCAAGAGCCAATCGTCGCGGTCGAGGCGGACCAACCGGGCAACCGGCCAAACGACAGCCGGGTCGATCCCGTCGGCGGATTCTGGATCGGCACAATGGGACGGCGGGGCGAGCCGAAGGCGGGAGCCTACTACCAGTATCGGGCCGGGCGGCTGCAAAGACTCTTCCCTGACATCACCACTCCCAACAGCACCTGCTTTGCGCCGGATGGGCGGACCGCCTATTTCGCCGATTCTCCGACGCGCAAGATCATGAAAGTTGCCATTAACAAGTCGACCGGGCTGCCGGTGGGGAAGCCCTCGGTTTTCGTCGACCTCGGTAGTTCGAAAGCGGTGCCGGACGGCTCGGCTGTGGACCAGGAGGGGTTTTTGTGGAACGCCGAGTATCACGGCTCGCGCGTCGTCCGCTATGCGCCCGACGGCAAACTCGACCGGGTGGTGAAGCTGCCGGTCAGCCAGGTCACCTGCCCGTGCCTGGGCGGTCCCGAGCTCAAGACGTTGTTCATCACCACGGCCAGCCAGGGCCTTTCGGACGAGCAGCGCCGGGCCGAGCCGCTGGCCGGGAGTTGCTTCGCCATCGAGGTGGACGTGCCGGGCCTGAAGGAGACCCCGATCCGGCTCTAGTCGCGCCGCCCTGCCCGCCAGGGCCGCTCGATATCGTCGAAAGCGGTGCGGATCAACAAGGCGCCGGCCGGGTCACGGGTGAGCGTAGTGACGCCGTGGCGGTCGAGATCCTGCTGGGTGATGACGATGCCCGCCGCGTGACACGGCGCCGGGGCTTCCTCGCGGGCGATCATCACCTCGACCCGGCCACAATCCTCCGCGGCCGCCGCGAACGAGCGCTCGACCGCGAGCCGCCAGCCGCCAGCGCCTTCGGCGATGCAGCCATAGGCGTCGTAGGCCCCCGTGGCATCGAAGCCGGCTAGGTCGGCGCCAAACCGATCCGACCAGGCCTCGACCGCGAAACTGGCGCGGTTGGAGCCCACCAGGCGCAGCCCGTCAACGGTGCGGATCGCGACTGCCTGGCTCGAGTCCGAAACAATGAGGTCGGGAGGGGCCTGCCAGCCGAACAGCATGAAAAAACCGAGCCCCGCGGCGGGGCCGATGAAACGCGCGCGAGTGCGCAGGAACGCGAACCAGGCAACCCCGATGGAGACCACGCCGAGCGCCAGCGGAGTGACCTCGGGCGTGACCGTCAGCGGGCCGCTGAGCGAGGCGACCCAATAGGCAATTGCCAGCATCGCCTCAATGCCCGTCCCCATCAGCGAGAAGAACGGGCCCTCGAGTCCGAGGGGGATCAGGAAGACCCCGACCAGCGCCGCGGGCAGGATGAGAAATCCGACGATCGGCACGACCAGGAGATTGCCAAGGATGCCAAGCGGGGCGAATTGCTGGAAGTGAAAGGCGGCGTAGGGGGCGGTCGCGATCCCGGCGATGATGCTGGTGAGCGCCAGCCCGCCGGCATAACGCAGGAGCGCCGGGCGCGACCCGCCGTCGCGGCGGGGCCTCAGTCCCAGCCCCTCATAGAAGCCGATCAGCGCTACGACCGCGACAAAAGAGAGCTGGAAGCCCGGCCGCAGCACTTCGAGGGGACTGAAGGCGATGATGACCAGCGCCGCCAGGACAACATTTCGCATGGTCAGCGCCCTTCGTCCGGCGATGATAGCGGCGAAAATCAGGACCAGCATGATCGTCGAGCGAATCGTCGCGATGCTGGCGGCGGAAATCAGGAGATAGCCCAGCGCGACGAGGATGGCGACGAAGGCCGCGATGGCCTTAACCGGCAGCCGGTCGCCGGTCGGGCCGATCGCCATGAGCAATCTCAGCGCGAGAAAGGCGAGACCGGCGACGAGCGACAGGTGCAGGCCGGAAATCGAGATCACATGGGCGAGCCCGGCCCGCGCCATGGCACGCCGGTCCGCTTCGCTGATCGCCCCCTGCTCGCCGATGGTAAGGGCGACCGCGAAGGCCGCGGCAGAGCCGGAAAGGTGCGCCTCGATGCGCGCCTCGATCAACGCGCGCACGCCGGCAATCAACGCGGTGAAGCTGCCCGAGCCCGGCGTGACGTCCGGCGGATCGAGCGCGGTCGCATAGGCGCCGACGCCGGTGAAATACTCGTGAATTTGCGGGTCGTAGGCGCCGGGCGCTACCGGGCCAGGCACTTCGAACAACCGGGCCCGGACGGTGAGCGTCGAATCCGGCAGGATGGGCGCGGCGCCATCGACCGTCAGGCGCACCTGCCGCAACCCGGCGAGGCGTCCGGTTGCGTCGCTGGCGAGGAGGTCGAGAAAGATAGTCTGGCGGTCGGGGCCGGATTGCCGGCGCTCGGCGACCCGGCCTTCGAGCACGGCGACGGTCGCAGACCCGAGCATCGCGGTGCCGCCAAGGGCGGCGTGCAACGAGGGCAGCGCGAAACCGCCAGCGATGGCAGCCGCCAGCGTCAGCCACCGCATCGCGGCCTGGGCGCGCCGAAGCCGGGCGAGGATCGCAGCGAGGATCAGTAGCGATGCCAGCGAGATCGAGGCGGCGGGTGCAGGCTCGAAGCTGGCGGCTAGGTAGAGCAGCACCCCGGCGATGAGCCCGAACGGCAGAAGCACGATATGGCGGCGATGTTCGAGCGCGTCGGCGACCGCAGCGGCGAGGAACCCGGCGGGGGAAACAGTGCGCCATACCCCGGTCGGCGCGGGCACGAACGCCGGGGCCGGCCGGAGACTGTCCGGCGGCAGCGTGTCCGTCTTTTCAGGAGCCGCGTCCGCCAAGGCGCCCTCACCTTGCGCATTCGTCGCCCTATGGTACACACGGCGCGCTTTTTGACCAAGCAGCCGGCCGAGCATGACCGACAAAGTCATCACCCGTTTCGCGCCTTCGCCCACCGGCCACCTGCATATCGGCGGGGCGCGCACGGCCCTCTTCAACTGGGCGTTCGCGCGCCATACCGGCGGCAAGATGCTGCTCAGGATCGAGGACACCGACCGGGAACGCTCGACGGCGGATTCGGTGAAGAAGATCCTCGACGGGCTGACCTGGCTCGGCATTGTCTGGGACGGCGAGCCGATCTCGCAATTCGTCCGCGCCGCGCGGCATCGCGAGGTAGCCGAAGATATGCTGGCGCGGGGCCAAGCCTATCATTGCTATTGCTCGCCCGCAGAACTCGCCGGGATGCGGGCCAAGGCGCTCGCCGAGCGCCGGCCGCCGCGCTACGACGGGCGCTGGCGCGACCGCGACCCGTCGGAGGCCCCGAAAGGCGTCGCCCCGGTCATCCGGGTCAAGGCGCCGCAAACCGGAGAAGTGTCGATCCGCGACCATGTGCAGGGCGTGGTGACGGTCAGGGCCGAAAATCTCGACGACCTTATCATCCTGCGCTCGGACGGCTCCCCGACCTACAATCTGGCGGTAGTGGTCGACGACCACGACATGGCGGTGACCCATATCATCAGGGGCGATGACCATCTGACCAACGCCGCCCGGCAGACGGTGATCTACAACGCCATGGGCTGGACGGTTCCCGAGATGGCCCATGTCCCGCTCATCCACGGGCCGGACGGGGCGAAATTCTCCAAGCGCCACGGGGCGCTGGGCGTCGATGCCTACCGGCAGATGGGCTATCTGCCCGAGACTCTGCGGAACTACCTCGCCCGGCTCGGCTGGGCGCACGGGGACGACGAGATATTCTCCACCGAACAGCTGGTCGAGTGGTTCTCGCTTGAGGGACTGAACAGGTCCCCCGCCCGTTTCGACTACGCCAAGCTCGGCAGTCTCAACGGCCACTACATCCGCGCCGCACGGCCGGACTATCTCTACGCGACAATGCTCGCCGCCGCCGAGGAGGTGAGCCGGCAGGCCGACGCCGAAGGGCTCAAAGCCCGCAAGGCGACGGTGCTGAAGGCCATCCCGGAGTTGCAGCCGCGCGCCAGGACGATCATCGAGCTGATCGAGGGCGCCGGGTTCATCTATGCCACCCGTCCGATCGCCTCCGACGCGGCGGCGGCGGGATTGCTCGACACGGATGGCCGGCGGATGCTTGCCCGCCTCGCCGGCAAACTCGCGGATCTTCCGGACTGGAGGCACGAGGCGATCGATGCGGTGGCGAGGGCGTTTGCCGAGGCCGAAGGCGTCAAGCTCGGCAAGATCGCCCAGCCGCTGCGCGCGGCGCTGACCGGAAAGACGGTCTCGGCGGGAATTTTCGAGATCATGGAACTGCTCGGGCGGGAAGAAGCGCTCGCCCGGATCGACGACGTCGCCGCTCCGTGACCCGGCGGAACGGCAGGGCCGGCGGGGCTTTGCCCGCGCAAAGCAGTTGCGAGCGCAAGCCAAATCCGGTACCCACAGGGACCCTGCGCGTCAGGCGCGCCCGAGGTGTTTGCGCTCGATCTTGCCCGGGTTCACGGGCCATCATTTCGCGATAGCGGGTAAAGGAAGCCGGCGATGACCGAGAAGACCGCCAAGCTCGTTGTCGGCGACAAGAGCTACGACTTTCCGATCATTTCGGGCTCGATGGGCCCCGACGTCATCGACATCCGCACCCTTTATGCCCAGACCGGCATGTTCACCTTCGATCCGGGTTACACCTCCACCGGCTCGACGGAATCGCAGATCACCTACATCGACGGGCTCGCGGGGACCCTGCTCTATCGCGGCTATCCGATCGAGCAGCTCGCCGACAAGAGCAATTTCCTCGAGGTATGCTACCTGCTGCTCAACGGCGAATTGCCGACCCGGGCCGAATACCAGAAGTTCTCCGACACCGTCACCCGGCACACGATGCTGCACGAGCAGATCGTGAAATTCTATTCCGGATTCAGGCGCGACGCCCATCCGATGGCGATTACCTGCGGGGCGGTCGGGGCGATGTCGGCCTTCTATCACGACTCGACCGACATCAACGATCCGGTGCAGCGCGAGATTGCAACCCATCGATTGATCGCCAAGATGCCGACGATCGTCGCCTGGGCATTCAAATATTCGATCGGTCAGCCCTTCGTTTATCCGCTCAATCAGCTCGATTTCGCCTCGAATTTCCTGCGCATGTGTTTCGCGGTGCCGGCCGAAGAGTACGAGGTTTCCCCGACGCTGGCGCGGGCGATGGACCGCATCTTCATGCTCCACGCCGACCATGAGCAAAACGCCTCGACCTCGACGGTCAGGCTCGCCGGCTCCTCGCACGCCAATCCGTTCGCCTGCATCGCGGCGGGGGTGGCCTCGCTTTGGGGGCCGGCGCACGGCGGGGCGAACGAGGCGGCGCTGATGATGCTCAAGGAGATCGGGACGCCGAACCGCATTCCGGAATTCGTCGAGCGCGCCAAATCCAAGGACAGCCAGTCCCGGCTGATGGGCTTCGGGCACCGGGTCTACAAGAATTACGATCCGCGGGCGAAGGTGATGATGGACACCGCCCGCGAGGTGTTGGCCGAGCTCGGGGTCGAGAACAACCCGACGCTGCAGATCGCCCAGGAACTCGAACGGATCGCGCTCGAGGACGAGTATTTCATCGAGAAAAAGCTCTATCCGAACGTCGATTTCTATTCCGGCATCATTCTCGACGCGATCGGATTTCCGACGTCGATGTTCACCGCTATTTTCGCACTGGCGCGCACCGTCGGCTGGGTCGCGCAGTGGAAGGAGATGATCGAGGACCCGACCCAGAAGATCGGCCGGCCGCGGCAGCTCTATACCGGCCCGAAGCCGCGCGATTTCGTCCCGATGAACAAGCGCTAGGCGAGCCTCCGCGTCAGCGCCAGCACCCGGTCGGCCGCGTCGACCCGGGGGGCGTCCGGCAGGCCTTGCGCCATCAATTGACGGATCTCGGCGAAGGCCCGCCGCTGGGCTTGGCGCGCATCGGGATCGCGCAGAAGCCGGAGCGCCCCTTTGGCGAGCCGGATGGCATCGGGCGCGCGGAAAAGCAGTTCCTCAACGACTGGCCGGTCGAGCAGGATGTTTGGTAGCGAAACGAACCTCGGCCGGATGCGGTCGTAGAGCCGCGGCTGGATCCGGTCGGCGACGTAGAAAGCGACCATCGGGGTGCCGGCGGCGGCGAGTTCGAGTGTCACCGTGCCCATTGCCGCGACCGCCATCATCGCCCGCCGCATGGCGGCCTCCGCCTCGCCCCGCCCGGTGACGATGGCGACGTCGAGCCCCCGCGTCTTGGCGGCGGCGCGGACCATCGGCTCGAGCATCGGCAGGGTCGGCAGGACGAAACGCAACTCGGGCATGTCGGCGCGCAGCAGAGCCGCGGTCTCGATCAACATTGGCAGGTGGCGGCGAACTTCCCCCGGACGGCTGCCCGGCAAGAGCGCCAAAAGGTCTGCCTCGCGCCCGGGCGCCGGCGCCGCGCCCAGCCGGCCGATCGCCGGATGGCCGACATAGCTTGTCGGCGGGCCGCCGAGCCGGGCCATGGCGGCGGGCTCGAAAGGAAAGACGGCGAGGACCTCGGTGAAGATCGGGGCGATCATTCCCGCCCGCTCCGGCTTCCAGCCCCACACCGTCGGGGCGACATAGAGCAGGATCGGCAAGCCGAGCGCGAAGCGCCGGACCGCGCGGCCGACGCGATAGGAGAATTCCTGGGCATCGATCAGCACCACGATATCGGGCCGGGTACGCCGGATCGCGGCTACGGTCTGGTTGAGCCGCCAGAGCAGTAGAGGCAGGCGCGCGAGGACGTCGGTGTAGCCCATCACCGAAAGATCGTGCATGGGGAATATGCTCTCAAGCCCAGCTTCGCCGAGCGCCGGCCCGCCGATGCCAGTCAATTCGATGACGGTGCGCTGACGGAGCGCGGTGACCAGAGCCGCCCCGATCCGGTCGCCGGACGGCTCGCCGGCAAGGATGAAGAGCCGCATGGGTTCAGTCTTTCGCCTTGAGGCCGACAATTGCCACGCCGCGCTCCGAAGCCAGCGCCTCGAGGCGCGCGCGTTCAATGAGGAGCGTGCCGCCGGCCTCGACGACAATCGCGGAAATGCCGGCCCCAGCGCAGCCCGCGACGGTGTCCGGCCCGATCGCCGGCATGTCGAGATAGCGCGGCTGCCGGGGCTTGAGACATTTGGCGAGGATGAGATTGCTGGCGGTGGCATCGACGAGGCCCGAGGCGGCGTAACCTGCGATACGGGCGATCAGCCCGTCGGTCCGCTCGATGCCTTCGGCGGCGATGATCCGGTCGCCGGAAAGAACCGCCGCCTGGCCCATATCGAGCGCGCCAACGGCTCGCGCCGCCCGCAGCGCCTCTGCGCAGCGCGCCGCCGGGGGCACCTTATCCGCCGGGCCGGCGAAGTGGCCCTCGGGCGCCACGAGTTGCGGCAGGAGTTCGTCGACCCCCATGATGCGGATGCCGCGACCCTTGGCGGCGGCGGCGAAGGTGGCGGTGAGGATGCGGTCGGCGATGCCGCCGATGCCGTTGACGAGGCCGACGAATTGCATGAGAGAGCGCCGCTGCGCGTCGCTGAGCTCGATCGCGCCCACCGCGCAGACATGGCTCGCCCCGCTGGCCCTGAGCGTCGCGACCATCTGCCGGGTGTCGGCAAAACTCAGCCGGGTGACGTTTTCGCCCGCCAGATCGGCGCGGCCGGCGACGTCGAACAGCGCCACCTCCCAGCCCTTGTCGCGGGCCGCGCGGATCGCCTCGGGCACCAGCGCGCCCGAGCCGGCGATTAGCGCCAGGCGGGGGGGCACCCTATTCCTCCGCGAGATCCCCGCTCGAACGCGGCCCGGTATAGCTGCGGGAGGAATGGCCACGTATGAAGGCGAGGATTTCGTCGACGAGCTCGGAGCCGGCGAATTCGCTGGCCACCGCCTCGGCGCGCTCCTGGAGCGTGCCCTCCTCGGAGAACAGCGACCGGTACGCGGACCGGAGCAGGTGGAGCTGTTCGTGGGTAAAGCCGCGGCGCTTCAGCCCGACGGTGTTGACCGACGCCATGTAGGCGGGATTGCCGGAGACCAGCGAGAACGGCATCACGTCCTTGCGCAGGCCGCTCATCCCGCCAACGAAGGCATGCCGGCCGATCCGCAGGTGTTGATGGGCGCCGACCATGCCGCCGATGATGGCGTAATCCTCGACCAGTACGTGGCCGGCGAGCGAGGCGCCGTTGGCCATGATCACCTGGTTGCCGAGGCGGCAATCATGGGCGACGTGGGTCGAGGCCATCAGCAGGCACTCGTCGCCAATGGAGGTGTGCATGCCGCCGCCCCTGGTGCCGGGATGGACGGTCGCGTATTCGCGCAGCACGCAGTTCTTGCCGATCGAAAGCGTCGAGGGCTCGCCGGCATATTTCAGGTCCTGCGGCCGGTGGCCGATGCAGGCGAAGGGAAAAATCGTCGTTCCCTCGCCGACGGTCGAGCGGCCGGTCACTACCGCGTGCGAGACGAGCGTCACCCCGTCGCCGAGCGTCGCCTCGCCTTCAACGAGGCAAAACGGCCCGATTCTGACGCCAGCGCCCAGGCGCACGCCGTCGCCCACGATCGCCGACGGGTGAATATCCGCCATGCTATTTTTCCCGCACGATCATGGCGGTGACTTCCGCCTCGGCGACGACCTTGCCCTTGACGATGGCCCGGGCCTCGTAGCGGCCGACATTGCGGCGCAGGTGGATTTTCCGGATGTGATATTCGAGCACGTCGCCCGGCCCGCAGGGGTGGCGGAACTTCGCCTTGTCGATGCCCAGCAGATAGACGAGGTGCTTCTCGCCACTGTCGGCGCCGGCGGCAATGACGATGGCGCCGGCGGTCTGCGCCATCCCCTCGAGAATCAGCACCCCGGGATATACCGGAGAGCCCGGGAAATGCCCCTGGAAGGCGGGCTCGTTGTAGGTGATGTTCTTGATTCCGATGCCGGATTCGTTGCCGTCGATCTCGATGATCCGGTCGATCATCAGGAAGGGATAGCGATGCGGCAGGAACCTCAGGATATCGTGGATATCCAGCGCCTGCAGTTCGGTCACGGCCATGGCCTGTTCCCCGCCAATCAGTTGTCCCTCGTGGTGCGGCCGAGCCGGGCGACGGCGGCCATGTCCCGCCGCCATTGTTTAACATCCCTCGCCGGAAAGCCAGCGAGCCGCGAATGCGGCGGAAAACTTTTGGTGACCCCGGCCTCGGCGTAAACAATCGAATGGTCGCCGACGTGCGCAAGGCCGACGATCTTCGTATGGCCGCCGCACAGCACGTGGTCGCCGATCGAGGCCGAGCCCGCAAAGGCCGACGCACCGGCGATCTGGCAGTGCCGTCCGATCCGGCAATTGTGGGCGATCTGGACGAGATTGTCGATCTTGGTGCCCTCCCCGACCACCGTATCGGCAAGGGTCCCGCGGTCGATCGCCGAGTTGGCGCCGACCTCGACTCCGTCCTGCAGAATGACCCGTCCGAGTTGCGGGATCTTGCGCCCGCCCGCCGGACGCGGCAGGAAGCCGAATCCTTCCGAGCCGATACGCGCGCCCGCATGGATGACGACGCGATCGCCGGCGAGGGTGCACTCGAGCGAGGCACCCGGCCCGATCGCGCAATGCCGGCCGATGGCGACGCCGGGACCGATTACCGCATTGGCGCCGATGACGGTGCCGGTGCCGATTTCGCAGTCCGGCCCGATGACGGCGCCGGGTCCGATGACAATGCCGCCCTCCAGCCTTGCCGAGGGATCGAGACCAACGACGGCCGCCGCGGCGCGCCGGGCCGCCCGCATGGTGCTCTCGGGGTAGAGTACGTCGAGGATGTCGACGAAAGCCGCATAGGTGTCGGCAGCGACGAGCACCAGCGCGGCACTGGGGACCAAGGCGGCGAATTCGGGGGCGGCGACGATGACCCCCGCGCCGCTGCCGGCAAGGGCGCCGAGATACCGCTTGTCGGCGATGAAGCCGATCTCGTCGGGGCGAGCCGCGGCAAGGTCGCCCGCGCCGGCGATCGGCCGCTCCGCTTCCCCCGTGGGCACAAGGGCCGCGTGTCCGGCAGCCGAAAGCAGCTCGCCCAGCTGCATCGGTCCGGCGCAATGGTGGAAGCGGGTGTCGACCATCTGGGCCTTGAAGGCAAAAGGACCGCAGCGCGCGCTGCGGCCCCTTGTCGATTTTGGTTCCCGGCGACCCCTAGAAGAGGGTGGACATGGTCAGCTGGAAGAGCTGGGTATTGTCGTCGGTCGCCTGCGAAATGATGTAGGCGAAGTCGCCGCGCAGCGGACCGAAGGGCGAATCCCACAACACACTGGCGCCCGCCGACGACCGGATCGGCACGATGCTCGTCGCAGCAATCGGGCCGACGGCACCCGCTATGGAGGCCGATCCGACCCATGCCGCGTCCGCCCAGACCGCACCGCTGACGCCGTAGGATTCGGGGAGCATCGGGATCGGGAATTCGAGTTCAGCCGAGACGCCCAGATACTCGGTGAAGCCAACCGCATCGCCGGCCGCGTCGCGCGGCCCGAAGTCGCGGGGCGTGAAGCCGCGGACCAGCGTCGAATTCGGCGAGAAAGTTTCGATCGGGTTGACGCCGATGCCGCTGAAGTCATTCATGATACCAGCCTGGCCGCGGATCGAGGCCACGACGCCATAGTCGGGCATGACCGGGAAGTAATAGCGGCCGCGCAGTTCACTGCGCAGGAAATTGTGGTCTATGCCGACATATTGCTGGTCGAACTGGCCGTAGAAGCCGCGCGTCGGATTCTGCTGGCTGTCGAGCGTACTGAACCTGAGCGTGTAGCCGACAAAAGCCTTGTTCCAGACGGTGCCGTCCACGCCGATATACAACGGCGCCGACGGCAGATCGACATCAATGATGGTCTTCGACTCATAACCGCCGAAGGCGCTGAGGCTGATGTTGTCGGTGAGCGGCAGACCGACCTGCAGCGAGCCGCCGGTGGCGCTGGTGCCGTAGGTGAGCGGCTGGCCTTCCGGGGTAACCCGCCGATAGAAACTGATGCCCTTGGATATCCTCAGGCCCATAAAGCGCGGCTCGGTGAACTGGAAGTCAAAGCTGCGCGCGCCGGAGAAGCCGCCCGACAGCGCCACTTTCAGATATTGGCCGCGGCCGAGGAAATTGCGCTCGGTGAGCGAAATCTCGCCGACAATGCCTTCGGACGTATTGTACCCCGCCGTGGCGGCATACTCGCCGGTCGAGCGCTCCACGACGGCGACGCTGATGACCACCTTGTCGTCCCGCGATCCCCGCGAAAGGGAGATCGAGACTGACTCGAAATATTGCAGGGCGTCGAGATTTTGCTTGGCCCGCGTCAGCTGCGCCCGGTTGAACGGATCGCCTTCGGCGAAATCGAACTCACGGCGGATGACGAAGTCGCGGGTCTTGTCGTTGCCGTAGATGTCGATGCGCTCGACGTAGAGGCGCGGCCCGTCGTCGACGAGATAGGTGATCGAGAATTGCTTGTTGGCGATGTCGCGGTCGATGCGCGGGCGCACGTCGGCGAAGGGGTAACCCTGGTCCGCCGCCGCCAGCGCCATCTGCTGCGCCGTGGTTTCGAGATCGCGCATCGAATACTGGCCGCCCTGGCGGGTGGTCACCGTCCGCTGCAGGGCGCCGGTGTCGATGCCGTCGATCGAGGTCTCGATGCCGATATCGCCGAAACGGTAGCGGTCGCCCTCGATGATGTTGATGCTGATGTAATAGGCGCCGCGAACCGCGTCGAACTCGACGACCGAACTCACCTGCGCGTCGGGGAAACCATGATTGGCGTAGTAGTCGCGCAGCCCCAGCTCGTCGGCGTTGAGCTTCGATTCGTCATAGACGTCGTCGCGGATCAGGAAGCTCAACAGGTGGCTCTGGTGGGTCTGCATGATCGAGCGCAGGTTCCAGTCGCCGATCGAGGCGTTGCCGCTGAAGGTGATGGCGGCGATCTTGGCGCGATAGTTCTCGATGATGTTGTAGGTCACCCGGATGCGCCCGGCATCGGTCACCTCGGTGGTCGGGGTGACCTCGACGGCGGTGTAGCCCTGCGAGGCGTATTCGCCCTTGATCGCCCGGGCGCCGCGATCCGCGGCCGCGTCGGAATAGACCCCGAGCGCCGCCAGATCGACCAGCGCCAGCAGTTGCTCATCGGAGAGCGATTGGTTGCCGACAAACAGCACCGCCGATATGATCGGATTCTCGACGACGGTCACCCGCAAGGTGCCGCCGCCGAAAGTGACGTCGGCGGTCCTGAAGAGGCCGCTTTGGTAAAGGGAGTCGATCGAGGCGTCGATCAGGGCCGCGGTGGCCTGGCCGCCGACGCCAATCGACAGGAACGAAATGACGATCGAATCCTCGACGCGGTCGTTACCGGAGACGACGATCACCTGAACCGTCTGCGCATGGGCGGCTTCAACGCCGAGGACGGTCTGGACCGGGCCGCCCGCAAACGGGGCAGCCAACCAAACCACGAGACCGAGAATCAGGGCGCGAACGAGGTGCGAATTAGCGGTCATGAGAAAATCCTGCAGCCTTTACAAATGGTTGCCTGGTTCACGACTGATCGTCCGCTATTGCGCGACGCATACTCCACTGGATTGGTTTTACCGTTTCTTGAGGCAAAGGCAAGGCTAAAGGCTTGCTCGTGCTGCCAAAAGATTTCGCCCAATGCTTTCGTGCAACACCCGCGATTACCCTCGCGCGCCCCTCAGAGCAGATCGTTGACGAGAGTGAAAACCATCAGGGTGAAAACCACCGCCAGCCCGAACCTGAATCCGGCGTCCTGAATTTGGCGGCTTAACGGGCGGCCCCTGGCCGCCTCGATCAGGTAGTAGAGCAGGTGTCCGCCGTCGAGCATCGGAATCGGGAACAGGTTGAACAGCCCGATATTCAACGACAAAAGCGCCGTCAGGTTGAGCAGCGCCAGCCAGCCGAGCGAAGCGATGTTCCCGGAGACTTGCGCCACTCTCACCGGCCCGCCCAACTGTTCGGGATCGCCGCGTCCGACGAAAAAGTCGCCGATAAAATCGAAGGTGCGGTCAACAATGAAAAGCATTTCGGAGACGGTCATCGAAACCGCCTGGAGCGGCCCCGGCCGGTAGAATTCGACATCGTCCGAGGAGGAGTTGCGCGCCACTCCAAGCATGCCGATGCGGTTGACATTGCCGAATCGGTCGGTCTGCTCGACGGCGTCGGGAACAGTGGTGAATTGCAGCTGCTGGCCGTTGCGCTCGACGGCGACGGTGACCTGGCGGCCGGGGCTGGTGGCGATGAGGCGCTGAAAATCGCCGAAGCCGATGACCTCGTAGCCGTCGACCGAGATCACCCGGTCGCCCGGCTCAATGCCGACGGTTGCGGCGGGCGAACCCGGATTGACTTGTTCGATGATGGCGGGAACTGAGTAGCGGCCGAGACCCAACAGCAGCGCGTAAAGCACGACGAAGGTGAAGAGGAAATTGGCGGCCGGACCCGCCAGCACGACCGCGATCCGCTGCCAGACCGGCTTGAAATAGAAGAGGTGAGCCCGCGTTGCGGGGCTGGCGTCGGCGAGCGCCTGGTGATCGGGCTCGCTCACCGGGTTCATGTCACCGACAAAGCGGACATAGCCGCCGAGCGGAATGGCGGAGAGCTGCCAGCGGGTGCCAAGCCGGTCAGTGAAACCGGCGATCTCCGGGCCAAAACCGATCGAGAAGGTCTTCACCGCCACCCCGGTCCAGCGGGCGACGAGATAGTGTCCGATCTCGTGCACGAAGACGATGACGGTCAGGACGACCAGGAACGGGACCAGGTAAGACAGAAGCCAGACGATGCTTTCCACGATTTCTCCAGCTGACGAGCGCGGCGACTATCAACTCCCGAACCGCGGCCAGTTTACACAGTTTCACCAGGCGAGCACACCGTGCGCGACCGCATCGAGGCCGTTATGTGCCGCCCCGATGATGAACAATCCGATACCGGCGAGGGTAAAACTGTCGATCCGGTCAAGGATGCCGCCGTGGCCGGGGATGATGTCGCCGCTGTTCTTGACCATGAAGCGGCGTTTGACAGCGCTTTCCGCGAGGTCGCCGAGTTGCGCCAGAACGCTGACCACGCCGGCGATTGCGAGCCCGATCCAGATTGGCGATTGGGTCGCGAAGATCCAGATAACCAGCCCGCCGATCGTGCCGAAAAGCAAGCCGCCGAACGCTCCGGTCCAGGTCTTGGATGGCGAGATTTCCGGGGAAAGACGCGCCCCGCCGAGAAGCCGGCCGGTGAAGAACGCGCCGCTGTCGGTCAGCACCACGACGAAGGCCAGAAACAGCGCTACCGAGATACCATCCTGCCAAATACCTAGCTGGGTCTCGCCCCGCAGCGCGAGGATGGCGAGGCCGGTGAAGCCGAGAACCGCCCCGCCCGGCGCGCGCATCAGATGACGGCCTCCCCGGTCGGCGGCGGCAAGCGCGAAAAGCACGGCGACGGCGAGCAGCAACAGACTAGCCCAAAAGCCGCCCGCCGCGTAGCCGATCGGCATCAGGGCCAAAAGTCCGGTTGTCGCCCGGCCGCGCCAGTCGTGGCGGCCGCGATTGAGCATCGTCTCGTATTCCCGATAGGCGCCCGCGATCGTCGCGGCGACCACCAGCGCCACGGCGAGCCCGCCGAGATAGATGGCGAGAATGGCGATGGGGATGAGCACGGCCGCCGACATCAGCCGATCCTGCAGGTCGGCCCAGCGGTTGAGCGCCGTCCGCCGAACGGGCTGCGGTTGGGCGGTCAATCGGCTGGCCCCAGACCGCCGAAGCGGCGCTGCCGCCTTCCATACTCCTCGAGAACGCGGTCGAAGACTTTTTCGTCGAATTCCGGCCAGGTCTCGTCGACGAACACGAATTCGGCGTAGGCGGCTTGCCAGAGGAGGAAATTCGACAACCGCTTTTCCCCGCCGGTCCTCAGGATCAGGTCGGGGTCGGGGATCCCGGCGGTGTAAAGATGCGCACCGACCGTCTCCGGGGTGATGGCGGCGGGGTCGAGCCGGCCCGCGACCGCCGCCTCGGCGATCTCGCGGGTGGCGCGGGCGAGTTCGATCTGGGAACCATAGTTGAAGGCGATGTTGAGCTGCAGGCGGTCGCCGCCCCGGGTGCGGGTTTCGACCTGGTCGATGAGCGCGCAGGTCGCGGCATCGAGCCGGTCGCGCTCGCCCAAAACCACGACTTTGACGCGACCTTTGACAAGTTTTTCGAGATCGGAGGCAACGAAACGCCGCAACAGATTGAAAAGGAAATTGATTTCCTCCTGCGGTCGCCGCCAGTTCTCGGACGAAAAGCTGAAGACCGTCAGGTACGGAATGCCGCGCTCGCCGGCGAGCCGGATCAGCCGCTGCAGGGCCTCGACACCCGCCTTGTGGCCCTCGGTGCGCGGCTTGCCGCGGGCGGTCGCCCAGCGCCCGTTGCCGTCCATGATGACCCCGACATGGCGCGGCAGCGCCACCTCGGCCGGCAGCGGAGCGATGGGTGCGAGCGCGGGATCGCTGGCCATGCCGGTCAGACCTGCATGATTTCCTGCTCCTTGGCGGCGAGCATGGAGTCGATCTCGGCGACCGATTGGTCGGTCGCCTTCTGCACCTGGTCGGAGCCGGCACGCCCCTCGTCCTGGCTCATCTTGCCGTCCTTCTCGAGCTTTTTCAACGCGTCCATGCCATCACGGCGAATGTGGCGCACCGCGACGCGGGCCTGTTCGGCATATTGGTGGGCGACCTTGGTGATCTCCCGCCGCCGCTCCTCGTTGAGCTCGGGCAGCGGCACGCGAAGCAGGGTGCCTTCGGTCTGCGGATTGAGGCCGAGCGCCGACTCGCGGATCGCCCGCTCGACCGCGTGGGTCATCGATTTGTCCCAGACCTGGACGGTGATCAGCCGAGCCTCGGGAACGGAAACGGTGGCGAGCTGGTTGAGCGGCATCTGCGCGCCATAGGCTTCGACGATGATTGGATCGAGCAGGCTGGCGCTCGCCCGGCCGGTTCTGAGGCCTCCGAACTCGTCCTTGAGCGTTGCAATCGACTTGCGCATCCGTCCCTTCACGTCGTCAAGCGAATATCCACTCATGATTGCGCTTCCTTCAACCCGCGCCGCCGCACTCTAGCCGACCCTGGTGCTCGGCGCCCTTCCCTCGAGGACGGCCAGGACGCCGCCTTTCGCATCCAGCGAGAAAACGATGATCGGCAGGCCGTTGTCGCGGGCGATGGCGAAGGCCGCGACGTCCATGACCTTCAATTCTCGGGTGATCGCGTCGTCGTGGCTGATCCGGTCGAAGCGCTCGGCGCCCGGATTGGTGAGCGGGTCGGCGGAATAGACGCCGTCGACCTTGGTCGCCTTGAGGATCGCGTCGCATTGGAGTTCGACGGCCTTCAACGCCGCTGCGGTGTCGGTGGTGAAAAACGGATTGCCGGTGCCGCCCCCACAAATCACGATCCGTCCCTCCCCGAGCGCGGCGCGCGCCGAGCGGACGGTGAAACTGTCGGCGATCAGCGGAATATGCACGGCGCTGAACACCCAGGATTCCCCGCCCAGCCGGTTGACCGCGTCGGCCAGCGCCAGCGCGTTGATGATGGTGCCGAGCATGCCCATGTAGTCGGCGACCACCCGGTCGGCCCCGCCGGCGGCAACCGCCATGCCGCGGAAGATGTTGCCGCCGCCGACGACGACCGCGACCTGCCGGCCGCCTTTGGCGACCTCAACCAGCTGGCGGGCGACCCGGTCGAGCAGCGTCACGTCGACGCCGAACGACTGGTCGCCGGCCAGCGCCTCGCCGGAAATCTTGATCAGGATGCGAGACAGCGTGCCGGTGCCCATGCGCCGCGGAACCCCTGGTGGCGGCGGTGAGTCCGCCGCGCGCGCACGTTAAGCGGTGCGGGCAGTCGCCGCAACCTCGGCAGCGAAGTCGGTTTCCTGCTTCTCGATCCCCTCGCCGATCGCAAAACGCACGAATTCGGTGATGGCGACCGGCGCCCCGGCTACCTTCTCGGCGCCCTTCAGCACGGCCTCGATCCTGGTCTCGCCGTCGATGACAAAGATCTGCGACAGCAGGCACACATCTTCGTAGAACTTGCGCAGCCGGCCCTCGACCATTTTCTCGACGATTTCGGCGGGCTTGCCCGAGGCCTTGGCCTGTTCGGCGAAGACCGCGCGCTCGCGGGCGAGGAGGTCCTGGTCGAGTCCGTCGGGGGTGACGGCGAGCGGGCTCGCGGCGGCGATATGCATGGCGATCTGGCGGGCGAGACCGGCGATCGCCGCGGCGTTGCCGGTGGTCTTGAGGCCAACCAGCACGCCGATCTTGCCGAGCCCATCGGAAGCCGCGGCGTGCACATAGGAGCCAACGACGCCGGCATCGACGGTGACCCGGGCGGCGCGGCGCAGCGTCATGTTCTCGCCGATCTTGGCGACCGCTTCGGTTATCTCGGCAGCAACCGTGCGGCCGGTGCCGGGGTAGGCGGCGGCGCCAAGGGTCCCGGCGTCCTTGCCGTGCTGCAAGGCGAGTTTGGCGATGGCGCGGACGAGCTCCTGGAACTCGCCGGTGCGGGCGACGAAATCGGTCTCGGAATTGACCTCGACGACGGCGCCGCTCCGGTCGGCGGCCGCGACCCCGATCAGCCCCTCGGCGGCGATGCGGCCGGCCTTCTTGGCGGCCTTGGCGAGCCCGCGCGTCTTCAGCCAGTCGATCGATGTCTCGATGTTGCCCGAATTGGCCTCGAGCGCCGCCTTGCAATCCATCATGCCGGCGCCGGTCAACTCGCGCAATTGCTTCACCTGTGCGGCCTTGATCGCCATGGTTCTGCTCCTTGATGCTGGCGGAGTGCCCGGAGGGAGAGGACCTACTTTGCGGCGAGGGTTTTGGCCTGGCCGACCCAGTCGTCGCGCTCCATGCGTCCCCTTAGATTGAGATGCTGGTCGACTTTTTCAATGTCTTGCTGCCCGAAGGCCGCGATCTGGGTGTAGGTGGCGACGCCAAGGGCGTTGAGTTTGCGTTCGAGGACCGGCCCTATCCCGGTGATTTTCTTGAGATCGTCCCTGGCGCCCTCGGGGGTGGTGAAGAGCGGACCTTCCGCATGGTCCCCGGCCGGCATCGAGCCGTCGCCGGCGGCCTGCGTCATTTCCATGCCGGGGTCGGCGGCGGCGAGAACCGGCTCGACGGGCGCCTCGACCATGGCGCCCAGGTCGGCGCCGCGGGCACTGGCGGAGCGGGAAATGCCGTCGAGCGCGGCGCGCGAGATCAGCTGACAATAGAGCTCGATGGCGCGGGCGGCGTCGTCATTGCCGGGGATCGGCATGTCGATCTTGTCGGGATCGGAATTGGTGTCGATGATGGCGACGACCGGAATACCGAGCCGGCGAGCTTCGTTGATGGCGATGGCTTCCTTGTTGGTGTCGATGACAAACAGCAGCGAAGGGAGATTGCCCATGTTCTTGATCCCGCCGAGGTCGCGCTCCAAGCGCGTTTTCTCGCGGGCCAGCGTCAGGCGCTCCTTCTTGGTCAGCCCCTGCATGCCCTCGGCCTCTTGGGCTTCGAGCTGGTGCAGGCGTGAAATCGAATTGGAGATGGTCTGCCAGTTGGTCAACGTGCCGCCGAGCCAGCGCGAATTGACATAGTATTGGGCGCATTGCTTTGCCGCTTCGGCGACGACCGGGGCCGCCTGGCGCTTGGTGCCGACGAACAGCACCCGGCCGCCCTCGGCGACGGTGTCCGAGACCATTTGCAGTGCCCGCTGCAGCAGCGGGACGGTCTGGCTCAGGTCGACGATATGGATGTCGTTGCGAACGCCGAAAATATAGCGTTCCATTTTCGGGTTCCAGCGATGCGACTGGTGACCGAAGTGCACGCCGGCTTCCAGAAGCTGGCGCATAGAAAAATCGGGAAGTGCCATTGGCGCCTTCGCTCCTTTACCGGTTATGCCGCCGCGCAGGATCGTTGCGGGTCGCCCCGCCACCGGATGGATGCCTTGGATCAGGCAGCCGCCTCGCGCGTGTGGATTTGTGTGGCGGTGGGTACAGCAATTCCGCCGGCCGCGCAAGCGCGAGGGCGATCAGCTCAGCCTTGCGTCGGTGACCCCGGGCAGACCGCGGATGGCGCTCGCGAGTTCGGGGGAGACGCGGTAGCCGCCGGGAAGTTCGATCTCATATTCGCGCTCGCCGGCCTCGCGGATGAGAACGAGGCTGACGACCCCTTCCCCGCCGCGCTCGAGCCGGGCCCGGACATGGGGAAGGCATTTTTCGTCGCCGGCAAAGATGGTCAGCCGCCGGGAGAGTTTTTCGGCTGCCGCCTCGATGGCCTGGGCGCGGATAAGGGTCATGCGGACGCCGTCGGGCCGGGCCTCGGCTTCGACCTCGATGATCGCCGAGCGGCCGGTCTCGATCAGTTCGCCGAACTGCACCAGCGTGTCGGAGAAGGCGAAGCATTCGTAAGTGCCTGAGGGGTCTGAGAAGGTCAGGATCGCCATCGCCGAACCGCGGCGGGTGCGGCGGTCCTCGCGACTGGTGACGGTGCCAGCGAGCCGGCCGGCGCCGACCCCGGCTTTGACCGCCCGCTCGAACTCGGCCCAGCTCTGGACCCTCATATCGGCAAACAGCGATTTGTAGGCATCGAGCGGGTGGGCGGAAAGATAGAAGCCGATCGCCGCGTATTCGCGGGCGAGCCGCTCGGCGAGCGGCCACGGCTCGACAGTGTCGTTGAGCCGGATCGGCTCGGGCGCGCCGGTCGCGAAGAGCTCGAACATTCCATCCGCCCGGCCCGAGGATGCGCGCTGGGCCTCGGCGACAATTGCGTCGACCGACGCGAACGCCTGCTCGCGCCGTTTGACCAGCGCGTCGAAGGCGCCGGCATTGACGAGGGTTTCGAGGGTGCGCTTGCCGACGATTTTCGGGTCGATGCGGGCGGCGAAATCGGCGAGGTCGCGGAATGCGCGGTCGCCGCGGACCGCGACGATATGCTCGGCGACCTGCCGGCCAATGCCTTTGACCGCGCAGAGCGCGAAATGGATTCGCTTCTCGCCCACGGTGAAGCTGACTTCGGAGCGATTGACACAGGGCGGCTCGATGACGATGCCCAACCGCTCGGCCTCACGCTTGAAATCGTTGAGCTTGTCGGTATTGCTCATGTCGAGGGTCATTGAGGCGGCGAGGAATTCGCGCGGGTGATGCACCTTCAGCCAGGCCGTCTGGTAGGAGACGATGGCGTAGGTCACCGCATGCGCCTTCGGGAAGCCGTAGCTCGCGAACTTGCTGATGAGTTCGAAAATCGTTTCGGCGCGAGCCTTGGTGACCCCATTGGCCAGTGCGCCCTCGATGAAGCGTGTGTGCTGCTTGGCCATCTTGGCCTTGATCTTCTTACCCATCGCCCAGCGCAGCACGTCGGCTTCGCCCAATGAGAAGCCGGCGAGGATCTGGGCAATCTGCATCACATGTTCCTGGTAGACGATGATGCCATAGGTCTCCTCCAGCACAGGCTTGAGTTTCTCGTGCAAATAGTCGGGTTCCTCGCGCCCATGCTTGCGGGTGCAGTAGGACTCAATGCTGTCCATCGGACCTGGCCGGTACAGCGCCACGATGGCGACGATATCTTCGAAGCGGTCGGGCTTGAGATTGACCAGAGCCCGGCGCATCCCCGCCCCTTCAACCTGGAAAATGCCGACGGTCTCGGCGCGCTGATAAAGGCCGAAGGTCTCGGGATCGTCGAGCGGTATCTCGGAGATGTCGAGCGAGCCGCCCGAGGCGTTGATCATGGCGACCGCGTGGTCGATGACGGTCAGGGTTTTCAGCCCCAGAAAGTCGAACTTCACCAGCCCCGCCGGCTCCACCCATTTGAGACTGTACTGGGTGACCGGCATGTCGGAGCGCGGGTCGCGATAGAGCGGCACCAGCTCCTGCAGCGGCCGGTCGCCGATGACGATGCCGGCAGCGTGGGTCGAGGCGTGGCGATAGAGACCTTCGAGCTTGTTGCCGATCTCCAGGAGCTCGGCGACGGTTTCGTCCTCGTCGCGCATCGCCTTGAGGCGCGGCTCCTGCTCGATCGCCTGGGCGAGCGTAATCGGGTTGGCCGGATTGACCGGGACGAGCTTGCAAATGCGGTCGACCTGCGAATAGGGCATCTGCAGCACGCGCCCGACATCGCGCAGCACCGCGCGGGCCTGCAAGGTGCCGAAGGTAATGATCTGGGCGACGTGGTCGGCTCCATATTTCTCCTGGACATAGGCGATAACTTCCCCGCGCCGCTCCTGGCAAAAATCGATGTCGAAGTCGGGCATCGAGACGCGCTCGGGATTGAGAAAGCGCTCGAAGACGAGGTTGTAGCGCAGCGGGTCGGGGTCGGTGATGGTCAGCGCATAGGCGACGAGCGAGCCGCCGCCCGAGCCGCGGCCAGGCCCGACCGGAATGCCGCGCGCCTTCGCCCACTGGATGAAGTCGGCGACGATGAGGAAGTACCCGGCGTAGTGCATGCTGGAGATGACGCCAAGCTCGAACTCCAGCCGCTCGTCGTACTGGGGGCGGGTGGTGCCGGGGGCGAGACCCATTTTGGCGAGGCGGGAGTCGAGACCGGAGCGCGCTTGCCGGGCGAGTTCCGCGCTTTCGTCGACGGCCTCCCCGCCGGCGGTGAAAACCGGCAGGATCGGCTTGCGGGTGAGCGGTCGAAAGCTGACACGCCGAGCGATTTCGACTGTCGAGTCAAGAGCTTCCGGCAAGTCTTGAAAGGCCTCGGCGATCTCGGTCCGGGTCTTGAAATAATGGTCGGGGGTGAGCCGCCGCCGTTGCGTCTGGGCGACGACGCTACCCTCAGCGATTGCCA
>JBBECE010000005.1:41262-142155 GCA_040881985.1 Cucumibacter sp.
CGGCTCGTTGGTCGCGACCAGCGGAATGCCGCGCCGGTAGGCGGCCTCGATCAGCAGCACTTCGGATCGCGCTTCCACGTCGGTGCCGTGCCGCTGCAATTCAATATAGAGCCGGTCGCCGAACCGGGAATGAAGCGTCGCGAGACGCGCCGCGGCCGCGGCCTCGAGCCCGTCGGCGAAGAGCGGCGAGATGGCGCCTTCCGGCCCGCCGGTGAGGCAGATGAGATCGGCGATCGCCTCGCCGTCGAGCCAGTCGAACGGCACCGCGAAGGCGGCGCGGTCGCCTTCAAGATAGGCGCGGCTGACGAGCTTTGAGAGATTGGCGAAGCCGCCGGCGGTCTGCGCAATCAGGACGAGCGATTCCTTGCCGGAGCGGCGGCGTTCGGCCCCGGGCCGCTCGTCGCGGTCGCCGAATTCGACCGGCAGCTCGCACCCGACAATCGGCTGGATGCCCTTCTCGGCGGCCTTTTCCGAGAATTCGAGCGCCCCGAACAGATTCGAATTGTCGGCGATGCCGAGGGCCGGTTGGCCGTCGGCGGCGGCCATGTCGATCAGCGGGACGAGCCGCAGCGCGCCCTCGAGCAGCGAGAAGGACGAATGGACATGCAGATGGATGAAGCCGGGCCCGGTCATCGTTGCTCCCCTTGTGCCATCGGGCCAGGTTCCCGCCAAGCCCGGCGCTCGCCTGTCAACAGGGTCAGACGAGAAGTGACAATTTATCGAGCCAGAAAAGCGTCGTGCCGCTGAACGCGGCGATCGACACCAGAGCCATCACATCCTTGATCCAGGTCCGCATCGGTATCTCCATTGGTGTTCCGTGTATGTTCTTATATGTTCGTGGTCTGTGCTTGTCCAGACTGGACTGGCGCGATGCCAGTGATCACTTAATGGAATGTAAATGGTGTGCAGGTCCGGCGGCCGCAGACCGGGTCGAAGCGGGTCTAAAGGTAATGCGCAACGACCCGGCCCTCGTCGAGCGTTACCACCCGGTCGGCGAGGCGAGCGAGCGCGTAATTGTGGGTGGCGATGACGCTCGCCGCGCCCTGGCCGCGGATCAGTTCGGCCAAGGCCTCGAAGACGGTGTGCGAGGTCGCCGGATCGAGATTGCCGGTCGGCTCGTCGGCGAGGATCAACGCCGGCTGGTTGGCCATGGCGCGGGCAATGGCGACGCGCTGCTGCTCGCCGCCCGAAAGCTCCGCCGGCCGATGGTTGCCGCGCTCGCCGAGCCCCATCACCTCGAGCAGCATCGCGGCGCGCTTGTCGGCGTCGGCCCGCGCCGCCCCGGCGATGAGCTGCGGCATAGCGACGTTTTCGAGCGCGGTGAATTCGGGCAGCAGGTTATGGAACTGGTAGACGTAGCCGATCCAGCGGCGGCGCATCAGGGTGCGGGCCCGGTCGGTCATGATCGAGGTCGGGCGGCCCCCGAGAATCACCTCGCCCGCGACCGGGCGTTCAAGCAGGCCAGAAATATGCAGCAAAGTCGACTTACCGGCGCCCGACGGTGCGACGATGGCGACGATTTCGCCGGGGGCGGCTTCGAGGTCGGCGCCGCGCAGAACCTCGATCATGCGCTCCCCATCGTGGTAGCGCATCTCAACGCCCTCGAGCCGAACGCGCGCCGCCTCAGCCATAACGCAGAGCCTCGACCGGATCGTATTGGGCGGCCCGCCAGGCGGGATAGAGCGTCGCGAGGAAGCTCAGCCCCAGCGACAGGCAGAGCACAAACGCGACCTCGGCGGGATCGATCCGCGACGGCAGCGCCGAGAGAAAGAATACGTCGGGCGGAAACAGCGAGATGCCGATGACCTCGCTCACCCAGGCGCGGATCGTCTCGGCATTGGCGGCGAAGATGAGGCCGAGCCCCAGTCCGATAACCGTGCCGATGACCCCGATCGCCGTGCCGGCGATCGAGAAGATGCGCATGATCGAAAGCCGCGTCGCCCCCATTGTCCGGAGCACCGCGATGTCGGTGCCTTTGTCTTTCACCAGCATGACGAGGCTCGAAATTATGTTGAAGGCGGCGACGACGATGATCATCGACAGGATCGTAAACATCACCACGCGCTCGACCTGCAGCGCCTCGAAGAGGGTCTGGTTGCGCTGCTGCCAGGAATAGAGGATCAGCGCGCGTTCGGCCGCCTCGGCGATCGGACGACGCATTTCCTCGGTCAAGTCCGGCTCAGCGAGCACGATCTCGATCGTGGACGCCTCGTAGATTCGCTCGTAGCGGTCAGAGAAATCCTCGTCGAGTGCGTCGAAATCGAGCGGGTTGAGTTCGACGGGCTCGGCGCCGTCTTTCAGATGGTCCTCGTAGAGCCGGAAATATTCCTGCGCGTCCTGCAGCGGCATGAAGATGAAGAGCGTGTCGAATTCGATCATTCCGAGATCGACGATGACATTGACCGGATAGGACCTGACTTGGGGGGTGCGCCCGAACGGGGTGATCGCGCCCTCCGGCGTGATGATGGAGATCTGGTCGCCGATCGAGACGCCAAGATCGCGGGCGAGCCGGTAGCCGAGCGCGACCCCGCCGCTGTCGTCCCAGGCGTCCCAGCCGCCGAGAACCGGGGACGCGTGGAGCGCCGGCAACTTGCGGATCGAGTTGAGGGTGAGGCCGCGCACCTGCACCCCGCTCGACTGGCCGATGCCTGTGGCGAGTGCCTGCCCCTGCACATAGGCGTTGGCGGCGAGGACGCCTTCGACCGTCTCGATCCGGGCGACGACGGCGTCATAGTCGGTCAGCCGCCCGTCGAGCGGATAGGCGGTGAAATGGCCGTTAAGTCCCAGAATTTTCTCGATAAGTTCGGTGCGAAACCCGCCCATGACGCTCAGCACCACGATCAGCGTTGCGACCCCGATAGCGATGCCGGCCATGGTCAGGGCGGAGATGACCGAGACAAACGCGTCCTTGCGGCGCGAGCGCAGGTAGCGCAGCGCAACCAGCCATTCGAAACGCGCGAACGGCCCCGGATCCTTGTCGGGGATGGTCGCGCCCGAGTCAGTGGCGGCGGCGATCAAGCCCGGTCCCGCCGTTCGGGTTCGATGAGCGCGGCGAGACGGATGACCGCCCGGTCGAGCGGCACGGTCTCGCGCTTCCCGGTCGCCCGGCGCTTGATTTCGACCTCCCCGGATTTCAGCCCGCGCGGCCCGACGACGAGCTGGAACGGCAGGCCGATTAAATCGGCGGTTGCGAACTTGTCGCCGGCTCCCGCGTCGCGGTCGTCGTGCAGCACCGAGAGGCCAGCCGCCCCGAGCGCGGCTTCGAGTTTTTCGCAGGCGGCGGCGCAGTCGCCGTCGGCCGGCTTGAGGTTGATCAGTGCCACTTCGAACGGGGCGACCGAGACCGGCCAGACGATGCCGGCCTCGTCGTGCGAGGCCTCGATGATCGCCGGGACGACGCGGGTCAGGCCGATGCCATAGGAGCCCATATGGACCGGGGTCTCGCGGCCCTCGGCGTCGGTGACGACGGCGCCCATCGGTTCAGAATATTTGGTGCCGAAATAGAAGACCTGGCCGACCTCGATGCCGCGCGCGGAGATGCGCTTGTCGGCGGGCACCTCGGCTTCGAATTTCGACTGCTCGGCGATGTCGCCGGTCGCGGAATAGAGCGAGGTCCAGTCGGCGACAACACCACCGAGATCGCCTTGAAAGTCCGTATCGGGGCCGGGGATGGGCTTTTCAAGGAGATCGGCATGGCAAAATACGGCGCTTTCGCCGGTCTCCGCCAGGACGATGAATTCGTGGCTGAGATCGCCGCCGATCGGGCCGGTTTCGGCGCGCATCGGGATCGATTTGAGACCCATGCGGTGGAAGGTCCGGAGGTACGCGACGAACATCCGCTGATAAGCCGCGATGGCCCGGTCGCGGTCAAGGTCGAAGGAATAGGCGTCTTTCATCAGGAACTCGCGCGAGCGCATCGCGCCGAAGCGGGGGCGGACCTCGTCGCGGAACTTCCACTGGATATGGTAGAGGTTGAGCGGCAGTTCGCGGTACGAGCGTACATAGGCGCGGAAAATGTCGGTGATCATTTCTTCGTTGGTCGGCCCGTAAAGCAGTTCGCGCTCGCCGCGGTCGGTGATCCGCAGCATTTCCTTGCCATAGGCGTCGTAGCGCCCGCTTTCCCGCCAAAGATCGGCCGATTGCAGCGTCGGCATCAACAGCTCAATCGCCCCCGCCCGATCCTGCTCCTCTTCGATGATGTCCTGGACTTTGCGCAGCACCCGATAGCCGAGCGGCAGCCAGGAATACGAACCCGCGCCCTGTTGTTTCAGCATGCCGGCGCGCAGCATCAGGCGGTGGGAGACGACTTCCGCCTCCTTCGGATTCTCCCGCAGGATCGGCAGAAAATATCGGGTTAGACGCATCTTGGATGTCGACTCTCGGCAGGACTTTCGCGGGCCCACAAAACGTTATCTTCGCCGCAAACTCAAGGTCGGGAACTTTTTTGCCGTTTGGGCGGTGCGACAATCGGTCTGTCACATTCGCGCCACAGCGAAGGAACAAAATTTAGATGACAGGTGATTCGCACCTTGTTAGGGTGCCCGCCACAGAAGAAAAGCGGTGGTTTTTGAAGCCGCTAACGACGCCGACAACGTCGAGGGAGGAGCGCTGGCAGTCACCAAATTTGTGAGCTTAAGACCAGTGGTTTGTCATCTAACTTCTTGAGGCAGGGCTTGTCCCTGCCTTTTCTTGTCGGCCGAGGGACTAAAGGAGATTACTTCCAGTAATCCCTTAAGGCGGGCTGGCCAAGCGCCCAATCGACGACGAAAAGCAGCACTAGCGCGCCCAAAGTCGCCGCCAGAAGCTTGATGCCGAGCTTCAGACGCGAGGGCGCTCCCGGATCGGTGCCCTGCAAGCGCTCGCCCGCGTCGGCCTGGCTGCGCCGATGGCCGATCGGCAGGGCGACGAAGAAGCAGATCCACCAAAGTACGAAATAGAGCGCCAGGCCCGTGGTCAGCGACATCGGTTAGATCCGATGCACAAAGACTTCGACCATCGGCTTTTTGCCCCAGACATTGCCGACTTCGCCGCGCACCGCCTTGCGAAGTGCCTCGGCGAAACCCGCCTCGTCGGCACGCCGCTTCGGCGCGAGGCTGCGGATCACCCCTTCGATCGCGCCGGCGGCGACGTTTTGCAAATTGTCGCCGGCCTCGCTCAGAACCGGAATGCCGGAAAACCGCAGTTCGGGGCCGGCGACGATATCGCCGTCGCTGTCAACGGCGAGCGAGACCGCGATATGGCCGGCAAAGGCCAGTTTCCGCCGTTCGCCGACCCGGCTTTCCTCGGGATCGCAAAGGAGATTGCCGTCGAGATAGACGCGTCCGGCCTTGATCTCGCTCCGGTTGACCCCGGCATTGGGAAACAGGCGGACGAGATCGCCGTTGCGCGCCTCGAGCACCGTCTTGACGCCCTCGGCGCGGCCGAGTTCGGCATGCAGGCGCAGGTGCAGCGCCTCGCCGTGCACCGGCACCAGAACGTCCGGTTTCAACCACTGGTAGAGCCGGCGCAATTCCTGGCGGCGCGGGTGGCCCGACACGTGAACCAGCGCGTCGCGGTCGGTAACCAGCGTGATGCCCTGGTCGATGAGCCGGTTCTGGATGTCGATGACGTCGCGCTCATTTCCGGGAATGGTGCGCGACGAGAAAATTACCGTATCGCCCGGCGCCAGCGTGATCGCCGGGTGTTCCTTCGCAGCCATCCGGGCGATGGCGGCGCGCGGCTCGCCCTGCGAGCCGGTGCAGATCAGCACGACTTTTTCGCGCGGCAGGCGCTCGAAGGAATCCTGGTCGAGGAAGTCGTCGATGCCCTCCATCATGCCTAGATCGCGGGCAATCCCGGCGATGCGGTGGATGGCGCGCCCCGAGGCGACGACCGCGCGCCCGGCTTTCTTGGCGGCGCGGGCAATCGAGATCATCCGACCGACGTTCGAAGCGAAGATTGTCACCGCCACCCGGTACGGCGCCTTGGCGATCAGCTCGTCGAGGGTCCGGGCGACATCGGCTTCGCTTGGGCTTTCGCCCTCACGGGTGGCGTTGGTGCTGTCGGAGACGACGGCGAGCGGCCGCGACGTCTCGCCGATCTTCTGCAGCCGGGCGATGTCGGTTGGGGCGCCGCCGACCGGCTCGGGGTCGAGCTTCCAATCGCCGGTGTGCAGGACGTTGCCGGCCTCGGTTGTAATCAACAGCGCGAAGTTTTCCGGGATCGAATGCGCCATCGGCACGAGTTCGACCGTGAAACCGCCAACGTTGAACGGTTTGCCCGGAGCGACGATCTTGACCGGGACGGATTCGGCGAAGCCGTTCTCACGGGCCTTGGCGTCGAGCATCGCCTTGGCGAAAGCCGAGCCGAAAACCGGGCATTCGAAATCCGGCCAGAGATCGAGCAAAGCGCCGTAATGGTCCTCGTGCGAATGGGTCAGGACCAGCCCGTCGATATTGCGGCGTTCGGCGATGAGAAAGGTTATGTCGGGCATGATGAGCTCGATGCCGGGCAGGCTGGGCCCGGCAAAAGTGACCCCGCAGTCGACGATCAACCAGCGCCGCTTGCCCTTGGGGCCGAGCCCGTAGAGCCCCATGTTCATGCCGATTTCGCCGGCCCCGCCGAGCGGGGCAAAGACCAGCTCGCCGCTCATCGGGCGCGCTCCGGCTCGCCCTCAAGATCGAAGACTTCCCCGGCCGAGACGATCAGCTCCACCCCGTCGCGCTCGACGATGAGCCGTCCCGCCGGGTCAACGCCGCGAAGGGTCGCGACATAGCTTTCGGTTGCGGTGGCGATCCGCATCGGCTGGCCGAGCCCGTAAGCGTGCCGCAGCCAATCGGCGCGGATGGCTGGCAGCCCCTGCCCGCGATTCCAGACAGTCAGCCGATCCTGCACGGCGGCGCCTAGGAGTTCGAAGAGGGTGTCACGGTCGGTCATGTATTCCTCGGATTGAAGGTCGGTCGCCTTGTGGGCGGTTGCCTCCGGATGAGAAGCGATATTGACGCCAAAGCCGGCAACCACGAACCGGAGGCCCTTGGCGCTGCCGCCCTCGAGCAGCAGGCCGGCGCATTTGCGTCCGCCGAGCATCAGGTCGTTCGGCCATTTGACTTGCGCCGTGGCGGATTTCGGCCCGTCCACGCCGACAACCGCGTCGCGCAGCGCCAGCGCAAAGACCAATGACAGCTGGGCGACGGATTCGGGCGGGCCCGGATCCGAGAGGAGCAGCGAGGCGTAAAGATTGCCTTTCGGCGAGCGCCATTGGCGCTCCCGCCGGCCGCGGCCCGCGGTCTGTTCGTCGGCGACGAGCCAGAGGGGGCCAGTCTCTCCGCCCCGGGCGCGCTCGACGAGTTCGGCGCTGGTCGAGCCGACCGTTCGCCGATGCTCAAGGGCAAACCCCGCGCGTCCCGCTTTGGTGTCGAGCGCGGGCACGTCAGACAAGGCTTCCCGCCGCGCTCTTGGCGAGCGGGGCAAGCCAGGAGCCGACGGTCAGGTAATAAGTGACGACGAGGATGCCCGAGACGATCATCACCAGCCGCAACTCGCCCGGCGCCGCCTCGAACTGGCGCGTCGGTTCGTCGAAATACATGGTGCGGACGATCTTCAGATAATAGAAGGCGCTCACCGCGCTCATCAGGACGCCGATCACCGCAAGGCCATAGAGGTTGGCCTCGACCGCGGCGAGGAAAACGTGCCACTTGGCGAAAAAGCCGGCAAGCGGGGGTAGCCCGATCAGCGAGAAGAGGAAGACCGACATGATCGCGGCGATGAACGGCCGGTTCTGGCTGAGGCCCGCGAGATCGCCGATTGCCTCCACATAGGCGTTGTCCGAGCGCAACGACAAAACGCAAGCGAAAAGCCCTATGGTCATTACCATGTAGATCGCCATGTAGATGGCGACGCCCTGGACGCCGATCTCGCTGCCGGCGGACAGTCCGACCAGCGCGAATCCGACATGGCCGATCGAGGAATAGGCGATCAGGCGCTTGACGTTGGACTGGCCGATCGCGGCGAAGGCGGCGAGCGACATCGAGGCGATCGAGAGAAAGATCACGATCTGCTGCCATTGCTGGCCGATCGGGGCAAAGGTTCCGTAGGTCAGGCGAACGAACAGCGCCATCGCCGCGACCTTTGGCGCCGCGGCGAAGAAGGCGGTGACCGGGGTCGGGGCGCCCTCGTAAACGTCGGGCGTCCACATATGGAACGGCACCGCCGAGATCTTGAAGGCGAGGCCGGCGAGCAGGAAGACCAGCCCGAAGATAAGCCCGATGGAATTGTCGCCGAAAGCGATGATCCGGGTGATTTCGTCGAGGCGCGTCTGACCGGTGAAGCCGTAGATCAGCGAGGCGCCGTAGAGCAGCATGCCCGAGGAGAGAGCGCCGAGGACGAAATATTTCAACCCCGCCTCGGTCGCCCGTGCCGAGTCGCGTTTCATCGCCGCGACGACATAAAGAGCGAGCGATTGCATCTCTAGCCCGACATAGAGCGCGATGAGATCGCCGGCCGAGATCATCATCAGCATGCCGAGGGTCGCGAGCAGCACCAGCACCGAATATTCGAATTTGTTGAGGGCGTGCTCGGTCGCGGCCGAGACCGAGAGCACCAGCGCCAGGGCCGAGCCGGTCAGCACCAGGATTTTCATGAAGCGTGCGAATTCGTCCTGAACAAAGCCACCGGCGAAGAGGCTCGCGCCGATCGGGGTGATCGCCTCAAGCAACGCCACCGCGACGAGGAGCCCGATCGCGACGCCCATGATGAGGCTCGCCGCCCCGCCCCGAGAAAACGCGCCGGCCATCAACAGGACGATCGCACCCGCGAGCAGCGCAAGTTCCGGGAAGGCGGGCGCGAGGCCGTTGAAGGTGAGCATTTCGGCCAGCATCGTCTTCCCTCAGAGCCCTGCCACTTCGATTGCGCCGCCGCTCAGCGCATCCGCATATTGGGAGACCAGCGCCGCGACCGAGGCGGCGGTCGCATCGAGCAGTGGGGCGGGATAGAAGCCGAAGAAGATGGTCAGGACGACCAGCGGGATCAGCACCGCCGCCTCGCGCCGGTTGAGGTCGAGAATGGATTTGAGCGATTCCTTCTCCAGTCCCCCGAAGATCACCCGCCGGTAAAGCCAGAGCGTGTAGGCGGCGCTCAGGATGACGCCCAGCGCGGCGAGCGCGGCGACCCAGGTATTGACCTGGAAAGCGCCGATGAGGGTCAGGAATTCGCCGACGAAACCGGAGGTGCCGGGCAGTCCGACATTGGCCAGCGTGAAGACCATGAAGGCGAAGGCATATTGCGGCATCTTCTCGACGAGACCGCCATAGGCGGCGATCTCGCGGGTGTGCACGCGGTCATAGACGATGCCGACGCAGAGGAACAGCGCGCCCGAGACGATACCGTGCGAGAGCATCTGGAAGATCGCGCCCTGCACGCCGAGCTGGTTGCCGGAGAAGATTCCCATGGTGACGAAGCCCATATGGGCGACCGAGGAATAGGCGATCAGCTTCTTCATGTCGTCCTGCACTAACGCGACGAGCGAAGTCACGAGGATGGCGCAGATCGACAGGGCAAAAACGAATGGCGCGAAAAACGCCGAGGCGTCAGGGAACATCGGCAGCGAGAATCTGAGGAAACCGTAGCCGCCCATCTTCAGGAGGATCGCTGCCAGGATTACCGAGCCGGCCGTTGGCGCCTCGACATGGGCCTCCGGCAGCCAGCGGTGGAACGGCCACATCGGCAGCTTCACCGCGAAGGAGGCGAAGAAGGCGAGCCACAGCCAGAACTGCATCTCCGGCGGGAATTTCGTCTTCAAGAGTTCGGTTATGTCGAGCGTGCCCGCCTGCCAGTACATCGCCATGATGGCGAGCAGCATCAGCACCGAACCGACAAAGGTGTAGAAGAAGAACTTGTAGGACGCCTGAACCCGCTTCCTGCCGCCCCAGATGCCGATGATCAGGAACATCGGGATCAACCCGCCCTCGAAGAAAATGTAAAAGACCGCGAGATCGAGGGTCGCGAAAACGCCGATCATCAGCGTCTCAAGGACGAGGAAAGCCAGCAGATATTCGCGCACCCGGCTTTCGATCGATTTCCAGCTGGCAAGGATGCAGACCGGCATCAGGAGCGCGGTCAAGACGATGAAGAGGACCGAGATGCCGTCGACCCCCATCCGGTAGCCGATGACATTGTCGATCCATTCGTGGTTCTGCACGAACTGGAAGCCCGGATCGGTGGGGTCAAAGAGCCCCCACATCACCAGCGAGAAGACAAAAGTCAGAAGCGAGGTCGCGAGCGCAATCCGCCGCATGCTGGTCTTGGCGGTTGCGTCGCCGCCGGAAACCACCAGCACGAATATCGCTCCCACTAGCGGCAGGAAGGTGACAATCGTCAGTATGTTGGAGACGATCAGCATCAGGAAGCGGCTCCCGAGGCGATCGCCCAAGTGATCAGCGCCGCGACCCCGATCAGCATCGCGAAGGCGTAGTGGTAAAGGTATCCGGACTGCAACTTGACGACCCGCGCGGTCACCTGCTTCACCCGCCGGCCGATGCCGCCGACGATGATGTCGTCGATCAGCCAGTCGTCAAAGCCGCGCCAAAGCGCCGTGCCGAGCCACTTGGCGGGGCGGACGAAGATCAGGTCGTAGAGCTCGTCGAAATACCATTTGTGCAGCAGGAACTGATAGAGGCCCGAATGGGTGTGGGCGAGCCCGCGCGGCAGGTCGGGGCGCCTCATGTAGAACTGCCAGGCGACGAGGAAGCCGAGAACCATGGCGCCGGTCGCCGCCGACCTGACCCAGATCGGGGCGGCGTGCGCGGCCTCGATCGCGGGTGCGTCGACGACCATGGACCCCGAGAAGAAAGCCTCGACCGCGCTGAGGTCGCCGAAGAAGACGCCATAGAAGACCACGCCCGCCAGCACCGCTCCCGCCGCGAGCACATAGAGCGGGATCAGCATGACGTTCGGGCTCTCATGGGCATGGTGCACGGTCTCGCGATGTGCATGCGGCTTGCCGTGGAAAGTCATGTGAATGAGCCGCCAGGAATAGAAACTGGTGAAAGTCGCGGCGATGACGAGCGACCAGAAGGCGAAATCGCCGGCCGGTGTGCCCGCGCCCCAGGCCGCCTCGATGATTGAATCCTTGGAGAAGAATCCCGCGAAGCCGATTTCGGTCAGCGGAATGCCGACCCCGGTCAGCGACAGGGTGCCGATAATCATCAGCCAATAGGTAATCGGGATGGAGGACCTCAGCCCGCCCATTTTCCGCATGTCCTGTTCGTGATGCATGGCATTGATGACCGAGCCCGCGGCGAGGAACAGCAGCGCCTTGAAGAAGGCGTGGGTGAAGAGGTGGAACATGCCGGCGGAATAGGCGCCGACGCCCAGCCCGACGAACATGTAGCCGAGCTGCGAACAGGTCGAATAGGCGATGACCCGCTTGATGTCGTTCTGGACGAGCCCGACCGAGGCGGCGAAGAACGCCGTGATCGCCCCGACATAGACGACGACGGTGAGCGCGAATTCGGACGCCTCGAAAAGCGGCGACAGCCGCGCCACCATGAACACCCCGGCGGTGACCATGGTCGCGGCATGGATCAGCGCCGAAACCGGCGTCGGGCCTTCCATCGCGTCGGGCAGCCAGGTGTGCAGCAGGAATTGCGCCGACTTCCCCATCGCTCCAAGGAAGAGCAAGAGGCAGATGACGGTTATTGCGTCCCAGTCGCCCCAGAGGAAATGGAACGCCTGTCCGGCGACGCCGGGGACGGCGGCAAAGGCGGTGTCGAAGTCGAGCGTGCGCAGGATCACGTAGGCCGCGAAAATGCCGAGGGCGAAGCCGAAATCGCCGACCCGGTTGACGACAAAGGCCTTGAGTGCCGCGGCGTTGGCGGCGGGGCGCCGATACCAGAAGCCGATCAAAAGGTACGAGGCGAGCCCGACGCCCTCCCAGCCGAAATACAGCTGGAGAAAGTTGTCGGCGGTCACCAGCATCAGCATGAAGAAGGTGAACAGCGACAGATAAGCGAAGAAGCGCGACCGATGCGGGTCCTCCGCCATGTAGCCGATCGAATAAATATGGACGAGGCTCGAGACGGTGGTGACGACGACCAGCATGACGACGGTCAGCGCGTCGACGCGGACGATCCACCTGAGGTCGAGGTCGCCCGCCTGAATCCAGCGGAAAAGTTCGTGCTTGATCGGCTCGGCGGCGGCTACCGCCTCGCCGGCTTCGAGGGAGAGCTCGGCCGTTGCCCCGACAAGGAACTGGATGAAGACGATCCAGGAAAGCAGCGCGGTGATCGCCAGCAAGCCCGAGGTGATGATCTCGGAAGCGCGATGGCCGATGGAGCGGCCGAGGAGGCCCGCAACCAGCGCTCCCAGCAGCGGGAAGAGGACGATGGTTTGGAAAATCAACGCCCTAGCCCTTCATCATGTTGATGTCGTCGACCGCAATGGTTCGCCGGTTGCGGAAGAAGGTGACGAGGATGGCGAGCCCGATTGCCGATTCGGCGGCAGCCACCGTCAGCACCATCAACGCAAACACCTGTCCGCCCAGATCGTTGAGGTGCGCCGAGAAGGCGACGAAGTTGATGTTGACCGCCAAGAGGATCAGCTCGATCGACATCATGATGACGATAACGTTCTTGCGGTTGAGGAAAATCCCGAAAACGCCGAGCGTAAAAAGGATCGCCCCGACGGTCAGGAAATGGCCGAGCCCGATTGCCGGTGTCATGGGCTAGATCCCCTTCCCGCTTTCGACCTTGACGACCGCAACTGAATCCTCGCGGCGGCGGCCGACCTGCCTGGTCGCGTCCTGGCGTTTGATGCCTTCGCGGTGCCTGAGGGTGAGGACGATCGCCCCGATCATCGCGACGAGCAGCACGATGCCGGCCGCCTCGAAGAGATAAACATAGCGGGTGTAGATGACCTGGCCGAGGGCGCGGGTGTTGGAGATCGGATCGAGCGGGAACGGCATGCCGCCCGAGGCCGCAACTTCCGGGGAGATGACCCAGGTCCCGGCGACGAGCAGGAGTTCCAGCAAAAAGACGATCCCGATCAGGACGCCGACGGGTGCGTATTGCAGCAGCCCCTGGCGCAACTCGGCGAAATCGACGTCGAGCATCATCACCACGAAGAGGAAAAGAACCGCGACCGCCCCGACATAGACGACGACCAGGATCAGCGCGAGAAACTCGGCGCCTGCCAGCATGAACAGCCCCGCCGCATTGACGAAGGCGAGGATCAGGAACAGCACCGAATGAACCGGGTTGCGCGAGGAAATCACCATCAGCGCCGAGGCGATGCAGACGGCCGAAAAGAGGTAGAAGAAGAGTTCCGCGAGGCTCATCGTCTCACCTGAAGGGCGCGTCGGCGACGAGATTGGCGGCGATGGCCCGCTCCCAGCGATCGCCGTTGGCGAGCAGGCGCTCCTTGTTGAAATAGAGCTCCTCGCGGGTTTCGGTGGCGAATTCGAAATTCGGCCCCTCGACGATGGCGTCGACCGGGCACGCTTCCTGGCAGAGCCCGCAGTAGATGCATTTGACCATGTCGATGTCGTATTTGACGGCCCGGCGGGTGCCGTCGTTCTGGCGCGGGCCGGCCTCGATGGTGATGGCCTGGGCGGGGCAGATCGCCTCGCATAGCTTGCAGGCGATGCAGCGTTCTTCGCCATTGGGATAACGGCGAAGCGCGTGCTCGCCGCGGAAGCGCGGGCTCAGCGGTCCCTTCTCGAACGGATAGTTGATCGTCGGGCGAGGCTTGAACGAATAGCGGATTGCAAGCGCGAAGGCGGCGATGAATTCCCTGAGCAGGAGCGCGTTGGCGAATTGCAGGAACCGCATCGTGCCCTCCCCTACGCCACGCCGCCGTGCCAGCCCCAACCCGTGAGCTGGAGGACGGCCGCGACCGCGAAGACCATGAAGATCGAGATCGGCAGGAACACCTTCCAGCCGAGCCGCATGAGCTGGTCGTAGCGGTAGCGCGGCACGACGGTCTTGACCATCGCGAACATGTAGAAGACCAGGCACACCTTGAGGATGAACCAGACCGGGCCCGGGACCCAGGTGAACGGCGCGAGATCGAGCGGGGGCAGCCAGCCGCCGAGGAACATGATCGTGGTCAGCGCGCACATCAGGATGACCGCGACATATTCGCCGAGGAAAAACAGCATGTAGGGGGTCGATGAATACTCGACCATGTGACCAGCGACGAGTTCGGACTCGGCCTCGACGAGATCAAAGGGCGGGCGATTGGTCTCGGCCAGCGCCGAGATGAAGAAGACGATGAACATCGGGAAGAGCGGCAGCCAATACCAGTTAAGGAAGGACAGTTGCGGCACGCCGATCATATGGGCGAGGCCGGACTCTTGCTGGGCGGTGACGATGTCGTTGAGATTGAGCGAGCCGACACACAGGAGCACGGTGATGATGACGAAGCCGATCGAGACCTCGTAGCTGACCATCTGCGCCGCCGAGCGCAGCGCGCCGAGGAACGGATACTTCGAATTCGACGCCCAGCCGGCCATGATGACGCCGTAGACCCCGAGCGAGGAGATCGCGAAAATGTAGAGGATGCCGACATTGATGTTGGCGAGCGCCCAGCCGTCGCCAATCGGGATCACCGCCCAGGCGGAAAGCGCGAGAACCGCGGTCACCAGCGGCGCCAGCAGGAACACGCCCTTGTCGGCCGCCGCCGGGATCACCGGCTCCTTGAAGACGAACTTGAGAAGGTCGGCGAAGCTTTGCAGCAGGCCCCAGGCGCCGACGACGTTGGGTCCCCGCCGCAACTGCACCAGCGCCCAGATCTTGCGGTCGGCGTAGAGGACATAGGCCGTGAAGATCAACAGCGCGACGAGGAACAAGAGCGCCTTCCAGACGAATCCGACCGTGGTGCCGAGACCGAGGATCGGCGCGCCGATGAGATAGTCGAGGGCTGCAAGGAACGCGTCCATCGCCTACTCCGCCGCCTGTTTCATGCCGGCCCTGAGCTGCGAGCATTCGGCCATGACCGCCGAGGCGCGGGCGATCGGGTTGGTGAGGTAGAAGTCGAGGATGTACGGAGCAAACCGCCATTCGACCGGCTTGGTCGCGCGCTTGGCGAGCGCGACGATGTCGGACGCCTTGCCGGGCGCGATCTCGTCGATTGCCGCCAGATGCGGGAACTCTGCGTACATGGCCGCGCGCATTTCGGCGAGCGAGTCGAAGAGTAGCGGCGCGCCGAGGACGCCGGAAAGCGCCCGGAAGATCGACCAGTCTTCTTTGGCTTCGCCCGGCGGGAAGACGGCGCGGGAGCCGAGCTGCACCCTGCCCTCGGTGTTGACATAGGTGCCGTCTTTCTCGGTGTAGGCGGCGGCGGGCAGGATCACGTCGGCGCGGTGCGCGCCGCTATCGCCATGCGTGCCGACATAGATAACGAAGGCCTTGCCGGCGAGCGACAGATCGAATTCGTCGGCGCCCAAGAGGAAGAGCACGTCGAGATCGCCGCGCCCTGCGGCCTTGATCTGGTCGATCGAACAGACCCCGCCATTGTGCGGCACAAAGCCGATATCGAGCCCCCCTACCCGGCTCGCGGCATTGTGCAAGACCGCGAAGCCGAGCCAGTCGCCGGTCGCGGCGCCATTGTCGACCGCGATCCTGGCGGCGAGCGCCAGCGCATCGCGGCCGGGGTCCTTGCCGTTGGGGTTGGTCGCGGCGCGTTCGCCGACAAGGATCAGCGGGCGTTTGGCCGCTTTCAGAACCTTGGCGAACGCGCCCTTGCCCTCGGCCAGCGCGACGAGCGCGTCCATGCCCTCGCCGAGATGCGTATAGTCATAGGTCAAATCGACAGGGGCGCCGATCAGCCCGATCGGCAGCGATTTTCGCCGCCAGGCCTTGCGGATGCGGGCGTTGAGGACGGCGGCTTCGGCGCGAGGATCGCAGGCGACGATCAGGATTGCGTCCGCCTCCTCGATGCCGGCGATGGTCGGGTTGAAAATGTATGAGGCGCGGCCCTTGTCTGCCTCCAGCGCCGAGAGCGGCGGCCGGCAATCGGTCATGCCCGAGCCAAGCCGGGTCATCAGGGCCTTGAGCGCATACATGTCCTCGACCGAAGCGAGATCGCCGGCAATCGCCCCGATCCGGTTGCCCGGTCTGCCCTTGAGCGCCGCAGCGACGGCGGCGAAAGCCTCGTCCCAGCTCACCTTCTTCAATTTGCCGCTCTTGCGGACAAATGGCGCATCGAGCCGCTGCGTTCTCAGCCCATCCCAGATGAACCGCGTCTTGTCGGAAATCCATTCCTCGTTTACCGCCTCGTTGGTGCGCGGAAGCACGCGCAGCACGGCGCCGTCGCGGCTGTCGACCCTTATCGCCGAGCCGAGACCGTCCATGACGTCGACCGACTCGGTCTTGATCAATTCCCAGGGCCGCGCCTGGAAGGCGTAGGGTTTCGAGGTCAGCGCGCCGACCGGGCAAAGGTCGATGACATTGCCCTGCAGTTCCGAACGCATGGCGGCTTCGAGGTAGGTGGTGATTTCCATATCCTCGCCGCGCCCGGTCGCCCCGAGCTCGGGGACGCCGGCGACTTCCGCCGCGAAACGGACGCAGCGGGTGCACTGGATGCAGCGGGTCATCACGGTCTTGACCAGCAGGCCGATATATTTGTCCTCGACGGCGCGCTTGTTCTCCTTGAAGCGCGAGCCGTCGAGCCCATAGGCCATCGACTGGTCCTGCAAATCGCATTCCCCGCCCTGGTCGCAGATCGGGCAGTCGAGAGGGTGGTTGATGAGCAGGAACTCCATCACCCCCTCGCGGGCCTTTTTGACCATCGGCGTCTTGGTGAAGATTTCCGGCGGCTCGCCGTTCGGGCCTGGACGGAGGTCGCGCACACCCATCGCGCAGCTCGCCTGCGGCTTCGGCGGGCCACCCTTCACTTCGATCAGGCACATCCGGCAATTGCCGGCGATCGACAACCGCTCGTGATAGCAGAAGCGCGGAATCTCGGCCCCCGCCGCCTCGCAGACCTGCAACAGGGTAAAATGGTCCGGGACCTCGATGAGTTTTCCGTCGACCTTGACGCCTGCCATCGCCCTACCCCGCGCATCTCTGGCTGAGCCATAGCTTGATATGCGGCAGATATTTCCAGTCGAAGGCGAATTCCGAATTGCCGTTGGCGTCGAGATGCTCGAGTCGTTCGCGCGCTTCGGTCAGTGTCGGGATGTGGCCCTCCTCGATGAACCACATCACAAAGTGCTGCGATTGGAGCGCGTCGAACCACTCGGCCTTCCGGTTGTAGAAGCGCTTGTGCACGGTGTTCCAGACGAACTGTTCGAGATGCTCGGCACTCTCCCAGACGCTCATGTTCACCGCCATCGCGGGATCGTCGAAGACGCGAATATCGAGCGCGTTGTTGCCTGCTCCAACGAGCCGCCAGATGAAGCCGGGCATCCGCTCGGCCATGGCGTTGACCTTGTCGAGCGCGTTGACGAAATCGGCGACACGGGGGTCGTCGACCGGATAGAGCAGTCTGCCGATGTTGAGCTGGGCGAGGTGCATGGTCACTCCGCCGCCACCCGTGTCGCATCGCCCTCGGCGCGCGCGGAATAGTCGCCGATCCGCGCCTCGATGACGCCCCTGAAGTTGCGGATGAGACCCTGAATCGGCCACGCCGCCGCCTCGCCGAATCCGCAGATCGTATGGCCCTCGACCTGTGTGGTGACGTCGAACAGCATGTCGATCTCGCGCTTCTCGGCGCGGCCTTCGACCATGCGCGCCAGCACCCGCATCATCCAGCCGGTGCCCTCGCGGCAGGGCGTACACTGGCCGCAGCTCTCATGCTTGTAGAAAGCCGATAGCCGCCAGATCGCCTTGATGATATCCGTCGACTTGTCCATGACGATGACGGCCGCCGTGCCAAGGCCCGAGCCGAGTTCCTTCAGCCCGTCGAAATCCATATGAGCGGTGCGGATTCTTTCCGCCGTCACACACGGCACCGACGCGCCGCCCGGGATGACCGCAAGGAGATTTTCCCAGCCGCCGCGCACGCCTCCGCAATGCTTGTCGATCAGCTCCTCGAAGCCGATTCCCATTTCCTCTTCGAAGGTCGCCGGCTTGTTGACGTGGCCGGAGACGCAGAAGAGCTTGGTGCCGGTATTGTTGGGGCGGCCGAAGCCGGCGAACCAGGTCCCGCCGCGGCGCAGAATGTCGGGGACCACGGCGATCGACTCGACATTGTTGACGGTCGTCGGGCATCCATAGAGCCCCATCGCCGCGGGGAAAGGCGGCTTCAGCCGCGGCAGGCCCTTCTTGCCCTCGAGCGATTCCAGCAGCCCCGTCTCCTCGCCGCAAATATAGGCGCCGGCGCCGGTATGGATGTAGATGTCGAAGTCCCAGCCGTTCTTGTTGTCCTTGCCGATGAGCTTGGCTTCATACGCTTCGGCGATTGCCGCCTCGAGCCGCTCGCGCTCGCGGATAAACTCGCCGCGCACGTAGATGTAGGCGACTTGGGCATCCATGGCGCGGCCCGCCAGCAGGCACCCCTCGACCAAGAGATGCGGATCGTGGCGCAGGATCTCGCGGTCCTTGCAGGTGCCCGGCTCGGACTCGTCGGCATTGACGACGAGATAATGCGGGCGGCCGTCGGACACTTTTGGCATGAACGACCATTTGAGCCCGGTCGGAAACCCTGCCCCGCCGCGGCCCCTCAGGCCCGAGGCCTTGACCTCATTGGTCAGCCAGTCGCGGCCCTTGTCGATCAAGCCTTTCGTTCCGTTCCAGCCGCCGCGCGACAGGGCGCCTTTGAGGCCCCAGTCGGCTTGCCCATACAGGTTTGTGAAGATGCGGTCCTTGTCGGCGAGCATTACTTCGGCCCCGCCTTCGGCATCGAGGCCTGGAGCGTCGTCGCCCCGCCGATCGCGGCGGAAAACACCCGCTCGACCTGCGGGCCGGGCGGGATCGTGTCGCCCTTGCCGGCGGCGAAGGCGACGATAATCTCCTCGAAGCGCTCGACCGTCAGGTCCTCGTAAGTGTCCTTGCCGATCATCACCATCGGTGCGTTGACGCAGGCCCCCAGGCACTCGACCTCTTCCCAGCTCATGGTGCCGTCGGAGTTTGTCGCGAAAGGCTCGGGTGCGATCTTGTGCCGGCAAACCCCGAGCAACTTTTCCGCCCCGAGCAACATGCAGGGCGTCGTCCCGCAGACTTGGACATGGGCGCGCGAGCCGACGGGCGCGAGCTGGAACATGGTGTAAAACGTCGCGATCTCCAGTGCCCGGACGTAGGGAACGCCGAGCAGGTCGGCGACATATTCGAGCATCGGGCGGCTGACCCAGCCCTCCTGCCGTTGAGCAAGCATCAGGATCGGCAGGATCGCCGACGCCTGGCGGCCCTCGGGATAGTCCTTGATCTTCCGCCGTGCCCATTGCTCGTTGGCCTTGGTGAAGGCGAAAGTCTTGGGCTGCTTCTCGGCGAGACGGCGCATGCTCACCGGTCGACCTCCCCGAAGACAATGTCGAGCGAGCCCAAGATCGCTGCGACGTCGGCGAGCATGTGGCCGCGGGTGAGCCAATCCATCGCGCTCAGATGCGCGAAGCCGGGCGCGCGGAGCTTGCAGCGATACGGCTTGTTGGAGCCGTCGGCGACGAGATAGACCCCGAACTCGCCCTTCGGCGCCTCGACCGCCGCATAGACCTCCCCCGCGGGCACGCGGTAACCCTCGGTATAGAGTTTGAAATGATGGATCAGCGCTTCCATCGAGCGCTTCATTTCGGAGCGCTTCGGCGGAACTATCTTGCCGTCGGTCGAGGAGACCGGCCCCTGCCCGCGCGCCGAGTGCAAGAGCTCAACGCATTGCTTCATCAAATGGGCCGACTGGCGCATTTCCTCCATCCGCACCAGATATCGGTCGTAGCAGTCGCCGTTCTTGCCGATCGGAATGTCGAAATCGAGCTCGGCGTAGCATTCATACGGCTGCGCCTTGCGCAGATCCCAAGCTGCTCCCGAGCCGCGCACCATCACGCCGGAAAACCCCCAGGCCCAGGCATCGTCGAGGCTGACGACCCCGATGTCGACATTGCGCTGCTTGAAGATGCGGTTGTTGGTGAGAAGCCCCTCGATGTCGTCGCAGACTTTCAGGAACGGATCGCAGAAGGCGCCGATATCGTCGATGAGTTCGGGGGTAAGGTCCTGATGCACGCCGCCGGGGCGGAAATAGTCGGCATGCATGCGCGCGCCCGAAGCGCGCTCATAGAAGATCATCAGTTTTTCGCGCTCCTCGAAGCCCCAAAGCGGCGGGGTGAGCGCGCCGACATCGAGCGCCTGGGTCGTGACGTTGAGGAGGTGATTGAGCAGCCGCCCGATCTCGCAAAAGAGTACGCGGATCACCTGGCCGCGGAACGGCACGTCGAGCCCGAGCAGCCGCTCGACGGCCAGCGCGAAGGCGTGCTCCTGGTTCATCGGGGCGACATAGTCGAGCCGGTCGAAATACCCGATCGCCTGCAGATAAGTCTTGTGCTCGATGAGTTTTTCGGTGCCGCGATGCAGGAGCCCGATATGCGGGTCGGCGCGCTGCACCACCTCGCCGTCAAGCTCGAGGACGAGGCGCAGCACCCCGTGGGCGGCCGGGTGCACCGGGCCAAAATTGATGTTGAAGTTGCGGACCTGGACTTCGGCCATCAATGCTGATCCTTGGCCTTCTCGTCCCCGGGCAGCACATAGTCGCCGCCTTCCCACGGGCTTTCGAATTCGAAGTTGCGGAATTCCTGGGCGAGGCGCACCGGCTCGTAGATGACGCGCTTCCTTTCCTCGTCGTAGCGCACCTCGACGAAGCCGGTCAGCGGGAAATCCTTGCGCATCGGGTGGCCGTCGAAGCCGTAGTCGGTGAGGATGCGTCGCAGATCCGGGTGACCGGAAAACAGAATGCCGTAAAGGTCATAGACCTCGCGTTCGTACCAGTTGGCGCCCGGAAACACCTCGCAGACCGAAGGCACCGGCGATGCTTCCTCGGTCGTCAACTTCACCGCGATGCGGGCGTTCTGGGTCGGGGACAGCAGATGATAGACGACGTCGAAACGCTCATCGCGGCCGGGATAGTCGACCCCACAGAGGTCGATGAAAGCAAAATAGCGGCACTGGTTGTCGTCGCGCAGCAGGCGCAGCACATCGGCGATGGCCGCGCGCTTGACGGTGATCGTCAGCTCGCCAAAAGCCACCATGACGCCCAAAACGCTTTCGCCGAGTTTGGCGGTGACATAGTCGCCATGTTCGCGGAGGGCTTCGTCCATGGGGTCAATCGCTCAACGTTCGATCGTGCCGGTGCGGCGGATCTTCTTCTGCAGGAGCAGAACGCCGTAAAGCAGCGCCTCGGCGGTCGGCGGGCAGCCGGGAACATAGATATCGACGGGTACGATGCGGTCGCAGCCGCGCACCACCGAATAGGAATAATGGTAGTAGCCGCCGCCATTGGCGCACGAGCCCATCGAAATGACGTAACGCGGCTCCGGCATCTGGTCGTAAACCTTGCGCAGCGCCGGGGCCATTTTGTTGGTTAGCGTGCCGGCGACGATCATCACGTCGGCCTGGCGGGGGGACGCACGCGGGGCGAAGCCGAAGCGCTCGGCGTCGTAGCGCGGCATGTTCATCTGCATCATCTCGACGGCGCAGCACGCCAAGCCAAAAGTCAGCCACATCAACGAGCCGGTGCGCGCCCAGTTGATGAGATCGTCCGAGGCGGTGACGAGGAACCCCTTGTCGGCGAGTTCGTTGTCGATCTCGGTGAAATAGCCGGTATCGAGCGAGACGGCCTTGCCGGTGAAGGGATCGACCGCCCCCATCCGGCGCGGCGTCATCGGCAGGTGCGGGTCGGTCAATCCCATTCGAGGGCCCCTTTCCGCCATTCATAGACAAAGCCTATGGTCAGGACGGCGAGGAAGATCATCATTGCCCAGAAGCCGAACCAGCCGACGTCGCGGAAAGCAGCCGCCCAGGGGAAGAGGAACGCCACTTCGAGGTCGAAAACGATGAACAGGATCGAGACGAGATAGTAGCGCACGTCGAACTTCATCCGCGCGTCGTCGAAGGCGTTGAAGCCGCACTCATACGCCGAGACCTTCTCGGAATCGGGACGCTTGACGGCGATGATGAAGGGGGCAACCAGCAGCGCCAGACCGATGACCCCGGACAGCCCGATGAACAGCACAACCGGCAGATAATCGCTGAGGAGCAGCTGCATGACGGCTCGCCTTGGATTGTCTTGGCACGGCCGGACGGCCTGCCTGTTCCTGCGGTATGGCGCCTCGCGCGTCCGGCCGCTGTCGGGCTAGGGCTTAGCCCAGCCAAAGGGTTGATTCAAGGGAGAATGCGTGGGAATCCGGCGGCTTCCGGTCGCTTGATCAGACGCGCTGCGCCGTCAGCAAAAAGCCCCGCCGGAGCGGGGCTTTCAGCACATCAGTTTGAGGATATTTCGGTCAGTTGGCGTGCCAGAGCACGCCGATCGAGGCTATGGCGTAATCGAAGCCAGGGTCGCCGATGTCGCCGATGCCCCTCAGTTCGCCGCGCACGCTCATTCTATCGCCAACCGCGATCTCGAGGCCGCCGCCAAAGGCGAAGGTGGAGGTTCCGTTGACGTATCCGATTTCGCCGAGTTTGTAGATGAGCACATCGCCGCCCAAAACAAGACCCAGGCGGCCGCGCAGATAGGCTTCGAAGCCGAGATTGCCGCTGAAATCGGTGACGATGCCACCCATCGCCTCAGCGCCGACCAGGAAATTATCCCCGAGGAGAAAGTTGATGCCGGCGACTTTGTCGAACGACCAGTAGTTGCTGCCGCCGAACCAAAATCCCTTCTGCACGCCGAAGTAGAAGCCTTCCCAATCGAAGCCGGCCTCGTCATACATCGGGGTCGACGGGACCGCCGTGTAGAGATCGGTTGCCTGGGCGCCGGTCGCCAGCGCCAGGCTCGCCGCACCCGCCAGCGCCAATTGCTTGAACATGTTCATCGTCTGACCTCTTCCGTTCGATCCGAAGGCGACTCAAATTGCGCTTGCCGCCAAAATCGCACCAAAACCGGTCGCATTCAACGCCCAGAATGGCAAGCGCGCCAGTTTCATCCAATATCCTTTGCAATTGGTTCAAATTGGCAACGAATGCCGAATTAACGCAGAATTTCAGGGGTTTGAGTCAAGCAAAAGGCCCCGCCGAAGCGGGGCCTTGAATTTCACGCCTTGATTCGACGACTAGTTGATGTGCCAGTTGATGCCGGCGCGGATGGTCGTCTTGGAGAAGGCGGTGTTCGGCGGAGTACCGCCCGTATCGAACTCCCGGGCGCGGTAAGCGGTATAGCGGGCTTCGCCGAAGAAGGAGACGTTCGAGTCGGTGAATACCTCGATGCCGCCGCCAGCAGTCCAGCCGAAAACGTTCAGCGTTTCGCTGGTGCCGCCACCGGAGTCGGACCCACGCGTCACGTTTGCAAACGCCAAGCCACCCGTCAGGTAGGGCATGACGTTGCCGTCGTCACCGAGCGCGAAGCCAACGCGAACTCGCTTCGACCCTTCCCAGTTGATGCTGGCGGTGTAGGGATCGAAGGCCGCACTGCATTCCAGGGAAATGCACGAGCCGGAAATGTTGGTCCACTCGATATCCTTTTCGATGCCGAACCGCAATGCGCTGTTCGAAGGGAACATCACGCCGACTTGAATGCCGGCAAGAAAGCCGGTCAGGTCAATGTCGTTACCGCCTGCAGGGCCTGGAAAGTTTGGTCCCGGCAGGTGGTCGGCGAGCCCCCAGCCATAGCCCTTATGGAAACCGAAATACCAATCGGCGCCAGCCGACTCATCGAAGAACACCGGGTCCGCCGGTGCCACATAAAGATCGGTGGCCATCGCGCTCGCGGTTCCCGCGAGGCCAATCGCCACAGCAATAGCCAGTTTCTTTATTGCACTCATGTTCACGACCCCTGTTCGACTGTTTTTTGTAGTTGTCCCTGTTTCGCACACTCGCCACTTGCTAGGCAAAGCAAAATAGCTTGCGGCGAAGCCGAATTGCCCGGAATCGGGGTTCGTGACGATTGCTTTTCGACTCACTGTTGCATTGAGGCAACAGAATCCGGCGTGCATCGGCGCCCACCTCCGAGACCTGGTTCAGGGAATCAGCAATTGAGGAGGGTGCAGCCCGTCAGAAATGGAACAGGGTGCTCAGCGACAGCTGTTGCTGGTCGGCGCCCCCGCTCAGCTCGTTGGCGTAAAGATACTGGCCGCGGAAGCTCAGCGTTTCAGAAAACGCCACCTCGATGCCGCCGCCGAAGAGGCCGAACGTCTCCCCGGTCCCGGTGAGTTCGGCGCCGTAGCCGCCGGCGCCGTAGATCAGCACTTCGTCACCAACGATCATCCCGCCGCGGGCGAGGAGCTGCGCCTGGGCCTGCCAGACGCCGGTGCCGGTGTCGCGCAAGCCGATCACCGCGATTTCCGCGCCGATCAGGGCAAAGTCGAATCCGGCATTGATGCCGGCGATGCCGCCGAGTCCAAACAGCGAGTCCGGGCTGGTCATGACGCCGGTGCCCATGACCCCGGCGTAGAAGCCGGTCCAGTCATGCGCCGGCTCGTAGCCGGAATAGGCGTCAGGGTAGTCTTCGGCGGCGAATGCCGGCGACGAGGCCATGCCAAACAGCACCGCCAGCCCGGCCGCTTTGAAGGCCTTCATCATGCCAACTCCAGTCTTTCGCGCCAGTTCTCGGCCGGCGTATTTTCTCGTGTCCGGGGGCAATCTCAAATCATCTCGCCCGCGGTGGTTAGCGAACGAAGCAGCGGCATTCTCTAGGGGATGTTCGAGACTAATGTAGGGACGTTCGGGGGCGATTCAATGGCCCGGCCGGATGGGGTGGGCCTGGACCGGACGCCTCTGAGGGTGGGTTGAATGGCGGGAGCGACGGGACTCGAACCCGCGACCTCTGGCGTGACAGGCCAGCGCTCTAACCAACTGAGCTACGCCCCCCTCGAAGGGTCGCGGAGCTTTACGGGCGAGCCCTTTCCAAGTCAAGGAGCGGTCCGCCTCGCCGCGCCTCAATCCATTCCCGGCATGCTAGCTTCGTCCGCATCCGGAGTGCCCACCAATGGCGCGCATCGCGCTGATCCTGCATCGCCTCGATCTGATGTACCACGGACTCATTCCGAGGCCGGTTTACGACATCACGCTGACAACTCGCGAGCTCGCCCGGCGCGGGCACACGGTCTTCACCGTGCGCGATCCCGGACGATTTATTCCGGCCGACGCCGCGATCCTGCATGTGGATTGCTCGGTCGTGCCCGAAGCCTATCTCGAACTGGCGTCGCGCTATCCGCGTTGTCTCAACGGACGGTGCGGGGACATCACCAAGCGGCACGTCTCCGGTGCGCAAATCGCATTGCATCCCACATGGGCGGGACCCGTCATCGTCAAGTCCAACCTCAACCATGGCGGCGGCCCGGAACGCGCCCTTAATCGCCATGCTCGCTGGTTCCAGATGGCAACGCCGTTTCCTGGTCTGCCTCCGCCCTTCTCGTATCGAGTGTTCGATCGCCTTGTTCGACGTGCCCGAGAGCCTCGGCAGCGATCCCGACCTCGTCGTGGAAATTTTAAATCCCGAGCGGGTGAACGGCGGCTATGGCGTGCACTCATGGCAATTCATGGGCGACAACGGCTATGTCTATTTTGCGCGCGGCCCGGACCCCGTCGTCCGCTTCTCGGTCGCGGAAGCTGTGGAGTTCAGGCTCCTGCCCGATCTTGAAGTCGAGCGGGCCCGCATCGGCCTCGACTTCGGCAAAATCGACTACATCCTTCTCGACGGCAAACCGCTGGTCATCGACGCCAACAAGACCGTCGGCAATGCCAGCCGGCCCGGATGGCGAGCCCCTGATCGAAACGGCGAGGACTTGCGCTCCAACGCCCTGGAGCGCGCGCTGGGAATTGCCTGAGGAAAGAGCCGGCTCGCCGAGCCGTAGCTCGAGGAGCGGAGGCTGGTGGGCGGTGAGAGGCTCGAACTCCCGACATCCACGGTGTAAACGTGGCGCTCTACCGGCTGAGCTAACCGCCCGGATCGGGGCCGGTCTATTGGCCGGGCCCCTCGCGGTCAAACGAAAAGCGGCGCCGCGCCGTCCCCTGCCCGTCCCCGCCAATACAAAGGCCCCGGCGAACCGGGGCCTCGGAAATCTGCCGCAGGCGAAGGGCCTAGTTGACGGCTTGCTTGAGCTGCTTGCCGGCCTTGAACTTTGGCACATTGCTGGCCGGAATGCTGATCGGGGCGCCGGTGGCGGGATTGCGTCCCTGCGTGGCCTTGCGGTGCGAAACGGCGAAAGTGCCAAAACCGACCAGGCGCACGTCACCGCCATTCTTCAGCGTCATCGTGATCGCATCGAAAACCGCATCGACCGCTTCGGCCGCCTGCGATTTTGTGATGCCTGACTTGCTCGCCGCGGCGGCGATCAGATCGTTCTTGTTCATGAGTCCATCCTCTTCGTCATTTGCCTGACATCAGAATCAGACGTGAGCGTCGGCAGTGTTGTCGATTCCGGGCGAAAAGCAAGGATTTCCGCCGGTTTTGCCCATGTGAACAAACTGCGGGATAACCCTGATTCGGGTCACCCCGCCATGGCTTTTTCGTCTCCGCCTCAGTGCGCGACGACGGTCTCCGACTCATCCGGCTCGGCCGGCGGAGTGGCCGGCGCCTTGCCCTCTTCCTCGGGCTCCCACTCGATCGGCACCGGCTGGGTGAGGAGCGCGTGCTTGATCACCTCGTCCATGCGGCTGACCGGAACGATCTCCATCCCCCTGGTCACCGTTTCCGGTATCTCACTGAGATCGCGGACGTTTTCCTCGGGAATGAGGACCGTTTTGATGCCACCACGGAGCGCCGCGAGCAGCTTTTCCTTGAGCCCGCCGATCGGCAGTATCCTGCCCCGCAGCGTGATCTCGCCGGTCATCGCGATGTCGTGGCGGACCGGGATTTCGGTCATGACCGAGATGATTGCGGTGGCCATGGCGATGCCGGCGGACGGCCCGTCCTTCGGGGTCGCGCCCTCGGGGACGTGGACGTGGATATCGACCTTGTCAAACTTCGGCGGCTTGACGCCGATGCTGAGCGCCCGGCTCCTGACATAGGTCGCCGCGGCCGAGATCGATTCCTTCATCACCTCTTTCAGGTTGCCGGTGACGGTCATCCGGCCCTTGCCGGGGGTCCGGATGCCCTCGATGGTCAGCAGCTCGCCGCCGACATTCGTCCAGGCGAGACCGGTGACGACACCGACCTGGGCTTCGGCGTCGATCTCCCCGAAGCGGAACTTCGGCGGGCCGAGATAGTCCTCGACGACTTGCTCGGTGACCGCGATCTTGCCCTTGTCCGTGGTCATCAGCTCCTTGATCGATTTGCGCATCAGATTGGCAAGCTCGCGCTTCAGGTTCCGGACGCCCGCCTCGCGGGTGTAGCGGCGAATGAGCAGCAGCAGGGATGCGTCCGGCAGCTCGAATTCCTCGCGTTTGAGGCCATGCGCCTCGAACAATTCCGGCAGCAGGTGCCGACGAGCGATTTCGGCCTTCTCGTCCTCGGTGTAGCCGGAGATGCGGATGATCTCCATCCGGTCCATCAGCGGGGAGGGAATGTTGAGCGTGTTGGCGGTGGTCACGAACATCACGTCCGAAAGATCGTATTCGACCTCGAGGTAGTGATCCATGAAGGTCGAGTTCTGTTCGGGGTCGAGTACCTCGAGCAGCGCCGAGGACGGATCGCCGCGGAAGTCCATGCCCATCTTGTCGATCTCATCGAGCAGGAACAGCGGGTTGGATTTTCCCGCCTTGCGCATCGACTGGATGACCTTGCCGGGCAATGACCCGATATAGGTGCGCCGGTGGCCGCGGATTTCGGCCTCATCGCGCACTCCGCCCAGCGACATGCGGATGAACTCGCGGCCGGTCGCCTTGGCGATCGACTTGCCGAGCGAGGTCTTGCCGACGCCCGGGGGGCCGACGAGGCAGAGGATCGGACCTTTCAGCTTGCCGGTACGGCTTTGCACGGCGAGATATTCGACGATCCGTTCCTTGACCTTGTCGAGACCGAAATGGTCGTCCTCGAGCACCTTTTCAGAGAAGGCGAGGTCGGTCTTGATGCGCGAGCGCTTCTTCCAGGGTAAGCCCAGGAGCCAGTCGAGATAATTGCGGACGACGGTCGCTTCCGCCGACATCGGGCTCATTTGCTTGAGCTTCTTGACCTCGGCATTGGCCTTGCCGCGCGCCTCCTTGGAGAGGCGCGTCTTCTTGATCCGCTCCTCGAGTTCGCCGACCTCGTCGGCGCCGTCCTCGGAATCCCCGAGTTCGCGCTGGATCGCCTTCATCTGCTCGTTGAGATAGTACTCGCGCTGGGTCTTCTCCATCTGCCGCTTGACGCGGGTGCGGATGCGCTTTTCGACTTGCAGCACGCCGATCTCGCCTTCCATCAGGGCGAGCACCTTTTCGAGCCGCGCGGTGACTGAATCGAGCGCCAGCACCGCCTGCCGGTCCTGAATCTTGACGGCGAGGTGCGAGGCGATGGTATCGGCGAGCTTGGCGTGATCTTCGATCTGGGTGACCGAAGAAACAACTTCCGGTGAGACCTTCTTGTTGAGCTTGACGTAATTCTCGAACTCGGCGATCGCCGAACGGGACAATGCCTCGGCCTCGACCTCGTCATGCGCCTTCTCGGTGAGCAGGGCGACACTCGCCTCGAGATATTCCTCGGTCTGGACGAATTCCTGGATGCGGGCGCGGCTGACGCCTTCGACGAGAATCTTCACCGTCCCGTCCGGCAGCTTGAGGAGCTGCAGGATCGAGGCGACGGTGCCGACATCGTAGAGATCGGCGGGCTTGGGGTCGTCGTCCTGGGCGTTCTTCTGGGTCAGGAAGAGGACGTTCTTGTCCTCGCGCATCACTTCTTCGAGCGCCTTGACCGATTTCTCCCGGCCGACGAACAGCGGCACGATCATCGAGGGGAAGACCACGATGTCGCGCAACGGCAGGACCGGATAGACGTCGTTGGTGCCGGCCGGCGGAGTTGAGGATTTCGCGATTTCAGCCATGGCGTGCCCTTTCCCGGTGTCAGTTGGTCCGGATTAAGGCCCTGGGCGGCCCGCCGGACATCAGCCGATCCGCCCGAACGGGCGCGGAACGGAACTCAGACACACTAGATAGGATTCGCCGCGGGCAAGACAAGCGCGCCGGGGGGCCGCGGAAAGCTACGCGCCGGCACCCACGTCTTCGCGGCGGTCGGAGTAGATATAGAGGGGACGGGCGTCCTTGCCGTCGACCACTTCCTTCGAAATCACGACTTCCTCGACTCCGTCGAGCGAGGGCAGGTCGAACATGGTGTCGAGAAGGATCGCTTCCATGATCGAGCGCAGGCCCCGGGCGCCGGTCTTGCGATTGATCGCCTGATGGGCAATCGCCACGAGCGCGTCCGCGTGGAAAGTCAGTTCCACGTCCTCCATCTGGAAGAGCCTTTGATACTGGCGCACCAGAGCGTTTTTGGGCTCGGTGAGAATGCGGATGAGCGCCGGTTCGTCGAGATCCTCGAGCGTCGCGATCACCGGCAGGCGGCCGATGAATTCCGGGATCAGCCCGTATTTGATCATGTCCTCGGGCTCAACCAGCGACAGCACTTCCCCGACCCGGCGGTCATGCGGATCCTTGACGTCGGCGGCGAAGCCGATCGAGGTGGACTGGCCGCGCGCCGCGATGATCTTCTCGAGGCCCGAGAAAGCGCCGCCGCAAATGAACAAGATGTTGGTGGTATCGACCTGCAGGAATTCCTGCTGCGGATGTTTGCGGCCGCCCTGCGGGGGCACCGAAGCCACGGTGCCTTCCATGATCTTCAGCAGTGCCTGCTGGACGCCCTCGCCCGAGACGTCGCGGGTGATCGAGGGATTGTCGGCCTTGCGCGAGATCTTGTCGACCTCGTCGATATAGACGATGCCGCGCTGCGCCTTCTCGACATTGTAGTCGGCGGACTGCAGTAGCTTCAAAATGATATTCTCGACGTCCTCGCCGACGTAACCGGCTTCGGTCAGCGTCGTCGCGTCGGCCATGGTGAAGGGCACGTCGATGATACGAGCGAGCGTCTGGGCGAGCAGCGTCTTGCCGCAACCGGTCGGCCCGATCAGCAGGATGTTCGACTTCGAGAGTTCGACTTCCTGGTTTTTAGGCGCGTTGTTGAGGCGCTTGTAATGGTTGTGAACGGCGACGGAGAGGACGCGCTTGGCCTGCATCTGGCCGATCACGTAATCGTCGAGCACGGCGCAAATCTCGGCCGGGGTCGGCACGCCCTCGGTCGACTTGACCGTCGAGGTTTTCGATTCCTCGCGGATGATGTCCATGCACAATTCGACGCATTCGTCGCAAATGAACACCGTCGGGCCGGCGATGAGTTTGCGGACCTCGTGCTGCGACTTGCCGCAGAACGAACAGTAGAGCGTGTTCTTCGCCGAATCGCCGTTGCCGGTCTCTTTGGACATTCACCTCACCTCAGGCGCCGCGGCTTCCATTACCCGGTCTTGCAAGGCTAGCAAGCGCCGGTGAACAAACCGTAAGCCCTTAACTTCTGACCATAAAGGCGACTTTCCGGTGGCGCAATCGCACCGCTGTCGCAATCCGTCAAGGATCGTTAACCGGGCGCGCAGGCGGCCCGTTCCCCCTCACTTGCCGTTCGCCTCGGGGGCCGCGCGCTTCTCGTAGACCTGATCGATCAGGCCGAAATCCTTGGCCTCCGCCGCCGACATGAAATAATCCCGGTCGAGGGTTCGCTCGATGGTGTCGTAGTCCTTGCCGGTGTGCTTCTCGTAGATTTCGTTGAGGCGCCGCTTCATCTTGATGATGTCCTCGGCGTGCCGCTCGATGTCGGATGCCTGGCCCTGGAAGCCGGCCGACGGCTGGTGGACCAGGATCCTCGCGTTGGGCAGCGCCGAGCGCAGGCCCTTCTCCCCGGCGGCGAGCAGCAACGAGCCCATCGAGGCCGCCTGGCCAACGCAAAGGGTCGCCACCGGCGGGCGGATGAACTGCATGGTGTCATAGACCCCGAGCCCCGAGGTCACTATCCCGCCCGGCGAATTGATATACAGGGCGATCTCCTTCTTTGGGTTCTCGGATTCGAGGAAGAGGAGTTGGGCGACGATGAGCGAGGAGACATTGTCCTCGATCGGCCCGGTGACGAAGACGATCCGCTCCTTCAGGAGCCGCGAATAGATGTCGAAGGCGCGCTCGCCGCGGTTGGTCTGCTCGACCACCATCGGCACCAGCGTGTTCATGTAGATTTCGGCGAGGTCTTTCATGGGACGCCCTCGGATTTTTTGATTCGGCCGGCACCGATCTGAGACGACCGGGTGTTAAGGGAAGGTAAAGACGCAAAATAGGTGCGTGGGCGTTGCGGTTCAATGGGGATCGCGGGCGCTTGATTTCGCCCGTCCCCGGCGCGACAACCCAAGGATGACTTACCCCGCCCGCCGCGTCTCGACCTTGCCCCTTTCGGGGGTCACCGTCTCCCGCGATCCGCGCGAGGCAACGTTCTTCCAGGACCCTTACGCCTTCGATGCCGAGCGGCACGCCGAAGGCACCGCCTTTTACTGGGCCGATTTCGGCCATTGGTGCTTTGTCGGCTGGGGCGAAGTCAACGCGCTGTTGCGCGACCGGCGGTTCGGTCGGCAGATTCTGCACGTGGCGAGCCGGGCCGAAGTCGGGCTTGCCGAGCCCAAGGCGCATCTAAAGGATTTCGACGGGGTCGAGGCGCATTCGCTGCTCGAACTCGAGCCGCCGGAACACACCAAACTCCGCTCGCTCGTCACCCGCGCCTTCGTCTCGCGCCATGTCGAGCGGCTGCGGCCGGTCGTCGAGGCTTTCGCGCATCAGCTCATCGATGGCTTCGCGGGCAAAGGCGAGGTCGAGCTGATCGAGGCTTTCGCCATGCCGGTGCCGGTGACGATCATCGCCGACATGCTTGGGGTGCCGCGCGAGATGACGGGCAAGCTCCTCGATTGGTCGCACACCATGGTCCGCATGTACATGTTCAGCCATAGCGAGGCCGATGAGCTCGCCGCCAATCGTGTCGCCGCCGAATTCCGCGACTACCTCAAGAGCCTGGTCGCCGAGCGCCGCCGCGCGCCGCGCGAGGATCTCATCTCGCACATGATTACCGCCGAGCAGGACGGCGGCAAACTGACCGAGGACGAGCTGATCTCGACGACCATTCTGCTGCTTAACGCGGGGCACGAGGCGACGGTCCACCAGACCGGCAACGCGGTCAAAACCATCCTTCACTCCGGTCTCGATCCGAAGGCACTGTTCGCGAACCCCGAAGCGGCTGCCGCAACGGTCGAGGAATGTCTGCGTTTCGATCCGCCGCTGCACATGTTCACCCGTTGGGCGCTTTCCGACTTGACGCTCGAGGGCGGGATCGTGCTCAAGAAGGGCGACGAGATCGGCTTGATGCTGGCGGCCGCCAACCGTGACCCGCAACGCTTCCCCGATCCTGGCCGATTCGACCCCGCGCGCGCCGATAACGCCAATGTCAGCTTCGGCGCCGGCATCCATTTCTGCATCGGCGCGCCGCTCGCCCGGATCGAACTGCAGGTGGCACTGAAAGTGCTGTTCGACCGATTGCCGGGCCTTCGCCTCGCCGGTGCGCCGCACTACCGCGATTCCTATCACTTTCACGGGCTTGATCGGCTGGATTTGGCGTGGTGACAAATCTCCCTCTTCCAGCAAGGGGGAGGGTTGGGGTGGGGGTTGGCGCGCTATCAACCCCCACCCGACGCTCCGCGTCGACCTCCCCCTTTCTGGGGGAGGTTTATGAAATGAGCCCCGCCAGCACCCCCGGCACAAGCCCCGGCAAATCCTCGGCGATGAGGCCCGGTCTGCCGGACGCACTTGCCGCCGCGCCGTGAATCCAGGCACCCGACGCTCCGCGCCGACCTCCCCCTTTCTAGGCGAGGTTTGAAGTGGCGACATACACAGTCACTTACCCAAAGGCGTCTTCGACCAATCGAAGTCGTAGCAGTTCTGCTGCTCACGCCTGATCGCCGCCTCGTCGTCAAGGCCCAAGTCCTTGTAAAGAACCGCACCGGAAGACGGCATCCAGGTCGCTGCGTTGACGACGAGGACTGGCAAAAGCGGGACATGGGCGTCATGGCACCGCAACGCGATACCTCCCAGCGGGTCGCCCCAATTCCTGGCAGTTCGACCGAAGAGCGCCGCTAGTTGCGCATAGGTAATCGTCGATCGATTTCGCGCGATGTCAACGAGGTGTCGCGCCACCTCATGATCATACGCCCCGCGCATTTTCTTCAGGTCGGAGTTCGAAATCTTGGGCATTCAGGCGCCCGCCAATCCCGCCAGCACCCCCGGCACAAGCCTCGGCAAATCCTCGGCGATAAGCCCGGGCTTGCCGAAAGCATTTGCCGCTGCCCCGTGAATCCAGGCGCCCGCCGCCGCCGCCTCAAACGCCTCCATGCCCTGCGCCAAGAGGCCCGCGATCAGCCCGGCCAGCACGTCCCCTGCCCCGGCGGTCGCCAGGATCGGCGGGGCGTTGGAGTTGATCGCGGCTCGCCCGTCGGGCGCGGCGATGACGCTATCGGCGCCCTTCAACAGCACCACGGCGCCGGAACGATCGGCGGCGGCGCGCGCCGCAGCGAGCTTGCCGAGGTCCTCGATATTGAAGCCGAAGATGCGGGCGAATTCGCCTGTATGCGGGGTCAGGACCACCGGTCGGCCCTTGCGCCGCCGGGTGACGGCAAAGAGCGTATCTGGTTCTTCCTCGAATGAGGTCAGCGCGTCGGCGTCAAGGACGATCGCGGCCTTAGATTGCAGGGCGGCGGTCGCCATCTGCCGGGGCGGCCGGCCGACCCCCAGACCCGGCCCGAGTACCACGGCGTTTTTGCGCTCGTCGGTGAGAAGTTCGGCAAGGTCCGGGGCGTCGCGGACGAGCGCCAGCATGATCGCGGTGACATGGACGGCGTGGATATAGAGCGCCTCGGAGGGACCGGCGATGGTGACGAGGCCCGCCCCGGCCCGCAGCGCCGCTTCGGCGGCGAGCCTCGATGCCCCGGTCTGGAAATGGTCGCCCGAGACGGCGATGCAATGGCCGGCCGCGTATTTGTGGGCCGAAGCGCCGCGCGCCGGAATTGTCCACAGTGCCGGGCCGTTCTCGGCGGTCATCGGGCCGATCTCGTCGATCACCGCGGCCGGAATACCGATGTCGCTGACGATCAGCTCACCGCAGGACTCCCGTCCGGGCAGGATCAGATGGCCGGGCTTCTTGCGGAAGAAGGTGACGGTCATGTCGGCGTCAATCGCGGTGCCGCGCACCGCGCCGGTCGCCCCGTCGACTCCGCTCGGCATGTCGATGGCGACGACCGGAGCGGCGGCAGAGCTGACTGCCTCGATCAGGGATGCGAGGTCGCCGCTGACGTCCCGGTCGAGGCCGGCGCCGAGCAACCCGTCAACGATCAGTTCGGCATCCCCGATTGATTGAGGGCCCGCCGTTTCGACCGGCCCTTGCCACCTCTCAGCCATGGCGGCGGCGTCGCCCTTGAGCTTTTGCCTGTCTCCGAAGAGCGCCAGGCGCACCGGCCAGCCCCGGTCCACAAGGTACCGGGCGGCCACGAACCCGTCCCCGCCATTGTTGCCGGGCCCGCACAAGACCAGAACCCGCTGTTCGGGCAGGCGCTTGACAATCGCCTCGGCCACCGCCGCGCCGGCATTCTCCATCAGCGTCAGCGAACCAACACCCGCCTTGACCGCCAGCGCGTCGGCCCGGCCCATCTCCTCAGGCGTCAAAAGTTCGAGAAAATCCATCCCGCCATGCTGGCACGGTGGATTTTTCACCGCCACAAAAAAGGCCGCCCGGCGGCGGCCCCACTGTGCTTCGAGACGAGCAACCTATTGGCCGTGATCGTGACCTTTCTGATCGCGGTCGTGACCGGCATGATCGTGTTCGTGCTCATGTTCGTCCTCGTCATCGTGACCGCGCGGACCATTATGGCTCGGATTCTCGAAGGCGAGCGTGTCCCGGTCTGCCTGCACCATTTCCACGAGTTCCTCGCGGCTGACCTTTTTGTCCGTGACACTCGCTTTGGACATGACGAAGTCGACGACCTTGCTTTCGAAAATCGGCGCCCGGAGCGACGAGAGGGCGGCCGGCGTCTGCCGGTAATAATCGTAGACCTGTTGCTCCTGGCCGGGAAAACGCTGCACTTCGGCGACCAGTGCCTGTTGCAGTTCCTCGTCGGTGACCTTGATGTCGTTGCGCGTGCCGAGTTCGGCGACGACGAGCCCGAGCCGCACCCGGCGGTTGGCGATGCGCTGATATTCCTGGCGCGCTTCCGCTTCGGTCGTGCCCTCGGCCTCGAAACTGCGCCCGTGATGCTCGATCTCGTGGGTCACCCGCTCCCATATCGTCTTGAACTCTTCGTCGACGAGGTTTTGCGGCACCTCGAACCTGTGCGCCTCGTCGAGGATGTCGAGCACCATGCGCTTCACCCGCCGCCGGGTAAGCGAGAGATACTGCAGACCGATCTGGTCGCGGATCGTCTGGCGTATTTGCGCCAGCGTGCCGAGGCCGAGTTTGGCGGCGAAAGCATCGTCGATCTCGGCTGTCGAGGGCGCCGCGACAACGGACACGGTCACCTCGAACTCGGCTTGTTTGCCGGCAAGCTCGGTCGTCGAATAGTCGGCCGGAAAGCTCGCGGTGACCTGGCGCTTTTCGCCGGCGCTGGCGCCGATCAACTGATCCTCGAAGCCCGGCAGGAACTGGCCGGAGCCGATGACGACATCGACTTCCTCCGACGTGCCGCCTTCAAAAGTCTTGCCGCCGATTCGGCCGACAAAATTCATCGTCGCTTTGTCGCCGGTCCCGGCCGGCCCGTCCTTGACCTCGAACGGCCGGTTGGCCTCGACGAAGCGACGGAACTGCTCCTCTAGCTCGGCGTCGGTGACATCGACGAGGGGCCGCTCGATCTTGATCGACGCCAGGTCCATCAAGTCGACCTTGGGCAGCACCTCGTAAGTGACGGAGAAATCGAGGTCGGCTTGCCCGGCGAACATCCGGTTCAGCGCCGCCTGATCCTCGGTCAGATCGACCTTGGGTTGGAGCGCGGGGCGCTCCTCGCGCTCTTCGAGGATCTTCTGGATGCCGGAATTCATCGCCTCGCGCATGACTTCCGACATGGCGGAGCGGCCATAGACCTTCTTGAGATGCGCAAAAGGCACCTTGCCGGGGCGAAACCCCTTGATCTGCGCCCGCCCCTTCAGCTCGAGGAGCTTTTCGTCGAGTTTTTCGTTGAGCTCGGCAGCCGGTATAGACATGTCGAGCTTGCGCTTCAGACCCTCGTTGAAGGTTTCGGTGACCCGCATTCGGATTGATCCATCTTGCTTTGAGGGCCGGCGCTGCTGGTGCGGGTGGAGGGACTTGAACCCCCAAGCCTTTCGGCACGAGAACCTAAATCTCGCGTGTCTACCAGTTTCACCACACCCGCAAAACGCGCCCGGCCCGGGTGGGCGCCGGTCTAACCCAACTCATCCCGCCAGTCAAAACCTCATTGGCCGGCGAATTTTCCCACGCTCGCCGGCACTTCGGAGGCATTCGACCAAGCCATGGGCAGCGCGCCCACTTCTTGTGCAGGCGAGCGGGCGCGGGCTGCGGCGCAACCTTTCGAGCAGGCCTCAAATCCTTGGAATTCATTGACAATCGGGACGGTTGGACGCTGGCATGATCCCTGCAAGCCAGCATCTGCGAATATCCTGGCGTAGCCAGCGAAGGAGACCAGGGATGAAAAAGATCGAGGCGATCGTCAAACCGTTCAAACTGGATGAGGTCAAGGAGGCGCTTCAGGAAGTGGGGCTTCAGGGGATCACCGTCACCGAGGCCAAGGGCTTCGGGCGTCAGAAGGGTCATACCGAACTTTATCGGGGCGCCGAATATGTCGTCGACTTCCTGCCGAAGGTGAAGGTCGAGGTCGTAGTGCCCGACCATCTGGCGGAGAAGGCCATCGAGGCCATTCGCAATGCCGCACAGACCGGCCGGATCGGCGACGGCAAGATATTCGTCTATACCATCGAGCAGGCCATCCGCATCCGCACCGGGGAGACCGGTGACGAGGCCGTGTGAGCCAGGCCGCTTCGGCCGCGGCCGCGAGTCGCCTCCGCCCATCCATCCATTGTCGATAACATGGGGTAAGAAATGAGTTCCGCATCCGAAATCCTGAAGAACATCAAGGACGAAGGAATCAAGTTCGTCGATCTGCGGTTCACCGATCCGCGCGGCAAGATGCAGCATGTGACGATGGACCAGACGGCCATCGATGAGGACGCCTTCGAGGACGGCATTATGTTCGACGGCTCCTCGATCGCCGGCTGGCGGCCGATCAACGAGTCCGACATGGTGCTGATGCCCGATCCGGCGTCCATCTATATGGACCCGTTCTTCGGCCAGTCGACGCTCGCCATCTTCTGCGACATTCTCGAGCCGCTGACCCACGAAGCCTACAACCGCGACCCGCGCACCACCGCCAAAAAGGCGGAGGCCTATGTGAAGTCGTCGGGCATCGGGGATTCGGTCATGTTCGGGCCGGAGCCGGAATTCTTCATCTTCGACGACGTGCGTTATGCGGCGACGATGTTCAATACCGGCTACAAGATCGACAATGTCGAGTTCCCGTCGAATTCCGACACCGCATACGAGGCCGGCAATCTCGGCCACCATATCGGCACCAAGCTCGGCTACTTCCCGGTGCCCCCGCTCGACACCGCCCAGGATATCCGCTCGGAAATGCTGAAGGTGATGGCCGAGATGGGGGTGGTCGTGGAGAAGCACCATCACGAAGTCGGCTCCGGTCAACACGAGCTCGGCATCAAGTTTGCCCCACTCATTCAGGCCGCCGACGCCATTCAGATTTACAAGTATGCAGTGACCCAGGTTGCCAACGCCTGGGGCAAGACCGCGACCTTCATGCCGAAGCCGATGTATGGCGACAACGGCTCTGGCATGCATTGCCACCAGTCGATCTGGAAAGGCGGCAAGCCATTGTTCGCGGGCGAGGAATATGCCGGCCTTTCCAAGAACGCACTTTTCTATATCGGCGGCATCATCAAACACGCCAAGGCGATCAACGCCTTCACCAACCCGGCGACCAACTCCTACAAGCGGCTGGTCCCCGGCTTCGAGGCCCCGGTGCTGCTCGCCTATTCGGCGCGCAATCGCTCGGCCGCCTGCCGGATTCCGCACGGCGCCTCGCCCAAATCGAGACGCGTCGAGGTCAGGTTCCCCGATCCGCTTGCCAATCCCTATCTCGGCTTCGCCGCGATGCTGATGGCGGGTCTCGACGGGATCAAGAACAAGATCCATCCAGGCGAACCGATGGACAAGGACCTCTACGAGTTGCCGCCCGAGGAGCTCAAGAACATTCCGACCGTCTGCGGTTCGCTGCGCGAGGCGCTGCTATGCCTTGAGGCGGACAACGCTTTCCTCAAAGCCGGCGGGGTGATGGACGACGACCAGATCGGCAGCTACATCGAGTTGAAGATGCAGGAAGTTATCCGCTTCGAGCACACCCCGCACCCGATCGAATACGTCATGTATTACTCGGCCTGAGCGGGTCCATTCGCGCCAAGGCGAAGGGCTCCTAGGAGGGAGCCCTTCTTGTTTTTGGAGGTCAACTCAGGATGAACTGGACCGCGACCGCCGCATGGATGGCGAATCGCGGTACGCGAAGATGGGCGAGCCGGTACGCACCACTGATTAATCCGGCCCGCGGCCACCCCGTATTATGCCCGGCCGACAAGCGCCGATGAACTTGCGTCCGACGCCAGCTCCCGGCGGCCGGCATACGGCAACGCCATACTGATGACCGTATGCGCCCATTCTGGCAGCCCAAGATTAAGAAATTGCTGATGCCGGCAGGCGCGAACGCCCCGAAAAAACGGCCCGGAGCAGGTCGCCGCGCCGGGCCGAGGGGGGAGGACAAGGGAGAAAGGCGGAAGTCTCGTGTCGGGGCGATCAGTTCTGGTTCCAATTCCAGTTCTGCTGGCCACCCCAATTGTCGTTGTGCCGGTGCTGACGGTGCCGGTCGAGCAGGATCACCTGCCAGGTGCAGCGGTTGACGCGATAGGTGTATTCCCAGCGGCCCTGGCTGGCGGTGACGATGACCCAGGGGCCGTTCTGCCGGCCGAATTCGATGTCGTCATATCCGTGCCGCTGGAAGCCCCAGTAGACCTCGCGCAGCGTCGCGCAGGCGCGGCGGAAATGATGGCCGCCCTGATTTGAAAATGAGAATGTCCCGTTCGGGAAGTTGAACGAGAACGAGAAGCTGGCGGAGCTGCTCGCGGCTTGCGCGGGGGTCACGACGAGGCCCGCGCCACCCAGCGCCAGCGCGATGAGGCCGGCACGGGCGATTTTCTTCATCGGGTTGAGGATGTTCGCGGTCATCGGGTTCTCCTTCAGAGAATCATCGCCGTCAGTGAGCGTGCGAAAACCCTAGCGAGGGCGCTTTGAACCCGGCCGGAACCGCTCGTTCATCGAGGGTTCATCTGCCTGAACGGGGATTGCCGCCATGCCCCCGGCGCAACCGCTTGTGTGCTAAGCAAAGCGGACCCTTGATTCGAGCCGCCCTGCCCGCGACATGGACCAGCCCGACGACCTTTTCTCGCCCGCAAACCCGCCGCGCTCCTCCGGCGGCGTCCGGCGCCCGGCGAGGACCGAGGGGCTGAAGTCGGACTATTCGGCCGCTGACATCGAGGTGCTCGAAGGGCTCGAGCCGGTCCGGCGCCGGCCGGGCATGTACGTGGGCGGCACCGACGTCAACGCGCTGCACCACCTCTTCTCGGAAGTCATCGACAATGCCATGGACGAGGCGCTCGCCGGGCATGCGAGCCGCATCGAGATTGGGCTCGGGGCGGACGGATACCTGACCGTCACCGATAACGGGCGCGGCATTCCCATCGACAAGCATCCGAAATTTCCGGACCGCTCGGCGCTCGAAGTCATCATGACGACGCTGCATTCGGGCGGCAAATTCAATTCCCGCGCTTACGAAACGTCGGGCGGGCTGCACGGGGTCGGCGTCTCGGTCGTCAATGCGCTGTCCGTCGAGGTCGTTGTCGAAGTGGCGCGCGACCAGACGCTCTATCGCCAGAGCTTTTCGCGCGGGATCAAGACCTCGAAGCTCGAAAATCTCGGCCGGGTCCACAATCGGCGCGGCACCTCGGTGCGCTTCCATCCCGACCCCGACATTTTTGGGGGCCGCATCGGCTTCGAGCCGGCAAGAGTCTTCGCGATGACGCGCTCGCGCGCCTATCTATTTGCCGGGGTCGAAATCCGCTGGTGGTGCGACGCTACGCTCGTCAAGGGCACCGACACGCCGGCGCGCGCCGAATTCCATTTCCCCGGCGGACTGCGCGATTACATCGAAAGCCGCATCGAAGGCGAGCCGCGGATTACCGACGACGTCTTTGTCGGGCGGGCCGGCGAGCCGGGCAAGCACGGCACCGTCGAATGGGCGGTCGCCTTCACCCTCGGCGAGCCTTTCGTCAATTCCTACTGCAACACCGTCGCGACTCCGGACGGCGGCACCCACGAAGCCGGATTGCGGTCGGCGCTGTTGCGCGGTCTCAAAAGCTATGCCGAGCTCACCGGCAACAAACGCGCCGCCCAGCTGACCGCCGAGGACATCGCCACCAATTGCGGGGCGATCCTGTCGCTGTTCATTCGCGAGCCCGAATTCGTCGGCCAGACCAAGGACAAGCTTACTTCGGGCGAAGCGACGCGGATGGTCGAGGGCGCGGTTCGCGATGCCTTCGATCATTGGCTCACCGCCGCGCCCAATCAGGCCAACAAGCTCCTCGAGTGGACGATCGAGCGTGCCGAGGAACGGCTGCGCCGCCGCCGCGAGCGGGAAATCGACCGCAAGTCCGCGACGCGGAAGCTGCGACTTCCCGGCAAGCTCGCCGACTGCACGCAAGGGGCGGCCGAGGGCGCCGAGATCTTCATCGTCGAAGGCGACTCGGCGGGGGGCAACGCCAAGCAGGCCCGCAACCGGGCAACCCAGGCGATACTTCCCCTGCGCGGCAAGGTGCTCAACGTCGCCGGCGCCACCCGCGACAAGCTTTCTGCCAACCAACAGATCGGCGACCTCGTCCAGGCGCTCGGCTGCGGCACCGGCGAGCGCTACCGCGAGGCGGACCTGCGCTACGACAAGATCATCATCATGACCGACGCCGACGTCGACGGCGCCCACATCGCCTCGCTGCTGATCACCTTCTTCTATCAGGAGACGCCAAAACTGATCGAGGGCGGCCACCTTTATCTGGCGGTTCCCCCGCTCTACCGGATCACCCAGGGCGCCAAGACGCTTTACGCCCGTGACGACGCCGACAAAGACAAAGTCATGGCCAGGGAGTTCGACAAGCGCGGCAAGGTCGATGTCACCCGCTTCAAGGGGCTCGGCGAAATGAGTTTTGGCCAGCTCAAGGAGACGACGATGAGCCCCGCCTCGCGCACTCTGCTGCAGGTGAAAGTCGTCGGCGACGCGGGCAAGACGCGGATCGCGGTCGAGCGGCTGATGGGCAACAGGCCGGAGGCCCGGTTCGAGTTCATCCAGGCCAACGCCGAATTCGTCGGTGATCTGGATATTTGATTCCACCCGCCGCCAAATAGCCGCGAATCTCGTCTCGTTAAGCCAAAGTGCCGATGCTTGATTGACTCGGGGTCACTTGTCGCTAAGGTCCGCCCGTCGAGGGGCAACCGGTGCGATGCGGCGTCAGCGCCGCATCGGCACGATCGAATTGAACACGCATGCCACGGATACGCTGCCCTTGAACGACCCCTTCGCCGCACTCGGACTGAGCGCCAAAGTCGTCGCCGCGGTCGCCGACGCCGGTTACACCCGGCCCACCGACATTCAGCTCAAAGCGATCCCGCTCGTCCTCGAAAAGCGGGACCTGATCGGCATCGCCCAGACCGGCACCGGCAAGACCGCCGGCTTCGTACTACCGATGCTGACGCTCCTCGAGAAGGGCCGCGCCCGGGCGCGGATGCCGCGCACCCTGATCGTCTGCCCGACCCGAGAGCTCGCCGCGCAGGTGCACGAGCATTTCGAAAAATACGGCAAGAACCACAAGCTTACCGTCGCACTCTTGATTGGCGGCGTCTCTTTCGACGACCAGAACAAGAAGCTCGATCGCGGCGCCGACGTGCTGATCGCGACCCCCGGGCGGCTGCTCGACCAATTCGAACGCGGCCGGTTGCTGCTGACGGGCGTCGAAATTCTGGTAATCGACGAGGCCGACCGGATGCTCGACATGGGCTTCATTCCCGATATCGAGCGGATCTGCGCTCTGTTGCCGCCGCGCCGGCAGACCCTGTTCTTCTCGGCGACCATGCCGCCGGAGATCCGCCGGCTCACCGCCAAGTTTTTGCGCGATCCGGTGCAGATCGAAGTTGCCCGGCAAGCGACGCCCGCCGGGACGATCAACCAAAGGCTTCTGGCCACCGGCTCCAAGCCCGAGGAAAAGCGCGCCACCTTGCGCGACCTCATCCGCGGCTCGGAGGGGTTCAAGAACGCCATCATCTTCTGCAACCGCAAGCGGGACGTCTCGACCCTCGCCAGGTCGCTGCAGCGGCACGGGTTCGATGCCGCCGAGCTGCACGGCGACATGGATCAGGCGAACCGAACCGCCACCCTCGACCGCTTCCGACAGGACGAATTGATCCTGCTGGTCGCCAGCGACGTCGCCGCCCGGGGCCTCGACATTCCGGCGGTCAGTCATATCTTCAATTTCGACGTGCCGACCCATGCCGAAGACTATGTCCATCGGATCGGGCGCACCGGGCGGGCCGGCCTGCAGGGCAGTTCGGTCACCCTCGTCGCCCCCGGCGACCGTAAATATGTCGACGCCATCGTCAAGCTGATCGGCAGCGACATCGAATGGATCGGCTCGCCGACGGTCGCCCGCCGCACCAGGTCCGACGAGGCGGAGAGCGATCGTCCTCGCCGGGAGCGGCACGGTAGGTCGAAATCGGGAAACAGCGGCCGCGGCCTTCGGCGCCGCGCCGAGACATCGCCTGCCCCCCGGGCGGAAAGGCAAGACTCCCGGCCCGCGCCCACCCCGCGGGTCGAACCTCAAGCCTCCCCGCCTGCCCCAGCGGCAATGGCCGAGGTCCGACTGGCCGCGTTGGTTCAGCCGCAAGTCGCCGCGCCAAGGCCCGATCGCACACCCCGGCGCGCCGAAAAGAGCCGTGAACCCTCGCAGCCCTTTGGCAAGTCGGATCAGGTTCCGGCGTTTCTACGCCGCCCGGTCCGGGCCGCAACCTAGTTCTGCCTCGGCCAACGAGCTTGCCCCGCGGTCGCTGCGCTGGCGGCTGCGAGTCTACGCATCGATGTCAAGTGAGGGGCAGGAGGGCGCTTGCGCCCGGGAGCGCAATCAAGCCTCGGCGCGGGCCTTCGCCAGTTCCTTGAGATCGGCCTGCTTCAGCGAGACGCTTTCCCCGCAACCGCACGAGCCGGTCTGGTTGGGGTTGTTGAAGACGAAACCGGCGCGCATCTTGTCCTCGGAAAAATCCATCTGGGTGCCGATCAGGAACAGAGTCGCGCGCGGCTCGACATAGACGTCGACGCCTTTGTCGCTGACGTGGTCGTCGCCCTTGACCGGCTCGGCGACGTAATCGAGCGTGTAGGCCATGCCGGCGCAGCCGGCGTTCTTGACCCCGACGCGCACACCGGCGACCGGCTTGTCGGCGCGTGCGATGATCGCCGCGATCCGCTCGGCGGCCCTGTCGGTCAATGAGATGACTTTGAAGTCCATACTTACCACCAGTTCAGCGCGACTTTGGCTTCGTCGCTCATCCGCTCGGCGTCCCAGGGCGGATCGAAGACCATGTTGACCTCGACATCGCTGACGCCGGGAATAGCACGAACGGCGTTCTCGACCCAGCCCGGCATTTCGCCGGCCACCGGACAGCCAGGCGCGGTCAGCGTCATATCGATCTTGATTCGCCGCTCATCATCGAAATCGACTTTGTAAATCAGGCCGAGCTCGTAAATGTCGACCGGAATCTCAGGGTCGTAAACGGTCTTCAATGCCGCAACCAGATCGCCGGTGATGCGCTCGATTTCTTCCGCCGGAATGCCGGAGGCGCCCGCCGTGTTGATCAGCGGCGTCACCGGGCCGGCGCCGAGCGCCTCGCCCGTTTCGACTTTCGCGGTGTCGGTTGCGTCGTCCATCTGCCTACTCGAAGAATTTCCTGGTGCGCTTGATGCCGTCGGTCAGCGCATCGACGTCGTCCTTGCCATTATATAGGGCGAACGAGGCCCGGCATGTAGAGGTCACGCCAAATCTCTTAAGAAGTGGCATGGCGCAATGGTTGCCGGCCCTCACCGCGATGCCGTAGCGATCGAGAATCGTCGAAAGGTCATGGGCATGCACGCCCTCGATCGCGAAAGCGTAAATCGCGCCTTTGCCTTTTGCCTCACCGATAATCCGCAACGAGTTGATTTTCTTGAGCTCTTCGGCGGCGTAGGCGCCGACATCCGACTCATGGTCAAGGATTGCTTCGCGCCCGAGCGTCTCGAGATAGCGCAGCGCCGCCCCGAGCCCGATGGCCTGGACGATCGGCGGGGTGCCGGCCTCAAACCGGTGTGGCGGCTCCTTGTAGGTCACCCGGTCCTGGGAGACCTCGTCGATCATCTCGCCGCCGCCCTGATAGGGCCGCATCCCGGCAAGCCGCTCGGCGCGACCGTAAAGCGCGCCGATTCCCGAGGGACCGTAGAGCTTGTGGCCGGTGACGACATAGAAATCGACCCCGAGCTCCTGGACATCGACCGGCAGATGCACCGCCGCCTGGCTGCCGTCGGCGAGTAGAGCAATGCCCCGCGCATGCGCGAGCTCGGCAATCGCCTTGATGGGCGCCACCGAGCCGAGCACGTTCGACAGGTGGGTGACGGCGACGAATTTCGTCCGCTTGTTCAGCGCGGCCTCGAATTTTTCGAGATCGAAGCTGCCATCGTCGGCGACATCGACCCAGACGAGCTTCGCCCCCATCCGCTCGCGCAGGAAATGCCAGGGCACGATATTGGAATGATGCTCGGCGATGCTGAGGACGATCTCGTCGCCCGCCTCAATCGTCGGGGCGACGAAGGAACTCGCGACGAGATTGATCGCCTCGGTCGCCGATTTGGTGAAGACTATCTCGTCGAGGCTTCCCGCATTCAAAAAATGTCGGACGCTTTCCCGCGCCCCCTCATAAGCCTCGGTCGCCCGGCTCGAGAGCGTATGCAGCCCGCGATGGACGTTGGCATATTCGTGCCGGTAGGCATGGTCGATCCGCTCGAGGACCGCCTTCGGCTTTTGGGCCGAGGCGCCATTATCGAGATAGACCAGCCGATGGCCGTTGATTTGTTCGGCGAGAATCGGAAAGTCGGCGCGCACCGCCTCGAGGTCGAGCATGGCTTACGCCGCGGCCCGGACGCCGGTGCCCGCGCCGAGCCAGGTGTCGACCAGCCCGTCAAGCAACGCCCGCAGCGCCTCGTCCTCGATCGGTTCGAACAGCTCGGCGACAAACGCCCGGATCAGCATGGATTCGGCGGTCGGGCGCGGAATGCCCCGGCTCATCAGATAGAAGAGCGCCGCCTCGTCGAGATCGCCGCAGGTCGCCCCGTGCCCGCACACGACATCGTCGGCGAAGATTTCGAGTTCAGGCTTATGGATGATCTCGGCGCCTTCGCTGAGCATCAGTCCCTGAGCCATCATCTTGGCGTCGGTTTTCTGCGCGTCGCGCTCGACGACGATCTTGCCCTGGAAGACCGCTTTGGCCCGGTCGCGTGCGATACTCTTGAAGAGTTCCTTGCTGGTGGTGCCGGGGACGGCGTGGCTGACGTTCAGCGTGATGTCGTGGTGCTGGCTGCCGCCGCTGAGATTGAGCCCGGTAAAATCGGCGTGGGCGCCCGCGCCGTTGAAGCGGGCGGAGAGGCCGAGCCGACTCAAGATCGCGGCATTGTTGATCGTCAAGGTGCGGAGTTTGGCGCCGGCGCTGATTTGAAAATCGACATGGACGAGTTGCCGCACCGCGCCATCCTGCAGATCGATCTGCACATGGGTGAGCGTCGCATTCTTGCCGAGCCGGACCGTAACGCCGGCATTGACGAGGTGGGCTTCGTTCGTGCTCGACCACGTCTGGAGAAGGGTCGCCTCTACTGCGTCGCCGATCTCGATCTCGACCCGCGCCGTCGAGACCGAGGCCTCGCCCTCGGTCCTGAGGTCGAGATGGATCGGTCGCTGCTGGCTCTTCGTCAACAGCAGCCGCACGGTCCCTCGCGCGAACCCGGCGCCAATTAGGTCCACGATGTCGTCCGAGAGTGCCCCGGCGCCCTTCCCGCTCGAAACCTCGAGCCCCGCCGGCAGCTTGTCGTGCCCGCCGAGGATGCCATTGACCAGTCGAATCCCTGTCGCGCCTTTCAGCGTCGGCGCGCCGGACTTGCCCGCCACCCGGTCAGCCAGCCGATCCGGCACCTCGCGCAGCATCACCTTGAGATCGGTGAAGTGATAGGCCTCGACCCGGCGCGTCGGCAGGCCAACGGTCTCGAGCCGCCGCGCCGTCTCGTCGGCGCCACGATCGCGTAGCAGCCCGACTAGCGTCTGTTCGGCGTCGCTCAGCTTGACGGCCGGCCGGTCGAGCTTGTTCACGCCGCTTCCCCGTCGAAGGCGGCATAGCCCTTGGATTCGAGTTCGAGCGCCAGCTCCCGCCCGCCGCTCTCGACGATCCTGCCGTCCGAGAACACATGCACGAAGTCCGGTACGATATGATTGAGAAGCCTCTGATAGTGCGTGATGACGACAAAGGCGCGGTCGGGTGACCGCAGCGCGTTGACGCCCTCGGCGACAATTTTCAGCGCGTCGATGTCGAGCCCGGAATCGGTTTCGTCCATGACGCACAGCGACGGTTTGAGGATCGCCATCTGCAGGATTTCGGTGCGCTTTTTCTCGCCGCCCGAGAACCCGACATTGAGCGCGCGTTTCAGCATGTCGGTCGAAATCTCCAGAGCCGCCGCAGCCTCGCGCACCGCCTTGAGGAAATCCGGGGTCGAGAGTTCCTTCTCGCCGCGCGCCTTGCGCTGGGCATTCATCGCCGAGCGCAAAAAGGTCATCGTCGCGACGCCCGGAATTTCGGTCGGATACTGGAAGGCGAGGAAGAGGCCCGCGACGGCCCGCTCGTCGGGCGCCATTTCGAGGAGGTTCTTGCCCCGGAACAGAATCTCGCCTTCGGTCACCTGATAGTCGGCGCGCCCGGCAAGCGCATAGGCGAGCGTCGATTTGCCCGAGCCGTTGCGGCCCATGATCGCATGCACCTCGCCCGCGCCGACCGAAAGATCGACGCCCTTGAGGATTTCGCGCTCCTCAATGCGGACATGGAGGTTCTTGATTTCGAGAAAGTTCTCGGTCATTTGCTGTCTTTGGCGTTCGCTTCGCCATCCCAGTAGTCGAGGCCAGACCGGTCGCGCGCGATGTAACGCAGCTTGCCGTTTTTCCGGCCCGCCGGACGACTGGAGATCAGGAACTTTCCGGAATCGGGATACTCGACAACTTCGGTTGCCGCCATGGTGGAAATGCTGAGATAGCGCAGCACCGCCGCGCCGGTATTGACGATGTGATGCGCAGTTTCCGGCCCTCCGGCCGGAGCGCCGAGCACGTCACCTGCCTTGATGGCGTGACGATCGGCGCCAAAGCGGTAGGTGCCCTCGCCTGCGAGGACAATGAAAAGCTCATCCTCGACATGATGGTTGTGGAACGGGCAGCTCGATTTGCCGGGCGGCACTTCGTCATAGCTGATGCCGAGCCCGTTGAGCCCGAGGCGCGCGCCGAACGAGGCGCCGGCAGAGCCGAAGTGGCTGCCTTGCGACCAGGTCTCGAGCGGCAAATCCGCGATGTTGACCACCGGCTGGGGCAGATTGGCCATTATCCGACGCTCCCTTCCAGCGAAATGCCGATCAGCTTCTGGGTCTCGACCATGAATTCCATCGGCAGGTGCTGCAAGACTTCGCGGACGAACCCGTTGACGATCAGCGCCACCGCCGCTTCGCTGTCGAGACCGCGCTGCCGGCAATAGAACATCTGGTCGTCGGAAATCTTCGACGTCGTCGCCTCGTGCTCGAACACGGCAGTGGCGTTCCGGCTCTCGATATAGGGTACCGTATGGGCGCCGCTTTTGTTGCCGATCAGGAGCGAGTCGCACTGGGTGAAGTTGCGGGCGTTGGTCGCCTTCGGATGCGCAAACACCCGCCCGCGATAGGTGTTGTTCGAGAAGCCGGCGGCGATGCCCTTGGAGATGATCCGCGAGGTGGTGTTCTTGCCGAGATGCAGCATCTTGGTGCCGGAATCGACCTGCTGGTGGCCATTCGAAATCGCGATCGAATAGAACTCGCCGCTCGAATTGTTGCCTTTCAGGATGCAGCTCGGATATTTCCAGGTGATCGCCGAGCCGGTCTCGACCTGGGTCCAGGAAATCTTCGAATTGTCGCCCCGGCAATCGCCGCGCTTGGTGACGAAGTTGAAGACCCCGCCCCGGCCCTCGGCGTCGCCCGGATACCAATTCTGCACCGTCGAATATTTTATCTCGGCGTCTTTCAAGGCGACAAGCTCGACAACCGCGGCGTGCAGCTGGTTCTCGTCGCGCATCGGGGCGGTGCAGCCTTCGAGATAGCTGACATAGGCGCCCTCGTCGGCGATGATCAGTGTGCGCTCGAATTGCCCGGTCTGCTTTTCGTTGATGCGGAAATAGGTCGACAGCTCCATCGGGCAGCGCACGCCCTTCGGCACATAGACGAACGAGCCGTCGGAAAACACCGCCGAATTCAACGTCGCGAAGAAATTGTCGGAGATGGGCACCACCGAGCCGAGATAGTCGCGCACCAGGTCGGGACGCTCGCGCACCGCCTCGGAGATCGAGCAGAAGATGATCCCCTGCTTGGCGAGTTCCTCGCGGAAGGTGGTGACGACCGAGACCGAGTCGAAAACCGCATCGACCGCGATCCGCGTTTCCTTGACCCCGGCCAGCAGCTTCTGTTCGCTGAGCGGAATGCCGAGCCGCTCGTAGGTCTTGAGCAGCTCGGGATCGACATCGGCGAGACTCGTCGGCCCGGCGGTCGATTTCGGCGCCGAATAATAATAGAGGTTCTGATAGTCGATCCTGGGATAGTTGACCCGGGCCCAGGTTGGCTCGTCCATGGTCAGCCAGCGCCGGTAGGCCTCGAGCCGCCAGTTCAGCAGCCAGTCCGGCTCGCCCTTTTTGGCGGAGATGAACCGGACGATGTCCTCGTTGAGGCCGAGCGGCGCCCGGTCGGATTCGATCGAGGTCTCGAAGCCGTATTTGTACTTGTCGACGTCGATTCCCTTGACTCGTTCGACCGTTTCCCGAACCGCAGGCATGTGACCTTCCTCAAACTCTCTCAGGCGGCCGCTGCCGCCTCGTGCCGCGCCATCACTTCGTCGAGCGCGGCGGCGAAATGGTCGATGTCGGCCCCGGTCGTCGACCAGCCGGTGCTGACCCGTACCGCCGAGCCGGCAAGCGTGTGGTCGACGCCCATGGCCTTCAAGACATGGCTCTTCGCCATCTTGCCCGACGAGCAGGCCGACCCGGCGCTGATCGAGACGCCGGCAAGATCGAAGCCGATCAGCGCCGTAGCGCTAGCGAGGCCCGGAATAGCGAAATTGACCGTCGTGCCGAGCCGCTTCGCCGCGCGTCCGAAGACAACCGCGCCTGGCACCCGAGCCATCACGATGGCCTCGATCCGGGCGGTGAAGCCGCGCAGTTTCTCGAGATCAAAGATGGTGCGTGCGGCGCGCGCCGCAACCCCGAAGGCAGCCGCGAGCGCCGCCGGTTCGGTACCGCCGCGCCGGCCCTGCTGCTGGCCGCCGCCTGGAATGAGCCGGACGGTGTCGAACCGGTCCTTGACGATCAGCGCCCCGATGCCCGCCGGCCCGCCGATCTTGTGGGCGGAAATCGCCAGCATGTCGGCGCGCGAGGCGTCGAAATTTGTGTCGAGCTTGCCAAAACCCTGGACCGCGTCGACGAGCAGAATATGCGGGGTCGCCGCCAGCATCGCCTCGATCTCGGCGAGCGGCTGGACGACCCCGGTTTCGTTGTTGACCTGGTGCAGCGCGATCAGCAGCCGGTCGCTGCCCGCCCCGGTCAGGATCGCGCCGAACCCCGCAAGGTCGATTTCGCCGGCAGGCGTCAGCCCAACGGTCGTCGCCGGTACGCCGGCCGCCTCGGCGGCCTTGAGGCTCGCCTGATGCTCGCCGGTGGAGATGACGATCCGGTCGGCCAGCCCCGCCCGCGCCGTCGCCACGATTCCCTGGGTCAGCGCCTCGGTCCCCGAGCCGGTGAAAATCACCCGTTCGGGCTCGGTGCCGGCTTGCTCGGCGACCCAATCGCGGCCCGCTTCGATCACCTCGCGCAGGGCCCGCCCATGGCGATGCACCGAGGACGGATTGCCGGTCATTTCAAGGGCGTCGATTAAAGCGGTACGCGCCGCCGGCAGCAGCGGCGACGAGGCGTTGTGGTCAAGATAGGTCTGCGAACGCTTGTCCATGCCGTCCATTCCGGCCCGCGTGGAGGGCCAATGAATCCTTGAAAAGCGAGCGACACACTGGGTAAAAGGAGCGCTCAAATCGACCGGATGAGCCGCCGCACCTAGTTTCGAAACGTTCTAAACTGGTTTCGGCTCCCGTTTGTAGGAAGCGCGCGCCTCCACGTCAACCCATCTTCCGGGGGCCAGCCGCCCCGTTCGCCCCCGCGGGGGGCGTCCGCACCGGGACCAGGACAGTTAATGCCCGAAGTCATGTTCAACGGCCCGGCGGGGCGTATCGAAGGCCGTTATCAGGCCGGCGACAAACCCAACGCGCCGATCGCCATCGTGCTGCATCCGCACCCCGAATTCGGTGGCACGATGAACAACCAGATCGTCTATCACCTGTTCTACATGTTCGCCAAAAGGGGCTTCTCGGTCCTCCGCTTCAATTCGCGCGGGGTCGGGCGCTCGCAAGGCGTCTTCGATCACGGAGTGGGCGAACTCTCGGACGCGGCGGGCGCTCTCGACTGGCTGCAATCGCTCAACCGGGAATCGCGCGGCTGCTGGATCGCGGGATTCTCGTTCGGCGCTTGGATCGGTATGCAGCTCCTCATGCGCCGGCCGGAAGTCGAGGGCTTTATCTCGGTCGCCCCGCCCGAAAACCTATATGACTTTTCGTTCTTGGCCCCCTGCCCGTCCTCGGGCCTCATCATCCACGGCGACAAGGACCGGGTGGCGCCACCCGACGCGGTCCAAAAACTCGTCGACAAGCTGAAGACCCAGCGCGGCATCACCATCGAGCAGCAAATCGTCCACGGAGCCAATCATTTCTTCGAGGACAAGATCGACGACTTGATCGCGCGCTGCAGCAAATATCTCGACAAGCGGCGGGCGGAGATCGCTGCCGGCGGGGGGCGCTGACGCATGGCGTTCAAGTCCGATTTTCTGCGGGTGCTTGAGGAACGGGACTTCATCCACCAGATTTCCGATCCCGACGGCCTCGACAGGCGTCTGCGCGCCGGGCCCATCGCCGCTTATATCGGCTTCGACTGCACCGCCGACAGTTTGCACGTGGGCAATCTCGTGCAGATCATGCTGCTCCACTGGCTGCAGCAAACCGGCAACCGGCCGATCGCGCTGATGGGTTCGGGCACCACGAGGATCGGCGATCCCTCCGGCAAGGAGGAAATGCGCCGGCTCCTCTCCGCCGATGAGATCGATGCCAACAAGGCCTCGATCACGCGCGGCTTCTCGCGACTGGTGAAGTTCGGCAGCGGGGCAGCGGACGCGATCATGCAAGATAACGCCGATTGGCTCCTCGGTCTCAACTATGTTGACTTCCTCGGCGAGTTCGGCCGGCATTTCTCGGTCAACGAAATGATCAAGCGCGACGCGGTGCGCCTGAGGCTCGAGCGCGAGCAGCACCTGTCGCTGCTCGAGTTCAATTACATGGTCTTCCAGGCTTATGATTTTCTCGAGCTGCATCGCCGCCACGGCTGCGTCCTGCAGATGGGCGGGTCGGACCAGTGGGGAAATATTCTCTCCGGCGTCGAGCTGGGACGGCGCGCCGATGGCGCCGAGCTATTCGCCCTGACAACCCCGCTCATCACAACCGCCTCCGGCGTCAAAATGGGTAAGACCGCGGAGGGCGCCGTCTGGATCAATGAAGACCGGCTAGCCCCCTACGAATACTGGCAATTCTGGCGCAACACCGAAGACGCCGACGTCGGTCGATTCCTCAGGCTCTTTTCCAACCTGCCGATGGCGGAGATCGCCCGCCTCGAAAACCTGAAAGGCGCGGAGCTGAACGACGCCAAGATCACCCTCGCGACAACCGCCACCGCCATGCTGCATGGCGAGGATGCCGCCCGGCAGGCGGCAGAGACGGCGCGGCGCACCTTTGCCGACGGCGCGCTCGATTTGTCGCTGCCGACGGTCACGGTCGCCCGGTCCGCGCTCGCCGGCGGCATGGGGCTGCTGGTGGCGACGGTCACGTCCGGGCTCGCCGCGTCCAACGGCGAAGCGCGGCGGCTCGTCGCCGGGGGAGCGCTGCGGGTCAATGACGGCATCGTTTCGGACGACAGGCGGGTTCTGACCGAGGCCGATCTGCTGGCCGAGGGCGTTATCAAGCTGTCGGTCGGCAAGAAGCGCCACGTCCTGCTGAAGCCGGTCTGAGTCTGGCCGTTCCTCAAGTCCCTCATCACCCACCTCTGGCTTGACCCGAGGATCAACCGGGTGATCCATTGAGCCGCGAAGGCCGCGTCGGCGGCGCGATAGACTGGATGGCCGGGAGTGCGCCAGATGGAGCAATCGCTCCGGCGGAGCGATTGCCTGGCGAACGCCGGCCATAAGGGGGCACGACTATCCGGCGTCGGGGTTCGTCCCGGCCGGCGGCAGATCCTCCGCGCGGAATTCGAAGAGCTGACGGAAGACTCCCGGCGCGAGGATCGAGGCCGGGTTGATCCGGAACTGGGGACTGTCGAGCGGACCCTCGACCTTGAATGTCACCCCGATCAATCCCTCGCCCTCACGCCCGCCCATCAGCCGGCCGATAACCGGCAATTGCCGGAACATGTTGTTGATCCCGAAGAACGGCACGTAAGTGCCGACGAGATCGTAGCGGCGCTCCTTGGTATAGATATTGCCGCGCACCGTGCCCCCGATCCGGTCGCCGTGGAACGCCGCCTCGGTCAGCGACAGCGCGTCCCCGGTGCGCTCGAAGACCGCCCGGCCCCGGGTGAACTCGACCCTGTTCTGGCTCGAGATCAGCTCGCGGCTGTTATCCTGGTTGCCGAGAATTTGCGCCACCACCGCCTCGTCGATCACCGCGAAATTGCGGATTACCATTTCGCCCCTGTCCGACTGGGTCGGATCGTTGGTCGTCATCACCAGGCTCCCCTCTCCGCCAAGGATCCGCGGATAGGTGCCGATGAATCTGAGCATCGTGCCGAAGTCGTTGACCGCCACCGTCATCACCCGTCCCTGCGGCAGCGAGTTGGTGGTGATCGACATCGACTTGTCGCCACCGAGCAGCGCCTGGGCGTCAACTCTCAACAGCTTGTTGCCGAGCAGCGCCATGTCGAAGTGGGCGCCGAACGCGGTGGTCCGGTAGAAGCCGAGCGCCCGTTCGAGGTCGAGCCGCAGCTCGATGAGGTTGCCCGCGGTGTCGGTTGTCGAGCGCGCCACCGCCGATTCCGCGCTGAGGCCCAGATACCGGGAAATGACGGGTTTGAGGTCAAGCTGGGCACCGCTGATGGCGACCCGGTAACCGCCCTCGATCGGGGTAATTGAGAGCGAGGCCAGGTCTTCCGGGTTGAGCTGAAAGGTGGTGAAGTCGGCGGCGATCAGTCCGGCTTGCTGGCTGACCTGCAGCGAGCCCATCAGGTGCACGGTGCCAAACGAGAGGTCGAGCTGTTCGATCGTGGTGATGCCGTCGGCCTGGCTCACCGACGCGGTCACCGTCCCCGGCTCCCCGGCAGGCTTGCTGACCCCGATCTGGTCGATATCGAGTGTCGCCTCGGTGAGGTCGACCGCGAGTTGCAGGACCGCGTCGGTTTGCGGCCGCGCAACATAGCGGATCGTGCCGGTGATGAATTCCTCGAAGTCGAACCCCATCGCCCGCCGCGCCTCGGCGTCGAGGGTGGCGGAGGCGGTCAGCTGCATTTCGCCGGCTTCGCCGGTTTCGATGACGAGGTCGGTCGGCACGCCGTCCATCTTTGCCGTGCCCTTGACCTGATAGCCGGAGCGCGAGGAGACCAACGTCAAATTCCCCTCGGTAATCATCCTGCCTTCGACAGGCGCCGAGCTGGCGAAATTCTCGACCGTGCCGTTCAGCGTGTAGTCGGTGCCGGTCAGTTTGCCGGTTTCGTCCTGCGACACCTGGGCGATGACGGTCATTCGGGCGTGGCCGCTGAGATCGTCCGGGGTGATGCCGAGATCGATGTCTTCGAGCAGCCGGAACGGCTCCTGATTGGCGATCGAGGTCAGCGACGCGAGATCGCCTGACGCCTCGCCCGAGACTTCGAAGGTCTGGGGCAGTGCCAGGATAGCGGTGTTGTAGTAGGCGACGTCGTCGAGCTCGATGACCCGGGCGCCGCTGTGCAGACTGCCTTTGTCGAGGTTGAGGGTGACGGCATTGTCCTCGATCCGGATTCGCGTCTTGCCCTCGATGTCGAGGATGAGGTCGCCTTCGAGCGCGGCAAGTTCGAGGTCCGACGCGATGGCGTCGATAAACACCCCGCCCGTCGGCACCCGATCGACCGTGAAACCATCGATGTCGACGACCCCGGGCTCGAGATCGATGCTCAGATTGGCTGCCTCGATCGCGCCTGAGTTCACCCGTTCGACGAACAGGGTCCTGATGTCCCCGGCGATGAAATAGGGCCAGATGCGCTTGACCTGGTCGACGCTCGCCCCGGTCACCGCTAGGTCAAAGTCGATGCCGATGCCGCGCTGCAAGAGATCGAACCTGCCGCTGCCGTCGATCCGCATACCGCCCGCCTCCATGTGCATGCGGTCGATGCCGATGGCGCCATAGACCGCGGCCGACCAGCCCTGAACCTCGAGTACGTCGATCGGCTCGGCGGCCGGCGAGAGGTCGTACGGGTTGATCATCATGTCGGTCGCCCGGAAGAACAACCCGATCGTCGGCCCAAAACTTGAATCGACCCCGAGCGCGAACTTGCCTTCGATCGTGGCTTGCGAATCCCCGACCCTGATGTGCGCCGGCTTCAGCGTGAAGGTCGAAATGCCGGGCGTCCATTCGACGACGGTGCGCTCGCCGCTGATCGGGAACCCCGCGTCCTGGATTTGCAGCACCGTGTCGTTGATGTCGGTATCGAAGCGGCCATGGGTCACCCCCACCCCTGCCTCGAACTCCATGGCGAGCTGCATTTCCGAGCCGCCCTTCAGCGAGACCATGCCTTCTTCGTCGTCGAGCATCGGCAGAAACACGGCGAGGTCGATGTTGGAGAGCGTGCCGGTGATGAGGCTGGTGAAATCGGTGCGGGTATAGTCGATCGATCCCCTGGTCAGGCGCGGGCCGATCTCGACGCCGAGTTCGATATGAACCTGGCCGCGTTCGGGCTGCATCAGCAGGTCGATATTTTCGAAGTTGCGGTAGAGGCGGTAGACCTGGTCGATCAGCTCGACCGAGGCGTCGCGGACTTCGATCTGACGCAATTCGCCGAGTTCGAAACGCTGCTCGGTTATCGCCAGCAGCGATTCGATCTCGTTGACCATGAGCACAATCCAGTCATTGTCGGAAAGCAAGTCCGGCTCGGCCCCCCCGCTCAGCGCGATGCCCGATTCGTCGATGACCAGCGGTCCGGGGTCGGCCTGATCGGCGAGAATCCGGACCGTCGATTCTCCGACCTCGTTGGTCGCGAATTCGAGGCTGGCCAGCCGTACGCCGCGAAAATCCTGCACCGCCTGCACGTGCGGCCGCAACAGAATCAGGTCGGCGGCGGGCCGGCCGAAAAGCGCCTGGAAGGGCGCAAACGCGACCCGCATTGATTCGACGGTGATCGAGGCGCCGCTGCCGATCTCGGTGATCTTGAAGGGAGAGATCACCACCATCGGGCGGACCCCGTTCTCCATCATCACCCCCTCGACCGAAAACTCGGCGGTAAAGCCGGCCGGCAGGTTGGCGTTGACGAGTTCGCTGATCTTGTCGCTCAGATACGGCACCGGCAGCGGGCCGAAGATCAGGCGCCCGTAAAGGCCGAGCCCCACCAGCACCAGAAGACTCACGGCGATGAGGCCGCGGGTGACATGCGGATGCCATCCGCGCCGGCGTGGCGTTGCCGATTTTGGCTTGCCGCTTTGAGCTTTCACAAGGATTGGATCAGGCGCGAGCGTTTCGGGTTGGCTCATTGTGACATTATCGGCCTGGGAAGTCCCGCGCTCATGCCCAATCAAGCGGGCCGGAATAAGGCGCGGAAACGCCTGGATTCCCGGGCGGGTAAGCCCCCCGGCCCGTCCGCCCGCCGCGGCCCGTCCGGCGTCTCGATTCGAAGCGTCCCATAGTCGCGGCGAAATGGTTGCCAAATCCTTCCCTTTGGCCGCGGCGCCCGGACCCCGGCCTGATCCGGGGTTGCCCCGGTCAGGTCTTTATTAACCTTAACGGGGCACAATTGGCTGCTCGGTTGAGCTGATGCGTGAGGTCTGTTGCGTGCGTATCGTGAGTTCCCGCCGCCAACTGCATCCGAAGCGCTCGAAGGCGATATTCGGCGGCGCGGGCATCAAACTGGTCTATGCGCTCATCGCCGGCCTCCTCGCCACCAACGTGGCGATGGGGCTGGCCCTGTTCTGGGCCCCCGACATCGCCGGGTTGCTCGACCGCCAGCAGACGCGCGAACTCTCCGCCTACGAAGACAAGATCGCCCAATTGCGTCTTGAGGTCGACCGGCTGCACTCCCGCCAGTATGCGCGGGCGGGGGATATCAATCTGCAATTGCAGGACCTGATGCAGCAGCAGGAACTGTTGGCCGAGCAGCAGCAATATGTCCGCACGCTGGCGACCATGGCCCGGCAGCTCGGTCTCGACGCCGCCACGGTGACCGCCCCGTCGGGACCGCAGATTATCACGACCGTGGTGGCGCCGCCCGGCATCGCCGGGGACGAACCGGTCGATGCGGTCGCCGGCCAGATCGAGGCGATGCAATCCGAAACGCTTGGGGCGTTGTCGGCGCTGACCGATGCGGCCGACCGGGGCACCGACCAGATTCTCATCGAGATGAACCGGATCGGCCTCGAGCCCGTGCTCGATTTCGACAGCGCGGCGCTCGGCGGCCCGTTCGAGCCGGCCTTCGACGAAACTGGGGCGAGCGCCCACATCATCGCCGCCAACGCGGTGATCGCGGCCTTCGCCCGCTACGAGCTCGCCCGCGACGCGGTGCGCGAAGCGCCGATCCACCGCCCGCTCCTCGGGTCGCCTTCAACCAGCTCCGGCTTCGGCAACCGCAACGATCCATTCAACGGCCGCACCGCCTTTCATTCCGGCCTCGACTTCCGCGCCCCCGCGGGCACCGAAGTTCTCGCCGCCGGGACCGGGCGCGTCGTCTTTGCCGGCCGCAGCGGCGGCTATGGCAACATGATCGATATCGATCATGGCGATGGCATTGTCACGCGCTACGGGCATTTGTCGCAGATCGGGGTCAGGGTCGGCCAGTTGGTCGAAGTAGGCGACAATATCGGAGCTGTGGGCTCGACCGGGCGCTCGACCGGCCCGCATCTGCATTTCGAAGTCAGGCGCGGCGACGAGGCTGTCGATCCGGGTCTATTCCTCAGTGCCGGCAGCCGCTTGGCCAGCCTGATTTAGGCTGAGCTTGCGCCTGGCGCTCCAACCCTTTGGGCAAGCGCTGCTTCCATGAAGGCATCGAGATCGCCGTCCAGCACCGCCTGAGGCGAAGGGCTTTCGATTCCGGTCCGCAGGTCTTTGACCATCTGATACGGCTGCAGCACGTAGGAGCGGATCTGGTGACCCCAGCCGATTTCCGACTTGCTGGCGGCGGCCGCCATCGCCGCTGCCTCGCGCTTCTGCAATTCGGCCTCGTAGAGCCGGGCCTTCAGCATCGACCAGGCGGTGGCGCGGTTCTTATGCTGGGAGCGCTCGTTCTGGCACTGCACCACGATGCCGGTCGGCAGGTGGGTTATCCGCACCGCCGAATCGGTGGTGTTGACGTGCTGGCCGCCGGCGCCCGAGGACCGATAGGTGTCGATCCGGACCTCGTCTTCGGTGAGCTTGATGTCGATCGAGTCGTCGATGACCGGATAGACCCAGACCGATGAGAAACTGGTGTGCCGCCGCGCCTGGCTGTCGAAAGGCGAAATCCTGACGAGGCGGTGGACGCCCGACTCGGTCTTCAGCCAGCCATAGGCGTTGGGGCCGTTGATCTGCAGCGTCGCCGACTTGATTCCCGCTTCCTCGCCGGCGTGATACTCGATCACCTCGACCTTGTAGTCGCGGCGTTCGGCCCAGCGGGTGTACATCCTGAGGAGCATTTCCGCCCAGTCCTGGCTTTCAGTGCCTCCGGCCCCCGAATGGACTTCGACAAAGCAGTCGTTGGCGTCCGCCTCCCCGCTCAACAGCGTCTCGATCTGCATCCTTGCGGCCTGCGGCCCGAGATCGGCGAGTCCCGCTTCGGCCTCCGCCACGATCCCGGCATCGCCCTCGGCCTCGCCCAGTTCGATCAGCCCGATATTGTCGTTGAGCGCGGCTTCGAGATCGGTCAGCCGGGCGATGGCGCCCTGAAGCTGATTGCGCTCGCGCATCAGCGCCTGCGCTTTGGCGGGATCGTCCCAGAGTTTTGGGTCTTCGGCCCCGGCGTTCAGTCGGGCAAGACGGGCTTTGGCGGCTTCGAGGTCAAAGATGCCTCCTCAGCAGGCTGATCGCCTGCCTGATTTCGTCGACCAAAGCTGCGATCTCTGTGCGCATCAGGGTGCTGCCTAGCCGATCGGGGCGTGCGGTTCAAGGCGAGCCGCGCCTAGAACAGCCCGCCGCGGCCGGCGAGGATATTGCCGACCCCGCCCTGCTCGAGATTGGAGAAGACTTCGGAATCGACCCCGATCACCGAAGTAATGAGGTTCGGCCCGGTCCCCGGCTTGAAAGCCTCGATGATGCCGCCCTCCCCGCCCGCGACGCGCACCCCGGTTGCCGGGTCGATCCAGACCGGGGTCATGCCGGGGGGCATGTTGAACGGGGTCGGCGGGCGGCCCTCAAGCGCCCTTTGCATGAAATCGAGGAAGATCGGCGCAACGAGCTCGCCGCCGGTCGCGACATTGCCCATCGAGCGCGGGGTGTCGTAACCCATGTAGACGCCGACCGCGAGGTCGGGGGTGAAGCCGACGAACCAGGCGTCCTTGTAGTCGGACGACGTGCCGGTCTTGCCGGCGACCGGCCGGTTGAGCGACCTGACCCGCGTGCCGGTGCCGCGCTGCACGACCCCTTCGAGCATCGAGGTGACCTGGTAGGCGGTCATCGGATCGAGAACCTGGGGGCGATTGTCGATGATCAGCGGCTCAGACTGGTTCTGCCAGCTGTCGGCGAGACAGCCGTCGCAGATGCGCTGGTCGTGCCGGTAATTGGTCACGCCGTAGCGGTCCTGGATCCGGTCGATCAAGGTCGGCTCGATCTTGCGCCCGCCATTGGCGATGGTCGCATAGGCGGCGGTGAGTTTCAGGTCGGTGGTCTCGCCGGCCCCCAGCGCCATGGCCAGGACCGGCAGCATGTCGTCATAGAGGCCGAAGAGCCGCGCATACTCGGCGACGAGCGGCATGCCGATATCCTTGGCGAGGCGCACGGTCATGACGTTGCGCGACAGCTCGATGCCGCGCCGCAGCGTTTGCGGACCGTAGAACTGGTTCGCATAGTTCTCCGGCCGCCACATCGTGCCGTCGACCATCTGGATTTCGAGCGGGGCGTCCAGCACTACCGAGGCCGGCGTGTAGCCATTGTCGAGCGCCGCCGAATAAACGATGGGCTTGAAGGCCGAGCCGGGCTGGCGCATCGCCTGGGTCGCCCGGTTGAATTGGGATTCGTCGAACGAGAAGCCCCCGACCAGCGCCAGCACCCGGCCGGTACGCGGGTCCATGGCGACGATCGCGCCCTCGATTTCCGGCGGCTGCCGCATCAGATAGGCGCCGGGCTGGCCCTCGATTGCTTCGACGTAGATCACGTCGCCGAGATGCAGCACCTCGCTCAGCGCGTCGGGGATCCATTTCTGCTCGGGCCCCGGCAGGTCGGCGATTTCGCGTTCGCTCGAAAGGTTCCCCTCGACGTCGAGGGGCGGTTGCAGCCCGATCCTCGCGGCGTTCTGTTCGATCTCCACAACCACCGCCAGGCGCCATTCGGGCACATCGGAAAGCGCGTGGATATCGGCGAGGTCATCGCCCCAGTCATCGTCGAGTTCGATCGTTGCGACCGGGCCGCGGAACCCCTGCTCCTGATCGTAGGCGACAAGGCCCCGCATCAGCGCTTCGCGGGCATAGGCCTGCATTTTCGGCTCGAGCGTCGTCCTGACGCTCAGCCCGCCGCCATAGAGCTGTTCCTCGCCATAGAGCCCGATGAGCTCACGGCGCACTTCCTCGGTAAAATATTCAGCGGAATAAATCTGCGAGCCTGCGGCGCGCGGCACGACGCTGAGCGGGGCAGCTTTCGCCGCCGCGGCCTCGGTGGCGGTGGCGTAGCCATTCTCCAGCATCCGGTCGAGAACCCAGTTGCGGCGTTCGATCGCCTCGGCGGGAAAACGGAACGGGTGATAGTTGTTGGGCGCCTTCGGCAGCGCCGCCAGATACGCGACTTCCGACAGCGTCAGCTCGTAGAGCGCCTTGTCGAAGTAGTTGAGCGCCGCCGCGGCGACCCCGTAGATCTGGCCGCCGAAGCTGCCGAGAAAAATCTCGTTGAGATAGAGTTCGAGAATCTTGTCCTTCGAGAATGTGCTTTCGATGCGCAGCGCCAGCAGCACCTCGCGGAGCTTGCGCTCGACCGTCTGCTCGGTGGTCAAGAAGAAGTTCTTGGCGACCTGCTGGGTAATGGTCGAGGCGCCCTGCAGCGGCCCGGTGCCCCCGCTGAGCGCGCGTTCGGCATAGTCGAGCCCGGCGCGGACGACGCCCTCGATGGCGATGCCGCCATGGGTGTAGAAATTCTTGTCCTCGGCGGAGAGAAACGCCTCGCGGACAAAGTCGGGGATGGTCTCGATCGGCTGGAACAGCCGCCGCTCGTGGGCGAATTCGGCGAGGAGCGTGCCGTCGGCCGCATGCACGCGGGTGGTGACCGGGGGCTGATAGTCCTGCAACACCGTGTAGTCGGGCAAATCCTTCGAAAGCTCGTAGACGATGTAGGCGCCCGCGCCGACCGCGGCGAGACCCGCGAACACCGCAAATCCGAAAAGCCAGCCCAGAAGTCGAAGCATGGATCCCCTTGAATCAAGTCAGCGCCGCCGCCCGCGCAAATCAGCCGCTGCGCGGCTATCATACCAAAGCGCGGCGAAACTGTGGAATCGGGCTTGCCGAGCCATCAGCGTTCGCCGTCGAAATAGTGCCCGATGCCGCGCGCCACGGCTTCCGCGACCTCAAGCCGCCAGGCCTCGTCGCTGAGATTGAGAGTGTCGTCGGGATTGGACAGAAACCCGAGTTCGACCAGAATCGATGGAATCTCCGGCGCCTGCAGGACGAAGAAGTCGGCGCGCCTGAGCGGGAACCGGCGGAGCTCGACGCTGCGTTCGAGCTCGTCGACGATTGCCAGGGCCGCCCGAAAGGCGCGGCGGCGCGACTCGGTCCGCATCAGGTCGACGAGAATATCGACGACCGCCGCGTCCTCGACGGGCGCGTTGAATCCGGCGAGGAGATCGACCTTGTTCTCCTGTTCGGCGAGTACCTTGGCGAGCACGTCCGTCGCGGTCTCGTCGCGGGTGTAGATCGCGGCCCCTCGCACCTGCGGCTGGTCGAAGGAATCGGCGTGCAGCGACACCAGGAGGTCGGCATGGTTCCGCCGGGCGAGCGCGACTCGCTGCTCCAGAGCCATGAACTCGTCGCTGTCCCGGGTCAGGGCGACGTCGAACTTGCCGGTGGCGACGAGGATCGCCTGCAAGTCGAGCGCGAAGCGCAGCACAATGGTTTTTTCGAGAATCCCGTCAGGCGTATTCGCCCCGCTGTCGATGCCGCCATGGCCGGGATCGATGACGATCAGCGGTCTCTCCGCTGCGGGCACCATCGGCGCCTCCGGCCCGACCACCTCCGGCGAGACGGCTTCGGGCACGGGCGGTGCAGGTGGCACCACGTCTTCGGGAGCCACCGCCGCGACTTGTGCGGCAAATCCTGCGGGCGTGTCCGGAACAAGATCGACGATCAGCCGGGCCGGCTGGTCCCCCGCCGCCTCGAGCACGTAGGCCTGCTGGACTTTCGCCGGCCCGGAAAGGGTCATCACCGCGCGGGCGGTAGTGGCGTCGATCATGCCGATCCGGTAGTCGGCAACGAGCCCGCCGGTCGGCACATGCGCCCCCCGGTCGAATCCCACCCCGCCCGTCTCGATCTCGACAACCAGCCGCATCGGCTCTCCGAGGCTGAAGAACCGGAAATTGGCCGGAGCACTGAGATCGATGACGAGCCGCGCCCGCTCGAGCGTCGTCGACAGGCGTGCGTCGGTGAGCGTCGGCAGCGCGACTTCCTGCGCCGCCGCGATAGCCGCCACACCCACCACCAGAGCGACGGCGAGGCGGGCGCGCCAATGTTTCAGCCCTGCAGGCAAATCGGGCACCCCATGAGGTTGGCCGCAAACCTTATGCGATTCGACCGGCCCGCCGGTAAACCGTGCGTCTCGCCGCACCCCCGCTGGAGGGCCGATTATGGCGGATCGCGGGCAGTGTTGACCTTTTGGTAGAATTCCGGTTGCACAATGGCACCCGTGCCCGTAAACACCGGGCGAGGCGTGTCGTCAGACGCAATTTGTGGCGTCGGCAAAATACAAAGGCGGCGCAGGCCTTGTCTGGCGGATCTTCGGAACACATATCAAGCGCATCGGGCGCTCATCCGGAGATCGCGGCAAAGGCCGATGCAATTTGCGAGCGAGACGCCCACCCAGCGAGTTTCGGCCCAAGAAATGGGCCGCATGCGGCAGTCCAATGTTTGTAGCTGCCGCCACCGAACGGAAGCGATCTGATGGAAACGGTTACGCATCGCGCCTCGAGGACACCCCTCCGCCCTGCGTGCTCCCAAGCCGCATCCCCAGCCTTCCCCGCACATCGGAGCCGCGACGGGCGCGTGCTTCGCATCCCACACTTTTACGCCCCGGCCGGACGCGAAGGCAGGACACTATCTCGCTTGTCCGCCCCGCCGGACCCGAGGGCGCCTGGAGCTTGTCTCTATGTCATCGAAAAGAATGCTGGTGGATGCAACCCACCCGGAAGAAACACGCGTAGTCGTCACTAGCGGCAATCGTCTCGAGGAATTCGACTTTGAATCGGCGAACCGGCGCCAGCTGCGGGGTAATATCTACCTCGCGAAGGTGACCCGGGTGGAACCGTCCCTGCAGGCGGCCTTTGTCGATTATGGCGGCAACCGCCACGGCTTCCTCGCCTTCTCCGAAATCCATCCCGACTACTACCAGATCCCTCTCGCCGACCGCGAAGCGCTGCTGCGCGACCAGGCCGAGGACAACGAAAAAACTGCCGAGGCCGACGACATCGCCGCCCGTGGCATTGCCGGAGAGGCTCAACAGTTCGAGCAACCGGCCGAATCCGACGACGGCCGGGCCGTCGAGGTTCACGAGGACGCCGATGATGCCGAAGCCGAGCCGGCCGAGACCGGCGGCGGGAGTGCCGAGGCGGGCGATTCCCATGACCGGGCCGCGCCCAATGGTCAGGACAAGGTCGAGGATCTGGGCGGCGACGAGGCAATCCAGCCGGTCCCGCGCCGCAGCCACCGCAAGCGGGCCCGCGTCTACAAGATCCAGGAAGTCGTCAAGCGCCGGCAGGTACTGCTCGTCCAGGTCGTCAAGGAGGAGCGCGGCAACAAGGGCGCGGCGCTGACGACCTACTTGTCGCTGGCCGGCCGCTATTCGGTGTTGATGCCGAACACCGCGCGCGGCGGCGGCATCTCCCGCAAGATCACCCTGGCCGCCGATCGCAAGCGGCTTAAGGAAATCGCCGGCGAACTCGAAGTGCCCGCCGATATGGGGGTGATTCTGCGGACCGCCGGGGCCTCGCGCAACAAGGCCGAGGTCAAGCGCGACTTCGAATACCTGCTGCGCCTCTGGGAAAACGTCCGCGAGCTCACCCTCGCCTCCAGCGCCCCGATGCTCGTCTATGAGGAAGGCTCGCTGATCAAGCGCGCCATCCGCGATCTCTATTCCAAGGACATCTCCGAGGTCGTGATCGCCGGTGACGAGGCCTACAAGGAGTCGAAGGAATTCATGAAGATGATCATGCCGTCGCACGCGCGGCATGTGAAGGCGTACAAAGAAGACCAGCCGATTTTCTCCCGCTACAACGTCGAGTCGCAGCTCGACGCGATGTTTTCGCCGCGGGTGACCCTGCCCTCGGGCGGCTACATTGTGATGAACCCGACCGAGGCGCTGGTCTCAATCGACGTCAACTCGGGCAAGTCGACACGCGAGCACAATATCGAGGACACGGCGCTGCAGACCAACAGCGAGGCCGCCGAGGAAGTGGCGCGCCAGCTCCGGCTGCGCGATCTTGCCGGGCTGATCGTCGTCGACTTCATCGACATGGAAGAAAAGCGCAACAACCGGACGGTCGAGCGGCGACTCAAGGACGCGCTGAAGAACGACCGGGCGCGCATCCAGATCGGCCGTATCTCGCATTTCGGGCTTCTCGAAATGTCGCGCCAGCGCATCCGGTTCGGGGTGCTGGAAAGCTCGACCCGCTCTTGCCCGCATTGCGAGGGCTCCGGGCTGATCCGTTCGGTCGAAAGCCGCTCCCTCGCGGTCATGCGGGCGATCGAGGATCAGGTGCGCAAGCGGCCCGGCCAGTCGGTCACCGTGCATGTGCCGACCGAAGTCGCCCTTTATGTACTCAACGCCAAGCGGGCCTCGCTCGCCGAGCTCGAAATGAAGCATCGCCTGTCGATCGCGATCTCGGCCGACGCCGGGCTCGGGCCGAACCAATATTCGATCGAGCGGCGCGACGCCGGGCCAGTCAGCGACACCCATGCCCATGTCCGGGTCGATTCAGCCCCGATGGAGGCGCCGCAGGACCTGCCGGTGGACGAGTCGGAGCCGGCTGATGCGGCCGAAGAGGAAGCCCAAGACATTGTCGCGGCCGAGCCGGCCGAGGCGCGTGCCGGCCAGGGCCAGCATCGCCCCGAGACCGACGAGGACGGTCAGCACCGCAAGCGCCGGCGCGGCCGTCGCGGTGGCCGCCGCAACCGGCGCGACGGGACCGAGCCGACGGAAGCTCACGCCCGGCCCGCCGCCGAGCCCGCTGGCCGCGAGGGCGCCGAGCCCCGGCAGGAACCCTTCAACCAGACCGGAGAGCCGAACCGGCCCCAAGCCGGCCGGTCGCGCCGCCGCCGCGGCCGCAACCGTCACGGCGGCGGGCGCGAGGCACCGGCCGGGCAGCGCGGCGAGGCCCCGATCCCGCATGCCGACGCGCCGCAGCCGCGCTGGTCCGAACCCGACGAATCGCCCACCGCCCGTGAACCCGTCGAGCAGCCTCCAACTCCGCCTGTGCAAATGGTACCGGCGCCCGGGCCCGAGGCTCGGGTAGAGGCCCCGCGCCTGCCAAGCCACCCGCTTCCGCCGAGCGGGGAAATCGTCGTCACCACGACCAGCGCCGAACTCAAGCCCAAGCGGGCCGGCTGGTGGCAGCGCGGCGGGGCGGCCAGTTAGCGCCCTTCGGCGTGGCTCACAATCACAGTGGCCGGCCCCCAAACCCGGCCATTTTCCTGTTCGACTGGCGGTAGCCTCGTCGGCACGCGGGTGCCGGGCACCTCAGGCTTAGGGCGCGCTTCGCGCCGCCTGAAAGGCGCGTTCGCGCTCGGACCAGTTGGTCTTGATAAAGGCGAGAATCGACATGATCTGGTCGTCCGAAAGCACTTCACCGTAGCTCGGCATGTCGGTCTCGTAGCCAGGCACGATGGCCGCCAGCCCGTCGCGCACGATAAGTAGTAATTGCTCATCGGAGTGATGCCAGGTGTGCCCGGCGTCATTTTGGGGAGGCGCCGGGAGCCGGCCGCCCTCAAGTCGCTTCATCCAGTCCGGCTGCCCTTCCAGATTGACCCCGTGGCAGGCTGCGCAATGCTGCTGGTAAAGGGTCCGTCCCTCAGCCTAGGCCACGGCCGCCGGGCGAACTGAACTCTCTGTCGCCACGAAAGCGGCAGCGCCCAGAACGACCAAAATGACCGCGACCGGAAAGAGGCGAATCTTCAATCGGCCAACGGCGCCCAATTGATGCCCCCGTCCCGGCTCTCGATGACTGGAATTGCCTCTGTCACCGCAAACAGATGCTGCGGGTCAGTCGGATCGACGGCGAGATGCAGAAATGCCCCCGCAACCTGATCGCCCGCCAAGCCACTCCAGCTTCCCTCGCTTGCCGACCTGCGGAACAAGCCGTTCCCGACGTAATAGGCGTAAAGCGATCCGTCGGGGGCGACTTCGACCATTGTCACGGGAATGCCTTCAGGGCCAATACGCTGCCAGCTCTTTCCCGCGTCGAAGCTCACCCAAAGCCCCGTCGCTGTTCCGGCGTAGAGTTCCTCCGCCCGCTGCGCCGATGCCGCGAGATCGAACACGCGCTCCGGTCCCGGGCCTGCGACAATCCAGGTCTCCCCGCCGTCGCGGCTCGACTGGATTCCACCATACAGACCGTACAAAGTCCGCGGGTCCGCGAGACTGATCGTCAGGGCGTGAAAGTCGACCGGACCGCCGACTCCGAGCGACATTTGCTCCCACGTCACCCCCCCGTCCCGCGATACGATGAACCCCAAATTTCCGCCCCCCGCCGGATGGCCGCTGGCGTAAAGGAGGCCGGCGTCGGTTGGATGCGGGGTGAAGCCCATGTAGTCGCTGGTGTCGCTTGAGACGATTTCGGCGTTGCCGTCGCCCGTGGTCCGGTAGAGGCCCAAGTGGGTGGCGAGCAAAACCCGGCCAGCTTGGGTTGGATCGAACGCGATGCCGTGAATGTGAGCGACCTCGGCAATCGGAATGGAAAGCGCCGCTGCCGCTTGCATGCCAGAGATCACAAGCACGATAATTGCCGCAATCAGTCGCATTCGCGTTTCCCGAAGATACCCGGACGTTACGCAGCCCCGCCCCTGTCGACAAATCACGCCTCGAAGATTGCGCCGCGAGCCGGCTTGAAAGTCGAAAGCACTACCAGCCGGCGCTCGAACGGCGTAGCTGGAGGCGACGTTCGGGGCGTCCAACGGAACCGGCGGCGCCTTCATCTGAGCGTGGCCGGCCAATTTCTTTGGCTTACGATCAAGCAGATTTGAGACGATCGGGCCGCTTTGGTTACTGCGCAACGGGATTTGCGGCTAGCATGTCAGCCCATTGAGTGAGCCCAAACCGCCTTCGGACCTCGACGTGAACCGCACCGGCATCGTCATCGCCGCTCTGATTTTCGCCCTCGGCATCGCCCTCGGCTATGGCTGGTATGCGGCCACTCAGACTCAAGCGTCGCTCTCGACCGCCGAGATTCGCGCCATTGTCGACGAGGTACTCGGCGAGCGCGGCGCCATCCCGATGCAGACCGCCGGCGCGGCCGATCCCGAGGCGCTCCACCCGATCATCGAGAACTATCTTCTCGCCAATCCGCGCATCCTCGAGAAAATGTCGATCGCGCTCGACGCCGAGCTCGAGGCCGAGGATCGCGTCCGCTCGCAGGTCGCTCTGGCCTCGATGCAGGAGGAGCTCTATTCGGACCCCGATCATGTGGTCGTCGGCAACCCGGAGGGCGACGTCACTCTCGTCGAGCTGTTCGATTACAACTGCACCTACTGCCGGCAGACGGTCGCCGACCTGATCCAGCTCCTCGGCGAGGACCCGAACCTGCGATTGATCCTCAAGGAGTTCCCGATCCTCTCCGAGGGTTCGGTCGAGGCGGCGCGGGTCGGCGTGCTGGTCGGCCAGAACGCTGTGGACTATTTCGAATTCTATACCCGCCTGTTTTCGTCGCGCGGCGCGGTTGACGGGCGAACGGCGCTCTCGACGGCAGGCGCGTTGGGGCTCAATCCGATCGATCTCGAGTTCCGGATGAACGAGCCGTGGGTCGGTGCGGCCCTCGAGCGCGCCTATGGGCTCGCCCGGGCGCTCAACATTTCCGGCACCCCGACCTTCATTCTGGGCGACGAGATCGTTCGCGGTGCCGTCGGGGTCGAGGTGCTTCGGGAAAAGATCGCCAACATGCGCGCTTGCGGGTCGACAGTCTGCGACGGCTAGGGCTTTTGCCGCTTCAACCCTTTGCGTTTTGTCGGCTTTTCCTATAGTGGCGCATCCACGCCGGCCCCGGCCGGTCCAACGGGCTCACTGCGATGGCCAAGCGAATCCACGTAATCAACGGTCCCAATCTCAACATGCTCGGCAGCCGCGAGGCCGAAATCTACGGCACGGTAACGCTGAAGCAGATCGCCGACGCCTGCGCCGAGCACGCCAAGCGCCTCGGGCTGGAACTGGAATTCCACCAGACCAATTCGGAGGGCAAGCTGGTCGACCTGATCCAGGCGGCGCGCGGGGTCGCCGACGGGGTCGTGCTCAATGCCGGGGCCTACACCCACACTTCGGTCGCGGTGCGCGATGCGATCGTCGCGGCCGGGGTGCCGGTCGTCGAGGTGCATCTCTCCAACATCTTCGCACGGGAGGAATTCCGCCATGTTTCGCACATATCCCCCGTCGCGGCCGGGCTGATTTGCGGTTTCGGGGCGACCGGCTATATCTTGGCGATCAACGCCCTGGCGGCCCGGCCCGCAAACTAGAGGCGCGGGGAGGAGGGCGCGATGGCCAAGGGTTTTCCGATCGACCACGATCTGATCCGCGAGCTAGCCGCGCTCCTCAACGAGGAAAATCTTACCGAGATCGAGATCGAGCGGGACAATTTCCGCATTCGCGTCAGCCGCTCGACCCACACGCAGACCATTCAGGTCGCGGCGCCCGCTCCGGTCCCGGGCCATTCCGCCCCCGGCGCGCCAGTGCCGGCCGCCACGCCCGGTGAGGGCGACCTCTCGGCCCACCCCGGCACCCTCACCTCGCCGATGGTCGGCACGGCCTATCGCTCGCCCGAGCCCGGCGCGGCGCCGTTCGTCGAAGTCGGGGCCCAGGTGACGGAAGGCCAGACCGTCCTCATCATCGAAGCGATGAAGACGATGAATCAGATTCCGGCGCACCGCGCCGGCAAGATCACCCGGATTCTCGTCGAGGACTCCCAGCCGGTCGAATTCGGCGAACCGCTGGCCGTCATCGAGTAATGTTCCAGAAAGTCCTCATTGCCAACCGGGGCGAGATTGCGCTCAGGATTTTGCGCGCCTGCAAGGAGCTCGGCATCCAGACCGTCGCCGTGCATTCGACCGCCGACGCCAACGCCATGCATGTGCGGCTGGCCGACGAAAGCGTCTGCATCGGCCCGCCGCCCGCCAAGGACAGCTACCTGAACATCCCCTCGATCCTCGCCGCCTGCGAGATCACCGGCGCCGACGCGGTGCATCCGGGTTACGGGTTCCTCAGCGAGAACGCGCGTTTTGCCCGCATCCTCGCCGAGCATAAGATCGCCTTCGTCGGACCCTCCGCCCACCACATCGAAATCATGGGCGACAAGATCGAGGCCAAGCGTACCGCCGAAAAACTCGGCATCCCGGTGGTGCCCGGCTCGGCCGGCGCAGTGACCTCGGAGACGGAAGCCAGGGCGGCCGCCAAACAGATCGGCTATCCGGTCCTTATCAAGGCGTCGGCCGGAGGCGGCGGGCGCGGCATGAAGCTCGCGCGCTCGGAAAGCGAGGTCGCGATCGCCTGGTCGACCGCCCGCTCGGAAGCCAAAGCCGCCTTTGGCGACGACGCGGTCTATATGGAGAAATATCTCGCCAAGCCGCGCCATATCGAAATCCAGGTGATCGGCGACGGCAAAATCGCCATCCATCTCGGCGATCGCGACTGTTCGCTGCAGCGCCGCCACCAAAAGGTCTGGGAGGAGGCAACCTCGCCGGCGATCACCCCGGAACAGCGCAACCAGATCGGCACGACCGTCGCCAGGGCGATGACCAAGCTCGGCTATTCGGGGGCCGGCACGGTCGAGTTCCTGTACGAGGACGGCAAGTTCTATTTCATCGAGATGAACACCCGCCTGCAGGTCGAGCACCCGGTCACCGAGCGGATCACCAACATCGACATCGTTTACGAGCAGATCAGGGTCGCCTCGGGCGAGCCGCTATCGATCAAGCAGAAGGAAGTCACCTTCTGGGGCCATGCAATCGAGGTCAGGATCAATGCCGAGGATCCGCGCACCTTCATCCCCTCGCCCGGCCGCATCACCTACTATCATCCGGCCGGCGGGGTCGGGGTGCGGGTCGATTCGGCGGTCTATCAGGGCTACGAGATCCCGCCCTATTACGACAGCCTGATCGGCAAGCTGATTGTCCACGGACGGACCCGGCCCGAATGCCTGCAACGCCTGAAGCGGGCGCTCGACGAGTTCATCGTCGATGGCATTTCAACGACGCTGCCTCTGTTCCGGCGGCTGATCCGCGAGCCCGACATCATCGCCGGCAATTACGATATTCACTGGCTGGAGAATTATCTCGCCAGGGGCGAGTAGGCCCCCTCCCCACAGGGGGCGGGGGAATTCCGGGTCGCCTACCCCACATTCCTCAGATACTGCGCCGGACGCGTCGACAGCGCGCTCCAGGTGGTGATCGCGCCGGTCGCGATCGTCAGCGCGACCGCGCCGATAAGCACCGCCAGCACCAATACCGGATCGATCCCGAAGCCGACATCGAGCAGTCGCAAGGTGATCGACCAGGCGCCGGCAATCCCGACAAACGTCGCGATCAAGGCGGCGAACGCGCCGAGCAGCGCGTACTCGACCGCAAAGACCGTGACGACTTCCGCCCGGGTCGCGCCCAGCACTTTGCTGACGATCGCGTCGGCCTCGCGCTGCTTGCGCCCGGCGGCCATGGTGCCCGCGAGCACCAGAACGCCGTTGACGACCGCCAGTCCGCCGACGATGTTCACCGCGACCCCGAGCTGGTTCAAGAGGTCCGCCGCCTGGTTGAGGCCCTCGCCCACCGGGATGAAGGTGAGTTCGGGGAATTCCCGCGCCAGCGCCCGCTCGACCGTCTGCTCGTCGCCCTCGGTTATCTTGATGGTCGCGAGCCAGCTCTCGGGGAAGGCGTCGAGAGCATGCGGGGAAAACGTGACCAGGAAGTTCAGCCCGTTGCGGAACTGGTAATCGCGGAAACTGGCGATCCGCGCCTCGATCTTCTCGCCGAGCACGGTCAGCTCCAGCGTGTCGCCGATCTTCAGCCCGAGACCGTCGCGGGCTCGCGTTCTGAGCGAGACGAGCGGCGGGCCGTCATAGTCGCTCGGCCACCATTGGCCCTCGACGACACTCGTTTGCTCCGGCAAGTCGGTCGCCCAGGTCACCGGGATTTCGCCGTCGAGCATGAACACGAGCTCTTCGTCGATATTGATGAACTGGTCCGAGGGAATTCCGCGCACCTGGGTGATGGCGGCGCGCATCATCGGGCTCGAGCGGAAGGTGGTGAGCATGCCGGTTGCGTCGAGGAACGCCTTCAGTTCGGGAATCTCGTCTTCGAACAGGTCGGTGGTGACGAAGGTCGGCGCGTCCTGCTGCACCTCGCCGACGAGTTGGGAATGAAGATTGTTGTCGAGAATGACGATCACCAGCAGCATGGCGAGACCCAGCCCCAGCGACAGGACGACGGCGGGGGCCGGCGAGCCGGGCCGGCAAATGCCGCGAAAGGCGTTGCGCAGCATCGCGTTCGGTAGCGCCGGCAGCGCCCTCAGCCCGCGCTGTAGCAAAGCGGCGGCGGCGCGCAACAGCACAAAGGTGGCGGTCACGCCCGCCGCGTACCAGAGCACGAGGTTGAGGTCCTGCGTCGTTATCACCGCGAGAGCGAACATGCCAAGTCCGGCAACGGCGAGCGGGATCAGGACGCCCGGGGTCAGATATTCGCGCGCCGGCAGCGCCTCGATGCGGGCCCCGACGCTGCGGAAGAGGATCGCCGGCCTGAGCTTTCTGGCGCTCACCAGCGGCAGATACGAGAAGGCGAAGGCGGCCAGGACCCCGAATCCGGTCGCCACCAGCAGCGAGGGCGCATCGACCGAGGGCGGCAGGTCGACGCCCAGGATCGGCCCGAGGATCGGCAGCGCCGCAAGCGTCGAGACGGCGCCGAGGGCGAGCCCGATCGCAATCCCGACCAGCGACATGATCCCGACCTGGGTGAAGATATGCACGAGGATGCGCGGCCCCGTGGCCCCGAGGCTGCGCAGCGTCGCGATCGAGCGCTGTCGCTCGGCAATGTAGGCCGAGACGGCATTTGAAATGCCGACCCCGCCGACAAGCAGCGAGGAAAGCCCGACGATCAACAGGAACCGCACGAAGCGGTCGTAGAATCGCGACAGCGTACCGGCGGCGTCATAAGGCGTGCGCAGCGTCCAGCCGGTATCGCCGGCAAGATGCGCCTGCACCACCGGCGCCGCGTCTTGATAGGTGCCCTCGAAGAGCCTGATCTTGTAGCGGTGCTCGGTTAAGAGCCCCGGCAACGGCAGCCGCGCGTCGGGGCCGATATCCACCGCATCGAGGGCGATGATCGTCGTCAGCCCGAGATGGAAGCCCCGCACCGCGCCGTCGGGCACCGACGTCAGCAGGCCCCTCACCTCGAACCGGGTCTCCCCGATGGTGAAATGGCCGCCAAACTCGATGCCGAGGCGGTCGAGCAGCACCGGGTCGATGATCGCGCCATGCACGCCGTCCACCTCGCCGAGCAGCGCTATCGGCCTTTCGCCCGCCGCAAGTTGCGGACTGCGCACCCGGCCGAACAACGGGTAGTTGCCGTTGACGCCCAGTATATCGAGAAAAATGCTGTTCTCCCCGGCGCGGCCGCGGGCGTTGGTGTCGACCGTCTCGGCGAGCGTGCCGAGGCTCATGAGATAGGCGAGCTCCTCTTCATTGGCGCGCCGGTCGGAGCGCGCCACTTCGATGTCGCCGCCCAGCAGCGTCGAGGCATCGCGGATGATTGTGGCGTGCAGCGCCGCCCCGACCGAGCCGACCGCGGCGATGGTGCCGGTGCCGAGCGCCAGGCATCCGAGCAGGACGCCGAATCGGCGCAGGTCCCCCCGCAGGTCGACGAGCGCCACTCGCATCCAGCTCAGCAGGCGGCTCATGCGGTGGCGGCCTCGAGGCTGCCCGTCAGGCGGCCGTGGTTCAAGGTCAGCCTGCGGTCGGCTCTCGCCGCGATCGAGCGATCATGGGTGATCAGCAGGATCGCCGTGCCTTTCCGGCGCGCCAGGTCGAACATCGTCTCGATGACCCTGGCACCGGTGTCCTGGTCGAGGTTGCCGGTCGGCTCGTCGGCCAAGATCAGCCGCGGGCCGGTCACCATGGCTCGGGCGATGCCGACGCGCTGTTGCTCGCCGCCCGAGAGCGCGCTCGGCAGGTGGGTCAGCCGGTCGCCGAGCCCCACCTCGAGCAGCGCCTCTTCCGCCGCCTGCCGGATGTCCCCGATCGGGCGTCCCGTTTCGGCGATTTCGAGGGCGAGGCTGACGTTTTCGAGCGCCGTCATCGACGGAATGAGATGGAAGTTCTGGAAGAGAATGCCGAGATTGAGCCGCCGGAACACCGCCAGCGCATCCTCGTTGATGGCGGTAATGTCTTCGCCGGCGACCACCACCTTACCCGTCGTCGCCCGCTCCAGCCCGCCGAGCACCATCAGCAGCGACGTCTTGCCGCTGCCAGAGGGGCCGACCACGGCAACGACCTCTCCCCCATTCATCCGCATGTCGATATCCTTGAGGATATGCAGGCGCGACTTTCCGGACATCAGCTCGAGATTGAGCTTTGCGATTTCGATGACGGGGACGGACACGGACGGGAAACTCGCTCTGGCGGCGGCTCGAATTGGCCCTTCTTAAGCGATATTTTCCGCATGCTGGCAATACCGGTCGTTACGCCGCTATGCTTTGTCCGCAGGAAGGCCAAGCGCCCGTGACCCGGAATGCCGACCCGTTCGCCCTGGAGCTGACCCCCGAGCTGGTGCTCAGGGCCTATGCGCATGGCATCTTCCCGATGGCCGAGGGCGCCAGGTCGAAGGACCTGTTCTGGGTCGATCCCGACCGGCGCGGGGTCATCCCCCTTGACGGGCTCCACATTTCCCGGTCGCTGCGAAAGGCGCTGAAGAGCACGGCCTGGACGGTAAATATCGACACCGATTTCGCCCGCGTGATCCGTGCCTGCGCCAGCAAGGGCACCGGCCGCAAGGAAACCTGGATCAATGCCGGGATCGTCGCGGCCTATTCAGAACTCTTCCGGCTCGGCCATTGCCACACGGTCGAGGTCCGGGACGGCGGCGCGCTGGTCGGCGGGCTTTACGGGCTCGTGCTTGGCGGCGCGTTTTTCGGCGAATCGATGTTCCACACCCAAACCGGCGCTTCAAAAGTGGCGCTCGTGCATCTGGTCGAACGGCTCAAGGCGGGAGGCTTCACCCTCCTCGACACCCAGTTCATGACCGACCATCTGCGCTCGCTCGGCGGAATCGAGATTTCGCGGGCCGCCTATCGTCAAAAGTTGAAGGCGGCACTGAAGCTCAAGGCGGACTTTTTCGCGATCGATACCCCTACCTTCCCGGCTGCTCCATGATCTGACGGACTTCGGTTACCCCTTCCCAACCGGGCCAATGCTGCTTGTGCAGGCCCATGAAGCGGGTCGCCCATTTGACCGCCTCTTCCCTCGACTGCACATTGTAGACCGCGTAGCCACCGATGACTTCCTTGGCTTCGGTGAAGGGCCCGTCGGTCACGGTGAGCTCGCCGTCGGCGAGCCGCACACTGGCGCCCATCGCCGACGGCAGAAGCCCGCCGGTCTCGACGAAGACGCCGGCCTGCATCGCTTCCATGCCGAGTTCGGCGATGGCCTGCATCAAGGATGGCGGGGGCGGTCCGGCGCGGTGAGATTCGGCGGACTTGACCATCGTCATGAATTTCATTTGCTCTCTCCTGATCGCTCCGTAGGGGCGAGCCTGCGCCGCTCTGTTACCCGGGACAAGGCTCTACCAAACAGTCGAACGCGGTGGCCCAAAATCGACAGGGGACCGCGGGTTTTTTGCGTTCGGTCGGCGATCTTGATCGCAACCTCGGCCTGGCCGTCGTTGGTGCGAATCTCCCTGGAAACCTTTTCGAGCTTTGCCGCGGTCCGGCCCGCCAGAATCACGTTCGCTCCCTGCCGGGCAAAGCCGCGGGCCACCACCCCGCCGACCACTCCGCTGGCGGCATGGACCCATGTCGGGCGCTTCTCCCTAGTGCGGATGCTTCCGCAGTTCGGCGAGCAGGTCGTCGAACCTGTCGAAAGCGCTCGACCAGCCGCCCTGATGGCCGTCGCGGCTTTGGCGCGAGCTGAACGGCGTCTGTCGGAAGTGCATGCGGGTTTTCTCGCCCAGATCCTCAAACCGGATGTTGACCAGCGTCTCCATGCCGCCGTCCCAGGCGAAGGTGTAAGCCATCAGTTCGGGCGCCTTGATCTCCTTGAAGATTCCGCCCTGCCAAAGCTCCTCTTTGCCGTCGGGCGACCTGAGGCAGGCGCGCCAGGCGCCGCCGACGCGCGGGTCGGCTTGCCAACTGACCGCCGGGTGCTCGCGCGGACCCATCCATTTGAGGGCGTGGGCCGGATCGGTCCAGGCCTTCCAGACGAGCGCCCGCGGCGCGTCGAACATGCGGGTGATGACCAGCGCCCGGTCGTCGGCCGCCAGTGCCTCGCCGGCGTTCAACGGACCGTCTCCGCCTGGAACTCGACGAGCATCGCATCGAGCCGCTCAAATCCCTCGCGGACGCCGACATCCATGCCGGAAGCCATCATGGCGTCGCGGGAGGCAATGTCGGGAAGGATCGAGGTGGCGCGATAGATCGTCTTGTTGCCGCGGTCCTCAAGGATAACCGTGTCGACGCTGTGGGCACCCTCCGGCAGACCGTCGAACGAAAAGGTCTGCGTCACCTTTTCGGGCGCGACGATTTCGCGGTATTCGCCAAAGAACACGACGACCTGGCCTTCGGCGGTCTTGGTCTCGATCTTCCACTTTCCGCCGACCCGCCAGTCAAACTCAATCACCCGATTCTTGTGACCGTGCGGACCCCACCAGCGCACGAGGTGTTCGGGCTCCGACAACGCTTTCCACACCAGTTTGCGCGGGGCATTGAACGTGCGCGTCATGATCAGGATCGGCTTGTCGGCCGGGGTTTCGTATTTGAGGTCGTCCTTGATTTTCTCTCCTTCCTTGATCTGTTTGACGCAAGTTTCGAGTCGGTCGAGGCTTTGTTCCCGGTAGCGGCGATGGGCGGTCAGCCAATGTTTGCGGCGCGGCTTGAAAGGGATGACCAGGCGTTCCACCGCGTCTCGTTCCCGGCCGCATCAGTTCGCGCTGCCATCGGGGTCTGCCTTTTGCAATTCCTTGAGGTAGAGCTCGAGCCGGTCGAGGCTTTCCTCCCAGAACTTGCGGTATTGCTCGAACCAGCCCGCGGCATCCTTGAGGGGGGCGGCCTCCAGCCGGCACGGCCGCCATTGCGCCTGCCGGCTCTTGGTGATCAGCCCCGCCCGCTCCAGCACTTTCAGATGCTTGGAGACCGCCGGCAGCGACATGTCGAAAGGCTCGGCGAGCTCGTTGACCGTCGCCACCCCGCTCGTCAGGCGGGCAAGAATCGCTCGCCGCGTCGGGTCGGCCAGGGCTTCGAAGGTGACACTGAGTGGATCGGATCGCATGGTCTATTCAACCTAACAGATAATTAACTGACTAGTTGAATAGACTGGATGCAAACGCACGTCAAGGGCCGCTGCGTGAATGGTCGCGCTGTGGCTACCGGCTCGAAACGTCCCGCTGATCGGGAGGGGGTACGTCGGAGGAAGTTTTGCAGTTGACGAGCCAGATGTCATAGACGGCGTGGTCGATGGCGTTGAGCGCTGGACTCTCGGCGAACATCCAGCCGGTGAAGATGCGCCTTACCGTCGCCCGCAGCGTCACCTGGTCGACCTCGATGAAGCTCGAGGTGCGCTGGGTCTCGTTGGGCGGCCGCGTGTAGCAGACTCGGGGTGTTATCTGCAGCGCGCCGAACTGCACGGTCTCGTCGATATAGACATCGAAAGTGATGATTCTTCCGGTGATCTTGTCGAGCCCGGCAAACACCGCGACCGGATTGGCGATCATCGTGGCGCTCGCCGTCCCGGCGGTGAACACGAGCCCGGCGACCGCGGCGGCCACCAACAGGGAACGGCGAATCAAAGGCCGCATCGTCCGGGGAGCGCCTTCCCTATTCCGGCGACCAGGCGTCGTAGTCTCCGGAGACTTTCTCGCGCCGGCCTTCATTGAGGATCGAGCCGGGCGGCCGATAGGCCAGCGCCGTGCCGGTCATGTTCGGCTCGTGCGGCATTTCCCAATCGTGAGGCGTGTAGGCCTCTTCGGTCGGCGGAGAATCGACGCGATGGTGCATCCAGCCATGCCATTCGGGCGGAATATGCGAGGGCTCCGCGACCCCATTATAGAGCACCCAGCGTTTTGGCCCGCGCCGCTGCTTGTAATAGCGATTGCCGGCCTCATCACTGCCGACGAATTTGCCGAAGAGCAGCGTCGAAAGGCGGGTCGCGAGCGTCTGCCCGTGCCACCAGATGAAAAGTTCGGAAAATAGCTGCTTCATGGCCTGTCCCGGATCGTCGCGCCCGCCCGCACGACGGGTTCAGCCTTTAGCATCAACATGCAGGCAAGCCTAGTCCGCAGCGGGTCGCGCCCGGCCCGCTAGGCGTCAATCCCCGCTCCGCAAAAATTATTGCGCTTGACTCTTTTCCGGCCCCCTCACCTGCCGGCGGCGGAGCCCCTCCCGGACGCGGCTCGAGGCGGACACGCGATCCCTGCCCGGCCGCTGGTACCCCAATTGAATCCGCGCTCTAGGAGCCGGGAATTCACCCGGACTTCGACCCTTCCGCGGTCATAAAACCGGGCGCCCCGAACTGTCACAAAACCGAATCAATCGGGGATTGGCTTGTCCCCGAAATCCACCCTTTGTATACTAGATGTGGCTCATAATGGGCCCTCATACACAAGCTATAGTCACCATTCGCGATATCTGTGGTTGACGGTTTTTTTGAATTGGGACTAGATTTGGCCTGTTGCGCGCCACGCATAAGCGGGCGTTTGGGCAGAGGGGAATTGAGGCAATCGGGGCGTTTCGCCCCGCTCCCCCCAAGCCCGGGCGCAGGTCGGTCCCGAGCCGGAGTGTTGTGCAAGTGTGGCGTCTGGATGAGTTGGTCGTCGCAACGAAGTATGGGGGTCAAACCGGCCGCGTCAGTGCCGGAAGGCCGCCGGCGGGGGTAGCGAAGCGGGTTCCCGTTTCGCGATTGGCAAAGCGTCAAGGCAGACAGAGGAACCCGGCAACGGATTTCCGGGCACAGATTCTGTGTCCGCGGTTTAGGGGGCAATAAGATTATGCGCATCGAACGTCGGCACACCAGCGACAGCGAATCCGCCTACGCCGGCATCGAATTCCGCACCACCACGTCCGAGATCCGCAATCCGGACGGCTCGGTGGTCTTCCGGCTTGCCGACATCGAGGTGCCGAAGGCCTGGTCGCAGGTCGCCGCCGACGTCATCGCCCAGAAATATTTCCGCAAGGCGGGCGTCGCCGCGCGCCTCAAAAAGGTCGAGGAGAATTCAGTCCCCTCCTGGCTCTGGCGCTCGGTGCCCGACGAGTCGGCGCTGGCCCGATTGCCCGAGGCCGAACGCTACGGCTCGGAGATCGATTCGCGGCAGGTTTTCGACCGGCTCGCCGGCACCTGGACCTATTGGGGCTGGAAGGGCGGCTATTTCGGAACCGAAGCGGACGCCCGCGCCTTCTATGACGAGCTGCGTCACGCGCTCGCGACGCAAAAGTGCGCGCCCAATTCCCCGCAATGGTTCAACACCGGTTTGCACTGGGCCTACGGCATCGACGGGCCGAGCCAGGGGCATTTCTACGTCGACCCCTTCACCGGCAAGCTCGAGCAGTCGACGACCGCCTACGAGCATCCGCAGCCGCATGCCTGCTTCATCCAGTCGATCGCCGACGACCTCGTCAACGAGGGCGGGATCATGGACCTGTGGGTGCGCGAGGCGCGGCTCTTCAAATACGGCTCGGGCACCGGCTCGAACTTCTCGCGGCTTCGCGGGGCAGGCGAAAAGCTCTCGGGCGGGGGCAAGTCCTCCGGCTTGATGTCGTTCCTCAAAATCGGCGACCGCGCCGCCGGCGCCATCAAGTCGGGCGGCACTACGCGGCGCGCCGCCAAGATGGTCGTCGTCGATATCGATCACCCGGATATCGAGAATTACATCAACTGGAAGGTGCGCGAGGAGCAGAAGGTCGCGGCGCTCGTCACCGGCTCGCGGATCGTCTCGAAACACCTCAAGGCGATCATGAAGGCCTGCGTCAATTGCGAGGGGGCGCGCGACGACTGCTTCGAGGTGACCAAGAATCCGGCCTTGAAGCGCGAAGTCCGCGCCGCCAAGCGCGGCCAGGTTCCCGAGAATTACATCCAGCGGGTCATCGCCTTCGCCCGGCAGGGCTATGCCGAGATCGATTTCCCGGTTCTCGACACCGACTGGGATTCGGAGGCGTATCTGACCGTCTCGGGGCAGAACTCAAACAACTCCGTCCGCGTCACCGACGACTATCTGCGCGCCGTCGAGGCGGACGGCGACTGGAACCTCCTCGGCCGCACCTCCGGCAAGGTGATGAAGACGCTGAAAGCCCGCGAGCTCTGGGAAGCCATCGGCTTTGCCGCCTGGGCGTCGGCCGACCCGGGCATCCAGTACCACACGACCGTCAACGACTGGCACACCTGCAAGGCCTCGGGCGACATCACCGCGTCCAACCCCTGCTCGGAATATATGTTCCTCGACGACACGGCCTGCAATCTCGCCTCGCTCAACCTGCTCGCCTTCCGCGGCGCCGACGGGGGGTTCGACGTCGAGAGTTTTGAGCACGCCGTCCGCCTCTGGACGGTGGTCCTTGAGATTTCGGTGATGATGGCGCAATTCCCCTCCCGCGCCATCGCCGAGCGGAGCTACGAGTTCCGCACCCTCGGGCTCGGCTACGCCAATATCGGCGGCCTCCTGATGTCGTCGGGCATCGCGTACGATTCCGGGGAAGGCCGGGCCATTTGCGGGGCGCTGACCGCGATCATGACCGGGGTCAGCTATGCGACCTCGGCCGAGATGGCGAGTGAGCTCGGCGCCTTCCCGGGCTATGGCCCGAACCGCGACCACATGCTCCGCGTCATCCGCAACCATCGCAACGCCGCCCACGGCCACGCCACGGGCTATGATTTGCTCGCGACCGCCCCGGTGCCGCTCGACCATCTCAATTGCCCCGACAAGCGGCTGGTCGAGCACGCCGTCGCTGCCTGGGACAAGGCATTGGCCGAAGGCGAGGCGCACGGCTTCCGCAACGCCCAGGTGACCGTCATCGCCCCGACCGGCACCATCGGGCTCGTGATGGATTGCGATACGACCGGCATCGAGCCTGACTTTGCGCTGGTCAAATTCAAGAAGCTCGCCGGCGGCGGCTATTTCAAGATCATCAACCGCGCCGTCCCCGAGGCGCTGCGCTCGCTCGGCTACACCGAAAAAGAGCTCGCGGCGATCGAGACTTACGCGGTCGGCCACGGCAATCTCGACAAGTCGCCGGGGATCAATCCGGCGACGCTCCGCGACAAGGGCTTCAGCGACGAGAAAATCGCCGCGATCAACGCCGCCCTCCCCCAGGCGTTCGACATCAAATTCGCCTTCAACAAATTTGTGCTCGGCGAGGAGTTCTGCACCGTCGTCCTCGGCTTCGAATCCGCCGCGCTCAACGAGCCTGCGTTCGACATGCTGACCGCCCTCGGCTTCACCAGGCGCGAGATCGAGGCGGCCAATATCCATGTGTGCGGCGCGATGACCCTTGAAGGCGCCCCTGCGCTGAAAGCCGCGCATCTTCCCGTCTTCGATTGCGCCAGCCCCTGCGGGCGCATCGGCCAGCGGTTCCTTTCGGTCGAGAGCCACATAAGGATGATGGCCGCCGCCCAGCCGTTCATTTCGGGGGCGATCTCGAAAACCATCAACATGCCGAACGACGCGACCGTCGAGGATTGCAAGGCCGCCTATATGCTCTCCTGGCGGCTGGCGCTGAAAGCCAACGCGCTCTATCGCGACGGCAGCAAGCTCTCGCAGCCGCTCAACGCCCAGCTCCTCGCCGACGAGGACGAAGACGAATCCGACGCGGTTGAGGAATTCATGGCCGCGCCGCTCCCCGAGCGCACCCAGGCCGTCGCCGAGCGTCTGGTCGAGCGGATCGTCGAGCGCCTCCGCGAGCGCGAGAAAATGCCCGACCGCCGCAAGGGCTACACCCAGAAGGCCGTGGTCGGCGGCCACAAGGTCTATCTGCGCACCGGCGAATATGACGACGGCCGCCTCGGCGAGATCTTCATCGACATGCACAAGGAAGGCGCCGCCTTCCGCGCGATGATGAACAATTTCGCCATCGCCGTGTCGCTCGGCCTGCAATATGGCGTCCCGCTCGACGAATATGTCGAGGCCTTCACCTTCACCCGGTTCGAGCCGGCCGGCATGGTCACCGGCAACGAGACGATCAAGTCGGCGACCTCGATCCTCGACTATATCTTCCGCGAGCTGGCGATCTCTTATCTCGACCGGGGCGATCTCGCCCATGTGGTGCCCGACCAGTCCTCGACCGGGATTTCCGGCGGCGCCCTCGAAGAGCAGCGCGCGGCGGGCAAACCCTCCCCCGCGCCGCTTCCCGCCGAGCGGTTCGTCTCCAAGGGGCTGACGCGCGGGCGGGTGAAGGACCAGAAGCTCGTCATCGTCCCCTCGGGCGAGCCGAAATCGCAGAACCCCGTCAAGGCGATGCAGACCTCGACGGCGACCGCGCTGAAATCCTCCGGCGGGCTGAAAACCTCGGCGGCGCTGGCGGCGGCGCCCGAGCCCGACCTCACCCCGCCCGAGGGCGACGAGGAGCCCGACGCCTTCGCCCACACCCACCGCGTTCTCGACGCGGGCGCCTTGCGGGCCGAAGCGCAGATGAAGGGCTATACCGGCGACCAATGCCCCGAATGCCACAATTTCACGCTGGTGCGGAACGGCACGTGTTTGAAATGCGACACCTGCGGGGCGACGACGGGGTGTAGTTGAGGGAAGATCGGGGCCGTTCCTCGGCAACTTTGTCAGGTCGGCTTCAAGCGGTAAAGCATGGTGCTCAAGACGGCCGATGAAATGCTCGCCGGACACAAGCTCGCATTGGGCGCGGATTACGGCACGGCCTTTCACCATTGTCAGCAAGAGTTGTGGCGCGTTAGTTCCGGTTGGGATCTCTATGAAACACTCTTTTCAACCGAAGAACGAGTAGGCCTTCTGAACAAAGCCGGTGGCTCGTTTTGGAACGAGCTGCAGAGGATAATGTTCGAAAACACTTTGCTGGGCGTCTGTAGGCTGACAGACGCTGCGGGCACCCATTCCAAAAGAAACCTAAGCGTTGCTTCGCTGCTATCACTAGATCGATTTCCACATAACCGAAGGCTTACCCAGCGCGTTCGGAAGGCACAGCAGCAAGCTGAGTTTGCGCGATCTTGGCGCGACAAACGAATCGCACACAACGACTTTGATCAAATAACGGAACAGGCAGATCAACTCAAGATGGCTACGCGCAGCCGAGTGGGCAACGCGATTGTCGCCATACACAACGTCCTTGCGTGGGTCGAAGCTCGATATTTGGCTGGGCCTTCAACGCTCGGTGAAATAGCCGATGGCTCCGCTATGGAAATGCTGTTCACACTGGCGGACGGAGTAGAATGCAATAAGCGACGACGCGCTGAATGGCGAGTTGGCAACACCTCTGGCGCGTACACCTTCGATCACGCATGGCTGAATCGTGGAGACAATGCCAGTTTGCGCTACCCAGGCCAGTCCCGCCTCAAGCCACCACGCCCAGTGCGAGCATGATTTCGTCACCCTCGGGCTTGACCCGAGGGCCCATGATGAGGTGCAACTCGCTGGAGCGAAGCAAACTAGGTCGTAGAAATGTGCTACGCCGTGGTCATCGAGAAGGCTGGACGGAACTACTCCGCCTGCGTTCCCGACCTGCCCGGCTGTATCGCAACGGGTGCAACGGTCGCCGAGGCCGAATCCGAAATCCGCTCGGCCATCCGCTTTCACATCGACGGGCTGCGCGAGGAAGGTCTGCCGGTGCCCGGGCCGGAGAGTCTGGCGGAGGACTTGGAAGCGAAGTCTCGCCTTCCGAAGTGAGACTGCCAACGCTTCCCCTCGAAATCACGGGCACCAATTTCACGTGGGCGAGACGCCATGACAACAGAAGAGCTTGAAGGCTTGCTTGAAGGCGCTGCCGAGACAGCGAGCCTTGAATTCAAAGGTCCGATGAATTGGGACATCGGAATCGTCAAGGACATCTTGGCAATGTCAAACGTAGTCGATGGCGGGACAATCGTAGTAGGAGTCGATGATGGCACGTTCGCTCGCGTCGGTTTGACTGAAGCCCAAGTAACCTCTTTCAATTCTGACATAATGCACGACCAAGTCGGAAATTATGCCGATCCCGTCGTTCGTTTTAGAGTCGAGGCACCTGAAGACCTTCAAGGAAACCACTACGTTGCAATCGTCGTCGAGCCCTTTCTTGAACTCCCCGTGATTTGCAAGAAGAATAACAACGACGTGCACGTTGGTGAGATCTACTTTCGCAGTGATACTCAGCGCCCAGCGAGTGCGCGAGTGTCCAACTCAAACGACATGCGCGATATCTTGGAGCGAGCAATCTTTCGTAGGCGGAACAAGCTCGTCCAATACGGCTGGGTCGGGGGTGTCGATGTCGTGGCGACATTCGACGCTGAACTCGGAGGCCTCTGAAATGATGGAAGGTCTGCGCGAGAAAATTGTGGCAACGGGGTACTGGCGAGTGAATTTTCGTCCCCTTGCTACGCTTCCCGAGAGTCTGGCTTTCGCCGAGTGTGAGGCTGCAATCGACAGGAGTCGCGTCGAGTTGAGGGGGTGGGACTTTCCCCATGTAAGCCGCCGGCAGGACGATGCACATGGCTACGCGAGAGCCGTGGATTACGTTGAGAATTGGATCGAATGGGACGTGCATGTCGAGTTCTGGCGGATGTATCGGTCATCCCAATTCCTCCACTATCGAGCGCTTTGGGAGGACCTTGATTCGGACCGCGATAACGGACGGCCGCGTCAGTCGGCGAAGGTTTTGAGCGTTGGGAGCGCCATCTACACGATCACCGAAATATTCGAGTTCATATTCCGGTTGCATCGTTCCGGCCTGTACCAATTCGGTGCGACGCTTCAGTTCTCGCTGGAGAACAGCTTTCATCGCCAACTTTGGATCAATGATCCGAACCGCGCGCCTTTTTCAGAGGACAAGATAACCGGCGCCACGCGAATACCCATTGACCGGTCATTCTCAAGTGCCGACTTGGAAGGTGCCGACCACAAACTTTCGATGTCCGCGATTCTGGAGCTATTTTCGCATTTCGGTTGGGATGCGGCAGAATCTACAATCGTCGGCCAGCAGACGAGATTCTTGAGTCGCCAAATCTGAAATCAGACTCCCGAGTCGATCACTTATCCCCGCCCTCCCCGCGCATGCTATCCTCCGCCCACCTTCTCACCGGTAGCGAGAGTGCACACGAGCGCTTGGTGAGAAGGGTTCGGGTGGGCGGCGGTCGCGCCGTCCAGGCGAAAGCCGTCCGCGATTTGACGGCGCCGGCCCCATTTGGCCGAGCGTTCGGGGAGCCGCAAGGCTCTCGGGGCCATCGAGCACCCCCGCGATGCACGGCGATAAGCCCAAAATCCCGGACGCGTGGGGCGAAGTGCGCTTCACATTCCGCCGACCACCGGCATAGAGGCGAGCTTCGCCCCGCGCCGCGACCAAGTCAAAAGCCGGGGATGCGAGTCCGTCGGGGGCTTTGGCATGCCTCCCAACTCGTCATTCTCGGGCTTGACCCGAGAACCCATGATGATTGGCCTCGACGGAAACGTACCGATGTGCTCGTGGCTTGGCCTCATGGGCCCTCGCGTCAAGCGCGAGGGTGACGAGAAGGAGAGATCGAGCGCGAGGGTGACGAGAAGGAGAGATCAAGCGCGAGGGTGACGAGGTAGAGGAGAGCGCCCGAGAATGACGAGCCGGGTGATGAGGGACCAGTGGTGGGTTGCCCCCTCCCCCTACGCCCTTGCCTCTGCTACCCTCCCCCATCCCCTCAAAACCAGGGACTTTTCGATGGAATATCGCCGCCTCGGCAAATCGGGCCTGAAAGTATCGGAATTCTCCTTCGGCGCCTGGGTCACTTTCGGCAAGCAGCTCGATGTCGCCGCCGGCGCCGAGCTCCTCGCGGCGGCCCGCGACGGCGGGGTCAATTTCTTCGACAATGCCGAGGGTTACGAGGCCGGCCGCGCCGAGGAGGTGATGGGCGACGCCCTCGAGCGCCTCGCCTGGCCGCGCGCCAGCTTCGCGGTCTCCTCGAAGGTCTATTTTGGCCCGCCGGGGCAGATGACGCGGGGGCTATCCCGCAAGCACCTCTTCGATGCCTGCCACGCCGCGATGAAGCGCCTCAAGGTCGATTATCTCGACCTCTACTTTTGCCACCGCCCCGATCTCGACACCCCGATCGAGGAGACCGTGCGCGGCATGCACGACCTCGTCGCCCAGGGCAAGGTCGCCTATTGGGGCACCTCCGAATGGACCTCGCAGCAGATCACCGAGGCCTGGGGCGTCGCCATGCGCGACGGCCTCACCCCGCCGACGATGGAGCAGCCCGAATACAATTTCTTCGCCCGCCAGAAGATCGAGTCAGACTATCTGCCGCTCTACTCTCTCGTCGGGCTCGGCACGACCATCTGGTCGCCGCTCGCCTCGGGCGTCCTCACCAACAAATACGCGCGCGGCATTCCCGCCGACAGCCGGATGAATCTCAAGGGCTATGCCTGGCTGAAAAAGCATTGGCAGTCGCCCGAGGGCAAGGCCAAGCTGAAGAAGGTTCGCGCGCTGGCCAAGCTCGCCGACGCGGCCGGCCTGCCGCTGCACCACCTGGCGCTGCTCTGGTGCAACCGCAATCCCAACGTCTCGACGGTCATCCTCGGCGCCTCGCGACCCGAACAGCTGATCGACAATCTCTCGGCGCTCGAGAAAAAGAAAAAGCTGACCGACGATGTGGTCGCCGGGATCGAGGCGATCCTCAAGAACAAGCCCGCCCCGCCGCGGCGGTACGATTAGCTCTTTTTCCGCCGCCGCCACTGGCGATATTTCCACCGCACCCAGGAAATGCTCCGGCTCACCGGTCCGCGCAGCAGCGGAATATCGACCCCCGCGAGCAACAGCCCGAGCGGCAGCATCCAGACGCCGAGCACCGGCAAAAAGCTGAATATCCCGCCGACGACCAGCAGGAATGCCAGCGGCAAGCGAACGAGCCGCACCCCCGGCCGGCGCAGCCAGACGAGCGTGCCGCGTACCTGCGGCCAACGCTGTTGAATGGAATCGAGCAGCCGGTAAAACCGCCGGTCGCTCTTGCCCCTGGGTTGCTCGTCCACGCGCGTCCGCCCCGCTCAAGAATCTAAACGCCAACCACTAGCGTCATTCACCCCCGGTTCAAGCGCATTCACGCATAACCGCGTCCATCGGACCCGTCACGGGTTCCATGGAGATCAAAATGCTTCGCACCCTTCGGGCCCTCATCCTCGCCCCCGCGCTCGCCGCCTCGTTCGCGGTCGCGCCCGTCGCCCAGGCCGCGTCCTGGTCGCTCACCTTCAACGCCGCTCAGCCGCAGATCGCCGTCCCCGAGCGGCCCTGGCCGGGTCCGCGCCCGCAGGCCGGCATCGCCGGCTGCTACCAGCTCCAGGGCCGCATTTACGGTCCCTATCGGATGAGCTTCTGCCTCGATCGCCGTAACTCGTCCTACGAGGTTCGCGGGGGCGGCTTGAATTGCGAGGCGGGTCTTAACTGGTGGCCGTCGCGCAACGGCGCCACCATCCAGCTGCAGCGCGCCCGTTGCGGCCGCGGCCAGGCCTGGACCGCCGACACCCTCGAATGCCGCATCGCCGGCTTCCCGGGCGGCCCGGGCAATTGGGGCAATGGCATGGGACAGGGTAACGGCGGCTACGGCCAGAACCAGTTCCAGCCCCAGATCGCGGTTCCCGATCACGGCGGCGCGCAGACCCTCAACTGCACTTATTATCCGGCGGTGCGCGGCTACCCCGTCCGGCAGTTCACTGCCCGGCGCGTCTAGCACGCCCATCCCGCACAATCCGGGGGCCGGCGCATCGTCGGCCCTTTGCTTTGCCCCGCCCCAGCCGGGCCGATCAGCCAAACGTCACGTCCTCGGCGACGACATTGTCCGAATAGATGTACTGGAACTTTCCGTCGATCAGCGTCTCGTTCATTGCCTTGCGCATCGCCGCCATATGCGGCGTGGTCAAATGCCTCTGATGCACTTCTTCGCTCTTGAAGCATTCGGCAACCACCGCAACGTTCGGCCTTTCCATGCCCGGATTGATCTCGAAGAAGACACAGCCCTCCTCTTGCCGCGTTGCCGCCGTATGCACCCGCACAGCGGCGAAAAACGCATCGCGCTTTGCCGGCTTGATCGTCACCCAACCGATAATGAACTTCACTCTGGTCCTCCCCGTCAGGTTGACGCCCGACCGTAGCACGTCGGCCGCGCCTGTGCTTTGATCTGCCCCCAATCACAGGAGGCGATCATGGCGGTTCTGTCGACGGCAAATGCGGAATGGAAAGGCGCGCTGAAAGAGGGCAGCGGCCAGATGCGGTTCGGCGGCGGCGCCTATCACGGCGACTATACCTGGGCCGGCCGCTTCGAGACCGGCAAGGGCACCAATCCCGAGGAGCTCCTGGCTGCCGCCCATGCCGGCTGCTTTTCGATGCAGCTCTCCGGGGTCTTGACCGGCGCCGGCACCCCCCCCAAAAGCATTCGCACCAAGGCCACCGTCACCATGGTCCACGGCACCGGCATCACCCGCATCGAGCTTTCGACCGAGGCCGACGTCCCGGGCATCACCGAGACCACGTTGATCGCGGCGGCCGAGAAGGCGAAGGAAATCTGCCCGGTCTCCAAGGCGCTCGCCGCGGTCAAAGACATTGCTGTGACGGCGAAACTCGTCGCCGCCTGAGGCGGCTATTTGCGGGTCGTCCGCTTTTTCTTGCCTTCGATCTGCTTCGGGTCGCCCTCGCGGACAACCTCGATCTTGATCTTGGCGACGAGGCCCGCGAGCGTGCCGAGCACGACCAGCAAAGGCGCGGCGAGCACCACTGCCCCGCCCACCACCGCCCCGGCGGTCAGCGGGATTTCGAGGGCCACGTCGTTGTTTTCGGTGCGCACCCTGAGCTTGCGCACATTGCCTTCCGAAATCAGCCGGGTCACCTCGCCGATCAGTTTCTGGCCGGTCGTTTCGATCTCCTCGGTGAAATGCTTCCAGCCGTCCTTGTGATCGTCGTCGTCTTTCTTCTTGTCGCTCATGACTCGCTCCCTTGTTGGGTCGGCATTCATATGGGGAGCCAATGTCGCTTTTGCATCGACCTGGCGCAAACCCCCGTCAGTCGGCAAGTCCCGTCACCATCGCAGCCGGCAGGGTGCGGAGGAACCGATAGCGGTCGCTCGCGCAATTCTCCTGCAATTCGAGGATGAGTTCGGCAATCGTGTAGGCGATGAAGAATTCCCGATCCGGGTCGTCTGCCAGCCGTGCCTCGACTTCGAGCGCCAGAAACCGCGCCGCTCCGAGATGTTCGGCGAGCGCTGGATCGCGGTCGGAATCCCCGCAACTGTCGAAATCGACCCGCGCCCAGATCAATATGCCCATGTCGGCATAGGCGCCGGCGAGCTTCTTGCCGAGTTCGAGCGGCGTGCTAAAGGCCGCGTCGCCGCAATCGGCGCGCGAGGATTCGGCCTGCAGCTGCATGGCGGCGACATCGTAGAGCAGCGAGCGCCGGTAGGCGCGCAGCACCGCATCGATCATCGCCGACGCTGCGCGCATTTCGGTCGATCCGAGAAGCGCAGTTCCCGCTTGTGCGTCCGTGCAATGCAAGGTCACCTGCTGGGCGACGATCAGTGCCCGGATGATGTCGATATCAAGCCGCTCCCGGCCGTCCTCTTGTGCCAGGGCAGCGCCCCACATCAGCGCACCAGCCAGCACCTACGCCGAAATAAGCCGCATGGTCGGCTCCCTCCGCGATTGGCCTCGCCGCCCGCCCGCGCTAACATCGACATCCGCTTCAGGGGCGCCCAATGGGAAAATACGAAGTCAAGACCAAGAAGACAGGGGCGAGCGTCGTTGATTTCCTCGATGCGGTCGAGCCCGCCGAAAAGCGAGCCGACGTCAAGACCCTCGACAAGCTTTTCCGCAAGGTCACCGGCGACAAGCCGAAAATGTGGGGCTCCGCCATCGTCGGCTACGGCAACTACCACTACAAGGGCCGCAGCAGCGAAGGCGACTGGATGGCGACAGGCTTCTCCCCGCGCAAGGCCAACCTCACCCTCTACATCATGCTCGGCTTCGGCGACTACGCGGCGCTGCTGCAGAAGCTCGGCAAATACACCACCGGGAAGGGCTGCCTCTACATCAAGCGCCTGAACGAAATCGATCCCGCCGTGCTCGAAGAGCTGGTGACCCGCTCCTATGCCGACCTCAACCGCAAATACCCGCCCGCGAAAGGCTGACGGAGTCCCGGATGGTCAAGTGCGAGACGAAGACCAAGTTCACCAAGGCCAGCGTTGCGGATTTTCTCGCCGCCGTCGAACCCACCGAAAAGCGTGCCGATGCAAAGACCCTCGACAGGCTTTTCCGCAAGGTCACCGGCCTGAAGCCACGAATGTGGGGACCCACAATCGTCGGCTTTGGCAGCTATCACTACAAATACGCCACCGGCCATGAGGGTGACTCGCCCGCTGCCGGTTTTTCTCCGCGCAAGCCCAATCTCACGCTCTATCTCGTGCCCGATTTCGACGGCGGTAAGACGCTGATGGGCAAGCTCGGCAAGCACTCGATCAGCAAGTCCTGCCTCTACATCAAGCGGCTGAGCGAGGTCGACATGGGCGTCCTCGAGGAGCTGGTCACCCGTTCGGTCGCCGCCATGCAGGCGCGCGAGCGAAACCTCGCGGAAGGGGCCTGACCCATGGCCAAGATTACGCTCAACGAGCATTTCGCGACGCCGCCGGCCCGGGCCTTCGCGGTGCTGACCGATTTTGCAAGCCTGCCGAAAATTGTCTCCGGCATCGACAAGGTCGAAGTGCTGACAGTAGGCCCGGTAGGGGTTGGCACGAGATTCAGGGAAACCCGGAGCCTGTACGGCCGCATGGCGACCGAAGAAATGGAAGTCACCGCCTGGGAACCGCCGTGCTCGTTCACCCTCGAAGCGCACTCGCACGGTGCCCATTACGTGATCACCCATGCCCTCACCCCGAAAGGCGGCGGCGCCGATGTCGAGCTTGCCTTCGCGACCAAGGCCCTGACGCCGGTTGCGCGGATTTTATCCTTCCTCATGCAGGGCATGACGAAGGGCGTCGGCGAACTGATGCGCAAGGACTTGCTGGAAGCCAAGGCACACGCCGAGAAGACCGCGTGACGCCCCCAAACAGAAACCGCGATCCCTTGCCGGGATCGCGGCTCTTGTGAGGTCAGGTACCGCCGCCCCACCGCACTGTTGAGGGCTGCAGAGGGGACGCGGTGGAGCGGCGGCTCATACCAACCGCCGAAAGCCGCGTATGACCGAGAACTCCCGGCGATCGTATGGGTCCCAATATGGCGGGGATTCGTCGCCAATTAAGAGGTTTCACCCGAAAGTGAGATTCCTTACCGGCGCGTAAGCCCGGACTTGCCGGCCACCCGGAATCGGCGGCATTTGTCTTGCCCCGGCGGGCGGCGCGGTCTACATGCCGCCATTGGAGACGCAATGAGCTTGTTGACGCCGAAACCCCTGACGCTGGCCTCCTTCGAGGATCCGGGCGAGGCCTGCGACTACATCACGGTGATCTATGAGCGCAACACCGGCTTCATCCGGGAGGCGTTGCGCGAGGTGGTGAAGGGTCATATCCTGAAAGGCCGCATCCGCGCCTGCTATCCGCGCGTCCGCGTCACCTCGACCTCGCATCTCAATTCCCGCTCGCGCCTGCCCTACGGGTTCCTGCATTCGCCGGGCGTCTACGAGACGACGATCAGCGAGCCGCGGCTCTTCCGGCGTTACCTGATGGAGCAGTTCAAACTCATCCGCGCCAATCATGGCTGCCTGATCGAGGTCGGCGAGTCTGAAACCCCGATTCCGGTGCATTTCGCGCTGAGCCCGTCCGAAAAGGTCGACGGCGACGCGGTCGCCAACCGCAATCTGGTTTTGCGCGACATTTTCGACGTGCCCGACCTCGCCCATACCGACGACGAGATCGCCAACGGCACGTTCATCCCCGAGCCGGGCGGCCCCTATCCGCTCGCTGCCTTCATCGCACCGCGGGTCGACTATTCGCTGCACCGGCTGGCCCACTACACCGCAACGCTGCCGGAGCATTTCCAGAATTTCGTGATCTTCACCAACTACGGTTTCTACGTTGAGGAGTTCGGCCGTCTCGCCCATCAGTGGATGAAGGACGGCCATCCCGACTACGACGCCTTCGTCGAGCCCGGCAACCTGGTGACCATGAACGCCCGTCACGGCGGCGAGAGTACCGGCGCCCCGCCGCCGCGCCAGCCGCAAATGCCGGCCTATCACCTCAAGGCCGCCAACAGCGGTGGCATCACCATGGTCAATATCGGGGTCGGTCCATCGAACGCCAAGACCATCACCGACCACATCGCGGTCTTGCGGCCGCATACCTGGCTGATGCTGGGCCATTGCGCGGGTCTTAGGAACTCGCAGGCGCTGGGGGACTATGTACTCGCCCATGCCTATGTGCGCGAGGACCATGTGCTCGACGACGACCTTCCCCTGTCGGTGCCGATCCCGGCGCTTGCCGAAGTGCAGGTCGCTCTCGAACGCGCCGTCGCCGAGATCACCCATCTCGAGGGGCTTGAGACCAAGACGATCATGCGCACCGGCACCGTCGCTTCGATCGACAATCGCAACTGGGAGTTGCGCGACCAGAAAGAGATCGTCCGGCGCCTCAGCCAGTCGCGCGCCATCGCGCTCGACATGGAAAGCGCCGCCATCGCCGCCAACGGGTTCCGGTTCCGGGTGCCTTACGGGACGCTGCTTTGCGTTTCCGACAAGCCGCTGCACGGCGAGCTGAAACTTCCCGGCATGGCGTCGGACTTCTACCGCACCCAGATCAGCCGGCACTTGCAGATCGGCATAAGGGCGATGGAAATTCTCCGCGCCCTGCCGCTTGAGCGTATCCACTCGCGCAAGCTGCGCTCCTTTGCCGAGACGGCGTTTCAGTAGCCTTCACGCAAACGCCACAATTTCGAGGCCCGCGCGCTGCAGAGCGCGACGGACGGCGCCGGCCAGCCGCGCCGCGCCGGGAGTGTCGCCATGCAGGCAGATCGAGCGCGCCGCGGTTGCGATCTCTGTTCCGTCGGCGGCGACAATGCTGCCCTCCCGTGCGATCCGCACCGCCTGCCGCACCACGGCCGCCTCCTCGGTCAGTACCGCGCCTGCCTCAGTCCGCGCGACCAACGTCCCGTCGGCGAGATACGCGCGGTCGGCATAAGCCTCAATGACAACCTTCAGACCCTCGGCTTCCGCCGCCTCGACCTGCCGGCTCCCCTCGATAGCGAGCACGATCAGCTTCGGCCACAGCCGCGCCACCGCGCGAAAGACCACATCGGCCGTCGCCCGGTCGCTCGCGGCGAGGTTGGCGAGCGCCCCGTGCAGCTTGAAATGTTTCACTTCCGCCCCGGCGCGCTCGGCGGCGTCGATGAGCGCCGCGACCTGCCGGCCGATCTGGCGGGATAGCTCGTGCGAAGGCAGGTCGAGCCGCACCCTGCCAAAATTCGCCTTGTCGGCATAGGAGGGATGAGCGCCGATGCAAACACCATTGGCGAGCGCCAGTTCGACCGCTCGCCGCATCGAAGCAGGGTCCCCCGCATGGCCGCCGCAGGCGATCGAGGCGCTGGTGATTTGCCGCATCATTGCCTCGTCGGAATCCATCCCCTCGCCGAGATCGGCATTGAGATCGATCGTAGTCATGTCCGCGCCTCCCGCGCCAGAACACGCGCATGAACAAGCGTCACCGGAGAAAAGCGCACCCCCGTCCCCGGTCGCATTTGCGCCAGCCGGTCGAGATCGGCGCCGATGACGGTTGCGATACGCGGATAGCCCCCCGTCGGCTGGTGGTCGCGCATCAATACGACCGGGGTGCCATCGCCGAGAATCTGGACGTCGCCTGGAACGACCGCGTCGGAGACAAGCGTCCGCGTCGCCAGCCCGGTAAAGACGCCTTCCGGATCCTCGAGCCGTATGCCCATCCGGTCGAGGCGGGAGGAGACGCGGAATTCCGCCTCGGTGAAACGCGCCCAAAGCGCCGAGCCGAGCTGGTCGGCATGCAAGCCCGGCAGCACGGCGATCGCCGGCCGGTCGGGTGCGCGGGAATGTTGCCCGGGCGGGGATTCCGCCGCCACTTCAAAGAGCGCGATCCTGTCACCTTTATTCAGCGCCCGCCCCTGCAACCCGCCGAGCCCGGCGATGAGGTTGGTGGCGCGGCTGCCGAGGACCAGCGGGACATCGATGTCGCGGTCGAACCGCAGATAGCCATAGACCCCGGCCGGGCCGGGTGAGACCTCGACCGTATCGCCGTCGCTGAGCGCCACCAGAGCCGGCCAGGAATGCGGCTTGCCGTCGACCTTCAGGCGAAACTCTCCGCCCGCGAAGCCGGCCCGCATGTCGCCCTCGACGCCGAACTCGACGCCGGTCAAGGTGAATTCGATTCCCGCCACGCCGCATTTTTGGCCGAGCAGCTGCCCCGCCTCGGCGAAACTCGCCCGATCCATCGGCCCACTGGCGCTGATCCCGTGGCGCAGATACCCAGGCCGGCCGCGATCCTGAATCGTCGAGCCGGGCGAGATGCGGGCGAGGACAATGCAGCTCACGGCTTTCTCTCCCGGAACCTGACGAGATCGCCGGGCGTTAAGATCGTCGGCGGCACCCTTGCCGCGTCGAAATTGCCGAAGTCCGTTTTCCCGATGACGTGCCAGCCCGAGCGGATCGTGGTCGCGGCGATCGCCGTTTGAGCCGCCGCGAAGAGTACCGAGCCCGCCGGCACCGCTTCGCGCACCTCGCGCCGTCGCGGCACGGTCCAATCGTCGGCGTGCAGCCCGAGATAGACAAAGCCCGGCGCAAATCCGGTCGCCAGCACCCGCACCGGGGATGCTGTGTGGAACCCGACGAAGTCGCGCGCGTTCTTGCCGAGGCTCTCGCAGATTTCTGCAAGGTCGGGGCCGAATTCCCCGCCATAATCGACCGCGATGTCGTGCCTGGTCGACGGCGGGTTGCCTCCCGGATCGAACGAGCCGAGCCTCAGCCGCAGCTCGCCCGCCAGCGTCGCGTAATCCGTCGCCGCCGGATCGTAGCGCACCAGCACCGAGACGAGGTTGGAGGCGCTTTCGACCGCGCCGGGCGGCGGCTCCTTGTCGAGCGCCCGCGCAAAAGCGATGGCGGCACGGTTCGCCGCGTCGGTCAGCTGTTCGGCGAAACGCACCAGCACACCCTGGTCCCCGAGCGGGACAAGGCGGGCACGCGGCAGGGGCGCTTTGGTGTCGGCCATGCGCCCTACACTAAGCGAACCGCGCGGCTGCGCCAGTTCAGAGATCGAGGCGCATCAGCGGCCGGTTGGGGATACGCCGCGCGACTTCGGTGAATCCGGCTTTGACGAACACCGGCGCCGAGCCGACATAAAGGCTCATGGCGTTGGACGTTGCCGAGCGCTGCATCGGGCAAGCCTCGAGGCGTTTCGCCCCGTGCTGCCGCGCGAAGTCGACCGCGGCCCTGACCATCTGGTGGCTCAACCCCTTGCCGCGATGGCTGGCGAGGAAGAAAAAGCAGGTAATCGCCCATACGCCGCGATCGTCCGTCTCCTCCGCCTCGAGCGGACGGGACGAGGCGCGTGGCGAATTGAACCGGGGCACCTCGGCGCGACGCGTCACCTGCACCCAGCCAACGCAGGTCTCGTCCTCAAACGCCAACAGCCCCGGCGGCGGCGACTTGACGAAACGTCGCTTGATGAGCGCCTTCGAGCCTTTGGATGTCGCCTTCGCCCGCTCGGCATGCGATTGGCGCCAATGCATGCACCAGCAGCCGTAACAGGCCCCCGAGGGTCCGAAGAGCTTCTCGAAATCCTCCCAGCGGTCCTTCGTCGCTGGGATAATCCGCAGCCCCTCACCCATCGCGGAATCTCTCTTCGAGATAGTCGACGATTTCCGGCACGTATTTGTCGCCCCAGCCAGCGGCCATCGCCGCCTTCAGCGCCGCGAGGGTACCCGGCGCCATAGGCGAGATTTTGCCGAGATCGGCCACCATTTGCGCGTAGTAGCCGACATCCTTGCCGGCATTGGCGATCGAAAATGCCAGTCTCGTCCGGTCGCCATCGATCGCCTCGGCCTTGACCACGTCCATCATCCCGGATTTGAGCGGTCCCGCCGCCATCACGTCGTAAAGTTTCTGCCGCGGCACGCCGGCATGATCGGCCATGACGAACGCCTCGGACATGGCGACCGCCGTCGTCATCGCGAAGAAATTGTTGATCAGCTTCAGAGTATGCCCAGCGCCGAGCGGGCCGACGTGAAAGACATTCTCGCCCAAATCCCGCAGTACCGGCTCGACCCGCGCAAAATCCTCCGCCGCACCCGCCGCCATGATGTTGAGCTTGCCCTCGCGGCCGTGGCTCGGGGTGCGGCCAAGCGGGGTATCCATGTAGCGCCCGCCCGCCGCTTCGACCTCTTTGGCGATCTTCAGCGTCGAGCCGGGGAGCGACGTGCCGAAATCGAGCACCATCTTGCCCGGCGTCAGCCCCGCGATTACGCCGTCGGGCCCGAACATCCGCGCCTCGACCGAGGCGGAATTGTCCATGCAGAGCATGGTGATCTCGCTCGCCGCGGCAACTTCGCGGGCGGTCTTGACTTCCTTTGCCCCGCGCTTGACCGCCGCCTCGACATTGGGGCGCGAGCGGTTCGCCGCGACGGTCAGCGAGTAGCCGAGCGATTGCAGCCGCTCGACCATGGCAGAGCCCATCAGCCCGAGGCCGATGAATCCGATCGCCGGTTTCGCATCAGCCATGCCGTGTCCCTTAGCTACTCCGCCTGCAGCCACTTCACGTCGTCGGGGCTTAAGTCGACCGACGCCGCGCCGAGCGAATCCTGCAATTCGCCGGGGGTCAACGGACCGATCAGCGCCACCAGCGGGAAACTCTGCCGCAACGTCCAGGCCAGCGCAATCCGGTTGGCGCTGACGCCGCGTTTCGCCCCAAGTTCATAGGCGCGGCGACGGCGTTCGAGATTGCGTTCCGAGAACCAGCACCTGACCAGTTCCGGGTCCGCCGATTGGGCTGTGTCGGCCCGGTCGGTAAAAAACCCGCGCGCCTGCGCCGACCACGAATAGAGCCCGACTTCGCCGCCCGCGAGCAGTTTCCCCCAATCCGGCCCGTTGGCGGCGAGCACACCCTTCCAGACCGGCTGTACCAACTCGGCCAGCGAGAAATTGTAGCTCAGCGCCGTCGGCAGCTTCACCCCGCGGTCGAGCACATAGGCGATGGCTTCCTCGACGCGCTGCAGCGTCCAGTTGGAGAACCCGTACTCTCCGATCCGCCCGGCATGGGCCTCGGCGAGCATCGCATCGACAAATTCGGCGACCGGCACATCGATATTGTCGCGATGCATTACATAGACATCGATCTTGTCCGTTCCCAACCGGTCGAGCGATTGCGTCAGTTGCTCGTGGACCGCCGCGGGGTTGCAGTTGGGCGTGTGTGCGCCCTTGCCGATCAGGGTCAGCTCGTTGCGGACGCCGCGCCGCTTCATCCAGCCGCCGAAGAGGGCCTCCGCTTCGCCCTTCCGGTAGAGCCATGCGGTGTCGAATATGTCCCCGCCCGCCTCGACATAGGCGTCGTACATTTGATCGGCATGCGCGTCGGTTTCCATGCCGACCGTGCCGAGCGCCAGCTGCGCCACCGGCCGCTTGAGGCCGGGCATGTTGATTTTCTGCATCGAATGTTTGGTGCCCCCGGCCCCGCCTCAGCCCCGCCTATCGGTCGTTTCCTTGTACCCTTTGGTCGCATTGCCGGCCGAGTAGGAGCGGGCGCCCGTCCCGGCAAGTTTGCCGCCTTCGACAATGACATATTCCGGCCGCAACGGTCTGCCGTCGAACCAGCACTCCAGAATTTCTCTCACCCCGGCGGCGTAACGCGCTTGCGCCGACAGCGTCGAGCCCGAGACGTGTGGCGTCATCCCCTGATGCGGCATTTCGCGCCAGGGATGGTTCTTGGGCGCGGGCTGCGGAAACCACACGTCGCCCGCATAGCCGGCGAGCTGGCCGCTGCGCAACGCATCGACGACCGCGTCGCGATTGACGATCTTGCCGCGCGCCGTATTGACGAGGTAAGCGCCCTTGTGCATACGGCCGATCAATTTGGCGTTGAACAAATCCTCGGTTTCCGGATGCAGCGGCGCGTTGATCGTCACTACGTCGCATACCGGCACCATCGCGGCGGCGGTCTCGTGAAAGGTCAGCCCCAGCTCCTTTTCGATCTCGGGCGCGAGCCGGTGGCGGTCGGTGTAATGCAGCTTCACGTCGAAGGGTTTCAGGCGGCGCAGCACCGCGAGCCCGATACGGCCGGCTGCGACGGTGCCGACATTCATTCCTTCAAGATCATAAGCCCGCGCCACGCAGTCGGCGATGTTCCAGCCTCCCTTAATCACCCATTCGTGCGAGGGAATATAGTTGCGCACCAGCGACAGGATCATCATCACCACGTGCTCGGCGACGCTGATCGAATTGCAGTAGGTGACTTCGGCGACGGTGATTTTCGCCTTCATCGCCGCGTCGAGATCAACATGATCGGAGCCGACGCCGGCGGTGATCGCGAGTTTGAGTTTCGGCGCCTGGGCAATACGCTCGGCGGTCAGATAAGCCGGCCAGAACGGCTGTGAAATGACGATTTCGGCGTCGGCAAGCTCCCGAACAAACGTCGACTCCGGCCGATCCTTGTCGGAGGTGACGACGAGCTTGTGGCCTTGCCCCTCGAGCCATCCCCGCAACCCGAGCGCGCCTGAGACGGAGCCCAGGAGAGCCCCCGGCGCGAAATCCACGGCGCGCGGGCTCGGCAGCGTCTGTCCGCCCGGATACTGCGTGAGAACCGGGAGGTCGGCTCTGGGGTAGGACTTCGGATAGCCGTCGACCGGATCGTCGTAGAGGACGCACAAGACGTTGGACATCGTTGGTCTCCTCCCAGCAAGAGAGCCCAGTATTCGGGAGCGGCGAACGGGATGCAAGGTGGCTGAAACGAGCCCTGGCGAATGACCTGTCGCCGAGGCCCAAGACTTGGGCTCGCCGACCGCTTCTGTAACGATGCTTGGTTTGCCGAGGCAATGCCACTCGAAAAGTAATCCGCGCTACCGGACTGCTCCGGTCGGGTCACCCAACTTCCTGTTGAGCACCGCCGCCTCCTGTGCCAAACGGCGGATCGCGTCCAGATCGACCTCGGTCCCCTCGCGAATATCGAGAGACGCCATTTCAAACTTTCCGCCGGGCTTGAACCGGTTCTCGATTGAGCGCAGCCGCTGCCCGCGCCAGAACCCGATCAGCACCCGCGTCGCTTCGGCGCGGATAAGCAGCGCCGGGCCCTTTGCAGAATAGACGAGATGGCCCCATTTGACGGCTTCCTCGAAGGCCGCCGCCTTTCGCACTGCCTCGCGCAAGGTCTCGACCAGCGGGCGCTGCCAGCCCACCAGCGCCTTCACATACTCATCCGGATTGGCTGCGGGCGTTACCTTGCGCACCGCCTTCATCTCCTCGAACGCATAGGTTATTTGCGGGAATTTGTTAACCGGCACTGGGCGTGAAGGCAACATCGCGGTGACACATGTTCCGAGCGGTTCGCCGGGACGGGATGTAGCGGTCCTTGGTGCCGAGAGCCGAGGCGTTTTATCGCCCACACAAGTGCGATCTGCCCGTCCTCGAGACAATTGGTGCAGGTCGAGGCAAGTTATTCCCGCGAAGGGCGCAGAGCTTCGTCAGGCTGGTGGCGGGTCATCATCAAGGCTCCCCGGTCGCGCCCGGCGGCCGCCCCACCGGAGAGGGAACCGGCACCCCTTAACCGCCCATTCACCCCATTCTCACGGACTACTGGCCGTTGGCCTGCTTAGCCACGATCTTTTGTCGCCCCGTGGGGCAAATTGGACGGCGATGGACAAGGTCAAGGACTTCCGCGCGCGCTATTCCGGCATGGCGCAAGTTCCCGACGAGCCGGAGAGCCGCCGGGACATGGCGCTCTCTCGCTTGCGGAAGGCCTTTTCGTTCCTCGACAAGCCGGCCGATGCCGGCGCGGCCAAGGTCGAGGCACCGGAGAGGCCCACGCTCAGACGCGTCGCCACCGAGGCTTCGAGCGGCAATTCGAACCGCTCGTCAAGGCTCGCGGCTCCGGTGGGCAGGGCAGCTCAGTCTGAAGCCTGGCCCGCTGCACGAATCCCTGCCGTCAGTCAGCCCCTCGCACGCCGAGCAGTGGAGGAAGTGGCCAGGTCCGTCGATCAAATAGTTGCAGAAGAGGAAGCCAGGGAACTCGCGCGCCAGGCCGCGGCAGAAGCTGCCCGGGCCGCCGCGCGCAAGCCGGCGGAGGAGAAAGCCCGAGTCGAAACCGCCGCGCGCACGGCCGTCGAGGCGGAAGCCGAAGCCGTTTCCGGCGATGCGGTTGAAGAAGAAGCGCCCAAGGTGGCCGGCGAGGCGGAAGCCGAGGCCGCCGTCGTCGATGCGGTTGAAGAAGAAGCGCGCAGGGCGGCCGAAGCGGAAGCCCGCAAGGCGGAAGAAACCCTCACCCGCAAGGTCGCCGAAGCAAGGGCTCAAAAAGCCGCCGAGGCTGAGGCCCGCGAGACTGCGGAGGCGGAAGCGCGCACAGCATCGGAGGAAGCCCGCAAGTCGGCTGAAGCGGAAGCCCACAAGGCCGCCGAAGCGGAAGTACGAAGGGTGGCCGAGGGCTTCGCGCTCAAGGCTGCCGAAGCGGAAGCACGCAGGGTGGCCGAATCCCTCGGGCTCAAGGCCGCTGAAGCGGAAGCGCGCCAGGCTGCCGAAGCGCAAGCGCACATGGCGGCGGAGGAACGCGCCCGCAAGGCGGAGGAAGCCCTGGCGCTCAAGGCCGCCGAGGAGGTAGCCCGAAAAGTCGCCGAAGCGGAAGCCCGCAAAGCGGCGGAAGCGCGCAGGGCGGCGGAGGAACGCGCCCGCAAGGCAGAGGAAGCCCTCGCACTCGAGGCGGCGGAGCAACGCGCCCGCAAGGCGGAGCAAGCCCTGGCGCTCAAGGCCGCCGAGGAAGTAGCCCGAAAAGCCGCCGAAGCGGAAGCCCGCAAAGCGGCAGAAGCGCGCAGGGCAGTGGAGGAACGCGCCCGCAAAGCGGAAGAAGCCCTCGCGCGCAAGGCGGCCGAGGAAGTAGCCCGAAAAGCCGCCGAAGCGGAAGCCCGCAAAGCGGCAGAAG
>JBBECE010000005.1:142255-148088 GCA_040881985.1 Cucumibacter sp.
CGCGCAGGGCAGTGGAGGAACGCGCCCGAAAAGCCGCCGAAGCGCGCAAGACTGCCGAGGCGGAAGCCCGAGCCCGCAAGGCTGCTGAAGCGGAAGCGCTGAAGGCGGCGGAGGAAGTGGCTCGAAAAGCCGCCGAGGCGGAAACTCGCAAGGCCGCGGAAGAAGCCCGCAAGACGGAGGAGGCCCTCGCACGCAAGACGGCCGAAGCGGCAGCCCAGGCCCTCGCACGCAAACCGGCCGCCGCCCCATCCAGTCCTTCGCCGACCAAGATCGAAGACCCCGCCAAGCGGATGTTCGACCGGGGCCGCGCCGGCGGGGGCCTGGCGGCCTCAGCGCGCCCGCGCCGCGTCGCCAGCGTCTCGCTGCCGCTCAAGAAGCTCAAGCTATTCGTCATTCCCGCCATGGTCTTCATTGCGGTCGCCATTTTCGGCGGCTACTTTCTCAAGCCGCTGGACACGGCGGTCGCCTTTGTCGGTGGCCTGATATTCCCGCCGCCGCCGGTGACCATTCTTGCCGATGCCCAGTTCGAAATCTGCCAAACCGCCGTGCGCATCAACTGCGTCATCGACGGCGCCACGCTGTGGTACGGGGGTTCCGAGTTCCGCGTTGCCGATGTGGACGCGCCGCGGGTCTCCAACCCGCAATGCGCCTCCGAAGCCGAACTTGGCCGCCGGGCAACCGCGCGGCTGCTCGAACTCGTCAATGCCGGCCCGTTCGAGATCGCACCCTCGGGCGGCCGCGGCGAGGACCAGTATGGGCGCACGCTTCGCGTCCTGATGCGCGACGGCCAGTCGCTCGGCGGCATCCTTATCGACGAAGGTCTGGCTGAACCCTCGACAGGCTTCCGCCGCTACTGGTGCTGAGCCAAGACAGCGGCGTCAAATCGCGCGGTGGTTCGATGGAGCGCCACAGACACGCTGAACTGCGTGCAGGCGAGAACCTCGTTCTCCGATACAGCCCCGTGCCGGTGCCGCATCAGGGCGTGGCGGGTGGGGAGGGATTCGAACCCCCGGAACGCTTGCGCGCCCGCCGGTTTTCAGGACCGGTGCATTCAACCGCTCTGCCACCCACCCGAAAAGCTCGTCCGGCGCGGCCCGGTCCCCTCCTAGCTTGGCGCGAAAACTCGCGCAAGTTTGTCCGAAATTGCGCCTTTCCCGAAGTGTGACAGATTCGCTCGCATTCGAACGAATGCCTTTAGCCCTCCGCAACCGGCGTCTGGCAATATCCATGCCTCTTCAGAGGTGGAGATGGCGATGCTCACACTTGCAAGGGCTGTCAGGCAATCCCGTCTGTCCAGGACGGTCATTTTGAACGCGATCAAGTCGGGCCGGCTTCCGGCGGCGAAGAACGCCAGTGGCCACTGGCAGATTGATGCCATCGCGCTCAGGGGTTTCATCAGGGCCCCAGAGGATCGGCGCAAATCCGATCCCGGCGCACCCGACAGAGCTGAGTTCCGGGCGCTTGAGACTGAAGGCCGCGCGCTCAGGAAGCAGGTCGGTCTGCTCAAAAGGCAGGTCGGCGACCTGAAGGCCGACCGCGACCGTTGGGCCAAACAGGCCGAGCAGGCCGGAAGTCTCGCCCGTTCCAACCAGCGGGTGATGCGCCGCGCCAACAAAAACCTCGCCGACCTGCGCCGCGAGGCGCTGATGGAGGCCAAGCAAGCCGCCGAGGCCGCCGCCCGTGAAGCGGAACGGCTCGGTGTTCCTGCCGCGCCCCCGCAGCCTTCGCGGATTTCGAGCGCCGAATGGAACCACCGGTTCGGCCTGCGGTCGTTGCGCTCGGCCTGACCCGGCCGCTTACGGCAACAGCAACGTCGATCCCGTCGTGGCACGGGCTTCCAGCGCGCGGTGCGCCTCGGCGACATCCCTCAGCGCGAATGTCTGGCCGATGACCGGCTTGACCTTGCCCGAGGCGAGCACGCCAAACACAGCGGCGGCATGTTCCAGCCGGTCGGCGCGCGACCGCACATAGGCCGCCCCGTTCGGCCGGCAGACATAGAGCGATCCCTTGGCGGCAAGAATCCCGAGGTCGGGGATCGCGACCTTTCCGGTGGCGTTGCCGAACGAGACCATCATGCCGCGCGGTCTAAGACAGTCCAGCGAGGCCTCGAAAGTCGCCTGCCCCACCCCGTCATAGACGACATCGACGCCCTTGCCTCCAGTCAGCTCCTGCACGGCGGCGCGGAAATCGGCCGCCGCGTAATTGATCGCATGGTCGCACCCATGGTCGCGGGCGAGCGCGCATTTCTCGTCGCTCCCAGCGCAGCCGATGACCGTCGCCCCGATCGCCTTGGCCCATTGGCTGAGGATCAGTCCCATGCCGCCGGCGGCCGCCTGTATCAAGACCGTCTCGCCGGCTTTGAGCGGATAGGTCAGGTGCAGCAGGAAATAGGCGGTCATGCCTTTCAGATACGCCGCCGCGGCGTCGCGATCGGAGATCGCCTCTGGCAACTTCACCACGTGGTCCGCCAGCATGTTGCGCAGCTCCGCATAAGAGCCCATCGGGCTTTGATAGACGATGCGGTCGCCCGGCGCGAAGTCGCCGACGCCCTGCCCGGCCGCGACCACCACTCCCGCCGCCTCCATCCCGATCGTCTTCGGCAGGCTCAACGGATAGTTCCCTGTCCGGTGATAGACATCGACATAGTTGATCCCGATCGCGGTGTGGCGGACCTGGATTTCGTTCGGCCCGGGGGCCGCGACCTTGACGTCTTCGAGGCGCAGCTTTTCCGGCCCGCCGAATTCCCGGACGATGACGGCAAGACTCATTGCCGGCGCCGCTTTCTGCGACTGGCGGCCCAGATATTGACCGCCTCGACCCCGGTCGCGAAGGCCATGGCGACGTAGACATAGCCCTTCGGAATGTGGAACCCGACCCCGTCGGCGACCAGCGTCACCCCGATCAGGAAGAGGAACGACAGCGCCAGCATCTTGGCCGTCGGGTGATGGGTGATGAACGCAGCGATCGGACCGGAGGAGAAATACATCACCCCGATGGCGATGACGACCGCGGCGACCATGATCTCGACATGCTCGGCCATGCCGATGGCGGTGACGATCGAGTCGATCGAGAAGACCGCGTCGATGATGACGATCTGGGTGACGACCGTCAGCATCGAGGCGACGACCGCGCCGCCGGGCCCGGCGTGGTTACCCTCGATCTCGGCATGGATTTCGTGGGTCGCCTTGTAAAAGAGAAAAAGCCCGCCGGCGATCAGGATCAGGTCGCGCCAGGAGAAGTCCTGCCCGAAAAGCGCAAAGAGGGGCTGGGTCAGCCCGATCAGCCACACCAGCGCCAGCAAAAGCACGACCCGGAAGACCAGCGCCATCAGCAGGCCCAGCTGCCGGGCGGTTCGGGCTTGCGCCGCCGGCAGGCGGGCCACCAGCACCGAGATGAAAACGATATTGTCGATGCCGAGCACGATTTCCATCGCGGTCAGCGTCAGAAGCGACGCCCAGACCGCCGGATCGCCGATCCATTCAAACATTTTTGTTCGTTCTAATTTTCGGGGCCACGGGGGAAAATCTCTCCGCTCTTATGCCATCGCCGCGCAAGCCGAACCAGAGGCGTGCCCGCCGCCGAAAAATCCCGCGATTCCCGCCGCTTGCGGCGTAACCATCGGAAGCGCCGACGCTATCGGTTGCGCCTCGCCGGTGCTATCTCAAGGGCCACGATCCTGCAAGGAGCGCCGCAATGGACGCATTTTCACCCTGGCCGCCGCTGATCGGCGGACTGATGATCGGGCTGGCCAGCGCCATCCTGTGGATCGGCAATGGCCGCATCGCCGGGATATCGGGCCTCTTCGGCCAGCTACTGCCGCCGCTCGGCACCGTCTGGTGGCGGGTGACTTTCCTTGTCGCGATGATTGCCGGGGCGGTCGGCGCCGCGGCGATCGTGCCGGCGCTGTTCGAGGGCTTTCGGCCCGAAGCGCCGCAGCTTGTCGGCACCCCGCTCTGGATCGCCACGGCCGGGCTGCTCGTCGGGCTCGGCACCAAGATCGGCAACGGCTGCACGTCAGGCCACGGGGTTTGCGGCATCGCCCGCTTCTCGAAGCGCTCGTTCGTCAATGTCGGGATTTTCTTCGCCGTCGCCATCGCAACGGTCGCAATCACGGGGATCGTCTGATGCGCGCCGAACATGCTCCCGCCTATCTCGCCGTCGCGTCGGTCTCAGGCCTCATTTTCGGGGCCGGCCTGTATATCGCGCAAATGACCAGTCCGCTGGTGGTGTTGAAGTTCCTCGATTTCGGGGAGTTGTTCTCAGGCGGCTGGGACCCGAGCCTCGGCTTCGTCATCGCTTCGGCGATCCTGGTGATGATCGTCGGGGTGAGGATCGCGGCGCGCCGCGCCAGGCCGTTGTTCGAGAACCGGTTCTACCTGCCCGAATTCACCGACATCGACACCCCGCTGATCCTTGGCGGGCTGCTGTTCGGGGTCGGCTGGGGCATGTCCGGCATCTGCCCGGGCCCGGCGATCTCGCTGATCGGCTTCATGCCGGATAATCTCTGGATTTTCCTCGGCACCATGTTCGCCGGCTCGTTCATCGGCCACTATGTGCTGCAGGCGCTCAAGGGCGGAAAGATGCCGGCCCCGGCCGAATGATCTCGCGCGCCGACGTTGCGGTCGTCGGCGGCGGGCTGACGGGGGCGGCGGCTGCCGTCGCCGCCGCGGCGGCGGGGCTGTCGACCCTGCATTTTACGCCGTCTGCCCCGCCCGACCGGCGGACCTCGGCGCTGATGCTGCCCTCGCTCGACTTTCTCAAACAAGCCGGGCTGACCGGCGAGCCCTCCTCGATTGGCGCGCCGCTCAGGCAAATTCGCCTGATCGATGCGACACGCCGGCTGGTGCGGGCCGGCGAGACGCTGTTCGACGCCGCCGAGTTCGGTTTCGACGCCTTTGGCTACAACATCCCCAACGCGGTCCTGCTGGCGCAATTCGCGGCGCGGGCGGCCAAGCTCCCAAGTCTGACCGTCATCGAGGCGCCAGCGTCGCAATTCATCCGGGAGAGCGGCGGTTTTGCCCTCTCGGCGGGTGGCGAACGGTTCGAAGCGACACTGCTCGTCGGCGCCGACGGGCGCGGCTCGGCGGTTCGGGATTTCGCGGCAATTGCCGCCCGCATTCGCAAATACCGGCAGGCGGCGCTGGTCGCCGACTTGACCCTCGAGCGCCCGCTCGGGGACTGCTCGGTCGAATTCCACTATGAGAATGGCCCGTTCACCCTGGTGCCGGCGGGGGGCGAGAAAGCCAATCTCGTCTGGATCGACCGGCGCGAGGTGCTCGAGGCGGCGAGCCACAGAGCCTCGCTCGAGGCGGCGATCCTCGCCCGATCCTCGCGCCTTTTCGGCGCCGTCGGGATTGCCGCCGGCCCGCATATTTTCGAGCTTGTGAGTCTTGCCGCCCGCGAGGTCGCCGCGCCGGCTATTCTGCTGATCGGCGAGGCGGCTCATGCTTTCCCGCCGATCGGTGCGCAGGGGCTCAACATCGGTCTGCGGGATGTGGCGGCTTTTGGCAGTCTGGCAGCGGAAACAACCCGCGACTTGCCGGACTGGCCGCAAACTCTCAGCGCCGCCTATGCCGAGGCGAGGCGCACCGACGTCGCCCGCACCAGTCTCATGGTCGATATGCTTTTCCGCTCGCTCATCGCCGGATTCCTGCCGGCGGATGTGGCGCGCAGCGCCGGTTTGATGGCAATGAGGTCCATCCCGGCGCTCAGGCGCGCCGCCTTCGAGATGGGCATGGGGCGGCGTTAGCCGCTCCGACTTGGCAAAAAATATTGAGTGGCGGCGTTAGCCGCTCCGTCTTGGCAATAAATATCGAGCGGCGGCGTTAGCCGC
>JBBECE010000005.1:148188-174282 GCA_040881985.1 Cucumibacter sp.
GGCGGCGTTAGCCGCTCCGTCTTGGCAATAAATATCGAGCGGCGGCGTTAGCCGCCCTAGGCAGCCTATGGGGCCGGCGGGGCATCCGGCGGCGGAGGTTCCCCGCCCTCGCCCTCGCGTTCCTGGCGGATTTCCTCGGCGCGCTGATTCAAAAGCTGCTCAAGCGCGTTCTGACCGGTTTCCTGGGCCTGGAATTCGTCGATGGTCAGGGCTTCCGCGCTGTCCCAGACCGAGGTGAAGCCGGCAAGGGTGATTTCGACGACGAGGTCCTGGTTCTGGCGGTTGCGCGCGGTCAGCAGCAGTTTGGCGCCCTTTTTCAGGCTGTCGACATAGGCCTCGTTGATGACGAGCTGGGAGACGCAGGAGCGCGGGTCGCACACCATGTAGGGCACCCGCAGCGGCCGCGAGCCGTCGATCTGCCAGGTCAGGCCAAACGGCAGCAGCACCCCGATCGGCACCGCCGCGACCGCCAGCAGGCGGTTTTCCTGGCCGGGATCGTCGCGCAGTACGAACGAGCCCACGAACTGTCCGCCCTTCAGGATGATCTGGCGCAAGATACAGGCGCGTTCGCCGCTATCGAGCACATCGCAGACCTTTAGCCAGTTGTCCTCCGGCAGGCGCTCGACGGGGGGGGTTGCGGCGGGGTCGACCGGGGTCGCAACCGGTGCAAGGGGATTGGTGTCGTCGGGCTGAACGATGGTCCCGGCCGGCTGCGCAAATGCGGCCCCGGCCGAAAGGCTTAGCCCCGTGGCGATGAGCCCGGCGAGTAGGAATTGGTCAAACCGCATGATTGATCCCGTTGGCGTCGACGCGGCGCGCTGACGGCTGCAGCGATCGCCGACCCTAAGGATGGGTGAATTCGGGCAATAACATGGCACGGGCGGCAAGCCAACCGTCAATGGCCCCGATGTTGCGGGAGCGACACAAAGGCGGTCACGCGGCTTTGCCCAGCGCCAGCTGGGCAAGGCGCGATAGAATCGCCGCAACGCCAGTCAACCGGTCGGCCACCTCTGGCCAATCCCTCGAAAACACCAGCTTCTGGTCGGGTTTGAGCCGGATGGCCTGCGCCGGATCGGCGATCATCGCGACGAGCCCCTGTGGATTGGCGAACGTGTTACCCCGCAATGTAATGACCACCCCTTTCGGCCCGGCTTCGACCCGCTCGACGTTGGCGGCGCGGCAAAGCGCCTTCACCAGCACGATTCTGAGGAGCGATTCGACTTCGCCCGGGAGCGGTCCGAACCGATCGATCAGTTCGGCGCCGAAGGCGTCGATTTCTGTGGCTCCCGCCAGCTCGGCGAGCCGCCGGTAGAGCTGCATCCGCAACTGCAGGTCGGGCACATAGGCTTCCGGGATCATCACCGGCATGCCGATGGCGATCTGGGGCGACCATTGGCCCTCCCGCTCGTCGGCTTTTTCCCCGGCCTTGAGCGCCGCCACCGCCTCCTCCAGCATCGACTGGTAGAGTTCGAGACCAACCTCGCTGATATGGCCGGACTGTTCCTCGCCCAAGAGGTTGCCGGCGCCGCGAATGTCGAGGTCGTGGCTGGCGAGCTGGAAGCCGGCCCCCAGACTTTCGAGCGATTGCAGCACCGTAAGCCGGCGCTGCGCCGCCTCGGTGAGCGTCCGGTCGGCGGGCATGGTGAACAGCGCGTAGGCCCGGAGCTTCGCCCGCCCGATCCGGCCGCGGATCTGGTGCAGCTGCGCCAGTCCGAACCGGTCGGCGCGGTGCACGATCAGCGTATTCGCCGTCGGAATATCGAGGCCGGATTCGACGATCGTCGTCGTCAGCAGCACGTCGAATTTGCTGTCGTAGAAGGCGTTCATGGTGTCGTCGAGCTGGCGCGGCGGCATCTGGCCGTTGGCTACGACGAATGAGACTTCTGGAACGTAATCGCGAAGGAATTCCGCGATTTCCGGCTGATCCTTGATGCGGGGCACGACGTAGAAGGCCTGCCCGCCGCGATATTTCTCGCGCAGCAGCGCCTCGCGCACGACCAGTGGATCGAAGGGCGAGATAAAACTCCTGACCGCCAGCCGGTCGAGCGGCGGGGTGGCGAGGAGACTCAAATCACGAATGCCGGTCAACGCTTGCTGCAAAGTCCGCGGAATCGGCGTCGCGCTCAGCGTCAGCACATGGACGTTTGCCTTGAGTTCCTTGAGCTGTTCCTTGTGGGCCACCCCGAAGTGCTGCTCCTCGTCGATGACCAGCAGCCCGAGGTCGCGGAAGGCGACCGACTTCGCCAAGAGCGCGTGAGTGCCGATGACGATATCGACCGAGCCGTCGGCGAGCCCCGCCTTGGCCTGCTTTGCCGCCTTGGCGCTGACGAGGCGCGAGACATGGCGGATGGCGACCGGCAGGTCGGCAAACCGTTCGGAAAACGTCTTGAAGTGCTGGCGTGCCAGGAGCGTCGTCGGCACCACCACCGCCACCTGCCGGCCCGACATGGCGACCGCGAACGCCGCGCGCAGCGCCACCTCGGTTTTGCCAAACCCCACATCGCCGCAAATCAGCCGGTCCATGATCTTGCCCGAGGCAAGGTCGTCGAACACCGCTTCGATGGCCGCCAGCTGGTCCTCGGTCTCCTCATACGGAAACCGGGTGCAGAACTCGTCATACAGGCCGGCGGGCGGCTCGATCACTTCGCCGCTCGACAGCTGCCGGGCGGCGGCGAGCTTGATCAGCTGCTCGGCGATGTCGCGGATGCGCTTCCTGAGCCGCGCCTTGCGCGATTGCCAGGCGACCCCGCCGAGCCGGTCGAGCTGCACCGTCTCGCTGTCCGAGCCATAGCGCGACAGGAGCTCGATATTCTCCACCGGCAGATACAGCCGGTTGTCGTTGGCATAATGGATTTCGACGCAATCGTGCGCGGCCCCCAGCGCCTCGATGGTCTTGAGGCCCGCGAACCGACCGATGCCGTGATCGACATGGACGACGAGATCGCCGGCAGCGAGGCTCGCGGCCTCGGTCAGGGCGTCGGCGCCCTTCGAACGCCGCACCGGCCGGATCAGCCGCTCGCCGAGAATATCCTGCTCGGAAAGCACCAGCAGTTCCGAGGTCTCGAAGCCGGTCTCGAGCCCGAGAACGATCAGCCCCATCGCGCCGGTCGGCAGCCGCGCCGCTTCGCTCCAAGCATTGAGCAGCCGCAAGTCGCCGGCGCGATGGTCCTCGAGCACCTGCCGCATCCGGTCGCGCGAGCCCTCGCTCCAGGAGGCGATGACGACGCGCTTGCCGGCTTCTAACCGCTGCTTCGCCGCCGCGATTACCGCCTCGAAGAGATTGGTGTCCGGCGATTGCCGTTCGGCGGCAAAGCTCGGCGCCGGTTTGCCGCCCGCATCGCTCAGCCGGGTCGCGGCGCCCTCGACCGGGGCGAAGGGCGAGAGCTGAACCGCCTCCCCGCCCGCAAGATCGTAGATAGCGCCGCCCATCAGATAGAGCGCGGCGGGGGCGATCGGTTTGTAAGGCGCGCCGGGCGTCTCGGAATGCGTCCGCGCATCGAGGCGCGCCTGATGATAGTCGGCGATCTGCTCGCGCCGCGCCGCGAGCGCCTGCCCCGCCTGATCGTCGAAGACCGTCGTCGCGTCGCCCGCATAGTCGGCGAGCCTCGCCAGCCGCTCGTAAAAGCAGGGCAGCCAGTGTTCCATGCCGGGGAATCGCTGGCCGGCGCTAATCGCCCCATAGAGCGGATCGTCGGCGGTCCGGCCGCCGAAGGCCTCGGTGTAGGCGCCGCGAAACGCCCGGATCGTCTCGGGGGTCAGCATCACCTCGCTCATCGGCACCAGCGAGATCGCGCTCATCTGTCCGCTCGTGCGTTGCGTTTCAGGATCGAAGCTGCGGATCGTTTCGAGCACCGGCCCGAAGAAATCGAACCGCAGCGGCGCCGCCGCGCCCGCTGGGAAAATGTCGATCAGCCCGCCACGCACCGCGAATTCACCGGTCTCGCGGACGGTCGGGGTGCGCAAATACCCGTTAGCGGCCGCCCAATCGATGATCGCATCGCGCCGTATCGACGCCCCCGCCTGCGCCGAAAACGAAAACGCCTCGACGACCGCCGCCGGGATCAGCCGCTGCACGATCGCGTTGACGGTCGTCACCACCACCGCCTCGCGCGTTTTGCCGTCGCGCAGCCGCGCCAGGGTGGTCATACGGTCGGAAATCACCACCCCGTTCGGCGACACCCGGTCATAGGGCAGACAGTCCCAAGCGGGGAATCGGAGAATCGTCCGGTCCGGCAGGAGACGCGTCAGCTGCTCCGCCATGTCCTGCATCCGCCGCCCGTCGCGAGCGACAAAGACCAGCGACGCCGGTCCGGCCGTGCCCGCTTCTTCGACGAGTCTTGCGACGGTCAGGGGCTGCAGCCCGTCCGGCACCGAGCCGATCAGCACGTCCGGCCGGTTGTGGGACAGCGCCGCGGCGCGCTCGGCCACGCTCATCGCCGCGCCCCGGTCTCGCAGTATTCGGCGATGGCGCCGATCAACGCCCGGTCGGCGTCCGCCGGTGGCTTTGCCTGCCCGGTGATCCACGCATAAAGATCGGGCTCGGGCAGGTCCATCAGCGCCTCGAACCGGTCGAGCATCGCCGCGTCGAACCCGGCGATCCGCGCCTCGGCGAAGCCGCCGAGAATCAGGTCCATTTCGCTGGTGCCGCGGTGTCGCGCCCGAAAAAGCGCACGCTTCTGCCGCGGGCCGAGCGATTTGCCGGTCACGTCAGTCATTCCGGATGCGACCCAAATTCGGTCATGTCGGGGCTCTCATAGGCCGGATCGCCCCGCTTGTCAGCCTTTTGCGCGCGCCGCCTTCCCGCTAGGCTCGCCCGAGCCAGCTTGGACCCGACCCTTGCCCAGACCCGACAGTCTCAACCCGCTCTTCCGCTCGGTGCGCTCGGTCAAGGGCATCGGCCCGCAGATCGCGGCGCTGATCTCGAAGCTCTGTGCGCCCGAAGGCGAAGACGCGATCCTTCTCGATGTCCTGACGCACATGCCGGTGAGCGTCGTCGACCGGCGCGCCCAGACGGGCGTGGCGCTCGCCCTGCCCGGCATGATCGTCACCTTGAAGCTCACCATCGATAAGCATCAGGCGCCCCCGCCCGGCACGCATCGTATGCCCTATCGCGTCTTCGCCCGCGATCCAACCGGCGAGATTCAGCTTACCTGGTTCGTCTCGAAGGCCCCCTGGCTCGAAGCATCGCTGCCGCCGGGTGCCGAGCGTTACGTCTCTGGGCTGGTGACGAGTTACCAGGGGCAAAAACAGATCAGCCACGCCGACCACATCGTCGCCCCCGAAAATCTCGCCGACCTGCCGCTGATCGAGCCGATCTATCCCTTGACCTTCGGCCTCAGTCCGAAATCGCTGCGCAAGGCGATTGGCGGGGCGCTCGACGCGCTGCCCGATCTGCCCGAATGGATTCCCGGCTCCCGACTCACCCAGCGAAGCTGGCCGCCGCTCAAATCGGCGCTCGCCGCTATCCACCGGGCGGAGGCGCTGGAAGCCGCGTCGCTCACCGGCCCGGCGCGGATGCGGCTCGCCTATGACGAATACCTCGCCGGGCAAATCACCCTGATGATCGTCCGCCAGACTTTGACGCGCGACCACGGCATCGCCCGCGCGCCGACGGGGGCGTTGAGCGCGAAAATCATCGCCGCGCTTCCATTCGCGCTGACGAGCGGCCAGCAGCAGGCCTTTGCCGAGATCACCGCTGACCTCAAATCCGCGCATCGCATGGCGCGGCTGCTCCAGGGCGATGTCGGCTCGGGCAAGACGCTGGTGGCGTTGCTGGCGATGGCCGCTGTCGCCGAGACCGGCGCGCAAAGCGCCCTGATGGCCCCGACCGAGCTCCTCGCCGCCCAGCATTTCCGCACAATCGATCCCTTCTGCCGAGCGGCGGGTATCGGCTGCGTCCTGCTGACCGGCAAGCTCGACAGCGCCGACAAAGCGGCCGGCCTCGCCGCGCTCGCCGCGGGGACCGCTGCAATTGCCGTCGGCACCCATGCCCTGTTCCAGTCCGGCGTCGAGTTCAGGAATCTCGGCCTGACCGTCGTCGACGAGCAGCACCGGTTCGGCGTCCACCAGCGCCTCGCGCTCTCCGAGAAAGGCCGCCGAGCCGAATTGCTGGTGATGACCGCCACCCCCATCCCCCGTTCCCTCGTCCTCACCCATTTCGGCGACATGGATGTCTCGAAACTCCCGGAAAAGCCAGCCGGGCGGCAGCCGATCGACACTGCGGTCCTGCCCGCCTCCGCCTACGACCGCGTGATCGCCCGGCTCAGAGCCCGCGTCGAAGACGGCGCCCAAGCTTTCTGGGTCTGCCCGCTGGTCGAGGAAAGCGAGCTTGTCCGCGCCATCTCCGTCGAGGAGCGTTACGCGGCGTTGCGCGACGAGTTCGGCGACAAGGTCGGGCTCGTCCACGGCCGCCTCGGGGCGAGCGAAAAACAGGCGGTGATGGACGCGTTTCTCGCGGGAAAACTCTCCATCCTTGTCGCCACCACCGTCATCGAGGTCGGGGTCGACGTGCCCAACGCCACCATCATGATCATCGAACACGCCGAGCGGTTCGGGCTGGCCCAGTTGCATCAGTTGCGCGGCCGGGTGGGGCGGGGCACGCAGCGTTCGGCTTGTTTGTTGCTGCATGCCGAGCCGCTCGGCGAGATGGCGAAGGCCCGGCTCGAGACCATTCGCACCACCGAGGACGGATTTCTCATCGCCGAGAAGGATCTCGAACTGCGCGGCCAGGGTGATTTGCTCGGCACCCGCCAGTCCGGCATGCCGGGCTACCGCCTCGCCATCCCCGACGTGCATGGGGGCATGCTGGAGTTTGCCCACGACGACGCGCGAATGATCCTCGCCGGAAATCCCGGGCTTGCCGGCCCCTCGGGCGAAGCGATCCGGACTTTGCTCTATTTCCACCGCCGCGATCTGGCGATCCCGCTGATCAAGTCGGGGTGACTTTCTTCACCTCCCCCTTGCGGGGGAGGACGGCGCGCGGCGCCAGATGGGGGTTGCGACCGGATCCCCGCCCCTACTCGACCGTCACCGATTTGGCCAGATTGCGCGGCTGGTCGACATCGGTGCCCATATGCACCGCCGTGTGATAGGCCAACAACTGCACCGGGATCGCCGCGACGATGGGCGTCACAAACCTATGCACCTTCGGGACCGGAATGATCCACTCGGCACCCTCGCCGGCGCGGTTCTCGCCCTCCGCGTCGGTGATGAGGATGATCCTTCCGCCGCGCGCCGCGACCTCGTGCATGTTCGACAGCGTCTTTTCCATCAGCTCGTCCGACGGCGCCACGACCACGACCGGCATCGTCTCGTCGATCAGCGCGATCGGCCCGTGCTTCAATTCGCCCGCCGCATAGCCCTCGGCGTGGATGTAGGAAATTTCCTTCAGCTTCAGCGCGCCTTCGAGCGCGATCGGGAACATCTGCCCGCGCCCGACGTAGAGCACATCCTTGGCCTTCGACAGCGACTTGCCGATTTCCTCGATCAGCCGCTCCGCCTTCAGCGCCTCGTGGATCGCGCCGGGAACCTCGACCAGTGCGCCGACGAGTTCCTCCTCGCCCTTGCCGTTGAGCGTGCCGCGCGCCTTTCCCGCCGCGATGACGAGGCTGGCGAGCGCCGCGAGCTGCGAGGTGAAGGCCTTGGTCGAGGCGACGCCGATTTCAGGCCCGCACAGTGTCGGAAACACGACCTCGGACTCCCGCGCCATCGTCGATTCGGTGACATTTAGCAGCGAGGCGATATGCAGCCCGTTGCGGGCGCAGTAGCGCAGCGCCGCCAGCGTGTCCGCCGTCTCCCCCGATTGCGAAATGAACAGCGCCAACCCGCCCTTCTCGAGCGGCGGCTCGCGATAACGAAATTCCGAGGCGACATCGACATCGACCGGCAGCCGCGCGTAACGCTCGAACCAGTATTTGGCGACGAGCCCGGCAAAATAGGCGGTGCCGCAGGCCGAGATCGTCAGCCGGTTGAGCGTCGCGAAATCAAACGGCAGCTTTTCCCGCAGCGCCACTTTGCTTTCGTTGAGATCGACATAGTGCGCCAGCGTGTGCGAGACCGTCTCCGGCTGCTCGTAAATCTCCTTGGCCATGAAATGCCGGTGATTGCCCTTGTCGACCAGCATGCCTGTTACCTGGGTCGTCTGCGGGGCGCGCTTCACCACCCTGCCGTCGAGCGTCCGGATCGTCGCGCCCTTGTCGGTGATCGCCGCCCATTCGCCGTCGGCCAGAAAAGTCACCCGGTTGGTGAACGGCGCCAGCGCCATCGCGTCCGAGCCGAGATACATTTCCCCGTCGCCATGCCCGACCGCGATCGGAGCGCCGTTGCAGGCTGCTATCAGAAGCCGGGGCTCGTCGCGGAACAAGAGCGCCAGCGCGAACGCCCCGCGCAGCTCCTTCAGGGTCGACGCGACCGCGCTTATCACATCGGCGCCGCGATCGAGCTCGCGGGTGATCATCAGGGGCACGACTTCGGTGTCGGTGTCGGTCTGATGCTTGTAGCCATCGCTGGCGAGCGATGCCCTCAGCTCACGGAAATTCTCGATGATGCCGTTGAGCACCACCGCGACCTTTTCGGTCGCATGCGGATGGGCATTGCGCTCGGTTGGGGCGCCGTGGGTCGCCCAGCGGGTGTGGCCAATGCCGATGGTGCCGAGAAGGGGGCTCTCCTCGAGCCGCTTTTCGAGATTGAGGAGTTTGCCTTCGGCACGGCGTCGGACCATTTCGCCGTCGGGCTCGAGCGTTGCCACTCCGGCGCTGTCGTAACCGCGATATTCGAGCCGCTTCAGCGCCTCGACCATGCGGGTTGCCACGGGTTCGCTTCCGACGATGCCGACAATGCCGCACATCAGTGCGACTTGCCCTTCGGCTTGCCCTTCGACTTGCCCAGCTTGTCGCGCAACTCCTTGGCGCGGCCCTTCTTGTTGACCTGCCGGCCCCGCGCGATCGCCAGGTCGCCTGGCCCGACGTCCTCGGTGATGACGCTGCCCGAGGCGATATAGGCGCCGTCGGCGATCTTGACCGGGGCGACCAGCGCCGAATTCGAGCCGATGAATACGTTGGCGCCGATGACCGTCCGGTGTTTGCCGACCCCGTCAAAATTGCAGGTGATGGTGCCGGCCCCGATATTGGTGTGGGCGCCGACGTCGGCGTCCCCGATATAGCCCAGGTGATTGGCTTTGACGCCCTCCCCGATCACCGAGTTCTTCACCTCGACATAATTGCCGATATGGGCCCCCGCGCCGATCCGCGCTCCCGGCCGCAGCCGCGCGAACGGGCCGATCACCGCGCCTTTGCCGACATGGGCGCCTTCGAGATGACAGTGGGCGCGAATCGTCGCCCCCGCCTCAACCGTCACCCCCGGCGCGAAGAACACGCCCGGCTCGACGGTGACATCCTCGCCGAGCCTGGTGTCGAACGAGAAATACGCGGTCTTCGGATCGATCAGTGTCACCCCCGACGCCATTGCCCGATGCCGCATCCGGCGCTGGAACAATCCCTCGGCATGGGCCAGTTGCGCCCGGTCGTTGACGCCCACCACCTCGTCAGCGTCGGCGACGGCATAGCCGACATTCAGCTTCGCCTGGTTGGCCAGCTCGACCATGTCGGTGATGTAGAATTCGCCTTGCTCGTTGCGGTCGGTGACCTTTTCGATGAGGTCGCGGAAGACCCCGGCCCGAAAAGCCAGCGCGCAGGCATTGCAGAGGAGTATCTGCCGCTCGTCCTCGCTCGCATCGCTGTGTTCGCGGATCGCCAGCAGCCGGTCGCCCTCCGTAATCAGCCGCCCGTACCCGGTCGGGTCCTTTGGTTCGAAGCCGAGCATCGCCGCGTCCACCCCGGCGTCGAGCTTCTCGGTGACCGCCTTGATATTATGTCCCCGCAGCAGCGGATGGTCGCCATACACGACGACCACATTGCCCTCGGCTTTTTCCCAGGCGGGGCGCGCGAGCTTCGCCGCGTCGGCGGTGCCGCGCCGCGCCGCCTGCTCGAAAATCATCGCCCCGGGCGCCGCCGCCTCGACCGCCTCGCGGACGGTTGCCTGCCCCCTACCCACGACGACCGCGATCTTGCGCGCGCCCGCCGCCCGCGCCGCCCCCAGCACATGGGCGATGATCGGCAGCCCGCCGATCTCGTGCAGCACCTTGGGACGCACGGACTTCATCCGCGTGCCCTCGCCGGCGGCCAGAACGATCGCAAGCAAATCTGTCATGAAGTCCGGAATCCCCGCGCCGAGAGGGTCTATGCGCCCCGCTTTATGGCAGCAACATGCTGGCAACATCCAACATATTAAACCAATGGTAAACCCGCCGCGCGATGATGAGAAGGATTACGCACGGGGGCGATTCTGGCGACTGTTCAAGGCGATTCGGCGATCCGCAAGGAAGTGATGGGCTGGGGCCTGGGCGCCATCGTGGCGCTCGCGCTGGCGATCGTCACCGCCAATCTTGCAGCGTTCCTGCCCGCTTCCTGGCTGACCGGTCTGCACGCGACCAGTCAGCAAGGCGGTAACCTGACGCTCCTTAAAGCCGAGGTCGCAACGCTGCGCGCCGAGCTCTCCCGCTCGGAGCGGGCGAGCGCGCTGCTCACCACGAGGATGGCGCTCATCGAGGATAACAGGACCAGTTTCGCCCGCCGGGTGGGGGCGCTTGAAGCCAGCGTGCCCGTGCTGCTCAAAACCCTGCCCGATGCCGCGGGCATCGACTATTCGCTCTTGACCGCCGGCATCGGGAATGCCGAGGAATTCCCCGCCGAAGGGGGAACCTTGGTTATTCGCCGCACTCCGCTGTTCGCCGCCGCGCAGCCGATGCCCGCCCCGCCCGGCATGCAAGCCGAGCCGGCCGCTTTCGGGCTGGCGCTTGGCGCCGCCATCATCGAGAGTGCCGCCCCGGGCGCCTGGCGGGAGTTTGCCGCGACGGCCGGCACGATTCTGATCGGCTTGCATCCCCTCCTCGCGCTGGACGAAAATGGCGACGGGGCCCGCCGGCTGGTCGCCGGCCCGGTGGCGAGCTATGACGAGGCGCTGCGCCTTTGCGCCGCGATATCTCTGCGCGACGTTGCCTGCCAGGCGGCAAGCTTTGACGGCACCGCGCTCCCCGGGACCCGGTAGTTCCGCCGGTTTGAGAGTTGACAGCAAGAGTCGCGCGGCTATTGTCCCGGCGCGTTGCGCCCGTAGCTCAGGTGGTAGAGCGTCCGACTTTTAATCGGCAGGTCGAGGGTTCAACTCCCTCCGGGCGCACCATTTCTTGGCCCCTTCACCCGTTCGACCCAGTAGGTCATGCCGAGTTTGCTGTAGATCGCTCGCGCGCTATCGTAGCTCTCCCGTGCGGCTGGGCTTTCGCCTTTCCTCATTTTGATATCGCCGAGGACGCGCATGGCGTGGCCCTCCTCCGGTCGCATCCCGAGCTTCAGTGCCAGCGCCAGTCCTTCATTCGCCCGGGCTTCGGCCTCGCGCGTATCGGTGCCGATCAAGGCGGTGGCTTCGATCCGGAGCAGTTCGGCTTCCTCGACGCGGTAGCCGCTCGCCCTCGCCAGGCTCAATCCCGCCTCGGCCATTTCGAGCGCCTGCTCCGGTTCGCTCGCGGCAAGCGCCCCGGCGAGATAGACCGTCGTCAACGACTTCACATAGGGCAAGTGTATCGCGTCGCATTCGGCAATCGCCTGGCGCAGGAGAGAGACCGCTTCCGTCGCATCGCCGCCGAGCGCCCGTGCATAGCCGAGCAGCGCCCGAAGCCAGGGCAGGCCGAACTTCAGCCCCGCCTCGGTCGCGTGCCGGACGGAATCCAGCAGTAGCGGCAAGGCGGTCGCCGCGTCGCCCCGGTGCAGAAGGGTCCGGTTCATGTGATATTGCACCACGAGAATGTCGAAGGCGCCGGTCGTCGCGAGCCTGTCGGCTCGCTCAAGCAGCGCCAATCCCTTCTCGAACTCGCCGCAATAGGCATAGATCGTACCGAGCGTGGCCATCGAATCCGTTACCAGCGATCCTGCCGTCCCGAAATCGCGCACGCGGCCGGGATCGCGGAGATTTTCCGGCAGGTTTGCCGTCAGAACCTCGATTCCCGCCGCGAAGTCGCCACCCATCTGGGCCACCTGGCCGAGCGTGAATCGCGCGCCATAGGCGAGCGCGTCGTCGTTGAGCCGGGTTGCGATCGTGAGAGCGCGTTCGCCGAAACGGACCGCATCGGTGACGCTGCCGCCATAATGGATGAGGTCGTGGCCCTGTTGCATGGCGATCTCGGCGACCATTACCTGGTCGTCAGCGGCCTCCGCTTCGGCGGCGGCACGCTCGAGATGCTCGCGCACCGATTTGTGGTCGCCGGTGACGAAATGGGCCGATGCGATGGCGCGATGCACGTCGGCGCGCGCCTTGGCCGCCTCTTTCGGCAAAAGCGGCAAGGCACTGTCGAAAGCGCCGATCGCCTCCCGGTAGGCCGAGTTCCTCAGCGCAAGATGGCCTGCCTTGCGCCAGCATTCCGCCGCCCGCACGTTGTTGCCGGCACGGGCGAAATGGGTGGCCAGGACCTCGGGCTCGATCTCCGCCATTTCGGGCCGATGCTTGGTGAGTACCTCGGCGATGCGGGCATGTACCTCGCGCCGCTTGCTTTTCAGCATGCTCTCATAGGCCGCTTCCTGCAGCAGGGCATGGTGAAACGTGTAGCGGCGCGCCGATCGTGAGCTCTGGAAAACCACGTCGATCGCCATCAGGCGTTCGAGATCGGCCCGAAGATCGTCCTCTGCCCGGCCGAGCGTTGCGGCCAGAAGATCGGCGGCGAACTCCCGCCCGAACGCCGAAGCGATCTGCGCCACTTCCTTGGCGGTGCCCAGCCGGTCAAGCCGCTCCGACAATGCGTCGCGCAATGTCGCGGGGATCTGGATTCCGCCATCCCCGGTCGTCCGCGCGGCTTCCAGCACGGATCCCGTGAGTTCCCGCACGAAGAGGGGGATGCCGTCGCCCTTGGCGACGATGTCATTGGCGATTTCCTGCGACAGGCTCCGTTCGCCGGACAGGAGCGAATCGACGATTGCACGCGCGTCGCGCTTGCCGAGCCGGCTCAGCGACAGGCGGCTGACATTGGCGTGCTGGGCCCATGGCGGCACGAATTCAGGGCGATAGGTGACGACGACCATTGCCCGGCAGTGTTGCAGGCGGTCAAGCAGCCGCTCGATGAATTCTTGCGTCGTCGCGTCAATCCAATGGGCGTCCTCGACCACGATCAATAGCGGCGCGATCTCGGCTTCGCTCCGCGCCGCTTCCGCCAAAACCTCGAACGCCGCGTCCTTGTGCTCATCGACGGAGGTTCTCGGCTGCCGTTCAAACGTGACGGGAACCGCGAGCGACATCAGCTCCGCAAGAAACTGCAGCGCCAGAGTTCGCCGGGGCGCCGCTCCCGGGATCGCCGCCTCGAGCTTGGCCCATTTTTCCGCAGCCGTGTCGTCGGGGCCAAAGAGCGCCCGCGACTGCAGCTGCCGGACGACTGGATAAAGGGCGGTGTTGGCGTGGAGCGGCGAGCCCTGATAGGCGATCCGGCGCGGTGTCCCGCTAATCCGGCCAAGACATTCCGCAACGAGCCGCGACTTGCCGATTCCCGCCTCGCCGGAAATCAACACCAGCTGCGGTTCACCCTCGATGGCCTCCTCCCAGCGCTGCAGCAGCATACCGATCTCATGCTCGCGGCCGACGAAGGTGCCGAGGCGGGCGCCATGCATCGCGTCGAAGCGGCTTTCCGACGCGCGCTCTCCCTCGACGCGAAAGGCGCGGACCGGCTGGTCGAAGCCTTTCAAACGCTGTTCGGCAAGCTCGGTGAAGGCAAACTGCCGCCCGGCCAGCCGCATGGTTTTTTCGGTGACGACGATGGTGTTCTCGCTCGCCGCGGACTGCAGCCGGGCCGCCAGGTTCGGCGTCTCGCCAACAACGGCGCCCAATTCATCGACGCCGGTGCCGGTAAAATCGCCGACGACGACTTCCCCGGTCGAAATCCCGATGCGCACCGCAAGCGCCATCCCATCCACCGTGGCGGATTGCCGAATGGCGGCGATTGCCGCCATTCCCGCCCGCACCGCCCGCTCGGCGTCGTCTTCATGCGCTTGCGGCCAGCCGAAATAGATGAGGAGCCCGTCCCCGAGTGGCTTGGCCACATAGCCGCCGAAGCGCGCCGCTTCCTCGCCGACGGATTTCTGGTATCCGGCGAGGACGTCCTTCATGTCCTCGGGATCGAGCCGGGCGGCAAGCTTGGTCGAATTCACCAGATCGGCGAACATCACGGTGAGCTGGCGCCGCTCGGCATCCCGACCCGGCAGCGGCAACGGATCGGCACCTTCAACTTCGGCGCCCCACGCCACTTTCAGGAAGCGGCGGCGGTCTCCCATCGGAATGCCGAGCTTCTCAAGGTCCGCATCGTTGAGGTCGGCGATGACGTCCCCATCGATGCTATTGCGGGCCAAGAGCTCCGCATATTTGCCGAGGCCGTGCAGGTCGAGACGCGCCTTGAAGCTGCCCATCGCTCAACCTATCACGTCGGCCTCGTCCGCCCGAACTTCATCCTTGCCGGCGCCGGCGCGACCGGCTGCGGGTCGGGGGCCGATCTCCCCTCAGGGCGCACCAATTCTCATTTTCTCAGCTGACGCAGCCGCGCCAGGAGACCAAGCGTCGATGAATCATGTCCCGACGCCGGCGCCTCGCCTTTGACTTTCGCCAGGATCGCCTTGGCCAGCTGCTTGCCGAGCTCGACCCCCCACTGGTCGAACGAATTGATATTCCAGATCGTCCCCTGGACGAACACCTTGTGCTCGTAGAGCGCTATCAGCATGCCGAGCATGTGCGGTGTCAGCTTCGGATAGAGGAGCGTGTTCGACGGGCGGTTGCCGGGAAAGAGTTTGTGCGGCGCAAGTTTGCGGATCGCCTCGGCGTTGAGCCCCGACGCCGCCAATTCCTGCACCACCTGTTCGGCGCTCTTGCCCAGCATCAACGCCTCCGACTGGGCGAAACAATTGGCGACGAGCTTGTCATGATGGACCGGCATGTTGTCGTGGCCGTTGGCGGCGACGAGAAAATCGCAGGGGATCACCGTCGTCCCCTGATGGATCAGCTGATAGAAGGCGTGCTGGCCGTTGGTCCCCGGCTCGCCCCAGATAATGGGGCCGGTGTTGCGGGTGACGCCGTTGCCGGACAAGGTCGCCGACTTGCCGTTCGACTCCATGTCCAACTGCTGCAGATAGGCCGCGAAGCGGGCTAGCCGCTGGTCGTAGGCGAGCACGGCATGGGTCGGGAAGTCCCAGATGTTGCGGTACCAGACTCCCAGAAGCGCCAGGATGACCGGCAGGTTTTTTTCGAGCGGCGTCGTCAGGAAATGGCTGTCCATCGCCGCCGCGCCGGCGAGGAATTTCTCGAAATTGTCGAAGCCGATGGCGATGACGACCGGCAGGCCGATCGCCGACCAGACCGAATAGCGGCCGCCGACCCAATCCCAGAATCCGAAAATGCGATCCGCCTCGATGCCGAAAGCGGCGCAGGCCGGGAGGTTCGTCGAGATCGCGGCGAAATGCACCCCGACCGAATGGTCGCCCAGCGCCTTGACCAGCCAGGCCCGCGCCGATTGGGCGTTGGTCATGGTCTCGTCGGTGGTGAAGGTTTTTGAAGCGACGGTGAACAGCGTCGTCGTCGCATCGAGCGGGGCGAGCGTTTCGGCGAGATCGGCGCCGTCGACATTCGAGACGAAATGCGCCCTGAGATTCCGCCGCCCATAGGGAGAGAGCGCCCGCGCCACCATCGCCGGGCCCAAATCAGAGCCGCCGATGCCGATATTGACCACGTCGGTGAAGGGTTTTCCCGTCGCGCCGCGCGCCTTGCCGTCGCGGATCTGAGTGGAAAAAACCCGCATCCGCTCGAGCACCCGCCGCACCTCGGGCATGACATTCCGGCCGTCGACCGTGACCGGCCGGTCGCCCTGGTAGCGCAGCGCCATGTGCGACGCCGCGCGGTCCTCGGTTACGTTGACGGGCCTGCCCGCCCACATGGCATCGCGCCGCTCCTCGACGCCTGCGGCATGCGCCAGCTTGACGAGGGATTTCATGATGTCCTCGTCGATACGGTTTTTCGCGTAGTCGAGGAGGAGATCGCCGCAAGCGGCTGAAAACTTTTGGAATCGGCCCGGGTCGGTGGCGAATTGATCGCGCATGTGGACGCGCGCAAGGCGCTGGCGGTGCGCGCCGAGCGCCTCGAACAGCATCTCGACCGGATCGGTACTCATCGGAAAATCCCTCTTCAGACGGGCGGCGATCCGCCCGTGGCCCGCCTAGCCTCGCGCTCGCGGGCGCAATCTTCGACCGGGCCTTTGTCGATAGCAAGGCGCACGACCGTTCACCTCCCCCGGAAGGGGGGAGGTGGTGCCCCGCTTCCTTACCCTCATCGCCCCGCCAGCCCGCCGGCGCAAGGCCAGGAAAGCCCCGGCGATTTGCTCTCTCCCTCTCGTCATTCTCGCGCTTGACGCGAGAACCCATGCCGCCGCGCCGGAGGCACATGTTCCGGCCTGTTTGAGGCAATTCAGCTGGGTCCTCGGGTCGGGCCCGAGGATGACACGAGTAAGCTACCCCGCGACCAAATCCCCGCGTTCCCATCCCTCGCGCACTTCTGCGACATGGTCCTCGACCGTCCCCGCTTCGATCGCAGCCCGCAGCCCCGCCATAAGTTCCTGATAATAGGCGAGGTTGATCTGGCTGAGGATCATCGCCCCGAGCATCTCGTTGGCTTTGATCTGATGATGCAGATAGGCCCGCTGCCAGGTCCGCGCATTCTCGTTCGGCGATTCTGCATCGAGCGGCCGCGCATCGTCGCGGTGGCGGGAATTCTTCAGGTTCACCACCCCGAAACGAGTATAGGCGTGGCCGTGCCGCCCGGCGCGCGTCGGATGGACGCAATCGAACATGTCGATGCCGCGCAGCACCGCGCCCACGAGATCGTCGGGCTTGCCTACCCCCATCAGATAGCGCGGCCTCCCCGTAGGCAGCATGGGCGCGGTATGCGCGATCGTCTCGAACATGGTCGCTTGCGGCTCGCCGACCGCTAGCCCGCCGATCGCATAGCCTTCGAAACCCATCGCCACCAGCGCCTCGGCCGACCGCGCCCGCAATCCGGGTTCGTCGCCTCCCTGGACGATGCCGAACAGCGCGCGCCCGTTCCCCGCACCGAATGTTTTTTTGGAGCGCTCCGCCCAAGCCAGCGACAGGTCCATCGCCCGCTTCAGTTCGGCGGGCTCCGCCGGAAGTTCGGTGCATTCGTCGAGCTGCATGACGATGTCGGCGCCGAGCAGCGTCTGGATCTCGATGCTGCGTTCCGGGGTCAAGCGATGTTCGCTGCCGTCGATATGCGAGCGAAACGTCACCCCGTCCTTGTCGAGCTTGCGCAGCGTCGACAGCGACATCACCTGAAAGCCGCCGGAATCGGTCAGGATCGGGCCGTCCCACCCCATGAAACGATGCAGCCCGCCCAGCGCCGCGACCTCTTCGGCGCCGGGCCGCAGCATCAGATGATAGGTGTTGCCGAGGAGGATTTCGGCGCCGAGCGCCTTGACCTCGGCCGGATAGAGCCCCTTCACCGCCCCCGCCGTGCCGACAGGCATGAACGCGGGCGTCTCGACCGTGCCGTGCGGGGTCATGATCCGTCCGCGCCGCGCCCCGGCATCGGTCTGGAGGAGCGTGAAGCCGAACCCGTTCATCGCCCCTGCCCCGCCCTGAACAACAGGCTCGCGTCCCCATAGGAATAGAAGCGATAGCCCGCCTCGATCGCATGGCGATAGGCGCGCTGCATGATCTCAAGTCCGCAGAACGCCGCGACCAGCATGAACAGCGTCGAGCGCGGCAGATGGAAATTGGTCATCAGCACGTCGACGACGCGAAAGTCGTAACCGGGAGTGATGAAAATATCGGTCTCATCCGAAAATGCTTCTACCGTTCCATCGTCTTTTGCCGCCGCCTCCAAAAGCCTGAGCGATGTCGTGCCGACCGCGACGATCCTGCCGCCGCGCGCCCGCGTCCTGTTGACCGCCTCGGCGGTGGCTTCACTCAACTCGCCCCATTCGGGATGCATCTTGTGACCGCTCGTATCCTGCGCCCTGACCGGCAAAAACGTCCCCGCTCCCACATGCAGCGTCACCCGCGCGACCCCGATCCCTTTGCTCGCGATTCGCGCCAGCAGTTCATCGGTGAAATGCAGGCCGGCGGTCGGCGCCGCGATCGCGCCCTCGCGTTCGGCATAGACGGTCTGATAGTCGACGTCGTCCGCCGCCGTAACTGGTCGGCGCGCGCCGATATAGGGCGGCAGCGGCATCGCGCCATGCGCCCTGATCGCCTCGTCGAGCGCCGGACCGGCGAGATCGAAATCGAGCATCACTTCGCCCCCCTCTCCGACGCTTCTGACCGTCGCGTCGAGTTGCGTCAGCGCGCAGGCGCGATCGACCGTCTCGCCGAAATTTATCCTGTCGCCCGGTTTCAGCCGCTTCGCCGGGCGTGCGAGCGATGCCCTGGCAGAAGTTCCCAGAATTCGCGTCAAGGTCCACAGAAGTTCCGTCGAATTGCCGTCTCGAACGCGCACCCCTTTCAGCGCCACCGGCAGCACCTTGGTGTCGTTGATGACGAGTAAGTCATTGATATTCAACAGGTCCGGGAGGTCGAGGACGGTTTTGTCGGTCAGGCTCCCGTCGGCGCCGACGACCAGCATCCTCGCGGAATCCCGCGGCCGGACGGGGTGCAAAGCGATCCGGTCTTCCGGCAACGTGAAATCGAAAAGGTCAACGCGCACAGGCGTTTGGACGGGTTTTCTCAGGCGTCGACGGCGACCCGCATGGTGACGATCCGGTCGGGGGCGCGGGGCGGTTCGCCGCGGGCGAGCGCGTCGATTGACTCCATTCCTTCAATGACTTGCCCCCAAACGGTGTATTGCCCGTCAAGAAAAGTCGCGTCGTCGAAGACGATGAAAAACTGCGAATTCGCCGAATTCGCGTCGGCGGTCCGCGCCATCGAGCAAACTCCGCGTAAGTGCTTGGTTTTGCTGAATTCCGCCTTCAGGTTCGACTTCTTCGAGCCGCCGCGGCCGGTGCCGGTCGGATCGCCCGTCTGCGCCATGAAACCCTCGATCACCCGGTGAAACACGACCCCGTCGTAGAATTTTTCACGGGCCAATTCCTTCAGGCGCGCCGCATGTTTCGGGGCGAGATCGAGCCTGAGTTCGATTACGACCGAGCCCTGCGAGGTCTCGAGGAGCAGCGTGTTCTCGGGGTCTTTAGCTTGCGTCATAGCGGAGTTCCTATTCTTCACCAGCAACAGTCAGCGAGACGATCCAGTCCGGTTCGGCGACCATACCGTTGGCGCCTGGATCTCCCTTCTTTATCGCATCGACGAATTCCATGCCCGCGACTACGGTGCCGAACACCGTGTATTGGCCGTTGAGGTGCGGCGCGTCAGCAAGGGTGATGAAAAACTGCGAGTTGGCGCTGCCGGGGTCCGTGGCGCGGGCCATGCCGAGGGTGCCGCGCGCGAACGGCGCGCCGGAAAATTCGGCAGCGAGGTCGGGCAGGTCCGACCCGCCGGTGCCGGTGCCGGTCGGGTCACCGGTTTGCGCCATGAAACCGGCGATCACCCGGTGAAAGACAATCCCGTCGAAAAAGCCCCGCCGCGCCAGCGTGACGATCCGCTCGACATGGTTGGGTGCGAGGTCGGGCCGCAGCTCGATGTTGACGATACCGTCCTTGAGTTTGAGCAGGAGATGCGGACGCGCCCCGGCGATGGTGCCTTGGACGAAGTCGGGCGAGCGCCAGAGGATCGCGGCAGCGAAGACTGCAACGAACAGCAGCACGAGAACGCCGATCAGGCGGACCGAACGCGGCGTGATTTGGGTCATTTATCGGCGAGCGCCTTGAGGACGACGTGCGGGACGAAAGGTGAGATGTCGCCGCCCAGATGGGCGATCTGCCGGACAAGGCTCGCCGAGATGTGGCGCACATGCGGGCTCGCCGGCACGAAGACGGTTTGCAGGTCCGGCGCCATTTGCGAATTCATCCCGACCATCTGCATTTCGTAATTGTAGTCGGTGGTATCGCGCAGGCCGCGAATGATGATGTCGGCGCCGGCCTGCCGGCAAGCCTGCACCATCAGCCCGTCGAAATCGACGAACGAGATCGGCACCCCGGTGCGGGCCGCGATCGTCCCAGCAGTTTGCTGCAGCAACGTCAGCCGCAACGCGTCGGAGAGCAGGGGGGTCTTGCGTTCGCTGACGCCGACCCCGACGACGAGCCGGTCGACCAGCCGGCAGGCGCGTTCGATGACGTCGAGATGGCCGTTGGTGATCGGGTCAAACGAGCCCGGATAAAAGCCGACGCGGTCCGACATGGGCGCTCCGTTTCGGGCCGGGTTGTGTCATGCCTTAGTCTGCAGCGCAAGCCAGACCCCGCCCACTAACAAGATCGCCCCGCCAGCCCGGTTGAGGCCGGTGGCGAGCCGGTCGGTGAGGAGTTCGCGGGCCCGCGCCGCAAGCAGCACATAGGTCGCGTCGGAGACGAGCGCGGTCGCCATGGCGAGCAGCCCGAAGAACAGCGCCTGTGGCAAAGCCGGATGGGCGGCATCGACGAAGCCGGGCAGGAACGCCCCGAAAAACAGCAGCGCCTTCGGATTGGACCAGATCAGCAGGAATCCGGTCGGCACGGCGTGCCACGGGCTCGCCCTGGTCACGGCCTGCCCCTTCCCGAAGGAGATGCGGTTCAGCAGCATTAGGGCGCCGCGCCAGATAAGATACGCAGCCCCGGCGAGCTTGATCCAGTCGAAGGCGAAGCCGACAAAGCGGTTGACGGCGGTGAGACCGAGCCCGACGACGAGCACCATCGTCAGCCTCCCGAGCTGCGCGCCGAGTTCCATCGCGAACGCGGCGCGGGCGCTTCGGCTGAGCGAGGTCGCGACGAGCGCGGTGACCATCGGGCCGGGCACCACCATGACGGCGAGCGCCGCCAAGAGGAACCCGAGGATCACCGCGGCGTCCTGCACGGATGCGCGTCAGTTCTTGCGCAGGAGCGCTAGCCACACCCCGCCCGCCATCAGGATGATGCCCGAGATTCGGCTTACCAGCCGGACGCGCGCGGCGCTGATCGTACGGCGGGCGCCCCCGGCGAGGATCGCGTAGAGGCTGTCGGTCAGGGTCGCGACGGCCATGACGATCAAGCCGAGCTCCATGATCTGCGGGAAGGCCGACGCGTCGAGCCGGACGAATTGCGGCAGGAACGCCCCGAGAAACAGCAGCGTCTTCGGGTTGGACCAGTTGACGAGCGCGCCCTCAATCACATAGCGCCAGGCCGGCCGCGCCGGTGCCGCCTGGTCGAGTTGCAGGCGACCCGAAGCGTTGAACATCCGCCAGCCGATCCAGACTAGGTAAAGCGCGCCCGCGAGCTTGATCCAAACGAACGCTTCCCCGATCAGCGCCACGACCGCCTCGAGACCGAGGGCGACGATGAGCACCATCGTGAGCATCGAGATTTCGGTGCCGAGGATGGTCAGGAGGCCAGCGGCGGTGCCGCGCGAGAGCGAATTGGCGACGACGACCGTCACCGAGGGTCCGGGGACGATCGAAAAGACAAAACAGGCGGCGATGTAGGTCAGAAGGGTCGCGGGATCAAGCATGGGACGCCTGCGGCGGAATGGGGCAGCAAGCCTCAAACCGCAGGCCGGCGCAAGCGCCACGTTGCAGCCCCCGGCCTACTGGACTGCGACGTCCTCTTCGTCCTCCGGCTCGTGCAGGCGCTCGACCGAAACGACCTTTTCGCCCTCGGCCGTCTTGAACACGCGCACACCCTTGGAGGCGCGTTTGGCGAACCGGATGCCTTCCACCGGCACCCGGATCAGCTGCCCGCCGTCGCTGACCAGCATGAGCTGATCGGTCATATCCACCGGGAAGGCGGCGATCAGGTTGCCGATCTCGTCGAGCTTGGACAGATCCGTTGCCTGGATGCCCTTGCCGCCGCGATTGGACGTGCGGAAGTCAAACGACGACGAAATTTTGCCATAGCCGCGCTCGTTGATGGTCAGGATGAACTGCTCGGCTGCGCCCATCTCGACATAGCGCCGCTCTGAGAGAATCGCCTCGCCACTTTGCTCTCCGGTTTCTTCAGAGACTTCCTCGGTATCAGCCTCGCCTTCCGCTTCTGTTTCGTCGCCAGTTACAGCACGGCGGAAGGCACCGGATTGTTTGAGGTAGGCCTCGCGTTCCGCGGGCGTCGCATCCATATGTCGGAGGATCGACATCGAAATCACCCGGTCACCGGCGCCGAGCAGGATGCCGCGTACGCCCGTCGAGTCGCGGCCCTTGAAGACCCGTACATCGGTGATTTCGAAGCGAATGGCCCGGCCAAGGGCCGTCGTCAGCATGATGTCGTCGGCCTCGGTCGCGGTCTCCACCCCGATGATCTCGTCGCCTTCGTCGAGCTTCATCGCGATTTTGCCGTTGCGGTTGATCTCAACGAAATCGGCCAGCGAGTTGCGGCGGATGCCGCCGCTGCGGGTCGCGAACATGATGTCGAGCTTCTGCCAGTCGGCTTCGTCCTCCGGCAGCGGCATGATCGAGGTGATGCGTTCGCCCGCATCGAGCGGCAGCAAGTTGATCAACGCCCTGCCTTTGCCTTGCGGCTCGGCGACCGGCAGGCGCCAGACCTTGAGCTTGTAGACTTGGCCGAGTGAAGAGAAGAACAGCACGGGCGTGTGGGTATTGGCGACAAACAGGCGGGAGACGAAATCCTCCTCGCGGGTTGCCATGCCCGAGCGGCCCTTGCCGCCACGGCGCTGCGCCCGGTAGGCCGAGAGCGGCACCCGCTTGATGTAGCCGCCATGGCTGACGGTGATGACCATGTCCTCGCGCGCAATCAGGTCCTCGTCCTCGACGTCGCCTTCGGCTTCGGCGATCTCGGTGCGCCGCTTGTCGCCGAACTGGTCGCGGATATCGGTCAGTTCCTTTCTGATGATCTCGATGACCCGGGCGCGCGAGCGCAAAATGTCGAGATAGTCGGAAATCTGTTCCCCCAGCTGGTTGAGCTCGTCGCCGATCTCGTCGCGGCCGAGCGCTGTCAGCCGCTGCAGGCGCAGGTCGAGGATGGCCTTCGCCTGCTCCTCGGACAGGCGGAAGGTGCCGTCGTCCTTGACCTTGTGGCGAAGGTCGTCGATCAGGTGAATGAGTGGAGCGACGTCGCCCGCCGGCCAGTCGCGGGCAACGAGCCGCTCGCGCGCCGTCGCCGGATCGGGCGCGGTTCGAATCAGCTGGATCACTTCGTCGACGTTGGCGACCGCGACCGCCAGCCCGACCAGCACATGTGCCCGGTCGCGCGCCCTGCTGAGAAGGAACATGGCGCGCCGCGTGACGACGACGTGGCGGAAATCGACAAACGCCTTCAGCATGTCCTTCAGCGACATGATTTCCGGACGGCCGCCGTTCAGCGCCACGAAATTGCAGCCGAACGAGGTCTGCAGCGGCGAGAAGCGGTAAAGCTGGTTCAACACCACATCCGACAGCGCCTCTCGCTTTAGTTCGATGACGACGCGCAGCCCCTCCCGATCGGATTCGTCGCGAATGTCGGAAATCCCCTCGATGCGTTTGTCGCGCACCAGTTCGGCGATCTTCTCGATCATCACCGACTTGTTCACCTGGTAGGGAATCTCGGTGATGATCAGCGCCTCGCGGTCCTTCTTGAGCTCTTCGACCCGGACCTTGCCGCGCATCAAGATCGAGCCGCGCCCGGTCTCGTACGCCGAGCGGATGCCGGCGCGGCCGAGAATGATGCCGGCGGTCGGGAAATCCGGCCCCGGGATGATCTCGAGGAGTGCGTCGACGCTGACCTCGGGGTTGTTGAGGACGGCGATCGTCGCATCAATCACTTCGCCCAGATTGTGGGTCGGAATGTTGGTCGCCATGCCGACCGCGATGCCGCCGGCGCCATTGACGAGAATGTTCGGGAAGCGGGCCGGCAAGACCGTCGGCTCGCGTTCGGAGCCGTCGTAATTGTCCCGGAAATCGACGGTTGCCTTGTCGATATCCTCGAGGAGCGTCGTGGTGACCCGCTCCATGCGCACTTCGGTGTAGCGCATGGCCGCCGGCATATCCCCGTCGACGGAGCCAAAATTGCCCTGCCCGTCGATCAGCGGCACCCGCAGTGAGAATTCCTGCGCCATGCGCACCAGCGACATGTAAACCGCCGCCTCTCCGTGCGGGTGATATTTGCCGATGACGTCACCGACGACGCGCGCCGATTTGCGATAGGGCTTGTTCCACTCATAGCCCTGTTCGTTCATCGAATGCAGAATCCGCCGGTGCACCGGCTTCAACCCGTCGCGCACGTCCGGCAGCGCCCGCTGCACGATCACGCTCATCGCGTAATCGAGGTAGGAGCGGCGCATTTCGTCAGTGATGGAGACGGGAGAAATATCGGAGGGCGCGGTTCGGTCCGGCGTGTCGGTCACGGCTCTTCTTCTTGTCCTGGGCGGATGGGCCAATATAGGCGTTGCGGGCGCCTATTGCCACGTTTTGGGGCGCTTTTGCAGGTCAAATTTACCGCGCTCCACAAGCTTATTACTCTTATGATTTCAAAAGGTTATAAGGATGCCACAAGCGGCGCCCGTGGAACCGGGCGCAGAACTTTCGGCCGCTTGGCCGAAGGCGCTTCGTCAGGGCCAAAAATGCGCGAATCCTGACGAATTCGGCAGTCTGATTCGCCCCGACTGACGCCCTCACTGTAGGCCCTGCCCTGGCTTGCCAGTCCGCTCCCGACTTTGGTATTGCGGCACGACGCGCGACCGGCGCCGGTCGCCGCCGGTTTCACCTTGTGCAGGCGCTCGCTGCTGATGATATTTTCGTTCTCGCCACACGTCGCCTTATTCGCTACACGAACGGTTCGCACACTGGCCTTGGCGCCGGCAGGTGAATTGGTCATCCTGACGGCCACGATTCTCACGCGGGGCGCGGGTTCGCGTTTTCTGGAAGGAAACCTTGATGGACAAGTCTGCAAGTTCGCGTACGCTGCTTCGGGCGAGCGTTCTGGCTCTAGCGATCCTCGCGCCAGGCGCCCTGCCCGTCGCCGTCGCCGCCGAGGCGGACGTGGCGTTGATCAAAAGCTATGTCGGCAACTGGCGCGGCCGCGGCGACATCGTCTGGGGCGGGGGAACCGAGGAAGCGGAAACGCTGCTCTGCCGGATGTCGGTCGAGGATACGGCTCCGACCAAGATCGGCGTCGATGGCCGCTGCTCGCTGGCCGGCGGGACGCTCAATATGCTCGGCACCATCGCCTATGTGGACGCAACCCGGCGCTTCGAGGCGATCGTCTCGTCGAACACCGCCTTCACCGGCATCGCCATCGGACATCGCACCGGAGAAAGCCTTTCGTTCGATCTGCGCGACTACAAGGGAGACGACGATTCCCTCTACGACATTTCGGCGCAGATCGAGCTCAACGGCGACGCGATCCAGATGAGTATGCGGGTCGTCAACAAGGAGTCCGGACAGGTGACCCTCGCGGATATCCCCTTCGAACGGCGCTGAGCCGCCCCTAGAACGGAATGTCGTCGTCGACGTCGCCGGCCTCGAAGGCCGGGGCGTCTTTTTGCGGGCGTTTGGCTTCCCCGCCGGCGCGCGGACCCGAGAACCCGCCCTCTGCGTCGCCGCGCCCGTCGAGCATGGTCAGAGCCGAGTTGAAATTCTGCAGCACCACTTCGGTCGAATAGCGGTCATTGCCGTCATTGTCCTGCCACTTGCGGGTCTGTAGCTGGCCCTCGAGATAAACCTTGGCGCCCTTCTTCAAATATTGCTGGGCGACTTTGGCGAGGCCCTCGCTGAAGATTACTACCCGGTGCCATTCGGTTTTCTCGCGGCGCTCGCCAGTCGCCTTGTCGCGCCAGGAGTCGGACGTCGCGACTCGCAGATTGACGATCGGACGACCGTCCTGGGTCTGTCGAACCTCCGGATCGGCGCCGAGATTGCCGATGAGGATAACCTTGTTGACGCTGCCTGCCATGGGCCTGATCCCTTCCAATCCGCTGCCTCGGTGCCGGCCGCCCGGCGGTCCGGCCAACGTCGGTTTTGTTCATT
>JBBECE010000006.1:0-7460 GCA_040881985.1 Cucumibacter sp.
GACGGCGGGGCTGATCCTCGCCCCGATTATCCATCGCTTCCTGCACCGCTTCCATCTCGAGGATGAAAGCGACGAGACGTGAGCGAAGCGCGCTGTCTGGTTGCATCGATGCACTCTCGAAAGAACCCGACCCGCGCTCTCCCGCCGGCGAGGAGGAAGCGCGGACCGCGTCGTTGGCGGGATCGGCGTCGGGATTATGGAGCCGGGTCAGGCTCGGGAGCAGGCTCGGGGGCCGGTGGGGTGATGACGATCACTTGCGGGGCGTCGGTCGCGGTCGGGCTCGCCGGCGGGCCGGAATTGTACCAGACGACGCCGGCGATGATGGCGACCGCCAGGACCGCTCCGGCGATCAGCCAGCCGGCGCTGCCGCGGCCGTCGCCGGAAGTCATGATGTAGCGCGTCTCTTGCTTGTTCGGTTGGGGTTCGACCATGGTCTTTCTCCTTGATTGCCGATGCGGTTCCGGGAGAATGCCATAGGCCTCAAGCGGAGGCGGTCAACGCGACAAATCTCAGGCGAAACTACGCCAGCGTTTGTTGTTGCGCCAATCGGCCGCCCGGTTTGCCGGCGGTCTTGCGCCCGGTCGGGCACCATCGGCTTTTGTTGTTTGCTGGTGGCTTGAACCATGCGCGCAGATAGTGTCCGATGTGTGTCGCCCAAGAGGCGAGGAGGCTCCGATGTCGTTCCTGAAATCGCTGTTCGGCGGCTCGGCGGCGCGCGATGCCGGGCCGAAGCGAGCCCTCGCCGAGGAGCAGTACAAGGGCTGCACCATCCGCGCCGTCGAAATGCGCGCCGGGGCGCAATACCAGCTCGCCGGCAGCATCGAAAAGTTGGTCGGCGGCCAGCTCAAAATGCACAAATTCATCCGAGCCGACACGCTGCCCGACCGCGACGAGATGATCGCCGCCGCCCTCGCCAAGGGCCGCCAGCTCGTCGATGAGCAGGGCGAGGCGCTGTTTCACTAGCGCGGCGCGACGATTTGGTTGCCGGGCAACCGTCGGGTTGCCTATGATTCATCCCCATGGAGAGGGATTCGGTCTTTCACGCACTGGCCGACGCCAATCGAAGGGCGATCCTCGATCGCCTCGCGACCCGCAACGGCCTGTCGCTCGCCGCGCTGACCGGGGTCCTCGAGATTTCCCGGCAGGCAGCCACCAAGCACCTGCAAGTGCTGGAAGCGGCGGGGCTGGTCGTCGTGGTCAGGCGCGGCCGCGAGCGGCTGCATTATCTCAACCCGGTGCCGATCCATACCGAGGCGATCCGCTGGTTGTCGCGCTTCGGCAAGACGCCGCTCAAATCGCTGGTGGCGCTTCGGGAAGCGGCGGAGCGCGATCGTGACCGCTAAGGCGCGGCATCAGAGCGTGATTGTCATCGAGACGCGCGGGCAGGGGCTCTACGAGTTCACCGGCAAGACGGCGGACTTTCTCGATACGGCGGGGGCCGCGACGGGATTGTTGACCCTGTTTGTCCGCCATACGTCGTGTTCGCTCCTCATTCAGGAAAACGCCGATCCGGATGTGCAAAGCGATCTCCGGGAATTCTTCACGCGCCTGGTGCCCGAGAATATGGGCTGGCTGAGCCATACGGTCGAAGGGCCCGACGACATGCCCGCCCATATCAAATCGGCGCTGACGGCCGTCTCGATTTCGATTCCGGTCGCCGCCGGAAAGATGCTGCTCGGCGCCTGGCAGGGCATCTATCTTTTCGAGCACCGCAACGCGCCGCACCGGCGGGAAGTCGTCCTGCACTTGGGTGCATAACCCCACCGGCGCCTTAGCGCCCGGGCCACGGCGGGGCTAGACTTGTCCACGCGGCGCGGGGTGCCGCGCAAGGAGACAAAAAATGCTCGACATGTTCCTCAAATGGGACGGGTTCATTTTTCCGAAACTCGTCAAGGCGATCTATTTCATCGGTCTTGCCCTTATCGCGCTGGCCGCTGTTCTCGGCGCGCTCAGCGCGCTTTTCGGCGGCTTTGCTCTGGGCCAGGCCGGGGGCGGGATATTCGGGTTCGTCGTGGCGCTGGTCGGCGGGGCGATCGGGCTGGTCTTGTGGCGGGTCACCATGGAGCTTTGGGTGGTGCTGTTCTCCATCCACGACATTCTGAAGGAGATGCGCGACAAGGGCCGCTCCCCGGCCGCCTGAGCCTTTCCGGCGCCACTTGCGCCCGATCAATTCGGGCCTCCTTGCCGGGATGGTAGATTTCAACTCTCGGCAGGGAGGCGTCGATGGAAAAAATCGATTTCAGAAAGACGCTGAAGGCGTTTTACGCACCCTCGGCGAAGGCGTTCGGGATCGTCGAGGTGCCGGAGATGGCGTTCGCCATGGTCGACGGCCAGGGCGACCCGAAACTTGCGGCCGACTACCAGGGCGGGCTCTCCTGGCTCTACACGGTCAGTTACCGACTGAAATTCACCTCCAAAGCCGAACTGCAGCGCGACTACACCGTGCCGCCGCTCGAGGCGCTGTGGTGGGCCGACGACATGACGGCGTTCGTCTCGGGCCGCCGGCAGGATTGGCGCTGGACGCAGCTGATCATGGTGCCGGACTGGATCACCCGGAAAATGTTCGAGGCGGCGAAGAGCGAGGCGGGGAAGAAGCTCGGCTCCGCGCCGGGCTCGCTGCGCCTCGAGCGGTTCCATGAAGGGCTGTCGGTGCAGATTCTGCATGTCGGGCCTTACGACGCCGAGGCGCCGACGATTCGCAAGCTGCACGAAGAATTCTTGCCCGCCAACGGGCTCGTCGAAAACGGGCGTCATCACGAAATCTATCTTTCCGACCCCCGCCGGGTGCCGCCGCGGAAACTGAAAACAGTGCTGCGCCAGCCGGTCAGGAGGTCATCCAAATGAAATGCCTCATCCTCTACGACTCCTTTTTCGGCAACACCGAAAAAGTCGCGCAAGCCATGGGTGCGGGGCTCGGCAAGGGCCACCAGGTTGCCGTCGGGCGGGTGCAGGGCGTGACAGGAGCCGACCTTGCCGGGCGGGGTCGAACTCTTGATTGTCGGCTCGCCGACCCGCGCCTTTCGGCCGAGCCCCGACACGAGCGCCTTCATCGTCGGATTGAAACCCGATGCCCTCAAGGGCGTGAAGGTCGCCGCCTTCGATACCCGCATCGACATCGAGAACGAGAAGAACGGGTTCCTTCGCTTGCTGCTGCGGACGGTCGGGCGGTATGCCGCCCCTTCCATCGCCAAAGGCCTCGAACGGCATGGCGGACAGGCGACCGCCGAGCCGGCCGGTTTCATCGTCATGGGCACCAAAGGACCCCTGAACGAAGGCGAGCTCGACCGCGCCGGGGCATGGGCACGGGCGGCGGCCAACCGGTGAAATGAAAAGGCGCCCCGCAGGGCGCCTTTCCGTGTTGCCTGTCGCTTCGCTCAGAAATCGTTGCTGGCGAATTGCGGCGAGGTGAGCGGGCCGAGCCGGCGGAAGACGACGCGCCGGTTGAGCCGTTCCGCGGCCGGGGTCATGACCTTCAGATACCGCTCGCCATAGCCCTGGGTGATCAGGTTTTCGGCGGGAACGCCGAAATAGTCCGTCAACGCCTGGGCGACACCGTCGGCGCGGGCCTGCGAGAGTTGCAGGTTCAGGACTATCGAACCGGGCGCATCGGCATGGCCTTCGACGAGGAACGTGTCGGCCGGGTTGCGGTCCAGCAGCGCCAGCATCGCGTTGGCGACCGCCGCGAGCTTGCGGATCTCGGACTGCGAGATCTGCGCCGAACCGAACGCGAAGTTGAGATCGTCCACTTCGACACGGCGGGCAAGGTCGCGGATGCGTGCCGACCGGCGGATTTCGTCGATCGAATAGAGGCGATCGACGCTCTGCACGGGAGGCTGGCTCCAGAAATCGACCAAGTCCTCATCCGTCTCATACGGGTTGACGTTGTAGACATATTCCCTGACCGGAATGTTGAGGTAGAGCGGCGGCAGGTCGTCGCCGGGATCACGCCACTGGTCCATATCCTCCCAATACTGCTCCTCGACATAGACGAGAACGATCTCGCGTCCGTCGGGCAGGATTTTGGACCGGCGAAGCACGTCGCCATTGCGGCTGTAGATCGTGATCAGATAGCTGCCGTCGGGCCGCTGTATGATCTCGCGCGTACGGCCGCCGGAGAGACTCTCATAGAAGGTCTGGTCCTGCGGATGGGTATAACGGGCTTCGTCGTTGCCGCGAATGAACAGGTTGTTGTTGAACTCGATGACGATCGAGAAGTTGAACTCCTGCACCACGTTGGCATCGTCCGGACGGTCGCGGCGGCGGCCTTCCTCGCGGTCGATCGGCTGGCCTTCCTCGGCGTTGGCGCTTTGGATTTCCGCCGGTACGGCCGCAGCCTGGGCCTCGGCATCGGTTTGCGGCGGCGGCACCGCGTCGGGCGGCGGAGCCGCTTGAGCTTCGGGCTCGGGCTGAGTCTGGCCTTCGACCGGCGGCTGCGTGTCTTCTTTCTGGCTGTCAAGAACCGGCGCAGCTTCTTCGGGCGGGACCGATTCCGGCAGCGCTTCGACGATCGACTGCTCGAGCGCCGCTTCCGGGATCACTTCGGCGGGCGGCGGGGGAGGCGCGTCTTGTGGAACGAAGGCGAGCGCTTCGGCGACCGCGCGCTGGCATTCGAGCAGGTCGGGGAACCCTGCCGCTTGGCAAAGCGCGAGCGCGGCCGCTTCCGCAAGCCGCTCGTTTTCAAGCGCTTCCGGTGTCGGCGTTTGCCGCGCCGCGGCGCGGGCCTGATTGAGTTCTTCAAGGGCGATGAGGATTTCCGCCGGCAGGCCGGCGGCAGCGAGCTTGGCGGCGTCTTCAGGCGATACCTGAACTTGAGCGACCGCTTCCATCTCTTGCGTTGTCATCGGTTCTTCGACCGCGACGGGCTCTTCACCGGGCGCGGGTTCGGCCGTCTGTTCGGGCGCGGGTTCGGCCATCGGCTCGGCCATTGGCTCGGGCTGCGGCTCGGCCATTGGCTCGGGCTGCGGCTCGGCAACCGGCTCCTCGACGGGAACGGGTTCGGCGACGGGTTCTTCGGCGGGCGCCGGCTCGACGACCGGTTCCTCGGTCACCACCAGCTCTTCGGCCGGCAATGGGGTGGAGAGCGCCAGGTCAAGTGAGAGTTCGCAAGAGGGCCGCTCGGGGAACCCGGCGTCCGCGCACAAGGCAAGGAAGGTCACTTCCGCCTCGGCAACGGCTAGCTCGGCGGTAACAACATCGCCACCGGCGGCCTGGATTTCGATAAGCGCGGCCTCGGCGGCGATCAGCGCCGCGCGGGCGGCCAGAATGTCGGGCGAAAAGCCTGCAGCCTCGACCTGGGCAGCCATGACAGGATCGGGCGGCACAGGATCACCCTGCGCCCAAGCGGGCGAAGCGCACAAAACGGAGAGGGACGTCGCCGCGATCGCGGCGAACAAACTTGAACTCGGTCGCATTTGGGGAAGTCCTTTGTCGGCTGTTGCGGGATTTGCCCCCCGCTTCCTGCACCCCTGCAGGGTCGCCATTTCTTACTTGAAGTCTGAAGCTAGAGTTGAAATGAAGCTATTTGGTGGCGGGACGCCTTTGCTTCGCCGCTGAACCCTTGCGCCAAGCCATGAAAACCGGGCTGGGCGGCGGGGAATCCGACGGTCGGTGGGGGCAAATGCGAGGTGGGATGCGAGGCATTGCGCGGCTGTCCGCCCGAGCGGGCAGGCGCTGAACTTGGACGCTTTTGCCGCCTATCTGCCGTTCATCGCGGCGCTGGTCGCGACGGGGATCGTCGCCGGGATCACCGCGGGGTTGCTCGGGGTGGGCGGCGGCATCGTCATCGTGCCGGCGCTATCGTTCGTCCTGACGCTGCTCGGGTACGATCCGGCTGCGGTCATGCATGTGGCGGTCGCGACCTCGCTGGCGGTGATCGTGCCGACGGGCTTTCGCAGCGCGCAGGCCCATCACCGGCGGGGCGCGGTGGATTTCGGGATTCTCCGACTCTGGGGACCGTTCATCGTCGTCGCCTCGCTCGCCGGCGGGCTGATGGCGGGGCTCTATTCGAGCGGGACGCTGAGGGTCATCTTCGGGGTCACGGCGATCCTGATCGCGCTCAACATCGTCCTGCCCGTGCAAAAGCGATTGATGGGCGCCTTCGCCGCGACCTCCTGGGCGCACCGGATCTCGGCGTCGGTCATCGGCTACATTTCGGCGCTGATGGGGATCGGCGGCGGCTCGCTCAGCGTGCCGACGCTGTCGGTCTTCGGGGTGCCGATCCATACCGCCGTCGGCACCGCTTCGGCGCTCGGGGTGCTGCTGGCGATCCCCGGCGCCATCGGATTCATCGTTTCGGGCTGGCTCGCCGAAGGCCGCCCGCCGTTCTCGTTCGGCTATGTCAACCTGCCGGCGCTGCTGGTGCTCGGGGTTGTCGCGAGCCTTGTCGCCCCGGCCGGGGCGGCGCTGGCGCACCGCTTGCCGGCAAGGGCGTTGCAGACGGTTTTCGCGGTCTATCTGGTCGTCATTGGCGGGCGGATGCTGTGGCAGTCGCTCGCCGGTTGAACCCTACTGCGCGATCTCCCACTGGATCGAGACGGTGACCGAGAAAGTCAGCTCGCCGGCCGCGACCGGCACCGGGGCGGCTTCTGCGGCGACCATGTCGAACCGCGCCGACTGCATCACGTAAGGCTGCGCGCCGCCCTGCTCGTTGATCGAGCGGATGCGGCCGAGGCCAACCCCGGCGGCTTCGGTCAGGAGTTGGGCCCGCGAAATCGCGTCGGCGACGGCGGCGCGGCGGGCTTCTGCCATCAGCGCATCGGTCTCGGCGACGGTGAAGGAGATGCCATTGATCGAATTGGCGCCGACCGTCACCGCCCGGTCGAGGACGGTGCCGAGGCTCGTCAGATCGCGGACCCGGACGGTGACCGAATTCGATACCCGATAGCCCTCGATGCGCGGCGGCAGCTGATAGCCGGCCTCGTCGACCTTGTCCGAATAGACATAGCTGGGCTGGACGGAAAAGCCCGAGGTCTGGATGTCGCGCTCCTCGATGCCGGCGGCGCGCAGCACCTCGATCAGCGCCGCCATGGCGGCGGTATTGGCGTCGAGCGCCTCTCGCGCCGTCGGCCCGTCGGTCGTCACCCCCGAATTGACGATCGCCATATCGGGGACGGCGGTAACCTCGCCCGTCCCGTCAATCGAGATGAGCCCGGGCTCGGGCGCCTCCTCCGCGAAGGCGGCGGCGGGGACGGCAGTCATAAGGGCGGCGATGAGGATGAAAGCGGGGCGCATTTGTCTCTCCAAAGGGTTGGGCGCTCAATGATCGGGCGGTGCGGCGGTTTTACGGCACTCCATTGTCCCTGAGACGCGCGCCGCCGGCAAATCCTTGGAGCGGCTGGTTTCGGCGCTGCTTTGCAAGCCAATTGCGGGCTGGTAAGAGCCACTCGGGGCCTGTAGCTCAACGGGTTAGAGCCGACCGCTCATAACGGTCTGGTTGCAGGTTCGAGTCCTGCCGGGCCCAC
>JBBECE010000007.1:0-37735 GCA_040881985.1 Cucumibacter sp.
TCAAGATCGAGATGCATTTCCTGCCCGACGTCTATGTCACCTGCGACGTCTGCAAGGGCAAGCGCTACAATCGCGAGACGCTGGAAGTCGCCTTCAAGGGCAAGTCGATCTCGGACGTACTCGATATGACCGTTGACGAAGGCGCCGATTTGTTCTCGGCGGTGCCCGCCATCCGCGACAAGCTGAAGACCCTGCAGCGGGTCGGGCTCGGCTACGTCAAGGTCGGCCAGCCGGCGACGACGCTTTCGGGGGGCGAGGCGCAACGGGTTAAGCTTTCCAAGGAACTCTCGAAACGCGCCACCGGGCGGACGCTTTACGTGCTCGACGAGCCGACGACGGGGTTGCATTTTCACGACGTCGCCAAGCTCCTCGAAGTGCTGCACGAGCTGGTCGATACCGGGAATACGGTGGTGGTGATCGAGCACAATCTCGAGGTGATCAAGACCGCCGACTGGATCATCGACCTCGGCCCTGAAGGGGGCGACGCGGGCGGCGAGATCGTCGCCGCCGGCCCGCCCGAAAAGGTCATCGCCGAAAAGCGCTCCTATACCGGACGTTACCTCAAGGCGCTCTTGGCGCGGCGGCCGCCGGGCGCAAGATCGGTCGCGGCGGAGTGAGGGCCATATACGGCTCGATCATCACCCACCGATATTCCGGATCGCCGCCATCGCCGTGTCGTACAATTGCTTCGAGATGTTGCTGATCATCTGCAGCGTCTGCTGCTGCCGTTGAAGTATGCTTTGCAAATCAACGTTGGCGAGTTGGGCGTCGTCGCCGATTGCCTCGAGTTGCGCCTCCAGTTCGGCCTGATAGGTTGCGATCTGCGATTGGCGCGTCAGGAAGGCCGAACCGAAACTCGTTTGCAGCGCTCGGGCGTTGGTCTGGAACGGCGGGCAGTTCTCCCCGCGGCAGGCATGGGCCCGGATGCGTTCCAATTCGTCCCGGATGGCCTGCTTCATTTCGTTGTAGGCCTTCACCTTTTCAGCATAGAAACGCAGATCCTCGGTTGTTTGCAGGTAGCTCTCGCGCAGCACCCAGGCAACAAGCGCATTGACATCGACGTTGGCGAGGTTGGCGCCGTCGAGAAATCCCTGCCAGACGCGGAGCAAATCGGGCGAGAACGGATCGGCTGCCAGCGACCGTTGAATTTGCGTTAGCGTTTCGACTTCGCCGCGCGACAGCAACGCCCGCCATTGTGCCTCGCCGGCGTTGGCAAGGCGCACCAGCGCGTCAACCTGGACGAGTAGCTGTTCGGCAGCGGGCTGGGCATTCACCCCCTGCAATTCCTGCAACGTGACGGTTATGCGACCGTCCTGGGCCATCGCGGAGGCGGAAAGCGCCGACGAGACGATGGCGGCGAGCAGCGCGGCACGGACGGATCGAGGGATTCCCATGAGAGGCTCCTTCCAAGCGAATTCCCCCGAGCCGATCTTGCCACCGTGCCGCCCACAGCGCCAGAGCGATGGACCCCGCCGCCCGCACCGCGCCGCGATTCGTCAGCAATGTGACGCAACGAAGAACTTTGCATGCGAATCACGCATGCCGCCCCTGCGCGTTGCCGGGTATCCAAGTCCCCCCAAATCACTACATCCTCGACGCCGTGCTGGACCAACATGGAGGCCAGACATGTTCGATCTGATTGCGTGGCGGATTGGCCGCTTCATCGATGTGAGGCAAGCCATTCGCGTAGTGGACCCCGGTGCCGAATTCGTTTCCGATGATCTTGGCATCGGGCGCAACGGGATCCTGCCAATGGGCGAACGCCGGTTCGACTGTTGAAAGGATTCGTTAACCCGGCTTGCGCCTGGCGCATGGGGGGATTGCAGGATGAACCCCTGCTCGTGCCGGCAAGAGTGACCTAAGTTAGCAACCGTCAGAACCAAGGAGACAATCATGAACTTGATCGAATCGTTTCGCAAATGGTCGGCGTATCGCCGGACCGTGCGGGAGCTTGAGATGCTCGGCGACCGTGAGTTGACCGACCTCGGCATTTCCCGTGGCGACATCGTCAGCTTGGCGCGCGCTCATGTGTATCGCGGATAACGTCGTACCCACATTCTGCACCACCACCCCAATCCCGGAACACCCGCTGTCTTAACGATCGCGGGTGTTTCTCTTTTTTGAGCCCTACTTGGCGACGAGATCGTCGTAGGGGACTGAGACCCCGGTGACGAAGGCCGGGCGCTGCAACAGCCGCCGGTGCCAATCTTCGACCGCGGCAAATCTCTCCCGCGCGATTTCCATCGAGTACCAGCGATAAAGCGACGTGCCGGCAACGATGTCGGCATAGGTCAGCGTCTCCCCCGCGAGGAATGGTGTCCGCGCTAGCTGTCCATCCATGATCTGGAAGCAGTCGTTGGTCGCCGCGATCAGCCGCGCGATCTGGCCGTCGTTGCGATCGGCGGGCCCAGTGCGGACGACCGCGTAAAAGACCCCGATCCAGGCCGGCTGGAAGCGCGCCGCGGTCCAGTCAGTCCACTGGTCGGCAAGCGCCCGGGCCTGCACAGCTTCCGGCCAGAGCGTTCCGGCGCCGTATTTGGCCGAAAGGTACCGGACGACTGCGTGGCTCTCCCACAGAACGAAGGCGCCGTCCTTCAGCACCGGCACTAGCGCGTTCGGATTCATCGCCCGAAACTCCGCCGTGTCGACCCCGCCGAACTTGCCGCCGAGCTCGATCTGCTGGTAGTTGGCGCCGAGTTCCTCGAGCGCCCACACCACCTTTTGCACATTGGCAGAGGTTTTGCGCCCGTAGAGGGTCAAGCTGGTGGCCATCACAATTCCTCCTGACCAACAACCCGCCGGATCAGGGCGCGAGTGCAGTGAAGAGCGTCGCGTCCATGTAGGCGATTTGCTCCGCCCCCGCCCCGCCGATGAGGTTGAGCTCCTCGACGACGAGAGCGTAGCCCCGGCCGGCATAGGTGAACCGGATTAACGGGTCCGAGATCGGTTGCCTCTGCCCCGCGAACCAAACGGAAAGCGGCACGATCGCTTCGTCGGGCCGGCCGGAGTTGACCACGAGATCGCCCTTCCGAAGTGAGAGGCCGAGCGTGTCATTAACGGCAACTTCGACTTCGCCGAACTGGAGGCGCGCCAGATAGACTTGCGTTCCGGCCAGATTCACTTCGCCGGGCGCCCGCACCAGCCGGTTCCGGTCGCCGGGAATTTCCGCGTCGCGCGGCAGTGGGATCGACAGGCGGCTCATCAAGGCGGCAAGGTCCATGGCCGCGACCGGTTCAAGTCCCAACTCGCCAACCAATCCTGAAAGCATGTTCCGGCCTTCTTCGCTGTGGGTCAAATAGGCGAGCGCCGATCTGGCCTTGGCCGCCGCCTCTTCGGACCAGCCGGGCGCGGCTGCCGGTCCGGTGATTCCAGCGGTGGCGAGAGACGCGCGTAGCCGTCCGATCTGGTCGAGCCGCGGCCCCTGCTCGAAATTCCACGGCCCAACGCTGAAAACCAACAGCACCAGTGCCGCGAGGCCGGGGATCAGGCGGATGTCGGCAAATCGCGGCAACAGGAAAGCGATGGTCAAGAGTCCCGCCCAGCTTCCCCCGGCAATCAGGACGAGCCGTTCGTCGGTCAATCCGAACGCCTCAACGCGAAGGAAGACCGCGAGCCCGTAAAGGGCGATCGGAATGACGGTTAGCCAGAACCAAGAGCGGCGAAAGAGCCTGACCAGCGGCCGGTTGCGGATGAATTCCGGATGCAGCACCAGCCAGTTGGCGGCGCCAGTGACGACGAATATCAACACCAGCCAGCCGAGCACTCCGACCGGAAAGCGCTGCGTCACCAGGATTTGCGCGCCATAGGCCAGCAGGATCAGCGCATAGATTAAGAGCAGCGGTGTCAGGATGAACTGGCCAAGAAAGCCGATGGCGCGGGTGAGAAAATCCGGCTCGGTCAGGTCGCGTTCCGCATAGTCGGCGAGGCGCGGAATGGTCGAGAGCCAATAGACCGGCCCCAGCAGGATTACTGCGATCGGCAATACCCAATGATAGAAGAGGTCCGATGACCTGAGGCTGAACAACAGTTCGAGCGAGCGTTCGATGGCGAGAGTCCCGAGCGCGATCAGAAGCAGACCGATCCCCGCGACTGCGGCGGTAGTGACGGCGCGTTGGTTGATCCACCAGAACCGGTCCTCCAGCGCCCGGCGTTCGTCCCGCTTGCCGGGGCGGATTGCGGGAGAGACCGAGAGGAACAGGAGCGCGACGGCGGGCAGCGCCCAAGGCACCAGAAATTCGGTCGAGCGGACCTGCCAAGCGGCGATGGCGAGAACCGGTACGAGAAAGCGCAGCACGAGCGCGGCGATCCGCGTGCCAGGCCGGGACTCCGCAATGAACTTGCCGGCGGCGGCAAAGACGGCACCCGTCCCGAGGCCGGCGACGATTCGCCACCACAGCTCGTCTGAGGGCGGCACGAATTCGTTGATCGCCGCGACAAAGACGACCGTGGCGAGCAGGATCAGTATTACGGCGAGGGGGAAACGCCCGAACGTCGCATTGACATCGGGGGCAAGCTGTTCAAGCCTTGTGCGCCAGCTGTCCGTCATCCGTCCCTCCCCGTCACGCCACCAGCGAAAAGCCGACGACCGCGGCGAGCTTACGCCAGTCGGCGGCCGGATGCACCGGTTCGAGCGGCGTCGCGCCGCCCCGGTCGAGCCGGTCGAGATTGAGCTCGGCGAGCGCTATCGGGGCAAAAACCGGCCGTACGCGCTTCGGTACATGCGCAAGCGCGACGCGCGCTTTGGCGAGATGGGATCGGGCGACTTCCCGCAATTGCGCCGTCGCCGCCAACAGCCCTGGGGTCTGCTTGCCGGCGAGAAGCTCGGCTTCGCTGGTCCCCGCGGCGACAAAAACGCTGAGCGGCACGCGGATGCGGTGGCGGGTGAAATCCTGCGGCATGGTCATCAAATGCCGGGCCAGTACTTCAGCAACGCCGAGGTGGCCGGCGGCGTCGGCGGTGCCGGACTCCTTGCCGCCATTCACGATGATCGCCGCGATCTGGTAGAGTATCGAGGTGGTCTCGCCGGCATAGCCTTCGAGCTGGGTCAGGTTCGGCATCGGGTCGTCATAGAGGTCGAAACGGCGCGCGGTCGCCATGCGCTCGAACGGGCCGCCCTTGAGGCCAAACGTCTCGATGGCGTCAAAGAGCGCATCGGCAACCGGGTTGGCGCGCACGTCGCCATGCTCGGTACCCTCGAAGGCATCGGCCCACCATTTGAGGCGGATTTCGCCCGGACCAGGCTCGGAGACGCGCTCGCGCACCGCGGCAAGTTCGGCGCCATAGGCATAAAGCCCCTGGACATATTTGCGGTCGCGGCGTGGCAGCACGAGCGTTGCGAAATAGTGCTCGAGGTCGAGAGTCCTGAGCGTTCGCGTTGCGATTTTGAAACTGTCGTCGCGCCGGGGCATCTTTACCGGCCCCCTTCGACGGCGATCAGCGCCGCGCCGACCGCCCGGTTCTCGGCGAGCAGCACGTTGTATGTTCTGACGGCGCTGCCGGTGCTCATCGCTTCCACAATGATGCGGCGCGCCCGGAACGCCTCACGCAGTTCGGGGGCGAGCGGGGCGATGGACTCGCCGGTGCCGATGAAGAAGACGTCAAGCCCGAGATCGGGGCCGATAACCGGCTCAAGCGCCGTCCCGTCGAGCTTCGCCGGATCGGCCAGGTCCCAGGCGAACATGCCGGTCGGCAGGCACAGAAGCGAGCCGCGATGCGACATGTCGGCGAACCGGAACCCGCCATCGCCATAGGCGTCGATCGGCGCCTGGTAGGGATAGTGGCCGGCGCGGATTTCGGGCGGCCGGGCCAATTCTCACACCGAGGCGCCGTCCGCCCGGCGGTCCTCTTTGGCCTTGTCGGCCCTAGCGGTGAGCTTGAAATAGATCAGAACCGGGGCGGCGATGACGATTGAGGAATAGGTGCCCACGAACACGCCCCAGGTCATCGCCACGGTGAAGCCGCGAATGACCTCGCCGCCGAAAAGCACCAGCGGAATGAGCGCGAGAAAGGTGGTGAAGGCGGTCAGCGTGGTGCGCGCCAGCGTCGAGTTGATCGACAGGTCGATCAATTCCGACAGCGGCATTTTCTTGTATTTTCGCAGATTCTCACGCACCCGGTCGTAGATCACCACGGTGTCGTTGACTGACAGGCCGACCACCGTCAATACGGCAGCGATGGAGGTCAGATTGAACTCCATGCCGGTAAACGCGAACAGACCTACCGTCAGGATCACGTCGTGGAGCGTCGCGATGATGGCGCCTATGGCAAACTGCCATTCGAAGCGGAACCAGATGTAGGCCATGATGCCGAGCATAGCGACGGCGAAGGCGATCGTGCCGGTGGTGGCAAGTTCCCCGGAGACCGCGGGGCCGACGGTCTCGGTGCGGCGTACCTCGTAGTTCTCCGAAGCGAGCGCGTCGCGGACTTTGTCGACCGCGGCCTGCTGGGCGGCATCGCCGCCCACCTGCTGCTCAATTCGGATCAGCACGTCTTCGGGGGTGCCGAAGCCCTGCACCTGCACGTCGCCGAGGCCCAAAGCGTTCAGCCGCTCACGGATCGCGCCGGGGTCGGCGGGGCCGCCGATATGCTGGACCTCGATCGCCGAGCCGCCCTTGAAGTCGATGCCAAGATTGAATCCCTGGACGAACACCCAGCCGATCGAGAGCGCCGAGGTGACGATCGAAAAGACGATGGCGTAGCGCGCCAGTTTCATGAACGGAATTTTGGTGTTGTCCGGCACGAACCGGAAAACCTGGATTTTCAGTTTCTTCGGGCGGCGGATGCGGTACCAGATGCCAATGATGAAGAGGGTCACCGTGTAGGCGGTGAACATCGAGATGACAAGGCCGAGGGCAAGGGTGACCGCGAAGCCCTGGATCGGCCCGGAGCCCATGAAGAACAGAACCGCCGCGGCGATCAGCGCGGTCAGGTTGGAGTCGACGATCGTCGCCCAGGCGCGCTGGAATCCGACGTTGATCGCTTGCAGGATGGAGCGGCCGGAAGCCAATTCCTCGCGGGTGCGCTCGTAAATCAAAACGTTGGCGTCAACCGCCATGCCGAGCGTCAAGACGACGCCGGCGATGCCCGGCAAGGTCAGCGTGGCCCCGAGCACCGACAGCGCGGCGAGCAACAAGACGACATTGAGAATCAGCGAGACATTGGCGAAGACGCCGAAGAGGCCGTAGGCGGCGATCATGAACAGGATCACCGCCGCGGCGGCGACGATGCCTGCCAGCAAGCCGGACTTTATGCTGTCGGCCCCGAGGCTCGGTCCGACCGAGCGTTCCTCGATGATGTCGAGGGTCGCGGGCAGCGCGCCGGCGCGCAGCAATACCGCGAGGTCGGTCGCGCTTTCGGCGGTAAAGCTCCCCTGAATCTGACCCGAGCCGCCGGTAATCGGGCTGAGAATTTCGGGCGCCGTGATCACCGTGCCGTCGAGGATGATGGCGAAGCGGCGGCGCACATTTTGCGAGGTGATCTCGCCGAAGGTGATACCGCCGCGGGTATTGAAGCGGAAGGTGACGACCCATTGCGAGCGTTGCGAATCAAAGGACGCCTGGGCGTCCTGCAAATCCTCGCCGCCCACCTGACTTTCCTCGAAAATCAGTTCCTCGCCGCCCTCGGCGGCGGGGACGATCTCGGTGCCCGTCGGCAGTCCCTGGGCGCGCGCCTGGGCGGCGGTCATCGTCGGGTGGACGAGGTGGAAGGTCATTCGGGCGGTGCGCGAGATGACATCCTTGAGGCGAGCCGAATCCTCGAATCCCGGCACCTGTACGAGTATCCGGTCAGCGCCTTGCCGCTGAATCGATGGCTCGGTGGTGCCGAGTTCGTCGATGCGGCGCCGGACGACCTCGATCGACTGGGCGACGATCGTCGACATCAGCGCGGTGATGCCCTCCCCGGTGAGCGTCAGTGTGAGCTTGCCGTCGGCGGTCGTGCCAAGCACCACGTCCTGCACCGAGCCGATTCCGAGCAAGAGCGTCGCGACGCCCGCGGTGAGCGGCTGCAGCGCCTGGCGCGCTTCCTCGAGCTGGGCGGGATTGGTCAGTTCGATCGTCAGCACCATGCCGTTGGTGGTGATGATGTTGCCGATACCGCGCTCGTTGGCGAGGATCGAGCGGGCGTCCCGGCGCAGGTCGGCGATCCGCTCGTCGATGATTTCTTGGCGGTTGACCTGCATCAAGAGGTGCGAGCCGCCCTGCAGGTCGAGGCCGAGCACCATCTGCTGCTTGGGCAGCCAGCCGGGCAAGGCATCGAGCGTCTGCGTTGACAACAGGTTGGGCAGCGTAAACAGCGCGCCAGCGATTGCCGCGATCAGGATGATGGCGGTGCGCAGCGGCGAGAATTGCGGCATCGGCAGGCAGCTCCGGGTCGATCGGGGGCGGCGCTCAGCCCTTGTTTTCGTTCGCCGGCGCCGGCTTCGACCTCACATCGGCAACCATCGAGCGGACGACCTTCACCTTGACGTTTTCGGCGAGTTCGACTTCGAGTTCGTTGTCGTCCTTGACCTTGGTCACTTTGCCGATCAGGCCGCCAGCGGTGACGATGGTGTCGCCGCGGGTGATGGCGCTGAGCATTTTCTGGAGTTGCTTGGCGCGGCGCTGCTGCGGGCGGATGATCAGGAAGTAGAAGATCGGAATGATTAAAAGGATCGGCAGAAGGCCGCCAATATAGTCGAATGCGCCGGGCGCGGCGGCGGCCTGGGCGTAAGCCGGAGTGACGAACATATGAAGGCTCCCGTGAAGTCAGCTTGTCAAAGCCGGGTGGCATCTTCCATATAGACGCCGCTTGCCCGTCGGGCAGGCCCGGTCTCGAAAATCGGGCCGGACTATACAAGCCGGTCCCCCCGATTGCAAAGCCATTCCCCGGCCGGCCCAGACGAGCACAAGATGAAGAAAACCGGCAGTTCCGACCCCATCGATAGCGCACTCGAAAGCATTGCCCAATCGCTGGAAATCCTCAGCGGCAGGCACCGCGCAGCCGTGCTTGAGCTCGGCAAGGCCGATGCCTACCTCTGGGACGCCGCCGGCGGCCGGCTGCAGGAGGTCGTCCGGGTCAACCGCATCGATCTCGGACTCCTCAAGGGCATCGACGAAGTCGCCGATCAGCTGGTGCGGAACACGCTGCAATTCGCGCTCGGGCACGGCGCGAACAACGCGCTGCTGTGGGGCGCGCGCGGCACGGGCAAGAGCTCCCTCATCAAGGCGGTGCATGCCCATGTCAGCGGGCGGCGCGAGCGCGGCAAAAAGCGACTGGTGCTGGTCGAAGTCAATCGCGAGGAGATCGAGACGCTTCCCCGGCTCCTCAAGGGGGTCGCCGCCCTCGAAGCCAGGGTTCTGATCTTCTGCGACGACCTGACCTTCGACCAGGGGGAAGCGACCTACCGCTCATTGAAGACCATCCTCGATGGCGGGCTTGAAGGAAGGCCCGGCAACGCCCTCCTCTATGCAACCTCCAACCGCCGCCACCTGATGCCGCGCGAAATGATCGAAAACGAGCGTTCGACCGCGATCAACCCGTCCGAGGCGGCCGAGGACAAAATTTCGCTAAGCGACCGGTTCGGGCTGTGGCTGGGTTTTCACCCCTGCGACCAGCCGACGTATCTCGAAATGGTCGCCTCCTACGCGCGCCATTTCGGCATCGACATGCCGGCCGCCGAACTCAGGGCCGGGGCGATCGAATGGTCGGCAACGCGGGGAGCCAGGTCGGGGCGGGTCGCGATCCAGTTCATCCGCCAGATCGCTGGCGAGCGCGGCCAGTCCGTGGAGTTGGACTGACCGGCCTGACGACGTTGAAGTCTAGGCGAGCAGCGGGACGGGATCGATCGGTGTCGCGCCCTGGCGCAGCTCGAAATGCAGCTGCGGACGGGTGACCGAGCCGGTCATGCCGGCGGTGCCGATGACGTCACCGCGACTGACGAGCTGGTTCTTGGTCACCGAAATGCCTTTCAGGTGCGCATAGGCCGAGACATAGCCGTTGGCGTGCCGGATGAGGACCAGATTGCCATAGCCTTCGACGGTATCGCCCACATAGATCACGGTGCCGTTCTCGACCGCGTGGATGGCGGTACCCTCGGGCAGCTCGATATTGATGCCGGTGCCGCGCGAGGCGCGGAAGTCGGCGATGAGCCGACCCTGGGCGGGCCAGCGGAAATTTCCGGCGCCGGTCGCGGCCGGGGTCGCGGGAATCGCCTGGACGATTGCCGGGGCGGCCGTCGGGACCGGCAAGGCTGTGGCGGTGGTCGTAACCGCCGGAGCAACCGTCGCAGTCGGGGAAACCGCCACCAGATCGGGGCGGCCCGGAATGGCGATGCGCTGGCCGACAAAGATGCGGTCGGGCGAGCCGAGCTGGTTGGCTTCGACGATGGCCTGGGTTGTCACCGAATAACGGCGGGCGATCGCGTAGAGCGACTCTCCGGATTCGATGGTGTGATAGAATACGTTGACCGGCGCGGCCGTCGGCGCAATCGGAGCCTCGAGGGTCGCAACAGAGCTCTGTGCTGTCATGGTCTGGGTACTCGTTACAACGGGGGATGACACGGGAGGCAGCGCGCCGGTAGCCACGCCCTGGCCGAGCATCGGGTCCTGGCTGTCGCTGGGCTGGCCGGGGCCAACCTCGGAGGCCGGCGTGTACGGGCTGATTGTCGCGGGCAACGGCTGGTCGAGGTCGGCGCGAAGAGCCGGCCGGGTGGAACCGGTGACATCCCCACCCAGCCCGAGGCCCGCGGTGCTGCAGGCCGAAACAGCCGTGCCGACACCAATCAGACCGAGGATCGCGGCAATGGTCCGCAACCGCGGATCGGCAACGCGCTTACGCATAAGTTACTCGTACTCAACTACTCGATGGCGCGCAGGATAGGGCCACTAAGGTAAAAGCTAGCTTAAATTGCTGGTATTTTTCGCAGATCGCGGTCGCATTGCGTTAACCACCCTGCGAAGGGACTTCAGGCGGCTCCTCGCGCCTTGGCCGAAAACCGCCGCTGCAGGGCGTCGATCGCCCCCATGTCGGTCTGTTGCAGCATGAGCGGGGTCACGGTGATGGCGTTCTCGACCAGCAGCGTCTCGAAATCCGCCCCCGGGACGACCGGCATCGGGGTCTCGAGGATTGCGACGAAATATCTGCCTTGCTTCTCGCTCGGATAGAATTCGAAGGGCGAATGGGAGAACCGCTGGTGCGGCACGACCCGTACCCCTGCAACGTCCTTGGGCCGGCAACGCGGAAAATTGACGTTGAAATAGGTCTCGACCCCGTCCGAGGCCTCGATCAGCGTCGAAATCACCCCCACCGCGAAGACCTCGGTACATTCCCACGACATCAGATGGTCGGCGGAAAAATCGAGACCCTGGCTGAGCGCGATGCCGAGCGCGCCTTGCAGCGCTGCCTCGCGCGCCCCGGCGACCGTCCCCGAACAATGGATCAGATCGGCGATATTCTGGCCGCGATTGACGCCCGACAGCACCACCTCGGGCTTGTGGTCCTTAAGAACGTGAGTGACCCCGGCGACGACGCAGTCGGCGGGGGTGCCGTTGACCGAAAAGACGTTTGGCTCGCGCTCGGTGATGGTCAGCTCGGTCGCCAGCGAAAAGCGGTGGCCGGCGCCGCTCTGGTTCGACTCCGGGGCGACGACCCAGACATCGTCGCTCAATTGAGACGCGAGCTTGCGCAGCAGGACCATCCCCGGCGCGTCCCAGCCGTCGTCATTGACCAGCAGAAATCTCAGCCCGGGCTTCAATGTGCCGGGCCGATTTCTGTGATCCCGCCCATATAGGGAGCGAGCGCCCCGGGGACCGAGATTGAGCCGTCTTCGTTCTGGAACGTTTCCATCACCGCGATCAGCGCCCGGCCGACCGCAACGCCCGAGCCGTTGAGCGTATGGACGAATTCGGGCTTGCCGTCGGCTCGCCTGAAACGCGCATTCATCCGCCGCGCCTGCCAGTCGCCCGCCGTCGACACCGAGGAAATCTCGCGGTAGGCACCCTGCCCCGGCAGCCAGACCTCAATGTCGAAGGTCCGCTGCATGGTCGCGCCCATGTCCCCGGCGCAAAGCCGCACGACGCGGTAATGCAACCCGAGCCGTTTCAAGACTTCCTCGGCGCACGCAAGAATGTGTTCCTGCTCGGCATCGGAGTCTTCCGGCCTTGTGACCGCGACCAATTCGACCTTGTTGAACTGGTGCTGACGGATCATGCCGCTCGTGTCTTTGCCGGTCGCCCCCGCCTCGGCGCGAAAACAGGGCGTCAGCGCGGTGAAGCGCTTGGGTAGGTCTTTCTCATCGAGGATCGATTCGCGCACCAGATTGGCGAGGGTGACCTCGGAGGTGGGGATCAGCCAACGCCCATCCTTGGTCTCGAACGCGTCCTCGGCGAATTTCGGCAACTGCCCCGATCCGAACAGCGCTTTGTCGGCGACGAGCAGCGGCGTTTGATGCTCGGTGAACCCGTGCTCGCTCACATGCAGGTCGAGCATGAACTGGCCAAGCGCGCGCTCCAGTCGCGCAAGTTGACCGCGCAAGACGACGAATCGCGCGCCCGACATCCGCGCAGCCGCCTCGAAATCCATGAGGCTCAGCGCCACGCCGAGCGCGTCGTGTTCTTTGGGCTTGAAGTTGAATTTGCGTTTCTCGCCGTGCCGGCCGCGCTCGACGTTGGCTGAGACGACTTTCCCGTCGGGAACGTCGTCGCGCAGCATGTTCGGCAGCACCGCCATCGCCGCGTTGAGTGAATCCTCGGCCCTGCCGGCCTCGGCTTCGCGCGCCTGCACCTCGGCTTTCAGCCCGCCGACCTCAGTCAGCAACGCCTTGGCTCGCGCCCCCTCCTTCTGCGCCCTGGCCTGGCCAATTTGCTTGGACGCGGCATTCTGCTTTTCCTGCGCCGCGTTCATCGCAAGGGTAGCGGCGCGGCGGGTTTTGTCGAGTTTCAGCAGATCGGCGGATTGCGGCTTAAGCCCGCGCCGCCTCAGCGCGATGTCGAATTTTTCGGGGTTGTCGCGAATCCACTTGATGTCGAACATGGCCCACCGCGATCCCGCAACTCTGTTGTACGCGTCACCCGGCCTTTGTGGCCTGCGCTTCCGCCTTGCGGCGGGCTCGCTCAACCAGCTGCACCGAGAGAATGGAAATCTCGTAGAGCAGCGCCAGCGGCAGGGCAAGACCGAGCTGCGAGATGGGATCGGGCGGGGTCAGCAGCGCCGCGACCGTCAAGATGATCACGATCGCGTATTTCCGCCAGGCCCGGAGCGACTTGGCGCTCACCAGCTCGACCCGAGCCAGAAGCGTCAGCAGCACCGGCAGCTGGAAGCAGACGCCGAAGGCGAGAATCAGCGTCATGATCAGCCCTAGATATTCGGAGACGCGTGGCAGCATGTCGATCGTCGCGTTGCCCGCGCCACCCATTTCCTGGGAGAGGAAGAAGGCGAGCGCCAAGGGCAAGACGCCGTAATACATTAACGCCGCCCCCATCAGGAACAGGATCGGGGTTGCGATCAGAAACGGCAGGAAGGCGCGCCGCTCGCGCTTGTAGAGGCCGGGAGCGACGAACATGTAAAGCTGCGTGGCGATGACGGGGAACCCCAGGAACGCCGCCGCGAAGAGCGCCACCGACAGCTTGGTGAAGAAGAACTCCTGCGGGGCGGTGTAGATCAGCCGGACATTCTCGATGCTGCCCGCGGCGCTCTGGAACGGCCCCAGCAAGAACCGGAAAATGCTGTCGGCGAAGAAAAAGCAGACGACGAACAGGACCGCGATCGTCGACAGCGACACGATCAGCCGGCGGCGCAGTTCCGCCAGATGCTCGATCAGCGGCGCCTCGGTGTCGCGAAGGTCGTCGTCCGGCGGGTCACGCTTTTCGTCCATCGCCTAGCCCTGGTCGGGTTTCTTTGCGGCCGGGCGCCGGCGGCGCGGCGTTTTCCCCCCGGCGGGAGCTTTCGCCACGGCTCGCGGCCTCGACGGCTTTGTCGCGAGCGCCGGCTCCGACGGCATGCCGGCCGCGGCGCGAATTTCGTCATGCACCGACTGGGCGCCCGGGACCTCTGGCTTGATCGCCCCGGTCGGCACCGTCTTGCCGCCTTCGACCTTGTTGAACTCTCGGACGATTTCGGCGCGGGCGGCGCGCAACGGATCGGCCACGGAACGCTGGACCTTCCGGAGGTCGTCGACCTCGGCCATCTTGTTCAGCTCGCGGCGGAACTCGGTGCCCATGCGGCGGACAGTGGCGGCCATCTTGCCGAGGTTGCGCAGCATGCCGGGCAGATCGCGCGGACCGACGACGATGAGCGCCACCGCCGCCACGATCAGCAACTCGCTCCAGCCGATGCTCAGCATGGTCTGTCCTGTCGGGCGGTCGGCCGGCAGTTAGACGTCCCGCTCTTTCTTCTTCTCGGCGCCGGATTCGATCTCGGCGGACGGCTTTTCTTCTTCGGCCATGCCGCGGCGGAACGATTTGATGCCGGATGCGACCTCGCCCATCATCGAGGAAATCTTGCCTCGGCCGAAGAGCAGAAGCACCACGACGCCGATGATGACGATGCCCCAGATTCCTGGCGCATGCATGCGATTCTTCTCCTGCTAGCTTACGCTGCACTAACTGCACAAAGAGATAGGTTTAATCCCCGCCAAAGACAAGCAGGTGCTCCGGATTGAGCGTCAGGAAGACGTCTTGGCCCGGCCGAAAGGCCGGATTGGCGGCCCGGCGCAACCTGAGCGGGTGCTCGACCCCTTCGACCAATACCTCGTAATTGTCGATCCCGAGCGCCTCGCGGCGGGAGAGAATCCGGCCCGGTATGCCCGGCGGATCGAGGGAGAGAGTAACCGAGCCGACCGGGCGAATGCCGACAATCACCTTCGCGCCGTCCCTGCGGCCCAGCATCTGCACCGGTCCGAGCGGGGTCTCGGCCATGCCTTTGCGCACCACCCCCCTCACCTCGCCGAGATGCGATAGGAACCTGGCGGCGCTAAGGTCGACGGGATTTTGATAGACCTCGGTCGCCGGCGCGATCTGGATGATTTTGCCATCTCGCAATAGCGCTATCCGGTCGCCGAGCAGCATCGCCTCTTCCGGATCGTGGGTGACGATGATCGTTGTCGCCCCGGTTTCGCGCAGCACGGCCAATGTTTCAGCGCGCACCGATTGTCTGAGCCGCGCATCGAGGCTCGAGAAGGGCTCGTCGAGCGCCAGTATGCCGGGGCGCGCGGCGACGCTGCGGGCGAGCGCCAGGCGCTGCTGCTGCCCGCCGGAAAGATGCGCGGGAAAATCGTCCGCCCGATCGTCAAGTCCGACGCGCCTCAACGCCTGATGGGCCTGCTTCAGCGCCTCGCGGCGGCCGAGACGGCTGAGGCCGAAAGCGGCGTTGCCCAGCACGCTGATATGGGGAAAGAGCGCAAAGTCCTGGAACATCAGACCGATGCCGCGCTTTTCCGGCGGCATGTGGGTGCCCGGCCCTGAGACGATCTGGCGATTGATCCTGATCTCGCCCGAAAGGATAGGCACGATCCCGGCGGCGGCGCGCAGGATGGTCGATTTGCCTGACCCGGACTCGCCGAGAAGGCACACGATCTCACCCGGCGGCAGGGCGAAGCTCACGCCCTTCAGCACTTGTCTTTCGCCAATGGTGACATGCACGTCGGCGAATTCGAGCGCCGCGGCGAACGCGACCCCGACCGTGCCGCGCGGTCCCCATTCGGCGTCTTCCTCACGCTTGGGGACCGGGACCGGGTGCTCAGTCTCCATCTTGGGGGGCGCGGTCCGCGAAAAGCGACGCCTCGTCGCCGAGATCGTCGGGGTCGAGCGGGTCCTCGTCCGCGGTTAGCGCCGGCCCGTTCGGCGCCGGCACTTCGAAGCCGCGTGGCAGGTTGCTCGACAGCAGCCCCGCGCCCTTCAGCTCGTCGAGCCCCGGCAGGTCGGCGACGGCCTCGAGCCCGAAATGGTCGAGAAAGGCGTCGGTCGTCCCATAGGTGACCGGCCGCCCGACGGTGCGGCGGCGGCCGCGCATCCTGATCCAGCCGGTCTCGAGCAAGACGTCGAGCACGCCGCGCGACATGCCGACGCCGCGAATCTCCTCGATCTCTGCGCGGGTGACCGGCTGGTGATAGGCGATTATGGCAAGGGTTTCGAGCGCGGCGCGCGACAGCGGCCGCTCGTCGACCTGATCCCGGCGTAGCAGGAAACCCAGATCCTCGGCGGTGCGAAACGCCCATTTGCCATCGCGGACGAGGAGATTGACGCCGGCCTCGCGATATTTCTCCCGCAGGGCCTCGAGCAACTCGGCAATCGCCGCGCCTTCGCTTACATGCGGGGCGAGGTCGGCCTCCGACAGCGGCTCGGCCGCGGCGAACAGCAGCGCTTCAAGCACCCGCAAGTTGCGCGCTTCGATTTCACCGGGACGGTCGCGGTCGAATGGAATGATCGCTTCGACGCTCATCTCAGGCTTGCCCCAGCGCCTGGGCGCGTTTGCGTATCAGCAGCGGACCGAACACCCGGTTCTGGCGCAATTCGACTTCGCCGCGCCGGGCAAGCTCGAGGCTGGCCGTAAAGCTCGAAGCGACGACGGTCACCCGCTCTTCGGGGGCGGCGAGATAGCCGGCGAGAAAGCTCTGGATTGGCGTCCAGTCGAGCGCCGTGCCGAGCAGTCGCCTCAGAATAACCTCGGCATCGTGCAGCGACCAGACGGTGCGCTTGACCGGCGCATAGTCGCGAGGTGCGGCCCGTTCGCGGCCAGACGAATAGGCGCGCAATAGGTCGTAATAGCTTGCCTGCCAGTCGCGCTGCCTGGTGACGATGATCGGCTCGGGCATGCCGCGGGCAAAGACGTCGCGACCGAGGCGCGAGCCGTTGATGAGGCGGCGCGCTGCGTCGCGCATCGCCTCCAACCGCTGCAGTCGGAATTGCAGGAGCGCCGCCATTTCGTCGCCGCTCAGGGCCTCGTCTTCATCGTCCTGCGGCACCATGAGGCGGCTCTTGAGATAGGCGAGCCAAGCGGCCATGACGAGATAATCGGCGGCGATTTCCATCCGCTGGCGGCGGATCGTCTCGATGAAGGCGAGATATTGCTCGGCGAGCGCCAGCACCGAAATATTGGCGAGGTCCACCTTTTGGCGGCGGGCGAGGTCGAGCAGCAGGTCGAGCGGTCCCTCGTAACCGGCGACGTCGACGTACATGACCTCGTCGCGCGGCGGCGGGCTGGGCTCCTGCCACAGGTCGGCTGTTTCGGCGACGGCGAGGGTGGCGATCGGCTGCATCGGTCAGGTCTGCGCCCGTGTTTCGGGGAGGTCAAGCGCCGCCGGGGACTGTCCACGGACAGTGATGACGCGGCGTTTAGTCGGCCCTGACGAAGCAGTCGCCACCGGCCACCTTGATCTGATTGCAAAGCGCCGTGGCCGCCGCGGCGCTCGCCGCCGGGGCCTTGACCCGGTAGAAGACGCCGCGGTCTCCGAGATCGACCAGCTGAATTTCAAGCCGTGTCGATCCGATGATGTTGCCATAGAGGCGCCTGATCTCGTCGACGGTCGAGCGGGCCGCCGTTTCGCTGCGCTGCGAGGATAATTGCACATAGTACGGGGCGCTCGAAGCGCTGGCGATCGGGGTCGCGGTCAGGCTGGCCGTTTGCGTCGGCACGGCCGGATTGGCCCCGGCCATCAGAGGTACCGGCTCTCCGGAAACGTCCGCGACGGGTGCCGGCTCGATTACCGCGATATTAACCGGTTGGCCGGTCGGCACGGGCTGTGGAATTGGCGTGGCGGCCGGCTGCGTCGCGGGTTGGGTCGTTGTCGTGGGGGCCGCCAAGTTGTTGGGCCGCGGTATCGGGATCGGCGCGACATTGCCGACGCCGGTCGCGACCGGCTCGTCGGTCGCCAGCAGCGCGCTTGCCTGCGGATCGACAGGCGCAGTCGTCTCGCCGGGCGCCTGCTCTTCTTCGGCAAGGGCATTCAGCACATCGCCGATCGCGTCGGCGTCTCCGTCCTCGATCGCCGGGGCGCCGGGTACGTCGGGCACGTTCGGGCGCAGCGCCGGCAGCGGCTCGACGCCGGCCGTCGCTTCGTCGCCGCTGACGATGGTGCCGTCGGCGCGCACCGTCACGGTGCGGACTTTGCGGTTGGCAAGCCCGCCGGTGTCGCTTTCCGGGGTGATGACGCGCGCCAGATCCTCACCGCTTTCTCCAGCTGTCTCATCGCGGGAGACGATTTGCTCGGTGTCCGGCGTCTGGGCTGCGGAGTCGCCGAGTTGGCTGAAGACGATTGAGTCGTTCGCCGCGTCGATAGCCGGCGCAGGTTCCTTGACCGAGGCGGTTTGCGCGGTGACCACAGGCGGTTCCCCGACCTGCGTGAAGTACCAATAGGCGCCGCCCCCGGCGAGCACGAGCACTACGAGCGCCGCGGTGGCGGGCACGATGAAGCGGCCGAGACCGATGGTCATCGCGAAGGCGGCGGCGCGAGCCCCCGGCCTATCCGCGGCCTCGACTGTCGCGGTGCTGGCGGTAACCGAGGCGCGGATCGCGGCTTCAGCGGCTTCGGCCGCGTCGTCAAGGTGCGGCCGCGCCCTTAAGGGCTCGTCGGCAGCTGCCGGCTTGGCGGCCATTTCGGCGCGCACCGCCTGACTTGGCGCGGCCCTTGGAAGCGGCGGCGGGGCCGGGAAATCGATGGACGTAGTTTCGGCGATCAGCCGCTCGATCTCGTCGAGCGGGTCGTTGCTCCCACTGCTCGGCATGACCCGCTCGATGCGGGCATCGCGCAGCCCCGGCGGAGTTTCGAACCGATCGGCAGCCGCGGCGCTCGGCGCCTCGTCCACCGTGGGCGGGCTGCCTTTCGCCGCTCTTGTGGCCGGCGAGAACTCAATCTCTTCGGCCAGCGCCGCCTCGCTCTGGGCAATCAGTTCGGCAATCGGATCATAATCGGGTGACGGTGCGGCGTAAGACGCGACCGGCGCCTCAACCGCGGGCGCGGGCTTCGGCACCTCCGTGGCCAGTTGGCGCGCAGCTGTGCCGAGGAAATCAAAATCCATGAATTCGGCTGGCGCGAACGCGGCTGGTCTCGTCTGCATTGGTGCTTCGGCGATGAGGCCAAGATCGGCGGGCCGGAGCGGGCGCACCGTTCCCATTGCCGATGGGATTTGTTGCGGGGCCGGCGCTTGCAGCTTCGGCTCGGCGATCGTCCGGAAACCTTCGATCAGAATTTCGTCGGGATCGGTGGTCGCTGGTTGCGCCTTCGGCCTCGGCGCCAGTGCGGCGGGCATCGGTGGCGCCATTCTGGGAGGCTCGGTTTTGATGTCCTGGCGGGTCGCATGGGCGTCGCGCGCCACGATTCGGGCGAGCTCGGCGATCAGATCGTCGGACTCGTCGGAGATCGCGCCAGAGGCGCCGTTCGGGTTCGCCCTATTCATCCCCCAGCATCCTCGCCGTCTTCAAAAAACCCTGCAAGTCCCCTGAGTTGCGAGGCACCTGCATGGAACACCAGACATAGCAATGTGCCTGAATTATGAAAGCTCTTCAGGCGCCCCTACGCCCAGTATTGCCAGCCCGTTCTGTAACACTTGCCGGGTTGCACTGACCAAAGCGAGTCGGGCGAGTGTCAGTTTCCGGTCTTCATGGTTAACAAATCGTAACGCCCCGGATTCATTGCCCTTTGTCCAGAAGGCATGGAAATCCGCCGCGAGGTCGTGGAGATAGAAGGCAATGCGGTGCGGCTCGTGGACGCGGGCAGCGCTCTCGATGGAGCGCGGGAAACCCGCGACGAGCCGCAACAACCCCAGATCTTGGGCCGTCGCCAGCAACGACAGGTCCGCCGATGCCAGAGCCGGAGCACCCGTGTCGAGGTCCGGCAAGTCGCGCCCGGCGGCGCGGAAGACCGAACAGCAGCGGGCATGGGCGTACTGGACATAAAAGACCGGGTTTTCGCGGGTCTTTTGGGTGACGAGATCGAAATCGAAGTCGAGCGGCGCGTCGTTCTTGCGAAAGAGCATGATGAACCGCACGGCATCCGGTCCAACCTCGTCGACAAGGTCGGCGGCGTTGACGAACGTGCCGGCGCGCTTCGACATCTTCACCGGCTGACCGGCCCGCATCAGGTTGACCAACTGGCAGAGCTTGACGTCGATCTCGGCCGCCCCGCCCGAGACCGCCTTCAGCGCCGCGGTCAGGCGCTTCACGTAGCCCACATGGTCGGCCCCCAGCACCGCGACCTGCTGCTTGAAGCCGCGCAGATATTTGTTGCGATGATAGGCGATGTCGGCGGCGAAATAAGTGTAGCCGCCATCCGACTTGATCAGCGCCCGGTCTGCATCGTCGCCGAACTGGCTGGCCCGGAAGAGCGTCTGCTCGCGGTCCTCCCAGTCCTCGGGCACTGCGCCCTTCGGCGACTCGAGCCGGCCCTGGTAGACCATGCCTTGGTCACGCAGCCAGGCGAGCGTCTTGACGATGTCGCCGTCCGGCCCGTGCAGCGACGATTCCGAAAAGAAATGTTCGTGCCTTATGCCGAGCCTGGCGAGATCGGCGCGGATCAGGGCCATCATCGCCGCGACCGCGATGGCGCGGACCACGGGCAGCCATTCGGCCTCCGGCTTACCGAGCAGCGCCTTGCCGAACCTTGCTTTCAGCGCCTCCCCGACCGGGACGAGATAGTCGCCCGGGTAGAGACTTTCCGGGATCGTCCCGATCGCCTCGCCCAACGCTTCGCGGTAGCGCAGGAACGCCGAGCGCGCGAGGCTGTCGACCTGCGCGCCGGCGTCGTTCACGTAGTATTCGCGGGTAACTTTGTAGCCGGCGAATTCCATCAGCGCCGCCAACGCGTCGCCATAGACCGCCCCGCGGGTATGGCCCACATGCATCGGCCCGGTCGGGTTGGCCGAGACATATTCAACGTTGAGTTTTCCCGCGTGCCCGAGATCGCAGCGGCCAAAGTTCACACCGGCTTTGCTTACGGTTTCGACCACCGATTGCCAGGCCGCGGGTTTCACGCGGAAATTGACAAAGCCCGGCCCCGCGACCTCGACGCTGACCACGTCCGGGTCGCCGGCAAAGCGCCGGGCGAGCGCGGCGGCGATGTCGCGCGGCGCCCTGCCGAGCGGCTTGCCCGTCAGCATGGCGGCGTTGGTCGAGAGATCCCCGTGGCTCGGATCGCGCGGCGGCTCGATGGTGAACCGTTCGAGCAGCGCCGGATCGATATTCGGGAACTCCGCCTTCAGCGCCTCGGCGACGCGGTTCTGAAAGGCGGCAAAGACGTCCATCTTGGCCCGGCGATTGAGGAAATCGCGCCAGCGGTTAGCCGAATTCCGGCTTGTCGTCAAACAGCCGCTGGCATTCGGCGAGTGCGAACTGGTCGGTCATGCCGGCAACGAAATCGCAGACGATGCGCGGCCGGGCTTCCGGGCTCGCCTGGCCCCAAGCCTCGCCCCAGCGCCCGGGCATCGGCGCGCCCTGCATATAGGCGTCGAACAGCCGCGCCACGATCCTCTCGGCCTGGGCCACGAGGCGCATCACGTCGGCGTGCCGATAGACGCGGTCGAAGAGTTCGGCCTTCAGCCCCTGCTCGGCCAGCGCCATCTGCGGCGAAAAAGTGATCAACTGCCGGCCGGCGTGGCGCGCATCGTCTGCCGATTTGAGTCTCGCCCCCGCAATCGCCGCGCCCGAATGGGCGATCACATCCTCGATGCAGCTGGTGACCAGCCGGCGAACCGTTTCGTGCGTCGCCCGCGCTGTCTCGAGCCTCGGATACGCCCGGCGCACTTCGGCGACGATCGGCATGGCGAGCGGGGTGCCGAACAGGTCATCGAGCGTCATCACGTTCGCCCGCACGCCGTCGTCGATGTCGTGGGCGTTGTAGGCGATGTCGTCGGCGATCGCCGCCGCCTGGGCCTCGAGGCTCGCATAGGTCGAAAGCATCAGGTCGGCCGGCGCGATCTTGTCGTTGAGCCCGAACGGCAAGCCGGTCTCGGCATAGCGGCCGGCGGGGTGCCCGTCCTTGTCGGTCAGTGGTCCGTTGTGCTTGACGATGCCTTCGAGCGTCTCCCAAGTGAGGTTCAGCCCGTCATGGGTCGCATAGCGGTTTTCGATCCGGGTGACGACCCGGATCGCCTGCATGTTGTGATCGAAGCCGCCCCTGTCCCGCATCCTCGCGTCGAGCACCCGCTCGCCCGCATGGCCAAACGGCGTGTGGCCGAGATCGTGGGCAAGCGCGAGGGCTTCGGCGAGGTCTTCGTTCAATCGCAGCGCCCGGGCGATCGAGCGGGCGATCTGGCTCACTTCCAGCGAGTGGGTGAGCCTGGTCCGGAAATGGCTGCCCTCGTGCTTCAGGAACACCTGGGTCTTGTATTGCAGGCGCCGGAATGCCGAGGAATGGATGATCCGGTCGCGGTCGCGCTGATAGTCGGAGCGGGTCGGACTGGCGGAGACCGGGTAGAGACGGCCGCGCGAGCGCGCCGGATCGGACGCATAGTGCGCAAGCGGACTCTCCCCACTCCTGATGTTTCGCTGCGCCACGGCCCTTTTCAAAACCGCCGCTACCCCCTATCTAAGGCCCTGAGGCGAGCCGATCACCGCTGCCGCCCGGGCAAGTCCAATGTCTGATGCCGCAACACTAGACCAACAAGTCAAGTTGAGCGACAGCGCCGCTGCGCGCATCGCCCGGATTCTGGCCAAGGAAGAGCGCGGCACCGTGCTCAGGATTTCGGTCGCGGGCGGGGGCTGTTCGGGCTTTCAGTATGAGTACAATCTCGTGCGTGAGAGCCCGGCCAAGGACGATCTGGTCGTCAAGAAGGGCGAGGCGACGGTGCTGATCGATTCGCTCAGCCTCGGCTTCATGGGCGGCGCCGAGATCGATTTCGTCGACGATCTCATTGGCCAGTCCTTCCAGATCAAGAACCCCAACGCGGTCGCCTCCTGCGGCTGCGGCACGAGCTTTTCGGTCTAGCCTCCGCGCAACCTGCCGCTTAGAGTCGCGGCCATGCGGATCGCCACCTGGAACATCAACGGCATCAAAGCGCGAGGCGACGTGGCGCGGCAATGGCTGGAGAAGCACGGCCCGGACATCGTCTGCCTGCAGGAAATCAAGACGGTCGACGAAGGCTTTCCGCGCGAGACCTTCGAGTCCCTCGGATACAATGTCGAGGTGCACGGGCAAAAGGGATTTCACGGCGTTGCAATCCTGTCGAAACTCCCCTTCGACGAAGTCAATCGCGGCCTGCCGGGCGACAAGTCCGACGGACAATCGAGATTCATCGAGGCGGTGTTCTCGGTTCCCTCGGGCGCGGTGCGGGTCGCCTGCATCTATCTGCCGAACGGCAATCCGGTCGACAGCGAAAAGTTCCCCTACAAGCTCGGCTGGATGGACCGGCTGACGACATGGACCGAGAAACGCCTGGCGCTCGAAGAGCCACTGATCGTCGCCGGCGACTTCAATGTCATCCCCCAGGATATCGACGCCCATGATCCCTCCGCCTGGTGGGGCGACGCGCTTTACCGGCCGGAAAGCCTCGCCCGGTTCCGCGCTTTCTCGGCGCTCGGCATGACCGATGCGGTCAGGGCTGTCTCCAGCGCCCCCGATTTCACCTTCTGGGATTTCCAGTCGGGGGCATGGCGCAAGAATGCCGGCATAAGGATTGATCACCTGATGCTCTCCCCGCAGGCCGCCGACCGGCTCGAAGCGGTCGCGATCCATCGCGACGCGCGCGGCTGGGACAAGCCGTCCGACCATGTGCCGGTCGTCGGGGAGTTCGGCTTCTAGCCGTCGATCTGCGGGCCGAGCATGTCGGCATTGTGAGAAGCGCGGTCGCGGTCTTCGGTCGAGGCGACCGATAGCGCATCTTCGGCCAGCGCCTTGATCCATTCCTCGTCGGCGGTGCCGGTGGCCCCGCGCGCGGCGAGCATCAGCCACATCAGGCCCTCGACCGGCTCGGGCTCGAAGCCCTCACCCTTGAACAGCAGTTCACCGAGCTTGGCCTGCGCGCCCGGATGGCCCTTTTGCGCCGCGAGGCGAAACCAGCGCACCGACTGGATCGGGTTGCGGCCGAATTCGTCCGCGGCGAGATACAAGAGCCCGACCTGATACTGCGCCTCGGCGTCGCCGAAATAGGTTGCCGCGTGCAGCAACAGGGCCCGGGCACGCACGACATCGACCGGGATTCCCGCGTCGGGCAGGCCGGTGCGGTAATACTGGCCGACCTTGAGGAAACTCTGGGCGACGACATCGGCCTCGAGCGAGCGCGGCGGGGTCTCGGCATTGTCGTTGGCGATGCGAGAGAAATACAGGAACGCCTTGGCCTGGTCGGGTTCGACCCCGTCGCCGTTCTCGTACATGACGCCGAGCCGCCACAGCGCCAGCGGCAGGCCCGCCTCCGCCGCTTCCTCAAGCGCGGCGACCAATTGCTCGGTCGTGACGCCGCCTTCGTAGGCCAAGGCGAAGGCGAAGCTGCCGGCGCCGGCTGCGTTGGCAGGCGCGGCGTCAACCGCTCCATGTTCCTGCGCGAGCGCCCATCCCGGCGCCGCGGCCAGAAGGGCCGCCGCCGCGAGGCGCCTCAGACCGAGCCTGCCGTCAAATATCGGCATAGACTTCTTTCTCGCCCTTGGCGCCGGGATGGGTCACCGCGCCCTGGCGGGCGGTGCCAACCAGCTGGGCAAACTTCCAGATTGCGCCCGAACCGAAGTCCGATTCGCGTGGCGTCCATGCGGCCCTGCGGCGCCTCAGTTCGTCGTCCGGCAAGTCCACCTTCAGCGCTCCTTCGACTGCGTCGATCTCGATCATGTCGCCGTCGCGGATGAGCCCGATCGGACCGCCCAATGCGGCTTCCGGCCCCACATGGCCGACACAAAATCCCCTCGTTCCCCCGGAAAAGCGCCCGTCAGTGATCAACGCAACCTTCTCGCCCATCCCCTGGCCGTAAAGCGCGGCCGTGGTCGAGAGCATCTCCCGCATACCCGGGCCGCCCTTTGGACCCTCGTAACGGATGACGAGCACTTCGCCTTCCTCGTAAACGCGATTTGTGACCGCATTAAAGCAAGCCTCCTCGCTGTCGAAGCAGCGGGCCGGGCCGCGGAACTTCTGCTTCTTCATGCCGGCGACTTTGGCAATCGCCCCGTCGGGCGCGAGGTTGCCGCTAAGCCCGACAACCCCGCCAGTTGGGGTGATCGGTGTGTTGGCTCTGACCACCACGTCCTGGTCTTCGTTCCAGGCGACATTCTTGAGATTCTCGGCAATCGACTTGCCGGTCACCGTCAGGCACTCGCCGTGCAGGAAGCCGTTGTCGAGCAAGGTCTTCATCAGCATCGGAATGCCGCCCGCCTCGAACAGGTCCTTGGCGACATACTTGCCGCCCGGCTTCATCGAGGCGATGTAGGGCGTGCGCTTGAAGATTTCGGCGACCTCGAAGAGATCGAAATCGATCCCGACCTCGTGGGCGATCGCCGGCAGATGCAGCGCCGCGTTGGTCGAACCGCCGGAAGCGGCGACGACGGTCGCGGCATTCTCGAGCGCCTTGCGGGTGACGATGTCGCGCGGCCTTATGTTGTCCCGCAGCAGCCCCATGACCTGCTCGCCGGCGGCTTCGCAGAAACGGTCGCGGACTTCGTAAGGGGCCGGGGCGCCCGCCGAATACGGCAGCGCCAGCCCGATCGCCTCGGAGACCGTCGCCATGGTGTTGGCGGTGAACTGGCCGCCGCAGGCCCCCGCCGAGGGGCAGGCAACCTCTTCGAGCTCAGTCAGGTCGCGGTCGGAGATCTTGCCAACCGAATGCAGCCCCACCGCCTCGAAGACGTCGACGACGGTGACATCCTTGCCGCGATAACGGCCTGGCAGAATCGAGCCGCCATATACAAACACTGAAGGCACGTTGAGCCGGCACATCGCCATCATCATGCCGGGCAACGATTTGTCGCAACCGGCGAGCCCGACCAGCGCGTCGTAGCAATGGCCGCGCATGGTCAATTCGACAGAGTCGGCGATGACTTCCCGGCTGACGAGCGACGACTTCATCCCCTGATGCCCCATGGCAATGCCGTCGGTGACGGTGATGGTGGTGAATTCACGCGGCGTACCGCCGGCAACTGCCACGCCCTTCTTCACCGCCTGGGCCTGGCGCATCAGCGAAATGTTGCAGGGGGCAGCCTCGTTCCAGCAGGTCGCGACCCCGACAAAGGGCTGGTGGATCTGCGCGGCCGACAGTCCCATGGCATAATAATAGGAGCGATGCGGGGCGCGGGTGGGCCCCTCGGTCACATGTCGGCTCGGCAGCCGCGACTTGTCGATATTCTTGGCGTCCATACCCGATCCCGTATGCCTCTTCTGCCTTCAGCCGGGAGTTGAGCAGGCCTTATGCACATCCCGACTTTTCAGCACAGCGCCGACGCCGCGTCGCGCAATCGAGACGCCTGTCCGCCAACCTCTTTGCAACTCGATGCCGGTGAAAACGTGCCCGCCGGGCGCGCTTGTCTGCCCCGTTTGGGGTCAGATTGTGGCACTTTGGACCGCCCTTTAAGCTGCGGTAAATGAGGGGAAATGAATCGTCTAAACCTGTTGCAAATATGGCACGAATGCGGCGCTTGGCCTCTACCGGCAGCCGCTGGCCGCGCTCAGTTCGCCGCCAGCGTACCGACCCGAATCGCCTTGCCAAGACCCTGCAGCGTCGCGACCGTCGTCGCGTCCCGAAGCACCGCGAAGGAAGCAACCTTCAGCAGCTGGCCGTTGAGGTTGATGAAGCCGAGATCGTTGACAACCAGCGCTGCGTCGGGAGTCGGGTGCAGGATGGTAATCGCGGCCGAATCCTCCCCGCTTTCGGTCACGGCGAGCACCTGCACCCCCTCGATCGCCAGTGGCGAGGCGGGATCGAACCGCGGCGGCGTCTCTGCCGAGGCGAGCGCCTGTTGCAGCAGTGCCGCCGCGTCCGTCTCGGTCAACGGACTGACATCGCGCAGCCCGTTGGCGGCAAAATCGATCTGGCCGACGAAATCCGGTGTGGAGGTCGTCCCACCGAGGGAATGCTTGATCGCCGAGACGATGGCGTAAGCAGTGGTCGAGGTCCAGTCCGGGGTTTCGGCCGAAACCGCGTCGGCGACGATGACGAGCAGCGGCACCTCGTCCTCTGCGACAAAGCCGAAAAGCTGCCGGACCCAGTCGGCCGAGACGGTGGCAAGGTCCTGATAGCCCGCCGGAATGGCGATCGAAATCGTCCGCTCGCCGGCCACCACCGCTTTGCTCGACTGGGCGGCGACGGGCACGACTGAGAGCGCCGAGAGGCTGATCGCCAGCGCCAAGACAAGGTGTTTCATCGGGTTGCTCCTCCCGCCGCCAGTCTGGCGCGGCGCAGCCGTCAACTCAAGCGCGCCAGCGCCGCCTCGGTGCGGCGCTTCTTGTCCTCGTAGTCCTGTCGCCGGCTGCGCTGCTCGTGGATCACTTCTTGGGGCGCCTTGGCCACGAATTGCTCATTGGCGAGTTTCAGGTCGATGCGATCGATCTCCGAGGCGAGTTTCTCGACCTCTTTGCCGAGCCGGTCGCGCTCCGCCCCAAGATCGATGACTCCGGCAAGCAGCAGGCAAACCGTCGCTTCTCCTACCACGATTTGCGCCGAGCTCGGCGGCGCCTTGTCGGCGAACGAAATGGCGTCGAGCCGGGCCAGCCGCTCAATCAGCGCGCCATTGTCGGTAAGCCGGGCGCGGGTCGTCTTCCCTGCACCGATCACCGCCATCGGCACCGTCGCGCCGGACGGTACGTTCATTTCAACCCTGACCGAGCGGACGCCGGAGACGAGCGCGATCAGCCAATCCATTTCCGCATCCGCCCCGGCATCGGCAAGACCCCGATCGACGGGCCAATCGCTGAGAATCAACAATCTCTCCCGCGCTGGTCCGGCTTTGCCGGTTAGGGCCCACAGTTCCTCGGTGACGAAGGGCATGAACGGATGGAGGAGCTTCAGGATCTGGTCGAGCGCAAAGGCGCCGGTCGCGCGGGTCTCGTCGCGCGCCACTTTGTCCTCACCAGCCAACAGCGGCTTGGAGAATTCGACGTACCAGTCGCAGAAAGTGTGCCAGACGAATTCGTAGGCCGCGTTCGCCGCCTCGTTGAACTTGTAGTCGGTGATGCCATGTGTCACCTCGGCGACTGCCCGCTCCGCCGCTCCGACGATCCATTTGTTGAGCGGCTGCGTAAGGCTTTTCGGATCGTAGCCAGCGACGCGCCGGCATTCATTGATTTCTAGGAATCGCGCGGCGTTCCAGAGTTTCGAGACAAAGTTGCGATAGCCTTCGACGCGGGCGAGCGACAGGCGCAAATCCCTGCCCTGCGCCGCCATCGCCGCCAGCGTGAAGCGCGTCGCATCCGCCCCGTACTCATCGAAGAGGTCCAGCGGATTGAGGACATTGCCCTTGGTCTTCGACATTTTCTGCCCGCGCTCGTCGCGAACCAGCGCATGGACATAGACCGTGTGGAACGGCTCTTCATGCATGAAATAGAGCCCCATCATCATCATCCTGGCGACCCAGAAGAAGATGATGTCGAAGCCGGTCACCAGCACGTCGGTCTGATACCAGGTCTTGAGGTCTGGCGTCTCGCCCGGCCAGCCCAGGGTCGAGAACGGCCAGAGCGCGGAAGAGAACCAGGTGTCGAGGACGTCGGGGTCGCGGGTGAGCCGCGCCGGTTTGCCGTAACTCGCCGACGCGGCGGCGTGGGCACTCGCCTCGTCCATCGCGACGAAGACTTTTCCGTCCGGCCCGTACCAGGCCGGAATCTGGTGCCCCCACCAGAGCTGCCGCGAGATGCACCATGGCTGGATGTTGTTCATCCAGGCGAAATAGGTGTTCTCCCAGTTTTTCGGCACGAATTTGGTGCGGCCCTGCCTGACCGATGCAATCGCCGGCTCGGCCAGCGTCTTGGCATCGACAAACCACTGGTCGGTCAGATAGGGCTCGATGATGACAAGCTTCGATTTCTCGTCATGCGGCACCATAATGAGCTTGTCCTCGACCTTGACCAGCGCGCCGAGTGCCTCGAGATCGGCGAGCACCATCTGGCGCGCAGCGAACCGGTCGAGACCGCGATATTTTTCCGGCGCGTTGCCGTTGAGCGAGGCGTCGGGATTGAAAATGTTGATTTGTTCGAGCCCGTGCCGTTCGCCGACCTGGAAATCGTTGAAGTCATGCGCCGGGGTGATTTTCACCGCGCCCGATCCCTGCGCGGGGTCGGCGTGTTCGTCGGCAATGATCGGAATGCGCCGGCCGACCAACGGCAGGATCACTTGCCTGCCGACGAGGTGGGCGTAGCGTTCGTCGTCGGGATGCACCGCCACCGCCGTGTCGCCGAGCATGGTCTCCGGCCGGGTCGTCGCGACCACAATCGTCTCGTCGCGCCCTTCGATCGGGTACCGCAGATGCCAGAGATGGCCATTGACTTCGATGTTTTCGACTTCCAGATCGGAGATCGCCGTCTGCAGGCCGGGATGCCAATTGACCAGCCGCTTGGCGCGATAGATCAGCCCCGCATTGTAGAGTTCGACAAAGACTTTCCGGACCGCACGGCTCAGGCCTTCGTCCATGGTGAAGCGCTCGCGCGACCAGTCGCAGGAGGCGCCGAGGCGCTTGAGCTGGTTGAGGATCTCGCCGCCGGACTGTTCCTTCCACTGCCAGACTCGCTTCAGGAACGCCTCGCGGCCCATTTGCAGGCGCGACGGCTCCTGATCTTCCATCAGCTGCCGCTCGACGACCATTTGCGTGGCTATGCCGGCATGGTCGGTGCCCGGCTGCCAAAGGACATGTTTCCCGCGCATCCGCTCGAAGCGCACCAGAATGTCCTGGATGGTGTTGTTGAGCGCGTGCCCGATATGCAGCGAACCGGTGATGTTGGGCGGCGGGATGACGATGCAGAAGCTCGCAGCGCCGGGCTTCGCTCCGGCACCCGCGGCAAAAGCCTTGGCGTCGAGCCAGCGCTTGTAGATGCGGCCCTCGACGGCGATGGGTTCGTAGGTCTTGTCGATCATCGGGCGGGCACAACTCCACCGCGTCGGCCCGGCTCGCGGCGGGCCGTCAACGCTTGAGGTATGGCTGTAAAGCCAAGCCGCGGCGGCCTGTCAACCGGCATCGCGATGGGCCGGCGAGGCCCTATTTGCCGCTGCGCGAAACGCGCTCGATTTCGCGCTGCACCATCCGCTCGACCATGCTGGGCAGATTTTCGTCGAGCCAGCCCTTCAGCATCGGGCGCAGCATCTCGCGGATCAGGTCCTCGATGGTGCGCTGCTTGCCGGCAAGGGCCACGACATTGAGCTGGGTGAAGGCGTGGCGCGTCGCCGCGTCGGCGGCCGGCGCAAGGAGCTGATCGGCAAGATCGGCGCTGAGCGAGGGGTCGGGCAGAAGGCTCGGGGAAGGCTGGGGTTTCGTCGGCTTCTCCTCCGGTTCGGGGTCGGCCTCGTCCGCCGACTTGTCGAGCCTCACGTCATTTGGAATCAGTTGCCTTGGCGCTAGGCGTGGCGCGTGGACTGTCTCGGCGGAGGCGACGATGTCGTCCAGGTCCGCCTCCACGCTGAAGTCCGCTTCGTCGACGATCCGGGTCTCGGAAAACGCTGCGGGTTTCAGCTTCGGCTCGGCGACGGGCGCGGGCTTCGGGGCAGCGGGCCTCGCCGAAGCGGTGATCGTCGACGGCGCCGGCCTCGGCGGGGCGGCTTGGGCCCGCTCCGCGCTCGCCGCGTCGTCGTCGGCGATGATCTGCCGGATCGAGGACAGGATTTCGTCCATCGAAGGCTCCTTGGACGCAGGTTGGTTCATGCTGGCCTCTTCTGACTGCAACCCGGCAGCAGCCGGGCGCCGCTCCGCAACGGAACCTCGGTGCTTGATTCGCCTTGTGCAACTCTAGCGCCACAAAGGCAAATCCCCAATGCGCGTCGAAGAGGCGGCACGGTTCTTCCACTTAAAGCTGACGAATCAAAGAAGCCGGGCGTGCGCCGCGCGGCCTCGTAGAGAAACGTAGTCGGCCGCGCAGCCACATCTTGTCCGCCGACAGCGCGTCGCGATGGGTGAATACCGTCCAGGCAAAAATCGCCATCGCGCCGATGGTGAGCAGCGAGCCGGTTATGACCAGTAGCTCGCCTTGCCCCTGAATCGCCATGCCGATGCCGGGTCCAAACGCTATCGCGCCGAGCAACGCGACCCAGAAATGCACCACGGCCAGCGTGCCTTTGCCGGCGGCGGGCACTGCCTTGTAGTAGAGCCCGTAAAGCGCCGGCGTCACCCAGCCGATGAGATTGTTGTGGGCGTGCGCCGGCGCGAGCGTGTAGTCCTGCGACTGCGACATCCAGATCCCAAAGGCTATTCCGGCGAGCGCAAAAAGCGTTGCCAAACCAATGAACCAGTATGCGATATTCTTCATTTCCGGCTCTTCCCTCCACGGCGAGCTCGGCAAGGCGAACGGTCTTTCTAACCCGGTGAATTCGCCGCCCCGGTCGCGAGTCGGGGAATTTACAGTGCCGGTCAGCCCCTGCCAATTGCGCTGCGCAGCCGGATCGGCTTCACTGCCGCCGCCCGTCCGGTTTGCGAGGATTCCCTATGGCTATGGTTCCCGCGCTCGTTCTCGAGCGCCAGCGCGTGCTCTCGCTCAGGCAGATCGACCTGCCGCTCGAGGTCGGTCTGGGGATGGTCAAAATCGCCATCCACACGGTCGGGGTTTGCGGATCGGACGTGCATTACTACACCAACGGCCGAATCGGCCCCTTCGTCGTCAAGGCGCCGATGGTGCTCGGCCACGAGGCCTCGGGCACGATTGTCGAGGTGGGGCCCGGCGTGAAGGGCCTCAAGCCCGGCGACCGGGTCTGCATGGAGCCCGGCGTGCCCGACCCGCGCTCGCGCGCCGCCCGGCTCGGGATCTACAATGTCGACCCCGCTGTCGCCTTCTGGGCGACCCCACCGGTGCATGGTTGCCTCACCCCGCACGTGGTGCACCCGGCCGAATACACCTTCAAACTGCCCGGCAATGTGAGTTTTGCCGAGGCTGCGATGGTCGAGCCCTTCGCCGTCGGCATGCATGCGGCGATGAAGGCCGAAATCAAGCCTGGCGATCTGGGCGTCGTGATCGGCGCCGGACCGATCGGCACCATGGCGGCGCTCGCGGCGCTTGCCGCCGGCTGCGCCCGGGTCGTTATCGCCGATCTTTTCGAGGAAAAGCTGAAAATCGCCGCCCAGTATGACGGCATCGTCCCGGTCGATATTAGCAAGCAGAAGCTGACAAGGGTCGTCGGCGAGATGACCGGCGGTTGGGGAGCCGATGTCGTCTTCGAATGCAGTGGCAGCCCGAAGGCCTACGAGACGCTTTGCGAACTGCCGCGCCCGGCCGGCAAAATCGTGCTGATCGGCCTGCCGGTCGAAAAAGTGACGCTCGATGTCGCCGCCGTTTCGGTCCGCGAATTGAAGTTCGAGGGGATTTTCCGCTATGCCCACGTCTATGACCGGGCGATCACGCTGATCGCTTCCGGCAAGGTCGATTTGAAACCGCTGATTACCGCGACCATCCCGTTCGCCCAATCGGTCGCGGCGTTCGAACGGGCGGCCGAGGGCCGGCCGGGCGACGTGAAGCTGCAAATCGTGATGCCGGCGGCCTAGAAGTCGTCGACCTCGCGCATTTCGCTCCAATTGTCCTCGACCCCGGCGCGATAGGCATTGGCGGACCGGATCGAGACCGGCAGATTGAGCTCGGCGGCGCTCAGCCGGCCGGCGGCGGCGATCAGCGCGAACGACGCGACGTAGCGGTTGCGTTTGGCGCTGATCAGCGCCTCGTTGGCCGAGGTCAATTCGGCCCGTGCATTGAGCACGTCGAGGGTCGTGCGCTGCCCGACATTGCGCTCCTCGATCACCCCGTCGAGAGCAAACTCGCTGGCGCGTACGGCGCTTTCCGCGGATTCGATCAGGGCGATGGCGGTCTGCAGTCCAGACCAGGCCGCAATCACCGATTCACGCACCTGAGCGTAGGTCACCTGCGCCTGGAGTTCGGTCTGGGTCTGGGCGAGATTGGCAATGCGGGCCGAGCCGCCGAGCGCCCCGCCGGCGTAAAGCGGCACGGTCAGGCTCAATCCGATCGACCCCGACACAGAGGGCGAGGGGACCACAGGCGAGGTCGTGAAAGCGGACGAGATGCTGCCGACGAGATCGAGGGTCGGGCCGAAGGCCCGCATCGCCGCGTCCGAGGCGAATTTCGCCGCCTCGACCTGGGCCCTTTGGGCAAGATTCGCCGGGTGATTGGCATCGGCCGCCTGGAGCGCCTCGTCGAGCGAGGCCGGCAGCAGGCCGTTGAACGGGAAATTCGGGTTGAGGCTCGTCGGCGGGTGGCCGATCCAGCGGGCATAGGCGGCGCGGCTCGACTGCAATGAATTGACCGCGGCGCGATAGGCGGCGACCGCCTGGGCAAGCCGGGCCTCGGCTTGCGAGACGTCAATCCGGGTCCCCTCCCCGATGTTCAGGCGATTTTCGGCGGAGTTGACCTGAGCCTGCAGAAAAGTGACGTTGTCGCCCCTGAGGCTTGTAAGCTCGGTGTCGCGCACCACGTCGAAATAGGCGGTGGCGGCGGAGAGCAGCACGTTTTGCTCGGAATTGCGCAGGCCTTCGGATGCCGCATCCGCCATCGCCCGGGCCTGATCGATCTGCGCTTCAGTTTGCAAGTTGTCGAAGAGCCGCTGATTGTAGGAAAGCATGACCGACCCTGACCCGGAGTCGGTGAAGGTGCCCCCCGCCACGGTCCAGGAATAGCCGAGATTGGCCCCCGCGGCGATTGTCGGCCGCTTGCCGGCCTGCCTGAGCGCGATGTCCTCGGCGGCGATTTTCACGCTGTAGAGCGCCGCGGCGATCGCCGGATTATTGACGTAAGAGAAGGCCAAGGCTTCGGTGACGCTTTCGGCCCTGGCGCCGGGCGCGATCAAGAGAGACGCCACAACCGCCAGCATCGCGCGACTAATTATCGGCACGACCGCTACTCCCCGCTCCCAGACAAAGTCAGCCTATCCAAGCGCGCCGGGGGGTACAATCGAACGAGATGCTATCAACAGGCTTCGGTGGGTGGATTTCCGGGGAGCGTGGTCGCCCGGCAACAGACCAGGTGGGCCGGTCAGTAACGCTGACAGCCCGTGCAGGCTCAGAACTGGAATTCCGGCTTGCGAGCGAATGGCTTGAGGGGCGCGACCGCGGCGTCAAAACTGGTCCGCGCGGCGATCTCGCCGCCGGATTTGACAAAAACCGTCGCCGAGGAGACCGGTCCCCGCCGCACAAAGACCGCAAGCCTTCCGCCTTGCTTGAGCTGGGCGAATAGAGTTTGCGGAACATCTTCGACCGAACCCTCGATCAGAATCGTGTCGAACGGCGCCTCGTCGGGCTTGCCGGCGGCGAGTTCGGCCGCGACGGCGGCGGCATTGCCGATGTCGAGCGCGCTAAGATTCTCGTTCGCCTGCTCGACGAGACGCGGCTGGTCGTCGATGGCCACGACCGAGCCGGCGAGCCGGGCGAGAACCGCCGTCGAATAGCCGGTGCCGCAGGCGATATCGAGGACGATGTCGTCCGGCCCGATCCCGGCCAGCTGGACGAGCCGCGCGAACGGCATCGGCTGCATCAGGAACCGGGCGCCGGGGCCCGGGGAGAGCGCCAGATCCTCATCGATATAGGCCAGAGCCCGCTGGCTCTCCGGCACGAAGAGTTCGCGCGGCAGCTTGCCCATGACCTCGATAATCCGTGGATCGGTGACCGCGTTGGTCCTGAGCTGGCTGTCCACCATGGCATGGCGGGCGCGCCTGAAACTGTCCATGCGGCTTTGGTTCCTGCGGAGTTCGGCAGCAGCTTGCATAGCGGCGGCGCGGCGAGCGTGCAAGGGCGCGGATTGCCTCGCGGTTGGTGCTTAAGCGGCCCGCCCTTCGTTCACCAGCTTTTCAAATGCCGCCGTCGGTTTGCTTGTCACCTCCCGGCGATTGGTATAGCTACGCCGGTTGTCGAGAAGGCCACGTGGCGGAGTGGTTACGCAGCGGACTGCAAATCCGTGCACCCCGGTTCGATTCCGGGCGTGGCCTCCAAATCCTTCTCAATTCCGGTCAAACAATCCAGTTCACGCCTGGGCATGCCCGGCGGCGAGCTTCATCGCCCGCGGCGGGAAACTTTCCGCCGGTTGCGGACCGCCGAAATAGAAGCCTTGCAGGACGTGGCAGCCGAGCACCCGCGCCAGATCGGCGTCCTCGGCGCTTTCCACCCCCTCGGCGATGATCAGCAAGCCGACGGCGCGCGCCAATGAGATGATGCCGTGCAAGAGCGCAGCGCGCTTTTCCTCGGTGCCCGCCCCGGTCACGTAGGAGCGGTCGATCTTGAGGCGCCCGAAAGGCAGGTCGTTGAGATAGCTCAAACCTGAGAAACCAGCGCCGAAATCGTCGATGGCGAGCCCAACACCGAGTTCGGCGAGTGTCGTGAGCGTCTCGCGGACGCGGGCCTGGTCGTGCTGGATGAACACCGACTCGGTGAATTCGAGCACCAGCTGCTGCGGTACAAGCCGGTGGCGCAGCAGCGTCCGGGTGACTTCGCGGGAGAGGTCCATATGCCAAAGCTGGGCGACCGAGACATTCACCGAGATGGTGCCGGGGTTCCAGCCCATGTCGAGCCAGTCGCGCAGCTGTCCGCAGGCCTGGTCGAGGATGCGTTTGCCGAGATCGCCGATCAACGAAGAACGTTCGGCGAGCCCGATGAATTCGCTGGGCGAGATCAGGCCCCGCAGCGGATGCTCCCAGCGCGCCAACGCCTCGAGCCCGACAATCCGAGCGCCGTCGGCGCTCATCTGGACCTGGTAGTGTGGCCGGATGGCGCCATGTTCGAGCGCCTGGCGCAATTCCGCCGCGAGCCCAAGCGGATCGTCAGCGACGGCTTCGTCGCCGTCCTTGCCGTAGAATCGATAGCCGTCGCGGCCCTCCCGCTTGGCGCGGTAAAGCGCCCGGTCGGCGCAAACCAGCAGCTGCGACATCGTCTCGCTGCGGTCGGTCGAAGTGACGATGCCGACGCTGGCGCCGAGATTGGCGGTCACCCCGTCGATCGCGAGCGGCTCGCGCATGGCGTTGACGCACCGGCGAGCGACCTTGGCCGGAATCTCGGGGCCGTGATCGTGTTCGATGATGATGGCGAACTCGTCCCCGCCGAGCCTGCCGATAACCTCGCCTTCCCTGGTGCAGCGGTGCAGCCTTGCGGCGACTTCGATCAGCACCTGGTCGCCGGCGACGTGGCCGAACGAATCGTTGATCTGCTTGAAGCCGTCGAGATCGACAAGCAGCAGCGACAGGTCCCGCCCCGGCCGGTCCCCCAGCGCCAACTTGGCTTGCAGACTTTCGGCGAGCGCGGCGCGATTGGCGAGCCCGGTGAGCTGATCGGTGAAGGCGAGCCGGTGCAGCGCCTCTTCGGCGGCTTTGCGTTCGGTGATGTCGTGGCAAACTCCGAAATAGCTTCGCCCACCCTCGAAGTTGGTGCCCACCCGCACCGCCGCGTCGATCACCCTGCGCTCGCCACCCGGCAGTCCCAGGGTGAACTGGACGGTTTGGGGAACGGCCTCGGCGGTCGCCAGCCGCACGGCATTGAGCACCCCCTTGCGGTCGGCGGGCAGGATGCGCCGAAGCAGGGATAGCGCCGGGTAACTCGCGACTTCGGCCGGCAGGCTGAACAGCGGCCCCATGCCTACCGAACAGGAGAGCATCGGCGAGCCGACCCGCCACGAACAGCTGCCGGTGTTGCCCAGGATCTGGGCCTCGGCGAGTTCGGTCTCCCGCTCCCGCAAGGCGTGTTCGGCGTGCCGCGTGTCGGTGACGTCGCGGCCGTGGCCGATATAGCCGACGACCGCCCCGGTTTCGTCGAGCATTGGCACCTTCAGCGAACAGAGATAGCCGCGGGTGCCGTCGGGACGTTCGGCCGGCTGCTCGCTGATCTGCGAGGCGCGCTGGCCCATAAAGGCAATTTCGTCGGCGCGGTAACGCTGCGCGATGGCTGGCGAGTAGAAATCGGCGTCGGTGTGGCCGATCAGCGCGTCGGCGCTTGCCGCTTTCATCAGCCGCGCGGTCGCCGCGTTGGCGACCAGGAACCGGCTCTCGGTATCCTTGGCGAACACGATGTCGGGCAAGGCGTCGATGAGGCGGCGGAAAACCTCGTTTTCGTGGCGGCTCGCCTCGGCGACGGCGAGCGCCTGCTTGAGCGCGCCGATATCGCGGCCGATGCCGACGAGGCCGGCGACCTTGCCGGTCGAGTCGCGAAACACCGTCTTGACCAGCGAATACCACCCGGACCCGCCATCGCCGGACTTGAGGAAGGCATCGCGCCGGATCGGCGCCGCTTCGGCAATGAGCCGATTTTCCTCCCGAGCCGCACGGTCGGCCTCCTCGCCGGGCGCGATTTCTTCCTCGCGCCGGCCCAAGAGGTCATTGGAGGACGCGAATCCCATGATCCGCACCGTCCGCAAATTGGCGAACAGAAACCGGCGCTCCAGATCCTTGACGAAAACCAGGTCGGGACTGGACGCAAGCAAGCCCTCAAGAAGATCGAACATCTTCTTGGCCTCAAGATCCAACATGGCTCGATTATCGCCGATCCGGCTGAAGCCAAGCTTAATGAATCCCTTGGTAAATGCTGGGGTTGCGTCCCCCGGGGCGCCGACGCGGCCGGCCCCGGCCGAGGGCCTTGGCAAAGCCGGACAAACTGGCTACACCGCACGCTTCCCCGCCCGGCGGGGAAAGGCTAATCCCCGGTAGCTCAGTTGGTAGAGCAAGCGGCTGTTAACCGCTGGGTCGCTGGT
>JBBECE010000008.1:0-1125 GCA_040881985.1 Cucumibacter sp.
CCTAGTACCCGCTTTCGCGGAAGTTTGATTCATGATTCAACATTGGGATGATACCAAAGGCTGCGGAAGTCCGGCTGACGCCGGAGGATCGTTTGGTGCTTGAAGCTCGGGTTCGAGCGCCGACGAGCGAACAGCGCGACGCGCTCCGGGCTCGGATCGTCTTGCTGGCGGCGGAAGGGCGCTCGACGCGATCGATTGCCCATATTGTCGGGGCGATGCCTTATACGGTGAGTACCTGGCGCGGCCGCTATGCCCGCGAGGGCTTGGCCGGCTTGATCGACAGGCGGCGCCCCGGTCCGAAGCCGCGATACGGGGCGGAGACTGGAGGGCGCATTCTGGCGGTGCTGGAAAGGCCGCCGCCGGCCGGCTTCGGGCGCTGGACGGGGCCGCTGATCGCTGCCGAACTCGGCGATGTCCATGAGCAGCAGGTCTGGCGCTTCCTGCGCGCCCAGCGGATCGATCTCGACGGACGCAAATCGTGGTGCGAGAGCGATGACACCGAGTTTGTCGCCAAGGCCGCCGATGTCGTCGGCCTCTATATGGCGCCGCCCGACAACGCCATCGTCCTCTGCGTCGACGAGAAGCCCTCGATCCAAGCGCTGGAACGGGCGCAGGGCTACCTCAAGCTTCCCAACGGGCGGGCGCTGACCGGGCAGAGCCACGACTACAAGCGGCACGGCACCACGACACTGTTCGCCGCCCTCGACCTCGCCACCGGCAAGGTCGCTGCGACCCACAAGAAGCGACGCCGACGCGTCGAGTTCCTCGCCTTCATGGACGATATCGTCGCCCTCCATCCGGGCAAGGAAATCCATGCCGTCCTCGACAATCTCAACACCCACAAGAAGAACGAAGCCTGGCTCGCGGCTCATCCCAACGTCCATTTCCACTTTACCCCGACCAGGGCGTCCTGGCTCAATCAGGTCGAGATCTGGTTCTCCATCCTCGCCGGAAAATCCCTCCGCGGTGCATCCTTCACCTCCGTCAACCAACTCAGGCAGCACATCGATGCCTTCATCGAAGCCTACAACGCTAATCCATCGCCCTTCGTCTGGACCAAGGCCGAGGTCCACCAGCATCGCTTCAAGGACCGCCGTATCGGTCAATCGTGAGCCCGGGTACTAG
>JBBECE010000009.1:0-142323 GCA_040881985.1 Cucumibacter sp.
ACTGTAAATCTGGCCGCTGATGCGTACGCTGGTTCGAATCCAGCCCCCTCCACCAGCCTTCGCCGGCCCCTCTGCGGGTGTAGCTCAATGGTAGAGCCGCAGCCTTCCAAGCTGCTGACGAGGGTTCGATTCCCTCCACCCGCTCCAGCCTTTGCCCGCGCCGCAAGCGCGTCTTGCACGCATCCGGCGAAGCGACTAGACCAGAGGGCGGCATAGGGGTGTAGCTCAGTTGGTAGAGCATCGGTCTCCAAAACCGAGGGTCGGGGGTTCGAGTCCCTCCGCCCCTGCCAGTCCCAAAATCCGCTGATCGAGGCCCGAGCTCGCGCCGCAATCTCAAAGGCCCCGCTTAAGCGGGGCCTTTGAGATTGCGGCTCACCGATCGCTAGTTGAAATTCCAGACCAGGCCCGTGCCCAGCGAAATCAGCCCATGGAATATTTCCGGTGGCGCGCCGCTGAAAATCGTTTGGTCGAACGGGAACGAAAGCTGAGCGTGGGTGCGCCAGGCCGCATTTTCGCCCATCGCCACCTCGACGCCAGCCGCGACGGCACCGTAACCAGTTGAATAGCTTGCGTCGGGGAACCAGAAATACCCCAAACCAGCCGCGCCATAGAGCAATGCACTTTCAGTTACCTCGAAGCCCACGCGGCCCATCTTTTGCCAGGCAAAGGTGGCCTCTCCGGAAGTCACCGGCGTAATGACGACCATTTCGTCAATGCCGAAAACCATGTCGCCCTGGTCCCAGTTGTATCCGAAAACCTTGGCCAACCCGCCGGCACCGATCGTGGCGCCGTCGATATAGACGAAGGTTCCCTCGCCCAACAGCCCGGCGTAGAAGCCGGTCCAATCCTCGGCTTTGGCAGCGCCGGCAAACCCCAGCGCGGCAATGGCCGCCAAAACGATATTCCGCAATTGCATCGGAGTGACCCCTATCCCGCAGTAATTGGTGAAAAATCCGACGAATCGGCGTTTCCCACCTTTGCCGAGGCTGCGTCGAGACGGCCTAACAAATAGTTAACGCGGCAAACCGGTCTCCGGCGCAATGCCCCCGGAGCGAAGCGCTTTGGACCGGTTCCGCGGCCATTCGGGGCCCGAACTTTCCCCGAAAGGACTGTTGCATTTGCCCGTGCAAGCCACTAAATATCCCCACATCAGCCGCCGGGGTGACTCGTGCGGCTATTGGTTATGAACAAATTCCCGGCATTCGAGACACAATGGCGCGGACGAACCCGTTCACCTTTATCCAGCAAGTTCGGACGGAGGCGACCAAGGTCGTCTGGCCGAACCGGCAGGAGACACTGATCTCGACGATTATGGTTCTGGTCATGATCGCGGTGGCGAGCCTGTTCTTTCTCGCGGCCGACGGGATCATCTCGATCCTCGTTGGATTCCTGCTCAACCTGCGCTGACCGCGCGGCCGGATTTCTGGACCGAATTGTCGATGGCGAAACGCTGGTACATCGTGCAGGCCTATTCGAATTTCGAGCGCAAGGTCGCCGAGTCGATCAGGGAGAAGGTGGCCGTCTCGGGGTTGGGGCATTTGTTCGACGAAGTGCTGGTGCCGACCGAAAAGGTGGTCGAGGTCCGGCGCGGGCGGAAGGTCGACGCGGAGCGAAAGTTCTTTCCCGGCTATGTGCTGGTGAAGATGGAGCTCACCGACGAGACGTTCCACCTGATCAAGGAGACCCCGAAGGTCACCGGTTTTTTGGGTTCGGACACCAAACCGATCCCGATTTCGGAGGCCGAGGCGCTGGCCATCCTGCGGCAGGTACAGGAAGGGGTCGAGCGGCCAAAGCCGTCGGTCAGTTTCGAGGTAGGCGAGCAGGTCAGGGTTTCGGACGGGCCGTTCGCTTCCTTCAACGGCCTTGTCGAGGAAGTCGACGAGGAGCGGGCGCGGCTCAAGGTCGAGGTTTCAATCTTCGGCCGGGCAACCCCGGTCGAGCTCGAATACGGTCAGGTCGAAAAACTCTGACCGGGAAAACGCGTGGGAGAGGACGGCGGTCGCCAACCGCCGGGCATGCCTCGCACCGCGCCGTCGATAAATGGCCGGCATACGGCCACAGGAACAGGGACGACGGATGGCAAAGAAGATCGAAGGCTACCTGAAATTGCAGGTGCCGGCCGGCGCCGCGACCCCGTCGCCGCCGATCGGGCCGGCGCTCGGGCAGCGTGGCCTCAACATCATGGAATTCTGCAAGGGGTTCAATGCGGCGAGCGAGCATCTCGAGCGCGGCGCGCCGATCCCGGTGGTGATCACCATCTATGCCGACCGCAGCTTCACCTTCCAGATGCGGATGCCGCCGGTCAGCTATTATCTCAAGCAGGCGGTCAAGGCCGAGAAGGGGTCGGGGCGGCCGAGCCACGATTTCATCGGCCAGATCACCCAGGCACAGCTGAGGGAGATCGCGCAGAAGAAGATGCCCGACCTCAATGCCCATGACGTCGAGGCGGCAATGGCACAGGTCGCCGGCGCCGCTCGCTCGATGGGCATCCAGGTGGTGGAGGCCTGAGCATGTCAAATCCCGGAAAGCGCACCCGCTCGGCCCGCGACGGCATCGACCGGACCAAGCTCTATCCGCTCCCCGAGGCGGTCAAGATGGTCAAGGAGCGCGCCAGGGCGAAATTCGACGAGACCATCGAAATCGCGATGAATTTGGGCCTCGATCCGCGCCATGCCGACCAGACGGTTCGCGGGGTCGTGGCACTGCCGAACGGCACCGGCCGCAAGGTCAGGGTCGCGGTGTTCGCCAAGGGCGAGAAGGCCGAACAGGCCAAAAAGGCCGGCGCCGACATCGTCGGGGCCGAGGACCTTGTCGAGAAGGTGCAGGCCGGGCAGATCGATTTCGACCGCTGCATCGCTACCCCCGACATGATGCCGCTCGTCGGGCGTCTCGGCAAAGTGCTCGGGCCGCGCAATCTGATGCCGAACCCGAAGGTCGGGACGGTGACCAACGACGTCGCCGAGGCGATCAAGGCCTCGAAGGGCGGCTCGGTCGAGTTCCGGGTGGAGAAGGCTGGAATCCTGCATGCAGGAGTGGGCAAGGCGTCGTTCGACGAGGCCCAGCTTCTCGCCAATATCAAGGCGTTCGCCGACGCGGTCTTCAAGGCCAAGCCGGCGGGCTCCAAGGGCGCGTATGTCAAGCGCGTCGCGATTTCATCGACCATGGGCCCGGGGGTCCATGTCGATCCGGCGACGCTGCGCTAGGGGCGGCGCCTCAACCAATTCCGGACGGCTCCGGCCGCCCGGGACGGTGAGCGAGGGCGCAAGCCCGAACTCGCCGGAAGACCTGTCCGAGACCGCAGGCGCGCCGACCATCGCGCTTAATTGACGCCTGCACAGACGGGGTGACGACCGGAACGGATTTGCCCGCGAGGGCGGCGTTTCGGTTCGAACCAGGCCAGTCGCGCCGCGGGGTGCCGCGGGGGACCGGTTGACAGGCATTTCACCGTTGCCCCGTCAGCCACCCCTATGAGGCGGCGAGCGGGGCGGCATCTGGCAACCGGTCCGCGATCGCGGGCCGATCCTGTGGAGAGCGGGTGTGGATAGAGCGGAGAAGCGCGAGTTGGTCGCCGATCTCACCGGGGCGCTGGGCGCCGCCGGTACGGTCGTCGTCGCCCATTACAAGGGCCTCTCGGTCGCCGAGATGGAGCAGCTGCGCAAGCAGATGCGCCAGGCGGGCGGGACGGTCAGGATCGCGAAGAACCGCTTGGCACGGCTGGCTCTGAAAGAGACCAAGATGGCGGACATTTCCTCGCTGTTGAAAGGGCCGTCGCTACTCGCGTTCTCGGCTGATCCGGTAGTCGCGGCGAGAGTCGCGGCCAGGTTCGCCAAGACCAACGAGAAGCTGGTCATTATCGGCGGGGCGATGGGGTCGACCGGACTTGACGCCAAGGGCGTCAAGGCGCTGGCCGAGCTGCCGTCGCTGGACTATTTGCGGGCGAGGCTCGCCGGGCTGCTCGCGCAGCCCGCGGCCAAACTCGCCGCCGTCCTGCAGGCGCCGGGCGGACAGGTCGCCCGGGTCATCGCGGCCTATTCGGAGAAGGGCGCCGCGGCTTGAGCGGACGCGACACCATTCACGGTTCGAACTGAAACTGGAAGGAACCAAAATGACTGATCTCACTAAGATCGTCGACCAACTGTCGTCCCTCACGGTCCTCGAGGCTTCCGAGCTTTCGAAGATGCTGGAGGAAAAATGGGGCGTCTCCGCCGCCGCGCCGATGGCGATGGCGATGATGCCCGCCGGCGGGGGCGCCGCGGCGGCTCCGGCGGTCGAAGAGCAGACCGAGTTCAACGTCATCCTCGCCGAAATCGGCGCCCAGAAGATCAACGTGATCAAGGAAGTTCGCGCGGTCACGGGTCTCGGGCTGAAAGAGGCGAAGGACCTGGTCGAGGGTGCGCCCAGAGCCGTCAAGGAAGGCGTCAACAAGGCCGAGGCCGCCGATATCAAGGCCAAACTCGAAGCGGCCGGCGCCAAGGTCGAAGTGAAGTAACAGGGTGAGGCCCGGGGGGGGGGCCCCCCCCCCCCCCCGGCACATTCGCCGTGCCGGAGCACGGCAACAGGTATGGAATTGAACAGGAGCGCGGATGTCCCAAGGGCCGACGGCTGATGGTCGGCAATTCGGACATACGCGCCTGAACCTTCCGGGTGCGCCAGCGGCGCCCCGCAGAGCCCAGCAGGAGCGGGAATGACCACCACGTTCAACGGTCGTCGCAAGGTACGCAAGAACTTCGGATCGATCCGCGAAGTCACCGAGATGCCGAACCTCATCGAGGTTCAGAAGGCGTCCTATGACCAGTTCCTGATGGTCAACGAGCCCGAGGGCGGGCGCGGCCTCGAGGGGCTGCAGGCGGTCTTCAAGTCGGTCTTCCCGATCACCGATTTCGCCAATACGGCGTCGCTTGATTTCGTCCGCTACGAATTCGAGCAGCCGAAATACGACGTCGAGGAATGCCGGCAGCGCGACATGACCTTTGCGGCGCCGTTGAAGGTGACGCTCAGGCTCATCGTCTTCGAAGTCGACGAGGAAACCGGCGCGCGCTCGGTGAAGGACATTAAGGAACAGGATGTCTATATGGGCGACATGCCGTTCATGACCTCGAACGGCACCTTCATCATCAACGGCACCGAGCGCGTCATCGTCTCCCAGATGCATCGCTCGCCCGGTGTCTTCTTTGACCACGACAAGGGCAAGACCCATTCGTCGGGCAAGCTGCTGTTCGCGGCCCGGATCATTCCCTATCGCGGCTCCTGGCTCGACATCGAGTTCGACGCCAAGGACATCGTCTTTGCGCGGATCGACCGGCGGCGGAAGATTCCCGTCACCTCGCTGCTGAAGGCCCTGGGGCTGGGCGCCGAGGAAATCCTTTCGATCTACTACCAGACCGTCAGCTACGAACGCACCAAGAAGGGCTGGCGCAAGCCCTATGACGCCGAGCGCATGAAGGGCGTCAAGCCGACCCACGATCTGCTCGATGCGGCGACCGGCAAGGTCGTGCATGAGGGCGGCAAGAAGCTCTCGGCGCGCACCGCCAAGAAGCTCGCCGACGACGGGGTAAAATTTCTGGTGGCGGAAAATGCCGACCTTTTCGGCATGTATATCGCCGAGGACCTGATCAACCTGAAGACTGGCGAAGTCTATGTCGAGGCCGGCGACGAGATCGACGAGAAGCTGCTCGAAAAGCTGATGGAGCACGGCTTCAAGTCGCTGCCGCTCCTCGACATCGACCACGTCAATGTCGGCGGTTACATCCGCAACACACTCGCCATCGACAAGAACGAGAGCCGCGAGGACGCGCTTTTCGACATTTACCGGGTGATGCGCCCGGGCGAGCCGCCGACCATCGATACGGCGCAGGCGATGTTCAATTCACTGTTCTTCGATTCCGAGCGCTACGACCTTTCGGCGGTCGGCCGCGTCAAGATGAACATGCGGCTCGACCTTAATGCCGACGACACGGTCCGGGTGTTGCGCAAGGAGGACATCGTCGAAGTCGTGCGCACGCTCGTCAATCTGCGCGACGGCAAGGGCGAAATCGACGACATCGACAATCTTGGCAACCGCAGGGTGCGCTCAGTCGGCGAGCTGATGGAGAACCATTACCGGCTGGGGCTTCTTCGCATGGAGCGGGCGATCAAGGAGCGGATGTCGTCGGTCGAGATCGACACGGTGATGCCGCAGGACCTGATCAACGCCAAGCCGGCGGCGGCGGCGGTACGCGAATTCTTCGGTTCCTCGCAGCTTTCGCAATTCATGGACCAGACCAATCCGCTCTCCGAGATCACCCACAAGCGGCGGTTGTCGGCGCTGGGGCCGGGAGGCCTGACCCGCGAACGGGCGGGCTTCGAGGTCCGCGACGTTCACCCCACCCACTACGGGCGCATCTGTCCGATCGAGACCCCCGAAGGGCCGAACATCGGGCTGATCAATTCGCTCGCGACATTCGCGCGGGTCAACAAGTACGGCTTCATAGAGACGCCGTATCGCAAGGTCGTGCACGGCAAGGTCACCGACAACGTCGTCTATCTCTCGGCGATGGAGGAGGCCAAGCACTACGTCGCGCAGGCCAACGCGCGAATTTCCGAGAAGAACGAATTCCTCGACGAGCTGATCACTTGCCGGCATTCGGGCGACGTCATGCTGACCCCGCGCGATCACGTCGACCTGATGGATGTCTCCCCGAAACAGCTCGTCTCGGTCGCCGCCTCGCTCATTCCGTTCCTCGAAAACGACGACGCCAACCGGGCGCTGATGGGCTCGAACATGCAGCGCCAGGCGGTGCCGCTCCTGCGCTCGGAAGCGCCGTTCGTCGGCACCGGAATGGAGCCGGTCGTCGCCCGCGATTCGGGGGCAGCGATCGTCGCCAAGCGGGCGGGCATCGTCGATCAGGTCGACGCGACCCGCATCGTCATCCGGGCGACCGAGGAGACCGACGCCTCGAAGTCGGGCGTCGACATCTACAATCTGATGAAGTTCCAGCGCTCGAACCAGTCGACCTGCATCAACCAGCGGCCGCTGGTGGTGGTCGGCGACCACGTGGGCAAAGGCGACATCATCGCCGACGGCCCCTCGACCGATCTCGGGGATCTGGCGCTCGGGCGCAACGTGCTCGTCGCCTTCATGCCGTGGAATGGCTACAACTTCGAGGACTCGATCCTGCTCAGCGAACGGATCGTCAAGGACGACGTCTTCACCTCGATCCATATCGAGGAATATGAGGTGATGGCGCGAGACACCAAGCTCGGGCCAGAGGAAATCACCCGCGACATTCCTAACGTCTCGGAAGAGGCGCTGAAGAATCTCGACGAGGCGGGGATCGTCCATATCGGCGCCGACGTCGAGGCGGGCGATATCCTCGTCGGCAAGATCACGCCGAAGGGCGAAAGCCCGATGACGCCCGAGGAAAAGCTCCTCAGGGCGATCTTCGGCGAAAAGGCATCCGACGTCCGCGACACTTCGCTCAGGGTGCCGCCGGGCGATGCCGGCACCGTCGTCGAAGTGAGAGTGTTCAACCGCCACGGCATCGACAAGGACGAGCGCGCCATGGCGATCGAGCGCGAGGAAATCGAGCGGCTCGCCAAGGACCGCGACGACGAGCAGTCGATCCTCGACCGCAACGTCTATGCGCGCCTCAAGGAAATGCTGTTTGGCCGGCAGGCGACCGCCGGTCCGAAGGGCTATGTGCCGCGGACCAAGCTCAACGACGCCGTCTTCGATTCGCATCCGCGGTCGAAGTGGTGGCAGTTCGCGGTCCGCGACGACAAGGTGATGGCCGAAATCGAGGCGCTGCAGGCCCAGTACGAGGAGAGCCGCAAGCTGCTCGAGCAGCGGTTCATCGACAAGGTCGACAAGCTGCAGCGCGGCGACGAATTGCCGCCGGGGGTGATGAAGACCGTCAAGGTGTTCGTGGCCACCAAGCGCAAGATCCAGGCCGGCGACAAGATGGCCGGGCGGCACGGCAACAAGGGCGTCGTCAGCCGCATCGTGCCGTCCGAGGATATGCCGCATCTCGAAGACGGCACCCCGGTCGACATCGTGCTCAATCCGCTCGGCGTGCCTTCGCGGATGAATGTCGGGCAGATTCTCGAAACCCATCTCGGCTGGGCCTGCGTGGGCCTCGGCCGGCGGATCGGGGCGCTCTACGAGAAATACATGAGCTCCGGCGACATCAAGGCGCTGCGCAAGGAAGTCACCTCGATCTACACCCACGACGCCTACGTCAAGGGTCTCGACGAGGACGGGCTCGGCCGGCTCGCCGAACACCTTTCCAGCGGAGTGCCGATCGCGACCCCGGTCTTCGACGGCGCCAAGGAGTCCGACATCGTCGCCATGCTCGAACACGCCGAACTTTCCGGCACCGGGCAGACCCGGCTCGTCGACGGGCGCACCGGTGAGTTCTTCGATCGCGAGGTCACCGTCGGCTACATCTACATGATGAAGCTGCATCACCTGGTGGATGACAAAATCCACGCCCGCTCGATTGGGCCGTACTCGCTCGTCACCCAGCAGCCGCTGGGCGGCAAGGCGCAGTTCGGCGGCCAGCGGTTTGGCGAGATGGAGGTCTGGGCGCTCGAAGCCTACGGGGCCGCCTACACCCTGCAGGAGATGCTCACCGTCAAATCCGACGACGTGGCCGGCCGCACCAAGGTCTATGAGGCGATCGTGCGAGGCGACGACACCTTCGAGGCCGGCATTCCCGAAAGCTTCAACGTGCTGGTCAAAGAAATGCGATCGCTCGGCCTCGATGTGGAATTGAGCCAGATCGAGGAAGTCGTCAACCGCGACCGTCTGCTTGCCGACGAGACAAGGCACGAGCCGAAGAAGGACGCGGCCGAGTAACAGCGGCTCGCGTCCCGCTGAATGTCCTATTCCCGGCGGCGCACGGAGAGCTCCCCCGCTCCCTGCACCGTTCCAAAGGAGACAATGTGATGAACCATCAAGTGATGGATCTCTTCAATCCGCAGGCTCCGGCCCAGGCGTTCGATCAGATCAAGATCAGCATCGCCAGCCCGGAGAAAATCCTCTCCTGGTCGTTCGGCGAAATCAAGAAGCCGGAGACGATCAACTACCGCACCTTCAAGCCGGAGCGGGACGGGCTTTTCTGCGCCCGTATCTTCGGACCGGTGAAGGACTATGAGTGCCTCTGCGGCAAGTACAAGCGGATGAAGTTCAAGGGCGTCATCTGCGAGAAGTGCGGCGTCGAAGTCACCCTTTCCCGGGTGCGCCGCGAGCGGATGGGCCATATCGAGCTCGCCGCACCGGTCGCTCATATCTGGTTCCTGAAGTCGCTCCCCTCGCGGATCGCGCAGCTCCTCGACATGACCCTGAAAGATGTCGAGCGGATTCTCTATTTCGAGAACTATGTGGTCATCGATACTGGGCTGACCCCGTTTACCGTCAACCAGCTGTTGTCCGAGGAGGAATATCTCGCCGCCCAGGACGAGTACGGCGCCGACAGCTTCACCGCGATGATCGGGGCCGAGGCAGTGCGCGACATGCTGCAGGGGATCGACCTCGAGAAGCTCGCGGCGGACCTCCGGCAGGAAATCGCCGAATCGACGACCGAATTGAAGCCGAAGAAGCTCGCCAAGCGGCTGAAGATCGTCGAACAGTTCATCGTTTCGGGCAACCGGCCCGAATGGATGATCATGACAGTCGTCCCGGTGATCCCGCCCGAGCTGCGCCCGCTGGTGCCGCTCGACGGCGGCCGGTTCGCGACCTCGGACCTCAACGATCTTTACCGCCGCGTCATCAACCGCAACAACCGGTTGAAGCGTCTCATCGAACTCCGCGCCCCCGACATCATCATCCGCAACGAAAAGCGGATGCTGCAGGAGGCGGTCGACGCGCTGTTCGACAACGGCAGGCGCGGGCGCACCATCACCGGCGCCAACAAGCGGCCGCTCAAATCGCTTTCCGACATGCTGAAGGGCAAACAGGGCCGGTTCCGCCAGAACCTGCTCGGCAAGCGCGTCGACTATTCCGGCCGCTCGGTCATTACCGTCGGGCCGGAATTGAAGCTGCACCAGTGCGGGTTGCCGAAGAAGATGGCGCTCGAGCTCTTCAAGCCGTTCATCTATTCGCGGCTCGAAGCCAAGGGCCTCTCTTCGACCGTCAAACAGGCCAAGAAGCTGGTCGAAAAGGAGCGTCCCGAGGTCTGGGACATTCTCGACGAAGTGATCCGCGAGCACCCGGTGCTCCTCAACCGGGCGCCGACGCTGCATCGGCTCGGCATCCAGGCGTTCGAGCCGATCCTCATCGAGGGCAAGGCGATTCAGCTGCATCCGCTGGTCTGCGCGGCGTTCAACGCCGACTTCGACGGCGACCAGATGGCCGTGCATGTGCCGCTCTCGCTCGAGGCGCAGCTCGAAGCCCGCGTCCTGATGATGTCGACCAACAATATTCTCCACCCGGCCAACGGCTCGCCGATCATCGTGCCGAGCCAGGACATCGTGCTCGGGCTCTACTATCTCAGCCTCATGGCCGAGAACGAGCCGGGCGAGGGCATGGCGTTCGGCAATATGGGCGAAATCGAGCATGCGCTCGATGCGGGCGTCATCACGCTCCACACCAAGATCCGGGGCCGCCACAAGTGGACCGATGCCGAGGGCGAGGAGATGTCGCGGATTTTCGAGACGACCCCCGGCCGAATGATGATCGGGCAGGTGCTGCCCAAGCATCCGGAGGTACCGTTCGACGCGGCCAATCAGCTGCTGACCAAGAAGGCCATCTCCAAGATGATCGACACGGTCTATCGCGCCTGCGGGCAGAAAGAGACCGTGATCTTCTGCGACAAGATCATGGATCTCGGCTTCAAGCAGGCGTGCAAGGCCGGCATTTCGTTCGGCAAGGACGACATGGTCATCCCCGACTCGAAGGTCAAGATCGTCGAGGAGACCCGCAAGCAGGTCGAGGAGTTCGAGCAGCAGTACAACGAAGGCCTGATCACCCAGGGCGAGAAATACAACAAGGTCGTCGACGCCTGGTCGAAGTGCGGCGACCGGGTCGCCGACGAGATGATGGCGGCGATTTCCTCGGTCCAGTTCGACGAGAAGACCGGGCGGCAGAAGCCGATCAACTCGGTCTACATGATGAGCCATTCGGGCGCCCGCGGTTCGCCGGCGCAGATGAAACAACTCGCCGCGATGCGCGGGTTGATGGTCAAGCCGTCCGGCGAGATCATCGAGACCCCCATCATCTCGAACTTCAAGGAAGGCCTGACGGTGATGGAGTACTTCAACTCCACACACGGCGCCCGCAAGGGTTTGGCCGACACAGCGCTGAAGACCGCCAACTCCGGCTATCTCACCCGGCGTCTCGTCGACGTCGCCCAGGATTCGATCGTCACCGCCGATGACTGCGGCACCGATAAGGGCCTGACGATGGAAGCCATCGTCGATTCCGGGCAGGTCGTCGCCTCGCTCGGCCAGCGCATTCTCGGCCGCACCGCGGCCGAGGACGTGATGATCCCCGGCGAAGACGAGGTGCTGGTCGAAAAGGGTACCCTGATCGAGGAACGCCACGTCGACATGATCGAGGAGGCCAAGGTCCAGTCGGTCCGAATCCGATCGCCCTTGACCTGCGAAATGCGGCAGGGAGTGTGCGCGGCCTGCTACGGGCGCGATCTCGCCCGTGGCACGCCGGTCAATCTCGGGGAGGCGGTCGGGGTGATCGCCGCCCAGTCGATCGGCGAGCCGGGTACCCAGCTCACCATGCGCACCTTCCATATCGGGGGCACCGCGCAGGTCGTCGACACCTCGTTCGTCGAGTCGGGCGCCGAAGGCGTGGTTGAAATCCGCAACCGGGCGGTCGTCAAGAATTCCGACGGCCACCTGATCACCATGGGCCGAAACGTCGCCGTCGCCATCGTCGATTCCGACGGCAAGGAACGGGCGACCCACCGCGTCACCTACGGCGCGCGGTTGAGGGTCGACGACGGCGCCAAGGTCAAGCGCGGCCAGCGCCTCGCCGAATGGGACCCTTATACCCGTCCCATCCTCACTGAAGTCGCGGGCTTGATCGAGTTCGAGGACCTGGTGGACGGGGCCTCGGTCTCCGAGCAGACCGACGAGACCACCGGCTTCACCAAGCGGCTGATCGTCGACTGGCGGTCGAACCCGCGCGGGGCAAACCTCAAGCCGGCGATCGTGATCAACGACAAGAAAGGCCGTATCGCCAAGCTCGGCCGGGGCGGGGAAGCGCGTTACCTCTTGAGCGTCGATGCGGTGCTGGCGGTCGAGCCGGGACAGAAGGTGGCGCCGGGCGACGTGCTGGCGCGCATTCCGCTCGAAAGCGCCAAGACCAAGGACATCACCGGCGGCCTGCCGCGGGTGGCGGAATTGTTCGAGGCGCGCCGGCCGAAGGACCACGCGATCATCGCCGAGATCGACGGCACGATCAAATTCGGGCGCGACTACAAGAACAAGCGCCGGATCGTCATCGAGCCACACGATTCCGAGATGGAGCCGGTCGAGTATCTGATCCCGAAAGGCAAACCCTTCCATCTGCAGGAGGGAGATACCATCGAGCGGGGCGAGTACATCCTCGACGGCAACCCGGCGCCGCACGACATTTTGGCGATCAAGGGGGTCGAGGACCTCGCCAAATATCTCGTCAACGAAATCCAGGAGGTTTACCGGCTGCAGGGCGTTCTGATCAACGACAAGCATATCGAGGTGATCGTCCGCCAGATGCTGCAAAAGGTCGAAATCACCGAGCCGGGCGATTCGGGACTTCTGAAAGAGGAGCAGATCGACAAGCTTGATTTCGACTTGCTAAACGAGCAGCTCGCCGAGGACGGCAAGGAGGCGGCGGTGGCGGTGCCCGTGCTATTGGGCATCACCAAGGCGTCGCTGCAAACCCGCTCGTTCATCTCGGCGGCCTCTTTCCAGGAGACCACCCGCGTCCTCACCGAAGCCGCGGTATCGGGCAAGGCCGACACGCTCGAGGGCCTCAAGGAGAACGTCATTGTCGGCCGGCTCATCCCGGCGGGCACCGGGGCGATGATCACTTCGACCAAACTGGTCGCGAGCAAGCGCGACGAGCTGATCCTCGCCGAGCGCCGCCGTCAGGCCGAAGCCGAGCTCGCGACCCGCACCAAGGCGCTTCTCGGCAAGGCCGAGGTGACCGGGGACGCCGCCGAATAAGGGCGCGGACTCGACGCATTGAAAGGGGGCCGCGGTCCCTTTCGGTTGCTGCAGACGCAGGGGGCGGGGATGTCGAAAAGTCTCTGGAGCGAGGTCGACGCCTATATTGGCGAGCGGCTGAAACTCGCCGATCCGGCGCTCGCTGCGGCGCTCGTCGCCAACAAGGCGGTGGGCCTGCCGTCGATCGATGTCTCGGCGCCGCAGGGAGCGTTCCTCAATCTGCTGGTCAAGATGTCGGGCGCCCGCAAGATTCTCGAGATCGGCACGCTCGGCGGCTATTCGACGATCTGGATGGCCCGCGCCCTGCCGGCCGGCGGGCGGCTTGTCAGCCTCGAAGCGATGCCGCTGCATGCCGAGACGGCGCGGTCCAATATCGCCCGCGCTGGGCTTGCGGATCGCGTCGAGGTGCGGCTCGGCAAGGCCGCCGACCTCTTGCCACAGCTCGCGTTGAGCGGGGCGGGGCCCTTCGACCTGGTCTTCATTGACGCCGACAAGCCGGGGAACCCAGTCTATCTCGACTGGGCGGTCCGGCTCGGACGACCCGGCACGGTGATCGTGCTTGACAATGTCATCCGCGACGGCGCGGTCATCAAAGTCGGCACGAAGGACGACAGCGTCGAAGGCTCGCGAGCGGCGTTCGACCTGCTCAATGGCGACCTTCGGCTCACCGCCACCGCCATCCAAACCGTCGGCTTGAAGGGCTACGACGGGTTCGTCCTGGCGGTCGTCAACTAAGCCAAAATGCGGTGAGCTGAGGCGCCTTCGCCGGACATTTTCACCTGTCGGTCTCGAGCTCGGCGATCCGGCCAGAAAATCCGCTGTTTTCGGCGCCGCCCGCCTTGACGGGCATAACCTTCCAGAGTATTACCCCGCTACCTTGCCGGTAGGTCGTGAGGCGCGAGGTGGTTCCGGTCGTCCAATGACTGGATAATCCAGGCGGCTCAAACACACCGGGAGGCCAAAGACGCGAATATAGCGAGTCGCAGAAACGCCCCTTCGGAAGGGATGGTGTTCTGCAATTTGGCGCCGCCGGGGCAAGGTTGTCCGACCGGAGGGCGCCGAGCGTTTGCCGCGTCTGGCGAGACACGAGAAAAAGGAACGGGTTGGGCGAATGCCGACCATCAACCAGTTGATCCGCAAGCCCCGACAGGCGAGGCCGAAGCGGAACAAGGTCCCGGCCATGGAGGCCAACCCGCAGAAACGCGGGGTATGTACGCGTGTCTATACGACGACTCCGAAAAAGCCGAACTCGGCGCTCCGAAAGGTCGCCAAGGTACGCCTGACCACGTTGCGCGAAGTCATCTCCTACATCCCCGGCGAAGGCCACAATCTCCAGGAACATTCGGTAGTTCTCATTCGCGGCGGCCGCGTCCGCGACCTGCCGGGCGTGCGCTACCACGTCCTGCGCGGCGTTCTCGACACCCAAAGCGTCAAGGACCGCAAGCAGCGCCGTTCCAAATACGGCGCCAAGCGTCCGAAGTAAGGAGCCGCAAGAGATGTCCCGCCGCCGTCGCGCCGAAAAACGCGAAATCAACCCGGACCCGAAGTTCGGGGACGTGATCGTCACCAAGTTCATGAATTCGCTGATGTACGAGGGCAAGAAGTCGGTCGCCGAGTCGATCGTCTACGGCGCCTTCGAGGTCATCCGCAACAAGACGCGCCAGGATCCGATCGCGGTCTTCCACACGGCGCTCGAAAATGTCCGTCCGACGGTCGAAGTCAAGTCGCGGCGAGTCGGAGGAGCGACCTATCAGGTCCCCGTCGAGGTGCGCAACGACCGCCAGCAGGCGCTCGCCATCCGCTGGCTGATCACGGCGGCGCGCGAGCGCGGCGAACACACCATGGTCGACCGGCTGTCGGGCGAGTTGCTCGATGCCCATAACGGGCGCGGCCAGGCGGTCAAGAAGCGCGAAGACACCCACCGAATGGCCGACGCGAACCGCGCCTTCTCGCATTACCGCTGGTAGAGCCAGAGGAAACCCGAAGATGCCGCGCGGCTACAACATCGAAGACTACCGGAACTTCGGGATCATGGCGCATATCGACGCCGGCAAGACCACGACGACCGAGCGGATTCTCTATTACACCGGCAAGTCCCACAAGATGGGCGAAGTCCATGACGGCGCTGCCACCATGGACTGGATGGAGCAGGAGCAGGAGCGCGGCATCACCATTACCTCGGCGGCGACCACGACCTTCTGGGCCGGTCGCGACGGGAAGAAGCGCCGCTTCAACATCATCGACACGCCGGGCCATGTCGACTTCACCATCGAGGTCGAACGCTCGCTGCGGGTGCTCGACGGGGCGATCGCGCTGCTCGATGCCAATGCCGGGGTCGAGCCGCAGACCGAGACGGTCTGGCGGCAGGCCGACAAGTACAACGTGCCGCGGATGATCTTCGTCAACAAGATGGACAAGATCGGCGCCGATTTCTACGGCTCGGTCGACATGGTGCAGAAGCGGCTCGGCGCCAAGCCGGTCGTCATGCAGCTGCCGATCGGCGCCGAGAACAATTTCCGCGGGGTCGTCGACCTCATCGAGATGAAGGGCAAGGTCTGGCGCGACGAGACGCTCGGAGCCGAGTGGGACGTCATCGAAATTCCCGACGACCTGAAAGCCAAAGCCGAAGAATATCGCGAGAAGCTTATCGAGGCCGCCGTCGAAATCGACGAGGTGGCGATGGAGGCCTATCTCGAGGGCGAAATGCCGGACAACGACCGGCTGCGCGCCCTCGTCCGCAAGGGCACCTGCGCTGTGCTGTTCTTCCCGGTTTTCTGCGGCTCGGCGTTCAAGAACAAGGGCGTCCAGCCGCTGCTCGACGGGGTCGTCGACTATCTGCCGGCCCCCATCGATATCCCCTCGATCAAGGCGATCGACGCGAGGACCGGCAAGGACACCGAGCGGCACGCCGACGATGGCGAGCCGCTGTCGATGCTCGCCTTCAAGATCGCCAACGACCCGCACATGGGTACGCTCACGTTTTGTCGCATCTATTCGGGGCACCTCGAGACGGGCGCCGCCCTCGAGAACACGGTGAAAGAGAAGCGCGAACGGATCGGGCGCATGTACCTGATGCATTCGAACAGCCGAGAGCAGATCGAAGAGGCGTTTGCCGGCGACATCGTCGCGGTGGTCGGGCTCAAGGACGTGACCACCGGGGACACGCTTTCCGATCCGACGCATCCGGTCGTGCTCGAGCGGATGGTATTCCCCGAGCCGGTCATCGAAATCCGCGTCGAGCCGAAGTCCAAGGTCGACCAGGAAAAAATGGGTATGGCACTCAACCGGCTGGCGGCGGAGGACCCGAGTTTCCGGGTAAAGACCGACGAGGAGAGCGGCGAGACGATCATCGCCGGGATGGGCGAACTGCATCTCGACATCATCGTCGATCGAATGCGGCGCGAGTTCAAGGTCGAGGCCAATATCGGGGAGCCGCAGGTGGCGTTCCGGGAGACGATCACCCGCGCCGCCAACGTCGACTACACCCACAAGAAGCAGTCCGGCGGTTCGGGCCAGTTTGCCCGGATCAAGATCACCGCCGAGCCCGGCGAGCGCGGCTCGGGCCTGGTATTCGAATCGAAGGTGGTCGGCGGCAACGTCCCGAAGGAATACATTCCCGGCGTCGAAAAGGGCGTCAAATCGGTGATGACCTCAGGGATTATCGTGGGTTTCCCGATCCTCGACGTGAAGGTGACGCTGACGGACGGCGCCTATCACGAAGTCGACTCGTCGGCGCTGGCGTTTGAGATCGCCGGCCGCGCCGCCTTCCGCGAAGCGCTCGGCAAGGCCGGTCCGATCATCCTCGAGCCGATCATGAAGGTCGAGGTCGTCAGTCCCGAGGAATATACCGGCAACATCATCGGGGACCTCACCTCGCGGCGCGGCCACGTCCAGGGTCAGGACGTGCGCGGCAACGCCAACGTCATCACCGCCTATGTGCCGCTGATGAACATGTTCGGCTATGTCTCGACGCTGCGCTCGATGAGCCAGGGCAGGGCCCAGTTCACCATGGAATTCCACCACTATCACAAGGTGCCGCAGCACGTGGCACAGGAAATTCAGGCCAAGTTCGGCTAAGAGAGCCGGGGCCGCGTAGAGTTCAACGCCAGCGACGAAGCTGAGACGAAAAACGGAGAAATAGCGATGGCGAAGGAAAAGTTCAATCGTTCGAAGCCGCATGTGAACATCGGCACGATCGGCCATGTCGATCACGGAAAGACGACGCTGACCGCGGCGATCACCAAGGTGCTCGCCGAAACTGGCGGCGCCGTCGCGACAGCCTACGACCAGATCGACAAGGCGCCGGAAGAGAAAGCCCGGGGCATCACCATCTCGACCTCGCATGTCGAATATTCGACCGCCAAGCGGCACTATGCCCATGTCGACTGTCCAGGCCACGCCGACTATGTGAAGAACATGATCACCGGCGCCGCCCAGATGGACGGGGCGATACTGGTCGTCTCGGCGGCCGACGGGCCGATGCCGCAGACCCGCGAGCATATCCTCCTGGCCCGCCAGGTCGGCGTGCCGTCGCTGGTCGTCTATCTCAACAAGGTCGACCAGGTCGATGACGAGGAACTCCTCGAACTCGTCGAGCTCGAAGTTCGGGAACTGCTCACCAAATACCAGTTCCCCGGCGACAAGATTCCTGTCATCCGCGGCTCGGCGCTCGCCGCCCTCAACGACGGCGACAAAAAGCTGGGGCACGATTCCATCATCGAGCTGATGAACGCCGTCGATGAACATATTCCGACCCCGGCGCGTCCGAAGGACAAGCCGTTCCTGATGCCGATCGAGGACGTGTTCTCGATTTCCGGTCGCGGCACCGTCGTCACCGGCCGCGTCGAGCGCGGCATAGTCAAGGTGGGCGACGAAGTCGAGATCGTCGGCATGCGCCCGACCCAGAAGACCACCGTCACCGGCGTCGAGATGTTCCGCAAGCTGCTCGATCAGGGGGAAGCCGGCGACAATATCGGCGCCCTGATCCGCGGCGTCGAGCGCAACCAGGTCGAGCGCGGGCAGGTCCTGTGCAAGCCCGGCTCGGTCACCCCGCATACCCAGTTCGTGGCGGAAGCCTATATTCTGACCAAGGAAGAGGGCGGCCGGCACACGCCGTTCTTCACCAACTACCGTCCGCAGTTCTATTTCCGCACCACCGACGTGACCGGCATCGTCACTTTGCCGGAAGGCACCGAGATGGTGATGCCGGGCGACACGGTGAACATGAATGTCGAGCTCATCGTGCCGATCGCGATGGACGAGACGCTGCGCTTCGCCATTCGCGAGGGCGGCCGCACCGTGGGGTCGGGTGTTGTCACCAAGATCATCAAATGAGGCAGGCATTGCCGCGGCGCGTCGAGGATGGCGCGCCGCGCGGCGTTTGGATGGAAGCTTGATATGAACGGTCAGAACATTCGCATCCGCCTCAAGGCGTTCGACCATCGGGTTCTCGATGCGTCGACCCATGAGATCGTCAACACGGCCAAGCGCACCGGCGCCCAGGTCCGTGGACCGATCCCGCTGCCGACGCGAATCGAAAAATATACCGTCAACCGCTCGCCGCACGTCGACAAGAAAAGCCGCGAGCAGTTCGAGATCCGCACCCACAAGCGGCTCCTCGACATCGTCGATCCGACCCCGCAGACGGTGGACGCGCTGATGAAGCTCGACCTTGCGGCGGGCGTTGACGTCGAGATCAAGCTCTGAGGAATCCGGAAAGGTACACCCCATGCGCACCGGCTTGATCGCACAAAAGCTCGGCATGACCCGGCTCTTCGCCGAGGACGGCGCCCATGTGCCCGTCACCGTCTTGAGTCTCGAGGGATGCCAGGTCGTCGGCCAGCGCCGGCAGGAGAAGCACGGCTATACCGCTCTGCAGCTCGGCGCGGGCGCGGCCAAGGTCAAGAACGTCAACCGCGCCGACCGCGGACAGTTCGCCCGGGCGCGCGTCGAGCCGAAGCGCAAGCTCGTCGAGTTCCGTGTCTCCGAAGCCAATCTGATCGATGTCGGGGCGGCGATGCGCGCTGACCATTTCCTGCCAGGTCAGTACGTAGACGTGACCGGCATTTCGATCGGCAAGGGGTTCGCCGGGGCGATGAAACGGCACAATTTCGGAGGCCTCAGGGCCACCCATGGCGTCTCGGTCTCGCACCGCTCGCACGGCTCGACCGGCCAGCGCCAGGACCCGGGCAGGGTATTCAAGGGCAAGAAGATGGCCGGCCATATGGGCTCGGTCAGGGTGACCACGCTCAATCTGAAAGTCGTCAAGACCGACGTCGAGCGCGGCCTGATCATGGTCGAGGGGGCGGTGCCGGGCGCCAAGGGCGGCTGGATGACGATCCGCGACGCGGTGAAACGGGCGTTGCCCAAGGGCGCCCCGGCGCCGGGCGCCTTCACCGGCGGGCATGCCGATGCGCCGGTCGGCGTTGCCGCCCCGACGAGCGGGGGAGAGGCATAGTGGACCTCAACGTCACAACCCTCGAAGGCAAGGCGGCCGGCAAGGTCACGCTGACCGAGGCGATTTTCGGCCTCGAGCCGCGCGCCGACATTCTGCAGCGCATGATTCGCTATCAGTTGCTCGGCCGGATGGCCGGCACCCACGACGTGAAGAACCGCGGCGACGTCCACGGCACGACGAGGAAGTTCATGCGCCAGAAAGGCACCGGCGGGGCGCGGCACGGCACCCGCAAGGTCAACATCTTTCGCGGCGGCGGACGCTCGTTCGGGCCGACCCCGCGCAGCCACGCAATCGAGCTGCCGAAGAAAATCCGGGCGCTGGCGCTCAGGCACGCGCTTTCCGCCAAGGCGAAGTCCGGCGACCTGATCGTCGTCGACAAGGCCGAGGTAAAGGACGCCAAGACCGCCTCATTGAAGACGGCGTTCGGCAAGCTCGGGTTGGGGGACGCGCTGATCGTGGGGGGCGCCGAGCTCGACAAGAACTTCTCGCTCGCGGCGCGCAATATTCCCGGGATCGACGTGCTGCCGGCCCAGGGCATCAACGTCTACGACATTTTGCGGCGACAGAAACTGGTCCTGACCAGGGCGGCGCTCGAAGCGCTGGAGGCGCGGTTCGCATGAACAAGCAAACCGCCTACCAGATCATCCGCAATCCGGTCGTCACCGAGAAATCGACTTATGCCTCGGAGCACAACCAGGTCGTCTTCGACGTCGCCAAAGGCGCGACCAAGCCCGAGATCAAGGCGGCGATCGAAAGCCTGTTTTCGGTCAAGGTCAAGGCGGTCAACACGCTCAACCGCAAGGGCAAGACAAAAATGTTCCGGCGCCTGCCGGGCCGGCGCGCCGACATCAGGCGGGCCATCGTCACCCTCGAGGAAGGCCAGTCGATCGACGTGGCCACGGGCCTTTAGGGGAAGGAGCGGAACATGGCTCTGAAACAATACAATCCGACATCGCCCGGCCGCCGCGCGCTCATCGGCATCGACCGTTCGGAACTCTGGGGCGGCGGGCCGGTCAAGACCCTGACCGAGGGGCTCCACAGCCACGGCGGGCGCAACAACTTGGGCCGCACCACCCTGTTCCATCAGGGCGGCGGGGCCAAGCGCGCCTATCGTCGGATCGATTTCCGCCGCGCCAAATACGACATGGAAGCCACCGTCGAGCGACTCGAATACGATCCTAACCGCACCGCGTTCATCGCGCTCGTCAAGTACGAAGACGGCGAGCAGGCCTATGTGCTCGCCCCGCAGCGGCTTGCCGCCGGCGACAAGATCATCGCCTCGCGAAACACGGTCGACGTGAAGCCGGGCAACGCCATGCCGCTCGAGCGCATGCCGGTCGGCACCATCGTCCACAATGTCGAGATGAAGCCGCTGAAGGGGGGACAGATTGCCCGAGCTGCGGGCTCCTACGTCCAATATGTGGGCCGCGACCAGGGCATGGCGATCCTCCGGCTCAGTTCCGGCGAGACGCGGCTGGTGCACGGCTCCTGCATGGCGACGGTCGGGGCGGTCTCGAACCCCGACCATTCGAACACCTCGATCGGCAAGGCTGGCCGCTCGCGCTGGATGGGCCGGCGACCGGTGGTGCGCGGGGTGGCGATGAACCCGATCGACCATCCGCACGGGGGCGGGGAGGGCCGCACTTCGGGCGGCCGGCATCCGGTGACCCCGTGGGGCAAGCCGAGCAAGGGCAAAAAGACCCGCAACAACAAGGCGACGCAAAAATTCATCGTGCGTTCGCGGCACCAGAAGAAGGGCAGATAGGCGCCATGGCACGCTCAGTCTGGAAAGGCCCGTTCGTCGACGGCTACTTGTTGCGGAAGGCCGACAAGGCGCGGGCCTCTGGCCGCAACGAGGTGATCAAGATCTGGAGCCGGCGCTCCACCATTCTGCCGCAATTCGTCGGGCTGACTTTCGGCGTCTATAACGGCATCAAGCATGTTCCCGTGTCGGTCAGCGAGGACATGATCGGGCACAAGTTCGGCGAATTCTCGCCGACGCGGATTTTCCACGGTCACTCGGGCGACCGCAAAGCCAAGCGGGCGGAGGAGTAGGCGATGGGCAAGTCACCGCGTCCGCGTTCGCTGAAAGACAACGAGGCCAGGGCCGTGCTGCGGGTGCTGCGCACCAGCGCCCAGAAACTCAATCTCGTGGCGACCCAGATTCGCGGCAAGAAAGTCGAGACCGCGTTGGCCGAGCTCACCTTCTCGCCCCGGCGAATTGCCCGGGACGTCAAGAAAGCGCTGGAGAGCGCGGTCGCCAACGCCGAGAACAATCACGGGCTCGACACCGACGCCCTCGTCGTCGCCGAGGCTTTCGTCGGCCGGTCGCTGGTGATGAAGCGCGTCATGCCGCGGGCGCGCGGCCGGGCCGGGCGGATCGCCAAACCCTATTCGCGCCTGACGATCGTCGTCAGGGAAGTGCAGGAGGCCGTCTGATGGGCCAGAAAGTCAATCCGATCGGGCTGCGGCTCGGCATCAACCGCACCTGGGATTCGCGCTGGTTCGCGCAGAAGGCCGAATACGCCAAGCTGCTGCAGGAGGATCTCAAGATTCGCGCCATGCTGCTGGCCGAGCTGAAGCAGGCGGCGGTCTCCAAGGTCGTCATCGAGCGCCCGCACCGCAAATGCCGGGTGTCGATCCATACCGCCCGCCCGGGCATCGTCATCGGCAAGAAGGGCGCCGACATCGAAAAGCTCAGGACCAAAGTGCGCAAGTTCACCGAATCGGACGTGCACGTGAACATCGTCGAGGTGCGCAAGCCCGAGATCGACGCGACGCTCGTTGCCCAGGGCGTCGCCCAGCAGCTCGAGCGGCGCATCGCCTTCCGCCGGGCGATGAAGCGGGCGGTGCAGACCGCCATGCGAATGGGCGCGCAGGGTATCCGCATCATGGTTTCCGGCCGGCTCGGGGGCACCGACATCGCCCGCACCGAATGGTATCACGAGGGCCGCGTGCCGCTGCATACGCTGCGGGCCGACATCGACTATGGCGTCGCCGAGGCGGAGACCACCTACGGGATGATCGGCATCAAATGCTGGATCTTCCGGGGCGAGATTCTGGAGCACGACCCCTCCGCCCACGAACGCCGGGCGACCGAGGGCGTCGAAGGCTCGAGCCGCCGCGGCTCGCAGCAGGCCAACTAGGGACGACCGCCATGTTGCAGCCGCTGCGCACCAAGTTCCGCAAACAGTTTAAGGGCCGCATCCGCGGCGTCGCCAAGGGCGGCACCGAGCTCAATTTCGGCTCGCACGGGCTGAAGGCGACCGAGCCCGAACGGGTCACCGCGCGCCAGATCGAGGCGGCCCGCCGGGCGCTGACCCGCCACATGAAGCGCACCGGTCGGGTCTGGATCCGGATCTTTCCGGACGTGCCGGTCTCCAAGAAGCCGGTCGAAGTGCGCATGGGCAAGGGCAAGGGCACACCCGAATACTGGGTCGCCAGGGTCAAGCCGGGCCGGATCATGTTCGAGGTCGACGGGGTCAGCGACACGATCGCCCGCGAGGCGTTGCGGCTGGCGGCGATGAAATTGCCGGTCACCTCGCGGGTCGTCACCCGCATCGAGAATTAGGGACGCGACGAGATGAAGCCTGAGGAAGTCAGGGCCAAGACGGTTGACGAGCTGGACGAGCAGCTCGGATCGCTCAGGAAGGAGCAGTTCAACCTGCGCTTCCAGCGCGCGACCCAGCAGCTTGAGAGTTCGGCGCGGGTGCGCCAGGTGCGCCGCGACATCGCGCGCATCGAGACGGTCCTGCGCCAGAAGCGCGCGACGGCGAAATAGGGAACCAACATGCCGAAACGGGTTTTGCAGGGAACGGTGGTCTCGGACAAGAACGACAAGACGGTGGTGGTGCGCGTCGAGCGGCGCTTCACCCATCCGGTGCTGAAGAAGACTGTGCGCCGGTCGAAGAAATATCACGCCCACGACCCGAAGAACCAAGCCAAGGTCGGGGACATGGTGACGATCGAGGAATGCGCGCCGATCTCGAAGAACAAGAAGTGGATGGTGGTTCCCGCGAGCTAGCGGAAACCCCGGAATAGAAGGCCTGACGCTATGATCCAGATGCAGACCAACCTCGATGTGGCGGACAATTCCGGCGCCCGGCGGGTGCAGTGCATCAAGGTTCTGGGCGGCTCGAAGCGCAAGTACGCCTCGATCGGCGACGTCATCGTCGTCTCGATCAAGGAGGCGATCCCGCGCGGCCGCGTCAAGAAGGGCGACGTGATGCGCGCGGTCGTCGTCAGGACCGCCAAGGACATTCGCCGCAAGGACGGTACGGTCATCCGCTTCGACCGCAACGCCGCGGTCCTCATCACCAACACCATGGAGCCGGTCGGCACCCGCATTTTCGGGCCCGTGCCGCGCGAGCTCAGGGCCCGCAACCACATGAAGATCATCTCGCTCGCCCCGGAGGTGCTGTAGCCGTGGGAGCCAAGATCAGAAAAGGCGACAAGGTGATCGTGCTCGCCGGCCGCGACAAGGGCAAGACCGGCGAGGTGCTGCAGGTTTACCCCGACGTCAACCGCGCCCAGGTGCAGGGGATCAACCTGGTGCGCCGGCACATGCGGCAGACCGCCAAGAACGACGCCGGCATCTTTACCCATTCGGCGCCGATCCATTTGAGCAACCTTGCACTGGTCGACGGCGCCTCGGGCAAGCCGACCCGCGTCGGTTTCGAGGTCAAGGACGGCAAGAAGGTTCGCGTCGCCAGGCGTTCCGGAGAAGTGATCGATGGCTGAGACATACGTACCGCGCCTGAGGACCCAGTATGACGACGTCGTGCGCGCCGGGCTCACCGAGCAGTTCGGCTACACCAACGTCATGCAGGTGCCGAAGCTCGACAAGGTGGTGCTGAACATGGGCGTCGGCGAATCCGTCAACGACACCAAGAAGGTGAAGCTGGCGCAGGCCGATCTCGAGCGGATCGCCGGGCAGAAGGCGATCGTCACCAAGGCCCGCAAGTCGATCGCCACTTTCAAGCTGCGCGAGGACATGCCAATCGGGGTCAAGGTGACGCTGCGAAAAACCCGCATGTACGACTTCATCGACCGGCTGGTGAACGAGGCGCTGCCGCGCGTCCGCGACTTCCGCGGGCTCAACCCGAAGAGTTTCGACGGGCGCGGCAACTATTCGCTCGGCATCAAGGAACACATCGTGTTCCCGGAAATCAATTACGACGAGATCGACCAGGTCTGGGGCCTCGATGTCACCATCTGCACCACCGCCCGGACCGACGAGGAAGCGCTGGCGCTTCTGAAGGCTTTCAACTTTCCCTTCCGCCAGTAGCGGCGGGCGGGCAACAGGACGAGAACCATGGCCAAGACGAGTTCCATCGAGAAGAACGAGCGCCGCCGCAAGCTGGTCAAGCGCTACGCCGCCAAGCGCGCCGCGCTGAAGGCGGTGGCGCGCAATTCGCGCCTGACGATGGAGGAGCGGTTCGCCGCGCAGCTGAAGCTCGCCGCGCTGCCGCGCAATTCCTCGCCGGTGAGAGTTCGCAACCGCTGCGAAATCACCGGCCGGCCGCGCGGCTACTATCGCAAGCTCAAGGTGAGCCGGATTGCGCTCAGGGAGCTTAGCGGCTCGGGCAAGATCCCGGGCATGGTCAAGTCGAGCTGGTAAGGAGAGAACAGAGATGAGCCTGACCGATCCGCTTGGCGACATGCTGACCCGCATCCGTAACGCGCAGATGCGGCACAAGTCGTCCGTCTCGACGCCGGCCTCGCGGCTGCGCGGCAATGTGCTCGACGTCTTGAAGGCCGAAGGCTTTATCCGCGGCTATTCGGTGAGCCAGGTCGACAACGGCACCCAGAACTACGAGATCGAACTGAAATATTCCGACGATCAGCCGGTGATCCGCGAAATTCAGCGGGTTTCCAAGCCGGGCCGGCGGGTCTATGCGTCGGTCAGGAATATTCCGCAGATTTCCAACGGCCTGGGCCTGTCGATCCTGTCGACGCCAAAGGGGGTCATGTCGGATCATCAGGCGCGGGCGCAGAATTTGGGCGGGGAGGTGCTGTGCCGGGTGTTCTAGGCCGGCGCTGCCTCCGAAAGACAACAGGTTGAATCGAAAAGGCAATTGAGATGTCGCGCATTGGCAAGCTCGCAGTCGCTCCGGTAAGCGGGGTAACCGTCACCGTCGACGGCCAGAAGGTCACCGCCAGGGGACCGAAGGGTGAGCTCAGTGTCGTTTTGGCGGACAACGTCCGGCCGGCGCAGACCGAGCGCGGCGTCGTCGTCACCCCCGTGGGCGAGACGCTCGAGGCCCGCGCCGCATGGGGCATGGGGCGGGCAATGATCCAGAACATCGTCACCGGAGTCACCAAGGGATACGAAAAGAAGCTGATGATCACCGGGGTCGGCTATCGCGCCCAGGCGCAGGGCAGCGACCTGAAGCTGACGCTCGGCTATTCGCATGACATCGTCTTCAAGGTGCCGAAGGGTGTCCAGGTCGAGACCCCGGTGCAGACCGAGATCTTGATCCGGGGTATCGACAAGCAGCAGGTCGGGCAGGTCGCGGCGGATATCCGCGAGTTCCGGCCGCCCGAACCGTACAAGGGCAAGGGCGTGCGCTACGTGGACGAGTATGTCCAGCGCAAGGAAGGCAAGAAGAAGTAGGAACCGGCGAGATGGCGAAGAAGATAAAGAGCCTGTTGCGCCGCAAGGCGAAGGTGCGCCGCGCGGTCCGGCTGCATGGCGGTGGTCGGCCGCGGCTGAGCGTCTTCCGCTCGGACCGGCACATCTATGCCCAGGTGATCGACGATGCCGGGGGGCAGACCGTCGCGGCGGCCTCGACGCTCGATGGCGGCCTCAAAGAGAGGCTGAAGGACGCCGGCAATACGGCGGCGGCGGCCGAGGTCGGCAAGCTCCTCGCCGAGCGGGCGGTGAAAGCCGGTATTTCGGAGGTCGTCTTCGACCGCGGCGCGTATCTTTTCCACGGCCGCGTCAAGGCGCTGGCCGAAGCCGCCCGCGAGGGCGGACTGAAATTTTAGGGATCGAGTGAGGCGATGAGAGACACATCCGACCGCGACAGGGGCCGAGACCGCGACAGCGAGTTTATCGACCGGCTGGTGCACATCAACCGGGTGGCCAAGGTGGTCAAGGGCGGCCGCCGGTTCGGCTTCGCCGCGCTGGTTGTCGTCGGCGACCAGAAAGGTCGCGTCGGCTACGGCCACGGCAAGGCCCGCGAGGTGCCAGAGGCGATCCGCAAGGCTACCGAGCAGGCCAAGCGCCAAATGATCCGGGTGCCGCTTCGGGAAGCCCGCACCCTGCATCACGATGTCTCAGGCCGGCACGGCGCCGGCCGGGTTATTCTGCGGGCGGCGGCGCCCGGCACTGGCATCATCGCCGGCGGGCCGATGCGCGCCGTCTTCGAGACCCTCGGCATTCACGACATCGTCGCCAAATCGCAAGGCTCGGCGAACCCCTACAACATGGTGCGGGCGACGTTCGATGCGCTCAAATCGGTCGACAGCCCGCGGTCGGTCGCGGCGCGGCGTGGATTGAAAGTCTCCGACTTGCAGGCCCGCCGGCGCGAGCATGATTCGGGCGAACGCCCGGTGCAAGAAACCGACGCGGCGACGGAGTAGGCGATGGCCGGCAAGAAAATCACCGTCGAACAGACCGGCAGCCCGATCCGGCGCCCCGGCGACCAGCGGGCGACGCTGATCGGGCTGGGGCTCAACAAGCTCGGCCGGCGCTCGACGCTCATCGACACGCCGGCGCTGCGCGGCATGATCGCCAAGGTTTCACACCTCGTCCGCGTTCTCGACAAGGTCTGACGGAAGGAATTTGGCTATGCGCCTCAATCAGTTGGCAGACGGCCGCGGCGCCACCAAGGCGCGCAAACGAGTCGGGCGCGGCATTGGCTCGGGCTCCGGCAGCACCGCCGGCCGCGGCGTCAAGGGTCAGAAGGCGCGCTCCGGCGTCGCCCTTAACGGCTTCGAGGGCGGGCAGATGCCGTTGCACATGCGGCTGCCGAAGCGCGGCTTCAAGGCGGTCCGTCCGGCCAGGTTCAACGCTGTGCCGCTTGCCCGGGTGCAGCAGGCAATCACGGCGGGCAAGCTCGACGCGCGCGGCTTCATCGACGCCGATGCGCTGGTCAAGGCCGGGGTCATCCGGCGCGCCAAGGACGGGGTGCGGCTGATCGGGGGCGGGGAGTTCACCGCGCCGAAGGTAACGTTTGTCGTGACCCATGCGACCAAAGGCGCGCAAGCCGCCATTGAAGCGACCGGAGGCAAGGTCGATATAGTGGGCGGACGCGCGGCCGACGCAGAAACCACACCCGCCTGAACCAAACCAGGACGACCCCATGGCCTCGGCAGCGGAACAACTCGCCCGTAACCTCAGCTTCTCGACATTTGCCAAGGCCAAGGACCTGCAGGCGCGGATTCTGTTCACGCTGATTGCGCTCCTCGTCTATCGCGTCGGCACCTTCATCCCGATTCCCGGCATCGACCCCGACGCCTTCGCCCAGACCTTTAGTCAGGCGCAGCAGGGCATCCTCGGCATGTTCAACATGTTCGCCGGCGGCGCCGTCGAGCGCATGGCGATCTTCGCGCTCAACCTCATTCCCTACATCACCTCCTCGATCGTCGTGCAGGTGCTGGCGACTTCGATTCCCGCGCTCGAACAGTTGCGCAAGGAGGGCGAGCAGGGCCGGCGCAAGATCAACCAGTACACCCGCTATCTGGCGGTGGTTTTCTGCGCGGTGCAGGCCTACGGCATCTCGATCGGGCTCGAGGCGAGCCAGGGTGTCGTCTCCGAGCCGGGCTGGTTCTTCCGGATGTCGACCGTCGTCACCCTCGTCGGGGGCACCATGTTCCTGATGTGGCTCGGCGAACAGATTACCTCGCGCGGGGTTGGCAACGGGATTTCGCTGATCATCTTCGCCGGCATCGTCGCGGGCCTGCCGGGGACCATCGCCCAGACGCTCGAATTGAGCCGTACCGGGGCGCTATCGACGGTGGGCGCGGTCGGGCTGCTGATCCTCGGGATCGTGGTGATCGGCGTGATCGTCTTCTTCGAACGGGCGCAACGGCGGCTGTTGATCCAGTATCCCAAGCGCCAGGTCGGCAACAAGATGTTTCAGGGCGACACTTCGCACCTGCCGCTGAAACTCAATACCTCGGGCGTCATCCCGGTGATCTTCGCCTCCTCGCTGCTGCTCCTGCCGGCGACCTTTGCCTCGTTCGCGGCGCAAGCCAGTGGCGGGAACTGGCTGACGGTCGTTTCCGCGGTGCTCGGGCGCGGCCAGCCGGTCTACCTGTCCGCCTACGCGCTGCTGATTGTGTTCTTTGCCTTTTTCTACACCTCGATCGTCTTCAATCCGACCGACACGGCCGACAATCTGAAGCGCTCGGGCGGATTCATTCCGGGAATCCGGCCGGGGGAACGCACCGCCGCGCATATCGACTATGTGCTCACCCGCGTCACCGTGATTGGGGCGATTTATCTGACGATCGTGGCGCTGATCCCGGAAGTCGTTGTCAGCCAGCTCGGCGTCTCAGCCTTCCTCGGCGGCACCTCGCTGCTGATCATGGTGACAGTCACCCTCGACACCATCACCCAGGTGCAATCGCATCTCATCGCCCAGCAATATGAAGGGTTGGTCAAGCGCTCCCGGCTGGGGGGACGCAAGCGGTGAGGCTGATCCTGCTCGGCCCGCCGGGGGCCGGCAAGGGCACCCAGGCCGCGCTCCTGATCGAGAAATACGCCATCCCGCAACTGTCGACCGGCGACATGCTGCGCGCCGCCATCAAGGCCGCGACCCCGATGGGGCTCGCGGCCAAAGGGGTCATGGACCGCGGCGAACTCGTGTCGGACGCCATCGTTTGCGGCATCGTCGCGGAGCGGCTCGACGATGCGGATTGCGCGCGCGGCTTCATTCTAGACGGGTTTCCGCGCACCATCGCGCAGGCCGAGGCGCTCGACGTCATGCTCAAGGACAAGGGACTGGCGCTCGACGCCGTCATCGAGCTCAAGGCCGACGCCGACGTGCTTGTCGGCCGCATCGTCAAGCGCGCCCGGGAGACCGCCGGGGCCCGGGCCGACGACAACGAGGAGGTGCTCAGAAAGCGCCTCAAGGTCTACACGGAGCAGACCGCTCCGCTGGTCGGCTATTACCGGCGGAGGCGGCTGCTGCGGAGCATCGACGGGATGGCCGAAATCGACGCTGTGGCGGCCGAAATCGCCCGGGTTCTGGAAGGTTGAAAGAAAAGCGTTTCCGGGCGGCGCGGCGTGTTGACTCGGCCGCGCGTCTCGGCTACCTACCGGCCCGGTTACATGCATTGCGAGGGACTGGGCCCGGTTCCCTGTTGGGGAGCGGGGACCGGTTTGTTGCCTGTGCGTGGAATTCGGGCGCGGACCCGGAGAAATTCAGGAGCGACAGGGCGTGGCACGTATTGCTGGCGTCAACATCCCGACGAACAAGCGCGTCGAAATCGCGCTGCAGTACATTCACGGGATCGGCCCCAAAAAGGCGGCGGAAATCTGCAAAAAGGTGTCGATTCCGTCCGAGCGTCGCGTCAACCAGCTGTCGGACACCGAAGTCAGCCAGATCCGCGAGGCCATCGACCGCGACTATATCGTCGAGGGCGATCTGCGCCGGCAGGTGTCGATGAACATCAAGCGGCTGATGGATCTCGGCAACTACCGTGGCCTGAGACACCGCCGCGGGCTCCCGGTCAGGGGTCAGCGCACCCATACCAACGCCCGCACCCGCAAGGGGCCGGCGCGCTCGATCGCGGGCAAGAAGAAATAATCGGGCCGGCCCGCGGGCCGGCTCATCGGTGGAGCCGCCCGGCCTGGGCGGTGTTGAGATCGACCAGAGGACTGAATGGCACAAGAGACGACGACGGCTCCGGCAGCGCGGGTGCGCCGCAAGGAACGCAAGAACATCACCTCCGGCGTCGCCCATGTGAACGCCTCCTTCAACAACACCATGATCACCATCACCGACGTGCAGGGGAACACGATCTCGTGGTCGTCGGCGGGCATCATGGGGTTCAAGGGCTCGCGCAAGTCGACCCCGTACGCCGCCCAGGTCGCGGCCGAGGACGCGGCGCGCAAGGCCCAGGAGCACGGCATGCGGACCCTCGAGGTCGAAGTGCGCGGCCCCGGCTCGGGTCGCGAATCGGCGCTGCGGGCGCTGCAGGCTTCGGGCTTCACCGTCACCTCGATCCGCGACGTCACCACCATTCCCCACAATGGCTGCCGGCCGCGCAAGCGGCGCCGGGTCTAGCCAAAACCACGCCGGGCCGCCTCACGGCGGCACTGGCTGGCGATTTTTATGCGGCAGGCGGCAGTGCCGCTCAGGAAAGGGCAACGCGACAATGATCCAGAGAAACTGGCAGGATCTGATCAAGCCGACCAAACTGGACATGGTTCCGGGCAACGATTCGGCGCGGGTGGTCTCGGTCGTGGCCGAGCCGCTCGAACGCGGATTCGGGCTCACGCTCGGCAACGCGCTCCGGCGCGTGCTGCTCTCGTCGCTGCAGGGGGCGGCGGTCACCGCGGTGCAGATCGACGGCGTATTGCATGAATTCTCGTCGGTGCCGGGGGTGCGCGAAGACGTCACCGACATGGTCCTCAACATCAAGGAAATCGCCATCAAGATGGGTGGCGAGGGGCCAAAGCGCGTCAGCCTTTCGAAGAAGGGACCGGGCGCCGTCACCGCCGGGGACATCGAGCTTTCCGGCGATATCGAGATTCTCAATCCCGGCCTCGTCATCTGCCATCTCGACGACGGCGCCGAGGTCAACATGGAATTCACCATCGACGTCGGCAAGGGCTATGTCCCCGCCGACCGCAACCGGCCCGAAGACGCCCCGATCGGCCACGTGCCCGTCGATGCGCTGTTCTCGCCGGTCAAGCGCGTCTCCTACAAGGTCGAGAACACCCGGGAGGGTCAGGTTCTCGACTACGACAAGCTGACATTGACGGTGGAGACCGACGGGTCGATTTCACCGGAGGACGCGGTGGCGTTCGCGGCGCGGATCATCCAGGACCAGCTGACGGTGTTCGTCAATTTCGAGGAGCCCGAGAAGGCAAAGATCGAGGATTTGACGCCCGAACTCGCCTTCAACCCGGCGCTCCTGAAGAAGGTCGACGAGCTCGAGCTGTCGGTGCGCTCGGCGAACTGCCTGAAGAACGACAACATCGTGTACATCGGCGACCTCATCCAGAAGTCGGAAGCCGAGATGCTGCGCACCCCGAACTTCGGGCGCAAGTCGCTCAACGAAATCAAGGAAGTGCTGGCCCAGATGGGCCTGCACCTCGGCATGGACGTGCCGGCCTGGCCGCCGGAAAATATCGAGGACCTGGCCAAGCGCTACGAAGATCACTACTGATCGGCGCGAAGCGTCAAGGAGAGTAGAATGCGTCACCGCAATGCCCGGCGGAAGCTCAATCGGACGCCGAGCCACCGCAAGGCCATGTTCGCCAACATGAGCGCCGCGCTGATCAAGCACGAGCAGATCACGACCACTCTGCCGAAAGCCAAGGAGCTCCGGCCGGTCGTCGAAAAACTCGTCACCCTTGCCAAGCGCGGCGACCTGCACGCTCGCCGGCAGGCGGCGGCCCGGGTCGGCGACGAGGCGCAGGTCAAGAAACTCTTCGACGTCATCGGCCCGCGCTACAAGGACCGCAACGGCGGGTATCTGAGGATTCTCAAGGCCGGGTTCCGGCTGGGCGATAACGCGGCGGTGGCGGTGATCGAGTTCGTCGACCGCGACCCCGCCGAGAAGGGCAAGGATTCGGGTCCCGTCGCTGAGAAGCGCGCCGTGCCCGAGGCCGCTACCGCCGCTTAGGCGGCGCACGCGGCCACAAATTCCGGGGCGGTCGCCGGCTGCGGCGGCCCCTTTTCTTTGCGCCCCGCCCGGCCTATTGGAAGGTCCGCTCTTGCAGGGACTATCGGCCAGTGGCCGGAAAGCCGATCATACTCGTCACGGGCGCCGGCGGGTTCATCGCCAAGCGCATCGTCCTCGAACTGCTCGGGCGCTCCTATGCGGTGCGCGGCACGCTGCGCGACACCAAGCGCTCGGACGAAGTGCGCGACGCCATTCGCCCGCATCTCAAGGGTACCGGCGTCAGCCTCGGCGGCGACCTGAAATTCCTGCAGGCGGACCTGTTGTCGGAAGCCGGCTGGGGCAGGGCGCTTGAAGGCGTCGCCGCCGTCATTCACACAGCCTCGCCCTTCCCCACCGGGACCCCGGGCGATCCCCAGGAGGTGATCCGCCCGGCGGTCGAAGGCACGATCCGGGTGCTGCGCGCGGCCCATGCGGCAGGGGTGAAGCGGGCGGTGCTCACGTCCTCAGGTTCAGCGATCACCTTCGGGCACCAGAATGGCCCCGGGGAACTCCATTTCAACGAGCGCCACTGGTCGAACCTCGAGGACCCGCGCCTTACTCCCTACAACCGCGCCAAGACGCTCGCCGAACTCGCCGCGTGGGACGTCGCCAATGAGACCGGCATCAAGCTCGCCGTCATCAACCCGACCCTCGTCATGGGACCGATGCTCGACAAGGGCTATTCGACTTCCATGGAAGTCATCAAGCGGTTGCTCGGCGGTCGGGTGCCGATGATCCCCAACATCGGCTTCGGCATCGTCGATATCCGCGACGTCGCCGAAATGCATGTCAACGCACTGGCCAATCCCGCCGCTCCCGGCAAGCGGCATTTCGCCCATGCCGGCTATCTGATGCTGGCGGACATCGCGGCGATCCTCAGGGAACTCTATCCGAAGGCGCCGATTCCGACCCGCAAGGCGCCGGACTTCCTGTTGCGCTTCTTCGCCCGCTTCGACAGCAGCCTCAAGCAGGTCGTCGACGATCTCGGGATCGTGCGGGTGATCGATGCGAGTTCCGGCCGCGCGCTTCTGGGCCACGATTTCATTCCCGCCCGCGAGGCGATCCAGCAGACCGCCGAGGGGTTGATGGCCCACGGCATCGTCAAGCGCCGCTAGCCGAGAATGTCGGTGACGAAATACTGGTCGCGGTCGGAAAAACCGTTGAAGGCGGTGGTCGAGGCCTGCGAATAAGCCCCCATCAGTCCCATCTCCACCCAGTCGTCGACCGCGATATCGGCGGGCAGGTCGAACCGGCGGGGCAGCGAATCGTAGCTGTCGCAGGTCGGCCCGAAGACGGTCAGCGGGATCGTGTCGCCGCCGACGGGACTGCCGCCCCGCCAGAGCCGGACGGGGGGCAGGATCGACATGAATTTCAGCTCCATCAGCGCCCCGTAGAAGCCGTCATTGAGATAGACCGCGAAATTGTTGCGCCGGTGCTTGACGCGCAGCAGCACCGCCGTCGATGGCGCCGCGAGGAACCGGCCGGGCTCGGCGATCAACAGCGGTTTCGAGCCCCCGAACGTCGCCTGCACGCCGCGATTGATCGCCCGCATGTAGTAGTCGATCGGCGGGGCGGCGCTGGTCGGATAGGCGGCCGGGAAACCGCCTCCGACATTGAGCCGGCTGAGCTCGATCCCCGACTCGGTCGCGATCCGTCCCGCCGCCGCGATATGCCGCTCATAGGCGTACGGCACCTCGCATTGCGAGCCGACATGGAAGCAGAGACTCACCCCGAAGCCGCGCGCCCTGGCGTCACGCGCGAGCGTGATCGCCTCGGCCTCGGTCGCCCCGAACTTGGCGCCGAAATCGAAGGCGCGGCGGCTCTTGCCGGCCTTGAAACGGACGGTGATTTCGGTGTCGCGAGAGGCCGGCACGGTCGCCGCGATCGCGGCGAGCTGAGCTGGATGGTCGATGGCAAAACTCTTGACCCCGAATTCCTCGTGGGCGCGGACGATCTCGCGCGCCGAGCGCACCGGATTGTTGTAGTGGAGCGCCGCCCCGGGCAGGATCGAGGTCAGCGTCTCCATTTCGTTCGGCGAGGCGACGTCCCAGGCGCCCACCCCGAAAACGGCCAGGTCGTGAATGAGGTGGGGGGCCGGATTGGCCTTGATGGCGTAGGTCAAGAGCCCCTTGAAGCCCTCGGCAAAGGCGCCGGCGGCCGCCCGCACCCTCTCCCGCGAATATAGAAAGCTCGGATTGTCCGGGGCGGCGGCGTCGATCAGGTCCTTGGTGGAAGCGAAGACGGGCGCGGCCGGCTCGAGCATGGGGAATCATCTCCTTGTGGCGGAGTTGCGACTTCTATTGGCGCTGCCCGTCACATACAATCGCAATTCTGGGCGAGGATCGGCCGCGCCGCCAGATTTGGCGATTTTTTCATCCCGCCATGACCGCTTCCGCCGCGTTGCGTCTGCAACCTGAGTTTTCCCCCATGACCCGCACTCTCGTCGCCCTCTTGCTCCTCGCCGCCGGTGTGCCGGCACCGGCCCAGGAGGCGCGCGAGGCGCCGCAGTCGGGGACCCAGATTCAGTTGAGCTTCGCCCCGGTGGTGCGGCGGGCGGCGCCCTCGGTCGTCAATGTCTATGCAACGCGCGTCGAAGCGGCCGGCCGCTCGCTCTTCGACGATCCGGTCTTTCAGCGCTTCTTCGGCGAGAACAGTCCCTTCTCCCGCTCCGAGCCGCGGCAGAGGAGCTCGCTCGGCTCGGGGGTCATTGTCGACGCCTCGGGCGTCATCCTCACCAATAATCACGTCATCGAGGACGCCTCCGACATTCGCGTCGCGACCGCCGACGGACGTGAATACGAGACGGATATTGTCCTCGCCGACCCCGAGACCGACCTCGCCGTGTTGAGGATCAGGGATACCGGCGGCCGGACGTTCCCATCGATCGAGTTTGCCGATTCCGAGGCGCTTTTGGTCGGCGACCTGGTTCTCGCCATCGGCAATCCGTTCGGCATCGGCCAAACGGTCACTTCGGGCATCGTCTCGGCCTTGGCGCGGTCCGGGGTCGGGGTTTCGGATTTTCAGTTCTTCATCCAGACCGACGCCGCGATCAATCCGGGCAATTCGGGTGGCGCGCTCGTCGACATGGCAGGCAGGCTCGTCGGGATCAATACCGAGATCATCACCCGCTCGGGCGGCTCGATGGGCGTCGGCTTCGCGATTCCCGCCAACATGGCGAAATTCGTCGCCAACGCCGCGATCACGACCGGTGCGATCGTCCGGCCCTGGGTCGGGGTGACCTTGCAGGCGGTTTCTTCCGACATCGCCGACAGTCTCGGCATGGAGGCCCCGCACGGGGCGCTCGTCGCCGCGGTTGCTCCCGACAGCCCGGCTTCCCGCGCCGGCATCGCGGCGGGCGATGTGATCGTCGCCTTCGACGGGCAGGCGGTCGGCAGCGAAGGCGCCTTCGGCTACCGGCTGTCGACCAAGACGGTCGGGGAGACCGCGCATCTTGTTTTGTTGCGCGGGGGCGGCGAGGTGGGCGTCGACCTGTTGCTTGAGCCTCAGCCCGCGACGCTGCCCGGCGACACGGTCACCATCGAGGGCGATACGCGTTTCGCCGGCGTCACCGCCGCCACGATCACGGCTTTCCTTATCGACGAGTTCGAGCTCGCCCCCGATGCCACGGGTGTCGTCGTCACCGGTGTCGTCGACGGCTCGCCGGCCGCGCGGATGGGGCTCAGGCCCGGCGACGTGATCGTCGGCCTTAACGGGGCCGACATGACCGACGCCAACTCGTTCGAGGCATTAGCGACGAGCGGGGCGGGCCGTTGGAACATCGTGCTGCAGCGTGGCCGCTCCATCCTGCAATCGAGTGTGCCGGGATGAGCGACCTCTTTGGCGCCGACAAGGCTCCGCCCGCTTCCCCGCCGGGGGATCGCCCGCTCGCCGACCGGCTGCGGCCGCAAAGCCTTAACGAGGTCGTGGGTCAGGATCATCTGCTCGGCCAGACGGGGGCGCTGCGCCGGATGATCGGATCGGGCCGGCTCGGCTCGATGATCTTCTGGGGTCCGCCCGGCACCGGCAAGACGACCGTCGCGCGGCTTCTGGCGCGCGAGACCGACTACCTCTTCGAGCAGATTTCCGCGGTTTTCTCCGGGGTCGCCGATCTCAAGAAAGTCTTCGACAGAGCCCGTCAGCGCCGAATGACCGGTGGCCGGACGCTCTTGTTCGTCGACGAAATCCATCGCTTCAACCGCGCCCAGCAGGATAGTTTTTTGCCGGTCATGGAGGACGGCACCGTGGTTCTCGTCGGGGCGACGACCGAGAATCCGTCCTTCGAGCTCAATTCGGCGCTGCTGTCGCGCGCCCAGGTGCTGCGTTTCGAGCCGCTCGGCTTTGCCGATCTCGAGGCGCTGATCGCTCGCGCCGAGGCTGACACGGGCAACCCGCTCCCGGTCGATGCGGACGCGCGCGAAGCGCTGAAAGGCATGGCGGACGGCGACGGCCGCTCCGTGCTCAGCCTTGTCGAAGAAATTTTCGCCGGCACACCGCGCGGCACCGTGCTTGACCGGGAAGCCCTGACACAGCTGGTGCAGCGCCGGGCGCCGATCTACGACAAGGCGCAGGACGGCCATTACAACCTCATCTCGGCGCTCCACAAATCGGTGCGCGGCTCGGACCCCGACGCCTCGCTCTATTACCTGGCGCGGATGCTGGAAGGGGGCGAGGACCCGATGTTCATCGCCCGGCGGCTGATCCGCATGGCGGTCGAGGATATTGGGCTCGCCGACCCGGCGGCCCTGCCGCAGACGATCGCGGCACGCGACGCTTACGACATGCTGGGATCGCCCGAAGGCGAGTTGGCGCTCGCCCAGGCGACGCTCTATCTGGCGACCGCGCCCAAATCCAACGCCGTCTATACAGCCTTTTCGGCGGCAACCGCGCTCGCTAGGGAGACCGGCTCGCCCATGCCGCCGCCGGTGATCCTCAACGCGCCGACCAGACTGATGCAGGAGGAAGGCTACGGGGAGGGCTACGAATACGACCACGACACCCCGGAAGGCTTCTCCGGCCAGGACTATTTTCCCGCCAAAATCGGCCGGCAGCAGTTCTATCACCCGGTCGAGCGCGGCTTCGAGCGCGAGATCGCCAAGCGCCTCGATTATTTCGCCCGCTTGCGTTCGCAGCGCGCCAAGGGCAAATAGGCCCGGAAACCTGGCGGCAAGGTGAAGGACATGCAATCCATTCTTCTGGTCGGGGCGGGCGGAGCGCTCGGCGCCGTCGGGCGCTATGGCGCCGGCGTTGCCTTCGTGCGGCTCGGCGTTATCGGCTTTCCCTGGGCGACGGTCGCAATAAACGTCTCGGGCTCGCTGCTGATGGGCGTCTTGATCGGCCTTCTCGCCCAGACCTTGCCCGCCTGGCAGAACGAAGCGCGGCTTTTCCTCGCGGTTGGCGTACTTGGCGGCTACACCACCTTTTCGGCGTTTTCGCTCGACGTCGTCACCCTGTTCGAGCGCGGCGAGATTCTCCCCGCCACTCTTTACATCGCGTTCTCGGTCGCTGCCTCGATCCTCGCGCTCGTTTTCGGGCTGTTGCTGATGCGTTGGGTTCTGCCGTGAGCGGCGTACAGCAGCGCGCCGTCGCCCGCGACGAGGTCGGGATGCGGCTCGACCGCTGGTTCGCGGTCAATTTTCCGGGCCTGCCGCACTCGCATTTGCAAAAACTCATCCGCAGCGGCCAGGTCAGGGTCGACAGCGCCCGTGCCAAGCCCGATACAAGGCTTGAGCGCGGCCAGATCGTCCGCATCCCTCCAATCACCTTGGCCAGGGCGGCCCCGAATGCCGCCCCGCGCGCCGGGGAAGCGGAGTTCCTCCGCTCGATCCTCATTCACGAGAGCCAGGATATTCTTGTCTTCAACAAGCCCGCCGGCCTCGCCGTTCAGGGCGGCTCGGGCACCGCCCGGCATCTCGACGGCATGCTCGCCGCGCTCACCGACAAAAAGGGCGAAGCGCCAAAACTCGTCCACCGGCTCGACCGCGATACTTCCGGCTGTTTGCTCGTCGCCCGCAATCGCGCCACCGCCGCCCATTTCAGCAAAGTCTTTCGCACCCGTTCGGCTCGCAAGATTTACTGGGCCGTCACCGCCGGGGTGCCCGCTCCGCCGCAGGGCCGGATATCCTGCTTCCTCGTTCGGCAGGGGACCGCCGACGGCGAGCAGATGCGGGTCGTGGCGCAAGGGGTCGAGGGAGCGCAGCATTCGCTGAGCCATTATTCGGTGATCGACCGGGCCGGCGACCGCTTCGCCTGGGTTTCCCTCAAGCCCGTCACCGGGCGCACCCATCAGCTGCGCGTCCACATGGCCGAACTCAAATCCCCCATCCTCGGCGATCCCCGCTATTTCAATCTCAAAGGCTTCGAGGCCCCGGCCGGGCTCGGCGAGGGGCTGCACCTGCATGCAAGGCGCCTGGCGCTGCCCTTGCCGGGCGGGGCGAGACTCGATATCTCGGCGCCACTGCCGGCGCATATGGCGCGGACGTTTGATACGCTCGGCTTCGATGCCGCCCGCTACGACGCCCAATCGGCCGACCCCGAGGAAGCCACATGAGCGCAAAACAATTTGCCACGCTTGCCGCCTCGCTCCAGGCGCTCGCCGAGGCGGTCCATGCGCGCCTCGCCAAACTCGGCCCGCATCTCGAGCAGAAATCGCGCTGGGGCTATCCCGCCTTTGTCGGGCGCGGTGACATCGCCTCGGTCGGGGGCACCGGCAAGGGCGGCAATGCGCACGTCAATCTCTATCTCTTCCACGGTGCGCAGCTGCCGAACCCGCATCGCCTGATCGAGGGCACCGGCAAGGCGATGCGCCACATCAAGTTCTTTACCCTGGCGGATCTCGACCGGCCGGGGGTCGACGCCGCGATCCGCGCCGCCATCGCCTTCGACGCGGCGCTACCGGTGAGGCGATCCTGAGGACCAGGTGAGCACGCCTCCCGACGACGCCACGAAACCGCGGGATGACGGCTACGGCCGCGTCCAGCGGACGCTGCGGCGGGAGCTGCCGAAGCGATTCTACAAAGCGGCGACGGTCGGCCCGGCCGGAAATGGACGGTTTGCCGTCCACCTCGATGGCAGCCCCATTCGCACTCCGGGCAAGGCAAAGGTCGAAGTGCCGTCCGAGGCGCTCGCCACGCGCCTTGCCGCCGAATGGGCGGGACAGGGTGCGCGCATCGATCCCGCGACCATGCCGCTGACCCGCCTCGTCAACACGGCGATCGAGTCGGGGGCGACGTCGATGCAAGCCCTGCGCGCGGAGATCGTCCGCTTTGCCGGCTCGGACCTGCTGCTCTACCGCGCCGAAGCGCCCGAAGAGCTCGTCGCCAAACAGGCGGAATTCTGGGATAAGGCGCTCGACCTGTTCGCCGAACGATTCGGTGTGACTTTCGTGCCGGCGATGGGAATCGTCCACCACCCGCAGCCGCAAGCGATGCTCGTGCGCATTGCTGCAATTGTTGCCGGCTTCGGGCCATTTTCGCTGATGGCGCTGACTTCGGCGACGGCCATCGCCGGCTCGGCGATTCTCGTTCTCGGCGCTGCGCTCGATCTGTTCACCCGCGATTTCGCCTGGGACGCGGCGCATGTCGACGAAGATTTCAACATTGTCACTTCGGGCGCGGACTCCGAGGCCGCAGCCCGCCGCCGCTACCGCCGCGCCGACTTCGACGCGGCGCTTGATGTGGTGGAGATGGTGGGGCTCGACGCCTAAGCGCGCACCCCCTCCCATCCTCCCCCATGAAAGGGCGAGGTGACAATTCCTTCACCCTCCCCCTTGTGGGGAGGGTCGGGGAGGGGATGACGAAGCCACGTCCTCCACCCACGCCGCCACTTCCGGTGCGATTTCACGCAGCGGCGCCAGCACGAACTCCCGCTCGTAAGCATGCGGATGCGGCAGGGTGAGCGCCGGAGTCACCAGCCGCGTATGCCCGTAAGCGATGATGTCGATGTCGATCACCCGCGGCCCCCATTTTTCACCGCGCACCCGTCCCATGTCGCGCTCGATCATCAGGCACGCCTGCATAAGATCGAGTGGCGGCAAGGAGGTCTCGATCTCGATCGCCATGTTGAGGAATTTCGGCTGGTCGGTCTTGCCCCACGGCTCGGTCTCGATGACCTGCGACCGGCGCACCACATGGATCCCGGAATGCTCGGCGATCCGGCGCACGGCTTCCTTCAGTTGCTTTGCGGGAGCTCCGATGTTGGCGCCGAGCGCGAGATACGCACGGCTCATTCCATGCCCTCGCGGCGGCGCGCGATCTCGATGGCGAATTCGCCGACGACGATGGGGATCGGCGCTTCGGGCTTGCGCACCCTGATCCGCACCCATTCGACTTGCGAAAAAGCCGCGAACAGCCGGTCGATAATATGCTGGCCCAGCGCCTCGATCAGCTTGAAGCGCTTTTCCTCGAAGGCTTCTTTGACCACCCCGAAAATCAGCTCGTAGGACACGGTTTTCTCGACCGCGTCGGTCTGGCCCGCCTCGCGGAGGTCCATACCGCATTCGAGGTCGATGCGGAACCGCTGCCCGAGGCTCGACTCTTCCGGCATCACCCCGTGATAGCCGTAAAAGGCGAGGTCGTTGAGCATGATCTTGTCGCGGACGCGGCGGGGTCGGTCGTGCATTCAGGCCTCCGCGGGAGCGGGGGGTCCATAGGCTGCGGCCATCGCCACCCTGAGCCCGTCGAGATTGGCGCGCACGTCATGGACCCGGAAAATATGGGCGCCCTTCTGCCAGGCGATGACCGAGGTCGCGACCGTTCCCGCCAGCCGCTCCTTGGGCGGGGTGCCGAGCAACCTGCCGAGCATCGATTTGCGCGACATGCCGACGAGCAGCGGATAGCCGAGCGCGGCGATCTCGTCGAGGCGGTGCAGGATTTCATAGTTCTCGGCGAAGGTCTTGGCGAAGCCGAAGCCCGGATCGAGCATCAGGCGATTGCGCGGCAGTCCGGCCGCCTCGGCGATCCCGATAGACTTCTCGAAATAACGCTTGATCTCGCCGATCACGTCCTTAGCTTCGTCGCGGACCGGATCCCAATGCATCGCGACCGCCGCGGCGCCCGACTCGGCGGCAAACCCGGCGAGTTCGGGTTCGCTCTGTAACCCATGGACATCGTTGAGGATTTCGGCGCCGGCCGCGAGCGCCTGACGCGCCACTTCGGCTTTGTTGGTGTCGATCGAGAGGATGGCTCCGAGCTTTGCGCCGGCCAGCGCCTCGATCACCGGCATCACCCGGGCGAGTTCGGTCGCTGTGCCCACCTCGTCGGCGCCGGGACGGGTACTCTCGCCGCCCACATCGATAATCGCCGCGCCTTCGCCGACCATGCGGCGCGCCGAGGCGAGGGCGGTCATGGGGTCGGCATTGTCGCCGCCGTCGGAGAAACTGTCGGGGGTGACATTGACCACCCCCATCACCATCGGCGCTCTTCCCAGCGCCAACGGCCCCGAAGGCAGCGGCACGCTGAAAGCGCGGTGGCTCACGCCGCCCTCGCATCCGCGAAGAGGTCGTATTCGTTCGAACCGGTGACCGTCACACGAACCATGTCGCCCGGTTTGATGCCCGTCGCGTTGGCGACGATAACCGAACCGTCGATCTCGGGCGCATCCCATTGGCTGCGGGCGATCGCCACATTCTCGTCTGTCCGCACATCGTCGACCAGCACGTCGATGTCGCGGCCGATCTTTGTCTTGAGCCGTTCGGCGCTGATCGCCTGGGCGCGCTCCATCAGCCTCCGGTAACGCTCTTCCTTCAACTCGTCCGGCACATGGTCCGGCAGCGCGTTCGACTTGGCGCCGGCGACCGGCTCGTATTTGAACGTGCCGACCCGATCGATGCCCGCTTCGTCGAGCCAGTCGAGCAGCATTTCGAAATCCTCGTCGGTTTCGCCGGGGAAGCCGACGATAAAGGTCGAGCGGATCGCCAGGTCCGGATTGATCGCGCGCCAGCTCCTGATCCGGTCGAGGGTCTTTTCCTGATTGGCGGGCCGCCGCATCGCTTTCAGCAATTTTGGCGAGGCGTGCTGGAACGGAATGTCGAGATAGGGCAGGAGCCTCCCCTCGGACATCAGGGGGATAACTTCGTCGACATGGGGATAGGGATAAACGTAGTGAAGCCTGATCCAGACGCCGAGTTGTGAAAGTTCGCGCGACAACTGGCAGAAGTTCGCAGTAATCGGCCTTCCACGGTACGTTGAAGTGGCGTATTTCACGTCCAATCCATACGCCGAGGTGTCCTGCGAGATGACCAGGATTTCCCGGACCCCGGCGCGGACCAGCAGCTCCGCCTCGGTCATCACATTGGCCGCAGGGCGGCTTACGAGATTGCCCCTGATCGACGGAATTATGCAGAAGCTGCAACGGTTTGAACAGCCTTCCGAAATTTTCAGATAAGCATAGTGGCGCGGCGTCAGCCGCAGCCCTTGCGGGGGCACAAGGTCCTCGAAGGGCTTGTGGAGCGGCGGCAGATGGTCATGCACCGCCTCGACCACCGCCTCGTACTGTTGCGGTCCGGTCACCGCGAGAACCCGGGGATGTGTTTGTCGGATAAGGGCTTCTTCCTTGCCGAGGCAGCCGGTGACGATGACTTTGCCGTTCGCCGCGACCGCTTCTCCGATCGCCTCGAGGCTCTCCGCCTTGGCGCTGTCGAGGAACCCGCAGGTGTTGACGATAACCAGATCGGCGCCGCCATAGTCTGGCGAAAAACGGTAGCCTTCGGCCCGCAAGGCACTGAGAATCCTCTCGGAATCGACCAGCGCCTTGGGGCATCCAAGGCTGACGAGACCGATGGTGGGGATGTGGGTCATCAGGCGCCCCGGGCGCGCAACAAGAGGCGCCGTTCTATAGCAAAAGCACCAAAGGTCAAAGGCGCCGGGCGGCCGGTAAAGGCCTAGCCTCTGCTTGGACCCTTCGGCGCGCGGGGGCGCGAAGTCCCTGATTTCTTGGGATTTTCGGCGGGCTTCGCCTCGGTCACCGCTTTCGGCGCTTCAGCCGGCTTGTCGTCCTCGGCCAATTCCTCGAGCGCTCCCTTGACGTCCTCGAAAATGCTCGCCGAGGGCCTGGGCGCCGTCGCTTCCTGCATCGCCGCCCCGTTCTTGCGGAAAAAGACGATCAGCGTCTCGCAGGCCACCCGCAGCACCACGAAGGCGAGGAGCCCATAGACGGCGATCTCGATCAGCCCCCAGAAACCTTCGAAGAACGATTTGCCGAAGCTCGAGTAGAGATGGGTGATCGCCCAGATGACGATGGCCGAGAGTCCCAGGAGATACAGGACCTTGATGATGCGCGGCGAGATCAGCCGGTCGAGGTTGAAGAGCGTCGGGCTGGTCGCGAGCTTCCGGAAGTCATCGGGTGTCATGGCCGTACCGGGGTTGGTGCCGCAGGGAACCTTTAGCGTAGTCCTTAACGTGGCGACTTCAAGGGTTCAGGCATATTCAGCCGCCGCGACCGGCCCGAAGACTTTCTCGAATCCGGTCCGCAGCGCCATGTCGAGCTCAGGCATCGAGACGGTCTGGCCGAGGTCCTCGATCGAGGTCACGCCCTGGTCGGCGACCCCGCAGGGGACGATGCCGCGATAATGATCGAGGTCGGGGGCGAGGTTGATCGAGACGCCGTGGAAACTCACCCAGCGGCTGACCCTGACCCCGATGGCGGCGATCTTGTCCATCCGGCCCTCGCCCTTGTCCGGCCGGTCGATCCAGACCCCGACACAGCCTGGCCGCCGCCGCCCGTCCAGATTGAATTCGGCCAGCGCCAGAATGATCCATTCCTCGAGCCCGTGGACGAAGGCCCGGATGTCGCGGCGACGATGCCTCAGGTCGAGCATGGTGTAGGCAACCCGCTGGCCCGGCCCGTGATAGGTGAACTGGCCGCCCCGTCCGGTGCGGATGACGGGCAGGAGGTCCGGTTCGAGCAGGTCGCGAGGGTCGGCCGAGGTGCCGGCGGTGTAGAGCGCCGGATGCTCGACAAGCCAGACGAGTTCCGGGGCCGCGTTGGCGACAATCAAGTCGACCCGCGCCGTCATCGCCTTCACCGCCTCGGCATAATCGACCGGCTCGGCGCTGATCCTCCACTCGGCCGGGGCGATGCCGGTGCCCATGAACCCGGAAATGTCGATGGCTGGGGCGGGGTTGGGCTGCATCCGGGTCAATCCGCAAGCCTTAGGGGATCAAGCCTGACGCGCATGTTCCCGAGTGGCTCCGGCATCATAGCCGGGCGTCCGGGGAGGGGCCACGCAAAAGCGGAATGAAGTGGCAAGCCGTCGATCTGCGGGCTTGAGCCGCATAATCCGATTTGTTACAGCATGGCCGCCTTGCGCCCCCGGGGCGCAGCGCTCTCCATCACGTGCGGTCGTGGCGGAATTGGTAGACGCGCAGCGTTGAGGTCGCTGTGGGGTTACACCCGTGGAAGTTCGAGTCTTCTCGACCGCACCAGAATCCCCCGTCGCGACCGATTCTGGTTGCCGACCGGCGGGTTGGGCCCGCGTGGCGCTGGCGCCCCCGCTCCGAATTGGCTACACCCGCCCTGACAGGACGGCGCACCAAATTCGGGCCCGGGAATGAGCGACGATCTCGACATTGCCGAGCGCGAGCCGGCCGAGGCAGAAGGCCTTCTGCCGTTCCGCGATGTGGACGGACGGCTGGGCCGCGACTGGCTCGATAGTCTCGGCGCCCATATCGATGCAGGGGACAAGGACGACGTCGTTCGGCTGATGGCGCCGCTGCTCGCGGCCGACACCGGCGAAGCCTTGCAGGCCCTCGAGTCCGGACAGCGGGTGGCGCTGATTGGCTTTCTCGGCGACCGCTTTGATTATGAGGCGCTCACCCATGTCGATGACGGGATTCGCTACGAACTGATCGACAGCTTGTCATCGGCGGCGGTCGCCCGCGGCGTGAAGGGCCTCGCCAGCAACGACGCCGTTTACATCCTCGAGGATATCGACGCGCCGGACCGGGAGGAGATCCTCTCGCATCTGCCGACCTTCGAGCGGCTCGCGCTGAAGCGCAGTCTGGATTTTCCGGAGGAATCTGCCGGCCGGCGGATGCAGACCGATTTCATCGCCATCCCGCCGTACTGGACGGCCGGGCAGACGATTGACTATCTGCGCGACGAGGGCGAATTGCCCGACGAATTCTACCAGATTTACGTCGTCGACCCGAGCTACAAGCTGCTTGGCACGATTTCGCTCGACAGGATTCTCAGGGCCAAGCGCGAGCAGTCGATCGAGGCGATCATGAACACCAATGTGATCGAGGTCGCCGCCGAAGAGGACCAGGAGGAGGCGGCCCGCGTCTTCGAGCGCTACGACCTCGTCGAGGTGGCGGTCGTCGACGAAGGGGGCCGGCTGGTCGGCGTTTTGACCATCGACGACATCGTCGATGTTATCCACGAAGAGGCGAGCGAGGACTTCCGGCTGCTGGCGGGAGTCGGCGACGAGGAGGTCTCCGACAATGTCTGGAACACGGTGAAGAGCCGGGTCACCTGGCTGGTCGTCAATCTCCTGACCGCCATCCTTGCCTCGGCGGTCATCGGCATTTTCAAGGGCACAATCGAGCAGATGGTGGCGCTCGCCGTGCTGATGCCGATCGTCGCTTCGATGGGGGGCAATGCCGGCACCCAGACGATGACGGTGACGGTGAGGGCGCTGGCGACTCGCCAACTCGACCCGTTCAACATGCGTCGGCTGATCACCAGGGAGGCGCTGGTGGGTCTGGTCAACGGAGTGGTGTTCGCGGTGCTGATCGGAGTGGTCGCAACCGTCTGGTTCGGCAGTGTCGAACTCGGCCTCGTCATCGCGGCGGCGATGGTCGTCAACATGGTGGCCGCGGGAATTTCGGGGATTTTGATCCCGATTGGCCTCGAACGGCTCAATATCGACCCCGCGGTCGCCTCCAGCGCCTTCGTCACGACGATAACCGATGTCGTTGGATTCTTCGCATTTTTGGGCCTCGCCGCCGTCTGGTTTGGATTCTTCTAAGGGAAGTTAGCCAGGCGCGGGACGCGCTGCTCGGTGCCCCCGATTGGGCTTGAACAATGGCGACCAAATGGCTAGCCATGACACTCTCAAGGTGCATCCCCCGGTGAACAGGGGCATGGGCTCGAGTGCAGGGGGAATCAATGCGCAGCCAATCGAATTCTCTATGCTGGCGAGCCGCGAGCTGGACATTTGTTGGTCTCGTCGCTTTCGGTTTTGTCGTCTCGGTCGTCACCGGTGCCTGAGCGAGCTCGGGGAACGGACGCCGGGCGGGCCTGAAGGAGCGCGCGCGGCACGGCCGGCGCCCTTTCTCGTCGACGGAGGAGTTCGATGAAGCTCATTGTCGGCAACAAGAATTATTCGAGCTGGTCGATGCGGCCCTGGCTCGCGGCAAAGGTTCTGGGCATTCCCTTCGAGGAAGAGCAGCAGGTCTTCAGCGGCGAAGGATGGAAGGACCGCTTCAAGGCGATCTCGCCCACCGCCCGCGTGCCGGTGCTTGTCGATGGCGAACTCCGGATCGCCGAGAGCATCGCCATTATCGAATATTTCGCCGACCGGTTTCCCGACAAAGGCGTTTGGCCGCGGGACTTCAAGGATCGCGCGATTGCCCGCGCGCTCTCGGCGGAAGTCCACGGCGGGTTCAACGATTTGCGCAACGCGGCGCCGATGAATCTGCGTGCCTCGCACCCCAACCGCATTGATCTTGGCGCCGTGGGCGGCGATCTGAAACGGTTCGAGGCGATTGTCGCCGAGCGCATCAAGGCGTCGGGCGGGCCGTTTCTGTTTGGCAAGTTTTCGGCGGCGGATGCGATGTATGCGCCGCTCGCGACCCGACTTGAGACTTACGTCTTGCCGGTGTCGAGGACGACTCACGCCTATATGGAGGCGGTTTTTGCTCTGCCGGCCTTTCGCGAATGGAAAGCCGCGGCGATGCAGGAGCCCTGGATCGTCGACATGGACGAGATCGACGTTATTCAGGGCAAGCGGGCCGCCAAAGAATGATCCACCTCATCAAGCTCTGCGTCGGGGTCGCAACGGTGGAGGAACTCGAAAGCTACCGCGAGGAACGGGCGCATTGGTGGGGCGCCGACTATGGCGAAAATGTGCACGTCCACCGCACAAGGACGAGGCCGAAGCAGGCCGCCCAGATCGAGGGCAAGGGTTCGATCTATTGGGTGATCGCCGGCCGGGTCGCCTGCCGGCAGCCGATCCTCAGGCTTGCCGCGGCGTTCGACAAGGACGGAAGGCCGTGCTGCGACATCATCATGGCGCCGGATATCGTACGCACTCTGCCGCGGCCGAAGCGGCCGTTCCAGGGCTGGCGCTACCTCAAGCCCACCGACGCTCCGGCCGATCTGCCGGCGGGTGCCTCCGGTTTTTCGGATCTGCCGCAGACGCTGCTCACCGAACTCGCCGAACTTGGCCTTCTGTGAGTTCGCTCGACGCGGCGTTAAGGCTCTTCGTCCGATTGCGACGCAGGCTTCTTGCCGAGGTCACACGAATAAGACATGCTCGCCCATTGGGGGCTGCGGATAGGGCGCAGCGATGTCAGCGGGCGACAGTGCGTATGTCATAGTTCTCGGCAACGAGAAGGGTGGGTCCGGCAAGTCGACTACCGCGTTCCATCTGGCGATCTACCTGCTATATCAAGGCTTTAACGTCGCAACCATCGACGCCGACAGCCGCCAGCAGACGCTCACCAACTATGTGACGAACCGGCGCAACTGGGCTCGCGACCGGCAACTCAACATCCCGCACACGACCCACTTCCACCTGCCGCGCACCCGCAGCGATTCGATCCGCGAGAACGAGCGGCTCGAATTCGAGCTTTTCCGGCAGGCGGTCAGCGAAGTCGAGCGGGAAGCGGACTTCCTGATCATCGATACGCCGGGTTTCGACACCAATCTGACGCGGCTCAGCCATTCGCTCGCCGACACGCTGATCACCCCGGTCAATGACAGTCTCATTGACCTCGACGTGCTCGCCCGCATCGATCCGGTGACGCTCGAGATGCGCGATCTCAGCCACTATGCGCGGCTGGTGCAGCGGGCGCGCAAGGAGCGTCTGACCATCGACGGGCGCACCATCGACTGGGTGATCGTGCGCAACCGCATCTCGATGCTGTCCTCGCGCAACATGCGGGCGGTGCAGACCGGGATCGAGCAGGTGGCGAGCCGGCTTGGCTGCCGGATGGCCGACGGGATTGCCGAACGAGTGGTGTTCCGCTCGCTGTTCCCGCTCGGGCTGACGGTGTTCGATCCCTTGGATGACGACGAGATGTCGGGGGTGGCGAAGGTCTCCCATGCCAGCGCCCGGCAGGAATATCGCCAGCTCGTCGATGCGCTTAACCTGCCGATCCGGGAACGCGCCGCCGAGCGCAAGCAGGCGCGAGACGAATGGTCGGCACGGTCGGGCGAGGCGCCCGACTTCAACCATCTGGCCCCGGGCCGTTAGAGGCGATTCAGCCCCGGAAGTTCATCCGGACCGCGCGCCGCCCGTCAGGCGCGAAGACGTCGAGATCGATATCGACGGGCTCGCGGCCTATCCGCCGGGTCCGGGCGGAGAGGATCATCACCAAACTCAGAAGCTCGGCGACACGTGGCCTTGCGGGCCTGAGACCGGCGGTGGCCATGCCCCTCGATGCGGCCGAGATTCGCCGCTCGAGGCCCGGAGCGGCTTGCGAGGCCAACTCCGCCAACTCACGCAACGTCCTGAGATCACTCATTGGGCTACTCCGATACGCAATACTGACTCGTTACCCTTCCGCGCCGCCTAACCAGGCATGGCGAGGCAATTGATCTGCTTCTGCTTCAGCGCCTCGCACATCGTGCTCGCCTCGGTGCGATCCGCAAAACCGACGAACCGGGCCCGGTAGAAGGACTGTCCATCGCGGGTAATGTGCTGGACGTAGGATCTGTAATCCGACAATTCGGCGAGATTGGCTCCGGCTTGTGTCAAAAGCTGGTATGCACCGTCTTCGTTGGGTGCCGCGCCCACCTGCACCGCCCACGCGCCGGCGGGAGCCGACACGGCGACTGGCTCGCCGGCACTGCCGGTGATCCGCGGGCCGCCGACGTCCCCCGGCGGGACGAGACCCGTTGGCGCCGGCTCGGCGCTGCCTGCGTCGCCACCGAAGACCTGCAGAATGAAATTGCCGAGCACGTTGGCGGGAGTGAACGTGTCGCGCTCGGGCGCGCTCGTCTCGACCGGCATCAGGGCGAGGGGTTCCTCGACAAGGACCTCGGTTCCCGGCCGATCGGGCGGCAACGACGCCTCCGGCTCGTAGGACGCGAGCAGAACGTCGGACTGATCGCCCGGCGCCACCGGCGGGGGCGGGGAGGCCGGCATCAGATGGGCGGGGCGGGGCGGGGGCGTACCAGCCATCGCGACCCGCACCGGATTGGCGACCGTGCTGCCACCGCCGCCCGGCCGCGCGATCAGGGCTGCCTGGCGGGTCTCTCCCTGGGAGGCCTCGGGCAGGTACCGATTGACGAGTTCACGCACTCTTGAATCACGCGCCGCAGCCGATTCGAATCCGAAGGCTGCGATCACAATGTGGCGGTTGTTGCTCCGCGCCGCGGTCAGGAGATTGAACCCCGAGGCTCTGATATAGCCAGTCTTGATGCCGTCGATGCCGTTCACGCCGAGGAGTCGATTGTGGTTGCCGTAGGTCTGGCCGCGATAGCGGAAGGAGCGGGTCTGGAAATAGCGGTAATATTCGGCAAAATGCTGGGAGATGGCGATGCCGAGCCGGGCCTGGTCGCGCACCGTGGTGACCTGCCCGGAATCGGGGAGCCCCGAGGCGTTGCGATAGGTGGTGCGGGTCATGCCGAGCGCGTGGGCGGTCACTGTCATCCGCTCGGCGAATTCGGATTCGGTGCCCGAAATGCCCTCGGCAATGACCCGGGCGACATCGTTGGCGGACTTGGTGACGACCGCGAGGATCGCCTGCTCGACGGTGATGGTCGAGCCCGCCTGCAGATAGAGCTTGGACGGCTGGGCGGCGGCGGCGCGGCTGGACACGCTGAGCGGGGTGGAGAGCGTCATCCGGCCGGAGTCAAGCTCCTGGAAGAGAACATAAAGCGTCATCACCTTGGCGATGGAGGCCGGATAGCGGGTCGCGTCGGCGGCGCGCGAATGCATAATCTGGCCGGTCTTGGCGTCGATCACGGCGACGGCGTATTCGCGCAGATCGGCGGCGCCGGCCGGCGTCGCGGCGACCGCGACGATCAGCGAGGCGACCGCAAACCATTGCAAAAGCCGCGCAACGGCGCCGCCCGCGCCCTGTGACGCCCCGGGTCTTGCCACCCTTTACTCCACCAACTCCCGGAACCCCGCCAAAGGCCCCGTACGCAACCTGGTTCGGTGTTCGCCCCGCCTTGCGGGCGCCGCGCGCACCTCTCACTCCGGCGCCGAGACTAGGTCGCGGCCCGTTACGATTGGGTAAAGTTCGATTTAGATTGCGTGGGGCGCCCGGGCTGGCCGGTCACCTGTGCAGGCGTGCAACGGTTCCAGAGTTGATCGCGCCCGGCCGTTGACGGGCCTTAACAAGGCCGCGCTTTTGCCTACATAATGGTATCGCTTCGTCTGGCGATTTGACTTCGATATCGACATGTCCCACCCAGGTTCAGAGGAAATCAGCCTGACCGGGCTTCGGTTTGCCGGCAGCCAGGCCCTGGATATGGCGGGCGAAAACGATCCCGACGGGGGCGGGGAGGATCAGGGGCGCGACGCCGGCAATGGGGCGACCGGGGTTGCGACAAAGTTGCGGACGCGCGTCAAGCGGCCGTCGATGTACCGTGTGCTTCTGCTCAACGACGACTACACTCCGATGGAGTTTGTTGTCATGATCCTGCAGGAGGTGTTTCACAAGTCCAAGGAGGATGCCACGCGCATCATGCTGCATGTCCACCAACAGGGGGTAGGTGAGTGCGGCATTTATCCGTACGAGGTGGCCGAATCCAAGGTCACCTACGTGATGGATACGGCTCGCAAGAACCAGCATCCATTGCAGTGCGTCATGGAAAAGAAATAGGAACGAACCAAATGCCCTCATTCTCGCGCGGACTCGAAAAGGCGCTGCACAAGGCGATGAACCTTGCGCGCGAACGCAATCACGAATTCGCCACGCTCGAACATCTGCTGTTGGCGCTGGTCGACGACCGCGACGCGATCGCAGTGCTCAAGGCCTGCACCGTCGATGTCGAAGTGTTGCGTCACGACCTCGAGTCTTTCCTGGACGAGGATCTTGAAGGCCTGATCGTCGAGGGCGACGAGGATTCGCGCCCGACGGCTGCCTTCCAGCGGGTCATCCAGCGCGCCGTCATTCATGTGCAGTCGTCCGGCCGCGAAGAGGTGACCGGCGCCAACGTGCTCGTCGCGATCTTTGCCGAGCGGGAGAGCCATGCGGCCTATTTCCTCGAACAGCAGGACATGACTCGCTACGACGCAGTCAATTACATTTCGCACGGCATCAGCAAGTCGGGGGCGTCCGAGGCGCGGCGGGTGCGCGGTGTCGAGGAGGGCGGGCCGGGGATCGGCGGGGAAGAAACCGAGCGCTCCGGGCCGAGCTCGCCGCTTGAGGATTTCTGCGTCAACCTCAACGAGAAGGCCGAGGCCGGCAAGATCGACCCGGTGATCGGGCGCGAGCGCGAACTCAACCGCACCATCCAGATTCTCTGCCGGCGGCAGAAGAACAATCCGATCTATGTCGGCGACGCCGGGGTCGGCAAGACCGCGATCGCCGAGGGGCTGGCGCGGCGGATCGTCGAGGGCGACGTGCCCGAAGTCCTCAAGGACGCCGTCATCTACGCGCTCGACATGGGTGCGTTGCTCGCGGGCACCCGCTATCGCGGCGATTTCGAGGAGCGGCTTAAGGCGGTGATGAAGCAGCTCGAGAAGCGCGAGAACTCGATCCTGTTCATCGACGAGATCCATACCGTGATCGGCGCCGGGGCGACGTCGGGCGGGGCGCTCGACGCCTCTAATCTCCTGAAGCCGGCGTTGGCCTCGGGGACGATCCGCTGCATCGGCTCGACAACCTACAAGGAATACCGGCAGTTCTTCGAGAAGGACCGTGCGCTGGTCCGCCGCTTCCAGAAGATCGATATCGCCGAGCCCTCGATTCCCGACGCGATCGAAATCATGAAAGGGCTGAAACCCTATTTCGAGGATTATCACGCCGTCGAATATACCGCCGAGGCGATCAAGGCGGCGGTCGAGCTGTCGGCGCGCTATATCAACGACCGCAAACTGCCGGACAAGGCGATCGACGTCATTGACGAGACCGGCGCCTCGCTAAAACTTCTGCCCGAGAGCCAGCGCAAGAAAGTAATCGATGTCGCCGACGTCGAGGCAACCGTTGCGACGATGGCGCGGATTCCGCCGAGGACGGTGTCGAAATCCGACACCGAGCTGCTGGCAAGCCTTCAGCAGAACCTAAAGACCGTGGTCTTCGGCCAGGATATCGCCATCGACGCGCTGGCTACCTCGATCAAGCTGGCGCGAGCCGGGCTGCGCGAGCCGGAGAAGCCGATCGGCTCCTATCTCTTCACCGGCCCGACCGGAGTCGGCAAGACCGAGGTCGCCCGCCAGCTCGCCGACACGCTTGGAGTGGAGCTGCTGCGCTTCGATATGTCCGAATATATGGAGCGGCATACGGTCTCGCGCCTGATCGGCGCGCCGCCGGGCTATGTCGGGTTCGACCAGGGCGGACTGTTGACCGACGGGGTCGACCAGCATCCGCATTGCGTGGTCTTGCTCGACGAGGTCGAAAAAGCCCATCCGGACCTCTTCAACATCCTGTTGCAGGTGATGGATCACGGCAAGCTGACCGATCACAACGGCAAACAGATCGATTTCCGCAACGTTATCCTGATCATGACCTCGAATGTCGGGGCGATGGAAATGGTGCGCGAACCGATCGGCTTCAGCCGGAACAAGCGCGAGGGCGACGATGAGGAGGCGCTGAAGCGTCTGTTTTCGCCGGAGTTCCGTAACCGGCTCGACGCGGTGATCTCGTTTGCTTCGCTGCCGCCCGAGGTTGTCAGCCGGGTAGTCGAGAAGTTCATCATGCAGCTCGAGGCCCAGCTCGAGGAGCGGGGCGTGGCGATCGAGCTCACCGAGGCGGCCAGCAAATGGATCGCCGCCAAGGGCTATGACGAGAAGATGGGCGCGCGACCGCTGTCGCGGGTGATCCAGGAATATGTCAAGAAGCCGCTCGCCGACGAGGTGCTGTTCGGCAAGCTCAAGGACGGCGGATTGGTGCAGGTGGACGTTGCCGAAGGCGGACAATCGCTGGTGTTGAAGGCGCTGCCGCCGCAACCGGCGCGGCCGAAACCAATCGGTGGGCCGAAAGCCGGCAAGGAGCCGGAGGCGGGGGAGCCGGACGAAGCCTCCGGGCCGGGACGGTCATTGAGCCGGGTGCCAATTGCCGCGAAGAAGGCGCGCAAGACACCGCAGAAGAGCTGAGCGGGGTCGAGCCAACCTCGAATGACGGCGCCGGGCACCTGCCCGGCGCTTTCGCATTCAAGTTCGCACACGTCCCTATTTCAGCGCGGCGCGGATCGCCTCGGCATGGGCCGCAAGCTCGTTCGGATCAGCCATCTCCCCGGTCTGCGCCCGCATCGGTACGCCCTGGTAGATCGGGATGATGTGAAAATGCAGATGGAAGACCGTCTGCCCCGCCGGCTCCTCGTTGAACTGGTTTATCCTCAGCCCGTCGGCGGAGAACGCAATCCGCACCGCCATGGCGATCTTCTGCACGCGGACGATCAGCTTCGCCAGCACTTCGGGGTCTGCGTCGAGCAGATTGCGCGAACCCTTTTTCGGGACGACGAGAGTGTGGCCCTTGGAATGCGGCATCAGGTCCATGAAGGCGAGCGCTTCGGCGTCTTCAAAGACCCTATGGCTCGGAACGAGACCGGCGATGATTTTGGCGAAAATATTATCCGGGCTGTAGGCCGCCATCGTCAGCCCTGCGAGGAGGCGCGCGCCGCTTCCGCCGCGCCGGAACGCTGGAAGCGGAAGCGCAGATAGTTCCAGAGCGCCAGCGTCGTGTAGGTCACCGGCACATAGGTGAAGCCGCGCCGGATGAGGAAGAGCGCGACCGCGGCCGCGGTTGCAGCCGAAATCAGCCCGGGACCCATCGCCGAAGTGAAAGCCGAGGGGACGATGTGGCGGTAGATCAGGTCGCGCGAGGTGTAATAGCCGAGCGCACGGGCGGCGAAGGCGCGCTTCGAGGCCGCGTAATCCTTCAAGCTGGCGAGACCGAAATCGCCATGCAGTTCGGCCTCTGATCCCAACGCCCAGACTTCCGGCGGGGTCAGGCGGTCGCGGCCGATCTCTTCGAAAAGGTCGATGAGGTCGACAAAGGTGCGGTAATTGGCGTTCCAGCAATCGACGGATTTCGTCCCATGCGCGAGTACCACCACGTCGGCTGCTTCAAGCAGCGGGCGCATCCGCGAATAATCGCCGGCCCGATAGTCGGTGCCGAACTTCGCCGTCGTGACGGTCGCGCCCAGCCCCCTGAGCCGCTTCACCAGCGCGGTGCCGAACGCACCACCGGCGCCAGTTACCAGGAATCGCCTTCCGCCGATCTGGCAGCCGGTCCCGGCGATCAGATCGAAAAGGCTGAGGAACGACGAATAGAAGGCGTGCGGATGAATGTGATGGAGGGCGTGGTAGGACGGGGTCACCAGCCAGAATCCTTGCGTCCCGCTCAGCCGGTCCATCGCCATGTGGTTGAAGTCGCGGCCTTCTTCAATAATGCGGGCGACGAAGAGCACGGTATGGGCGAGCGCCACAGCGCCGACCGCCCACCAGTTGCAGAAGAGGGTGAACACCAGTGTGCCGGCCATCGAGGACGCGAATTCCGGCAGGAGGTGAAAGACCAAATTCTGCCGCACCAGCTCCGGGTGGACGTCCATGTTCTTGTCGAGGAACTGGTGATGGACATTGTGCCAGCGCGCGAAGGCGCGGAGCGTGCCGAATCGCGATTTCTCCCAGGCGTGCAAAAGGTAGTGCAGAATATCGAACAGGAAGGTCGAGGCGGCAAATACGAAAGCCGCCTGGACGATGATCCAGGCCACGTCGAGAATTGTCATGCCGTCCCCGTTTGAGCGCTGTTTGGTGCCACGCTGGCACGCGGCCTGTCAACCGCGGTGATAGGGGGTGAAGCGGCTCAGCTCCGCCTGATCGCGGGCGGCTCCGCGGCGCTCGCGCTCCAGATAGTCGGCGACCGCCGCGCGAAATCCCGCGTGCGCGATCCAGTGGGCCGACCAGGTCGTTTGCGGAACGTAACCGCGGGCGAGCTTGTGTTCGCCCTGCGCTCCTGCCTCGACGCGGCCGAGGCGATGGGCGATGGCGAAGTCGATCGCCTGATAGTAGCAAAGCTCGAAATGCAGGAATGGCACGTCGCGGCTGCAGCCCCAATAACGGCCATGGAGCGTGTCGGCGCCGATCAGGTTGAGCGCGCCGGCAATGATCTCCTCGCCGTCCCGGGCGAAGATCAGCAGCACCCGGTCGGCCATCGACTCGCCGAGAAGTGCGAAGAACTTGCGGTTGAGATAGGGCCGGCCCCATTTGCGCCCGCCGGTCTCCATATAAAAGGCGAACATCCGGTCCCAATGGCGCTCGGTGAGCTGTGTGCCGGTCATCCATTCGACGCTGAGCTCGTCGGCCAGCGCCTCGCGACGCTCCCGCCGGATCGCCTTGCGCTTGCGCGAAGCAAGCGTCCCAAGGAAATCCTCGAAACTGGCGAAGCCTTGGTTCGACCAGTGGAATTGCTGGTCGAGTCGCGGTAACCAGCCGGCCTCCACCGCCATCGCCTGTTCTGTCTCGGGCAGAAAGGTCGCGTGGATAGAGGAGGTCTCGATCTGGCGGGCAAGGTTTTCGGCGGCCGAAAGCAGGGCGCGCCTCACCCCGTCGTCGGCGGGATCGCGCACGAGCAGTTTTGGCGCCGGCACCGGCGTGAACGGCACCGAAACCTGCAACTTCGGATAATAGCGCCCGCCGCTGCGCTCGAAAGCCTCGGCCCAGCCGTGGTCGAACACGTACTCGCCCTGCGAATGCGACTTCAGGTAACAGGGCATCAACCCGACGATCGCTCCAGCATTGTCAGCGAGCGAAATGTGCTGCGGCAGCCAGCCGGTCTTGGCGCGGGCGCTGCCCGAGGATTCGAGCGCCGAGAAAAAGGCGTGTTCGAGGAACGGGTTGTCGGGCCGGTCAAGGCCCGGTCCGGCGCAGGCGTTCCAGTCGGCGGCGGGAATGTCGGCGACGCTTTCGTGGATCGTGACGGTGAGCTGGCGCTCGGTATCCATGGTTCAGGCCGCCGCGCTTTCCGGCAGATAACCCTCGAAGACGATCTGGTCGGCATTCTCCAGCGCCTTTGCGGCGTCGGCGTGACTGCGGATCGTCCAAGTCATCACTTTCTTGCCGACCCGCCGCAAGAGCGCGATCGCCGGCAGTTCCAGCGCATGATGCTCGCAGGAGACGAAATCGAAGCTCGAGGCCGGGGCATGGACGAGCTGGCGCAGCGCCATGCGGCGGGCCAGCGTCAGCCCGCCTGCCCCGGTTGCCCGTTCGCCTCCGGCGTCGATGATCATGCCGACCGGGCCCTCGAATCCGGCCTTGCGGACTCCGGCGACGAGCCGTGGCTCAAACGATTTGAAGGCGAGGGGGCCGGTGTAGCCCTTGGCGGCGGCGACGCTCGCCCTGGCCAGCGCCAGATTGCCCTTCTCCTGGCGCTTCAGCTCGACGATCAGCGGCACGCGTCCGGCGACGAGCCGCAACAGATCGGTAAAGGTCATCGGCGTATCGGCGGTGCCCTTGAGTGGCACCAGCGCCAGTTCGGCGGCGTCAACCGCGGCCACCGGCCCCTTGCGCTTGGTCAGCCGGTCGAGGACGGCGTCGTGGAGGACCACCGGCACATGGTCTTTGGTCAATTGCAGGTCGCACTCGATGGCAAAACCCTGTTCGATGGCGCGGCGGAAAGCCGAACTCGTGTTCTCGACGATGCCGAGCGCCCGGTCGTGCAGGCCGCGATGGGCGATGGGGCGAGCGAAGATTTCACTGAGCGTTACGCTCACGCCTTCAGTTCCACCACCGCCTCGATTTCGACCGCGGCGCCGAGCGGCAGGCTCGCAACTCCGATCGCCGAGCGGGCGTGCCGGCCGGCGTCGCCCAGAATCTCGACCAGAAGGTCGGAGGCGCCATTGGCGACAAGATGCGGCCCGACGAAGGTCGGGGCTGCATTGACGAGCACCAGGAGCCGAAGGATGGCGGCGATCTCCTCGAGCGGCACTTCAGCCGAGTGGCGGATATGCGCCAACAACGCGATGGCCGCGGCGCGGGCGGCCTGGCGGCCGGCATCGAGATCCATCGTACGGCCGAGCTGGCCGGCGATGACGCCCGTCGAGTCGGCGGAAATCTGGCCGGAGACATAGAGAATCCGCCCCGATCGCCTGACCGGCAGGTAGTTGGCCGCGGGCGGGCGGGGGACGGCAAGGGTGATGCCGCGTTCGGCGAGTCTCGCTTCAATGCCGGACATCGGTGCGGCGTTCCTTGGCGGGGGCTGTTTCGCCCTGACGCCTACGCGGATAGAGTTTGCCGCGCAAGACCGCCTCTTTGCCGAAGCGGGCGCGGACATCGTCGACAGCGCGTTCGACGGCGGCGCGGCGGGCGACTTTCGGATCGACCAAGTCCACCGGATCCTCGGCCGGCGCCGGGCCGAGGCCCGAGACGCCGATGCCGAGCAGCCGAAAACTCTCGATCCCGACTTCCCTGGCGAGCAGGGCCTCGCCGGTCTCGTTGATGACGTGGGCGAGCTGGGTCGGGGCGATGAGGTGCCGGGCCCTGGTGCGGGTCGCAAAGCCCACGGTCTTCAGCTTGAGGGTGACCGTGTCCCCGGCAATCCCCTGCTTTTTCAGCCTGGCCGAGACCAGCTCCGAGAGCTTCAGCAGAATGCGGGAAAGGTCGGTGAAACTACTGATATCCTCGAAGAAAGTCGTCTCATGGCTGACCGTCTTGGCCTTGCCCCGTGGATTAACGTGGCGGGAATCCTCGCCGCGCGACAGGCGAAACAACCGGTCGCCGATCTCGCCATAGCGCCCGACCAGCTGCTTCTCCTTCATTTTCTGCAGTTGGCCGACGGTCGAAATGCCGTCCGCCGCAAGTCGCGCCGCAAAACTCTTGCCGATGCCGTAGATGATCGAGATCGGTCTGCCGGCAAGGAACGCCTTGGTCTCGGCGCGGCCGATGACCCGCATGCCGCGCGGCTTGTCGAGGTCTGAGGCTACTTTCGCGAGGAACTTGTTGTGGCTGAGCCCGATCGAGACGGTGACCCCGATTTCCGCCTCGATTTCCCTGGCAAATCGGGCCAGCGTCAGGGCCGGCGGGGCATGGAACAGGGCTTCGGTGCCCGAGAGGTCCAGGAACGCTTCGTCGATGCTGAGCGGCTCGACAAGCGGGGTCAGCGCCTCCATTTTCCGGCGGATCTGCCGGCTCACCGCGACATATTTTGCCATGTCGGGCTTGATGACAATGGCGTCGGGCGAGAGCCGCCGCGCCTTGAACATCGGCATGGCCGAGCGCACTCCGTCCATCCGCGCGATGTAGCAGCAGGTCGCGACGACCCCTCGCTTTCCCCCGCCGATGATGACCGGCTTGTCGGCGAGTTCGGGCCGGTCGCGCTTTTCGACCGCGGCATAGAAGGCGTCGCAGTCGACATGGGCGATGGCGAGCCCGTTGAGCTCGGGATGGGCGAGCAGGCGGGGGGAGCCGCAGGCCGGGCAGCGCTTCGGCGGGGTCCGGCCTTGACCGGCGGCGAGGCAGTCCCGGCAGAGAAATGGGATGGCGGCCATTGCGGTCAGCCGTCCGGATTCAGCCGATAGTACGCCCGCATGAAATCCTCGACGGGAATGTGCGAATGAGCGCAGAGTGCGGTGAGCGCCGACTCGTCATGGGCAAAATAGTCGAGCAGGCCGCGGGCGAGGGCGGGCGAGCGGACCTCTGCCCGCAGCACATCGGGATCGAGTCCCGCCCCCGACATGAAACGGACGAGCTGGTCTGGGTCGCTCACGAGAAAGTCAAGACAGGCCTCGGCGAGGCGAAAGGTCCCGATATCCGGCCTTTTGTCGGGGATCATGGCCCGCCCATTACGTGTTTTGTAACGTTTTGATGTTAGCCGAATTTAAGTGCAATACGAAGCTCTCCGCCACAGGGACAATCCGCTCATCGCATGGCTAAAACCGTTCTGATCGTGGAGGACAACGAGCTCAACATGAAGCTCTTCCACGATCTTCTCGAATCGCGCGGCTATCAGACCATCCAGACCCGCAACGGCATGGAGGCCCTGGAGCTCGCCCGGGCGCATCATCCAGACCTGATCCTGATGGACATCCAGCTGCCGGAAGTCTCGGGTCTGGTGGTCACCAAATGGCTGAAGGAAGACGACGAGCTCGCCGCCATTCCGGTGATCGCGGTGACCGCCTTCGCGATGAAGGGGGACGAGGAGCGCATCCTGCAGGGCGGGTGCGAGGGATACATTTCCAAACCGATTTCCGTGCCGCATTTCCTTGAGACGATTCGAAGCTATATCGGCGCCGCCGATTGAGGGGCTGCCGAGCCGGGCGGGTTCCCGGCCGGGATGGGTAGAAAGTAGCCGCGTATGACAGCCCGAGTGCTAGTCGTCGACGACAGTCCCACCAACGTCAAGCTGCTCGAGGCGCGGCTTACGGCGGAGTATTTCGACGTTATCGGCGCCTATTCGGGGGTCGAGGGCCTCGAAATCTGCCGGCGGGGGGAATGCGACATCCTTCTCCTCGATGTGATGATGCCGGGGATGGACGGGTTCGAGGTCTGCCGAAGGCTCAAATCCGATCCCTTCACCCAGCATATTCCGGTCGTCATGGTCACGGCACTCGACCAGCCCTCCGACCGGGTGAAGGGGCTTGAGGCCGGCGCCGACGATTTTCTGACCAAGCCGGTGGACGACGTGGCGCTTCTGGCGCGGGTCAAGTCCCTGGTGAGGCTCAAAGTTCTGACCGACGAGCTGCGCTCGCGGGCGGTTACCGGCAAGACGCTCGCCATCGAGGACGCGGTCGGCATGACCAGCTCGATCAACGGAGAGGGCGGCAAGATACTCCTCATCGAGGACGATGCGCGCGGGGCCGAACGGCTCAGGAACTACATCGAGCCGGCCCATTCGGTGACGATCGTTTCGGATCCCGCCGACGCGGTTATGCGGGCGACGGAAAGCGACTACGAACTCGCCATCGTTTCGATGTCGCTCGAAGGCTATGATCCGCTCCGGATCTGCTCGCAGCTCAGAACCCTCGAGCAGACGCGGCTGATGCCGATCATCCTCATCTCCGAAGAGAAGGACAAGCAAAAGATCGTGCGCGGGCTCGATCTCGGGGTGAACGATTTCATCCAGCGCCCGGTCGAGCGCAACGAGCTCGCGGCACGGGTGCGCACCCAGATCAAGCGCCACCGCTATTCGCTCGAACTGCGGGAGAACCTTTCCAACACCGTCGCGATGGCCGTCGTCGACGGGCTGACCGGACTTTACAACCGGCGCTATTTCGACCGGCACCTTTCGAGCCTTCTCGAACGCTCGCGCGAGCAGGGCAGGGACCTCAGTGTCCTGATGATCGATATCGACCATTTCAAGCAGGTCAACGACACCCATGGACACGACGCGGGCGACGCGGTGCTGAAGGAGTTCGCCCGCCGGCTGCAGCGCTCGATCCGGGGTGTCGATCTCGCCGCCCGCTACGGCGGGGAAGAATTCGTCGTGCTGATGCCCGACACCGATTTGAGCTTCGCCCAAGCGGTCGCCGAGCGCGTCCGCCACTCGATGGCGAGCCAGCCGATTGAGGCGGGGGCGGAGGCGCCGCTCAACATTACGGTCAGCGTCGGCGTCGCGCTCAACGAGAGCCCCGACGACACGCCAGACACCGTGCTGAAACGCGCCGATATTTCACTCTATCGCGCCAAACGCGAGGGGCGGAACCGGGTGGTTTACGAGGCCGCCTAGTTTATTTGCCGCCGGGGCAAGTTGGGGCTTCTCCCATTAGTCCTAAGCGCCAATCTTAACGGCCGGAGTTAAGGTTAAGTCTTCAACTTACCTTAACAATCCGGTCCCGCGACCACGATTGTCATTTGGCATCGCCCGATCGATATCCTAGGCTTTTTTTGCGAATACGAGCTCGCGTTCAACAACGCGGCACTAACCCTACGGTTCAACTCAGGTCCGCCGCAACTCCTGGGTCCGTAGGGAGGCTGGTTCGGTTCCGGAAAGAGTGGCCTCTTCGACTACCGGGCCGGACCAGCCGCTTGGACAAAAAAGGCCTCGCTGTCGCCAGCGGGGCCTATTTGCATTCCGCAGCGTCAAGCGCTCTATTTGATCTTCGATTCCTTGAACTCGACGTGCTTGCGCACGATGGGGTCGTATTTCTTTTGCGTCAACTTCTCGGTCATCGTCCGCGCGTTCTTCTTCGTCACATAGAAGAAGCCGGTGTCGGCGCTGGAGACGAGCTTGATTTTGACGGAGGCTGCCTTGGCCATGCGGGTGGCTCCATGACAAAGCCGCGCGGGCGGTCCGGCGCGGCGGGGAGATTGGCCGGCAACCTATAAAGATCGGGGCAAAAGTCAAGTTTCGTGGTTGGCTCGCCGCCGCCGAACTCATGCATGCGCAGAGCCCATTGCGGGGCGACGATGGCGCCCTTGACCGGGCGGAGCAGCGCCAGGTTGAGCAAAACCGCCCCCGGCACAAAAATCGTCGCGAGCAGCAGTGACAGTTCGAGCTTGGCGGTGGCGACTGGATAGGCCCGCATCTAGCGCCTTAGCTTCGATTTGGCTCGCTGCGGTGGGCGGCGGCCGGTGGCGCGGCCGCGCTTGCCTCGGGAGGGGGCAACGTGCCCGCCCTCAGACAGGATTTCGAAGCGCAAAGAGCCTGCCATCGGCGCGGCTTCAAGAAGCCGCACCTCGACCTTGTCGCCGGCCCGGAACCGTTCGCCGGTGCGCTCGCCGACCATCGCCATCTCGGATTCGAGGAAGCGGAAATAGTCGTTGCCGAGGCTCGACGCGGGGACAAAACCGTCGGCACCGGTGATGTCGAGGGTGACGAATAGGCCCGACCTTGTCGCCCCGGAAATGCGGCCGAAGAACCGCTCGCCGACCTTGTCGGAGAGATAGAGGGCGAGCAGGCGATCCTGCGTCTCCCGCTCGGCCGCCATGGCCCGGCGCTCGGTCATCGAAATATGCTGTCCGATGCCGGCGAGTTTCTCGTTGTCCCGGGGCGAAAGGCCCTCGGGTCCGAAATTGAGCGCCCGGATCAATGCCCGGTGGACGATCAGGTCGGCATAGCGGCGGATCGGCGAGGTGAAATGGGCGTAGCGCTTGAGGTTAAGACCGAAATGGCCGTAGTTCTGGTCGGCATACTCGGCCTGCGCCTGGGCGCGCAGGATCAGTTCGTTGATGAGTTCGGGGCTCGGATGTTCAACGGCGTGCGACAGGATCTGGTTGAAATGGATCGGGCGCAGGGTGCGGTCCGTGACGAGCGAGAGCTGCATCGTCTTCAACACCTCGCGCAGCCCTTCGAGTTTCTCAATGCTCGGGGCGTCGTGGACGCGGTAGAGCAGCGGCGTGTCGCAGCCCTCGAGCGTCTCGGCGGCGCAAACGTTGGCGGCGATCATCATTTCCTCGATCAGCCGGTGCGCGTCGAGGCGTTCGGGGACGAAGACATCCTCGACCAGGCCGGCCCGGTTGAGGCGAATGCGGCGCTCGGGCAGGTCGAGATCGAGCGGCTGGCGCTTGTGACGCGCCCGTTTCAGCGCCGCATAAGCGGCCCAAAGCGGTTTGAGCACGGGTTCGAGTAGCGGGCCGGTGGTATCGTCCGGCTCGTCGTCGATCGCCGCCTGCGCTTGAGGATAGGCGAGCTTGGCCGCCGACCGGATCAGCACCCGGTGGAAGGAATGCGACCGCCTTTCGCCGTCGGCGCCAATGACCATGCGCACCGCCAGCGCCGCGCGGTTTTCCCCCGCACGCAGCGAGCAGAGGTCGTTGGAAATGCGCTCGGGCAGCATCGGCACTACCCGGTCGGGGAAATAGATCGAGTTGCCGCGCAAATAGGCTTCGCGGTCGAGGGCGCTGCCTGGGCGGACGTACCAGGCGACATCGGCGATGGCGACGAGGATTTCGAAACCGCCGGGCAGGGCCTTGTCAGCGAGGGGAGCGGCAAAGACCGCGTCGTCGTGGTCCTTGGCGTCTTCCGGGTCGATGGTGACGAACGGGACTTGCCGCCAATCCTGCCGGCCTTCGATTCCTCCAGGCTGCATGGCGGCGGCTTCGGCCTGCGCCGCGCCGGGGAACCGGTAGGGGATGTCGAGATTGTGCAGCGCGATCAGACTGATCGCCCGCTCGCTGAGGGGATTGCCGATGACATTGGTGACTCGGGCGCGGGTTTCGAGCGCCCGCCCCGTCGCCACCGGCTCGACCTCGACGAGGTCGCCGTCGCGGGCTTCCCCGAGATCGTCGGGCCGGATCGTCCATTCGCGCTGCTTGCGCTCGACCGGCACCAGGCGCGCCCCGTCGCTGGTCTTGCGGACAATGCCGATCAGCGCCGTGCTCGGCTGGTCGAAGATGCGGATCGCCCGGGCGGTGTAGCGCGGCACGCCTGCTTCGGCGCGCTCGATCCGGGCGAGAACGCGGTCGCCGGGGCCCGGCACGATGCGGGCCGCCTTGGGGGTGACGATCTCGACGGCGGGCCTGACCCCGTCTTGCTCGTTCCATTTGGCGGGATAGCCGATCAGCGCGTCGGGGTCGGCATCGACGGGAATGTCGAGCACGCCGACCGAAGGCAGTTCTGCGGGGGCGCGGAAGCCGTGGCGCTTGCGGGCGATCAGGCCGGCGCCCTCCATTTCCCGCAACAGCGCCTTGAAGGGAACGCGGGCATCGCCGCGCACCCCGAAGGCGCGGGCGAGGTCGCGCTTGGTGGCGTGGTCGGGATGTTCGGCGAGGAACGTCAACACCTCCTCGCGGGTCGGCACCCGGCCGGCCGGAGCCTGAAGGGCGCGTTTGGGGTGGAGGCGTTCGCCGCCCTGCTGAGGCTGTCGGGGCAGGCGGGCCGGCCGCTCGCGGGTCATTGTCGTTCGGCGGCCTAGCCGCGGGCGCGGGCGCGCTTGCGTCCGCCACCGCTCGCCGCCTTTGCCGCGATCAGTTCGAGCGCCAGGTCGATGGTGACGGAATCGGGCGAAGTGTTTTTGGGCAGCGTGGCGTTGATCTTGCCATGATTCACATACGGGCCATATCGGCCGTCGCGGACCGTCACCGCCCCGCCATCGGGATGCTCGCCGAGCGACTTGATGACTGCCGGGGCGCCACGCCGGCCGGCGCCGTTGGCGCGGGCGGCGAGCAAATCGACGGCGCGATTGAGCCCAACCGTGAAAACTTCTTCGACCTCGGGCAGGTTGGCGTATTTGCCGTCATGGGAGACGAACGGGCCGTAGCGGCCGATGCCGGCGGTGATCGGCTTGCCAGACTCGGGATGCATGCCGACTTCGCGCGGTAGCGCGAGAAGTTTCAGCGCCGCCTCAAGATTGATCGTTGCGGGATCCCAACCGCGCGGCAGGCTGGCGCGCTTGGCCGCCTTGCCCTCGCCCATCTGGACGTAGGGCCCGAAACGGCCGGTGCGGAAAGTTATCTCGTCGCTTGTGACAGGATGGGTGCCGAGCACGCGCGGGCCTTCGGCGGCGTTTTCGCTTTTGCCGTTCGCGGCGTCCGAAAGCTGGCGGGTGAAGCTGCAGTCCGGATAATTTGAACAGCCGATGAAAGCGCCATACTTGCCGACCTTCAGCGACAGCTTGCCGGTGCCGCAATTGGGGCAGGTGCGGGGGTCGATGCCATCGGCGCGCGGCGGGAAGATATGATCGCCGAGCATGGCGTTGAGCGCCTCGAGTACCTCGGAGACGCGCAGGTCCTTGATCTCGTCGGTATGGGTGGAGAATTCGGCCCAGAATTTCCTGAGAACTTCCTTCCACGCGATTCGTCCGGCGGAAATCTCGTCGAGCTCGGCTTCGAGATTGGCGGTGAAGTCGTATTCGACATAGCGGGTGAAGAAGCTCTGCAGGAAAGCCGTCACCAGCCGGCCGCGGTCCTCGGGGACAAGCGCCCGCTTGTCGAGTCGGACATAGTCGCGGTCGCGCAGCACTGCGAGCGTCGAGGCATAGGTCGAAGGCCGACCGATGCCGAGCTCTTCCATGCGTCGGATCAGACTCGCCTCGGTGTAGCGCGGCGGCGGCTGGGTGAAATGCTGCTCAATGGTGCAGTCGTTGAGCGTCGGGGTGTCGCCCTCGGCGAACGGGGGCAGTTCGCGACTTTCTTCCTCGTCGTCGGCGACCGGCGTCGCATAGAGCCTGAGAAAACCGTCGAAAGTCGTCACCGACCCGGAGGCGCGCAGGGTGATCTCTCGCCCGCCGCCGTCGAGCGTCAGGTCGGCGGTCGTGCGTTCGATCTCGGCGGCGCGCATCTGGGACGCCATGGTGCGTTTCCAGACAAGGTCGTAGAGCCGGTGTTGGTCGGGCTCGAGGTTGCGCAGCGTGTCCGGGTGCCGGCCGAGATCGGTCGGGCGGATCGCCTCATGGGCTTCCTGGGCGTTCTTCGCCTTGGTCTGATAGAGGCGCGGTTTATCGGGCAGGTACGCCTCGCCGAATTCGCGGACGATCTGCCGGCGCGTCGCCTCGATTGCCTCGGGCGCCATCTGCACCGCGTCGGTACGCATGTAGGTGATGAGGCCGACCGCCTCGCCGCCGACCGCGATGCCTTCATAGAGCCGCTGGGCGATCTGCATGGTGCGGGAGGGCGAGAAGCCGAGCCGGTTGGAGGCGTCCTGCTGCAGCGTTGAAGTGGTGAACGGCGCCCAGGGATTGCGTTTGGTCGGCTTCTTCTCGACCGAGGTCACGGTCAGCCGGCCCGCCTTGACCGCGTCGCGGATCGCTGCCGCGTCGGCTTCGTTTTTCACATCGAGCCGGTCGACCTTCTTGCCGTCAACGGCATAGAGGCGCGCCTCGAAGGGCTTGCCCTGCTTTTCGAGCGCGGCGGTGATGCTCCAATATTCCTGCGCCTTGAAGCGATCGATTTCGTCTTCGCGCTCGGTGACGAGGCGCAGCGCCACCGACTGGACGCGGCCGGCCGAACGCGAGCCCGGCAGTTTGCGCCAGAGGATCGGGGAAAGGGTGAAGCCGACAAGATAGTCGAGCGCCCGGCGGGCGAGGTAGGCGTCGACCAGCGGCACGTCGATGTCGCGCGGGTGCAGCATCGCCTCGGTTACCGCCGATTTGGTGATGGCGTTGAAGACGACGCGCCTGACCTTCTTGTCGCCGATCACCTTCTTGGACTTGAGCACGTCGAGGACATGCCAGGAAATCGCCTCGCCCTCGCGGTCGGGGTCGGTCGCGAGAATCACCTCGTCGGCATCCTTGACCGCGGCGGCGATGTCGTTGAGGCGCTTCTTCGAGGCGGGATCGATCTCCCACAGCATTTCGAAATCTTCCTCGGGCTTCACCGAGCCATTCTTCGAAGGCAGGTCGCGCACATGCCCGAACGAGGCGATAACCTCGTAGCCGGGACCGAGATACCGGTTGATTGTCTTGGCCTTGGCGGGGCTTTCGACAATGACGACCTTCATGCGCGGCAAGACTCCGAAGCGGGGGAAAGCGGGCGCAACATGGTCACGGGTCCGCGCTTTGTCAATGAAGCCGTCCCGCCCACGCGCCTCGAATTGGGTCGAATTGCGATCAGCCAATCAGCCGGAGAGATAGACGAGCTGGCCGCTCGACCGGCGGACACGACCGGCGATTTCAAGTTCGAGCAGGATGGTTTGCACGAGCCCGGCGGCCAGTCCCGACTGAACGATCAGGTCGTCGACCGAGACCGGCGTGACGCTCAGCATTTCCGCGAGGCGGGTGCGATCGTCCTCGCTCGCCTCCGCCGTTGCGGCGAAATCGGTGTAGTCCGGCTCGTCGCCACCGGTATCCTCCAAAAGCGTCTCCGGTCGCTGGGTGCGCAGCTGCTCGATCACATCGATGGCGTCGCGGGTGAGCGTCGCCCCGTCGCGGATCAAGGCGTTGACGCCTTCGGCGCGCGGATCCATCGGCGAGCCGGGCACGGCAAAGACTTCGCGGTTCTGCTCGAGCGCGAAGCGGGCGGTGATGAGCGAGCCGGAACGCTTTGCCGCTTCGACCACGACAACGCCGCGGGCGATGCCCGAGATGAGGCGATTTCGACGCGGGAAATCTCGTCCGCGCGGCTCGTAACCGAACGGCATTTCGGTAATCAGCACCCCGGAATTGGCGAGAATGTCCTCGGCGAGCGGCCGATTGTCTTCCGGATAGATATTGTCGAGCCCGCCGGCGAGAACGGCGATCGTGCCGGTTTTGAGGGAGGCCGAATGAGCGGCGGCGTCGATGCCGCGGGCAAGCCCGGAAACGATGGCGAAGCCCGCCTCGCCGATGTCGGCGGCGAGGCGCTTGGTCAGCGTCATGCCGGCGGCCGAGGCGTTGCGGGCCCCCACGATGCCAACCGCCTCGCGGGTGAGGGTCGCGCCCGCGCCCATGACCGCCAGCAGCGGTGGCGGGCCGTGGATATGGCGCATCAGCGGCGGGTAGTCGGACTCGCCGACGGCGACCAGCCGGCCGCCGTAGCGGTAGAGCGCCTCAAGCTCGCGCTCGATGTCTTCGAGCACCGGTATCGTCGGGGCTTTGCCGCCGCCCCTGAGCGCGATGTGCGGCAGGGCGGCGAGCGCACTGGCGGCCGAACCGTAGCGGTTGATCAGCAGGCGAAAGGTCGCGGGCCCGACATTCTCACTGCGGATCAAGCGGAGCCAGTCGCGCCGCTGCGCGAGGTTCAGGTCGGTTGCGCTGAATTCACCCCCGCTCAAGCGGCTACCTCCCGCCGGCCGTGCTGGCAGGTCTGGTTTCGCCGATCCGGGTCTCGGTGCCGTCGACGAGACGGCGGATATTCGGCCAATGCCTGTAGTAGATCAGGAGCGCGAACGCCGCGCTGAAGCCGGCGAGCTCGGGGCCAGACCAGATCCACGCGAAAACCGGCGTCGCCGCGGCGGCAGTCAGCGCGGCGAGCGAGGAGTAGCGGCGGGCAAAAGCTACGATCAGCCAAATGATGCAGAAGAGAGCCCCGACGATCCAGTTGAGCCCAAGCATGACCCCGATATAGGTCGCAACGCCCTTGCCGCCCTTGAAGCCGAGCCAGATGGGGAAGTTGTGGCCGAGGAACGCGGCGAGGCCCGCGACCATCGCGGCATTTTCGGTGAGGAAATACCGCGCCAGCAGCACCGCGGCGGCGCCTTTTCCGGCGTCGAGCAGCAGGGTCAGCGCGGCGAGTTCGCGCCGGCCGGTCCTGAGGACATTGGTCGCCCCGATATTGCCCGAGCCGATCTTGCGGATGTCGCCGAGCCCCGCGGCCCGCGTGATCAGGAGCCCGAAGGGAATCGAGCCGAGAAGATAGCCGGCGATGGCGGCGATGAGAAAGTCCGGCACGGAACGCGCCCCCTAGGAGGCGGCATCATAGACGGTTCTGCCAGAGACAAAAGTCCGCATCACCTTGCCGGTCAGCCGCGCGCCCTCGAAGCAGGTGTTGCGCGAGCGCGAGCGGATGGCGGCTTCAGTGACGACCCAGGGCGCGTCGAGATCGAGGAGGATCAGGTCGGCCTTGTCGCCCTTGCGCAACCGGCCCGCCGCAAGACCGATCAGGTCCGCGGGGGCGCAGGTCAGCGCCTTCAGAATCGTCATCAGCGGTACTTCGCCCGAATGATGGAGGCGTAGCGCCACCGCCAATAGCGTTTCGAGGCCGATGGCGCCGTCGGCCGCCTCGGCGAAGGGCCGGCGCTTGGTCTCCGAATCCTGTGGATCGTGGGCGGAATGGATCGTTGAGATGGTGCCGTCGGCGAGGGCCTCGACCATGGCACGGCGGTCGTCTTCGTGCCGCAGCGGCGGGGCGAGCTTGAAGAAAGTGCGATACGAGCCGATGTCGTTCTCGTTGAGCGCGAGATTGTTGATCGAGACGCCGCAGGAGACGCGATCGGACGCCGTCAAGGCGCGCCGCATGATCTCGGCGGAAGCAGCGGTCGAAATCTGGGCCGCGTGGTAGCGCGCGCCGGTCGCCATCGCCAGCTGCAAGTCGCGGTCGAGCGGCACGGTCTCAGCGACGATGGGGATTCCTTTGAGCCCGCGAATGGTCGCAAAGGCTCCCGCGTTCATCACCCCGTCGCCGGTCAGCGAGGCGTCGGCGACGTGGTGGATGACCGGCATGTCGAAGTTTTTGGCGTAGGTCAGCGCGGCGCGGAACAGTCCGGCGCTGGCGATCGAGGCGCGGCCGTCGGTGAAGGCGCGGGCGCCGGCTTCCTTAAGGAGTCCGAACTCGGCGATCTCCTCGCCGCGCAGTCCCTTGGAAATGGCGGCGGCGGGATAGATGCGGATTTTCGAAATGTCGCGGGCGCGGCGGATGACGTAATCGACGAGCGCCGTCTCGTCGATAACCGGCTCGGTGTCGGGCATTAACAGGAAGGTCGTGACCCCGCCCGCCGCGGCGGCGTCGGCGGCGCTGGTGAGGGTCTCGCGATATTCGTGGCCGGGTTCGCCGGTGAAGACGCGCAGATCGACTAGGCCGGGGCAGAGCATCAGGCCCTTGGCGTCGATGCGTTCGGCGCCCTGCGGCGCGCCGGGTGCGGCGCCCGAGACGATACCGGCGATGCGCTTGTTCTCGACGATGAGCGCGCCGGGCTCGTCCCGGCCGGTGGCGGGATCGACGAGGCGGGAATTCTCGATGACGATCGGCCTATCCATCGGCGGCAGCCCCGTCGTCTTGCCGGCTGAGCAGCGCGTCGAGCACCGCCATGCGCACCGCGACCCCCATCTCGACCTGTTCCTCGATGACCGAGCGCGGCCCATCGGCGATCAGCGGGTCGATCTCGACGCCGCGGTTCATCGGCCCGGGATGCATGACGATGGCGTCGGGTTTGGCCCAGCCGAGCTTTTCCTCGTCGAGGCCGTAGAAGCGGTAGAATTCGCGCACCGAGGGGATGAGTTTGCCGGCGGCGCGCTCGGTCTGCAGGCGCAGCATCATCACCACATCGGCACCCTTGAGGCCCGCGCGCATGTCGGTGAAGACTTCGGTCGCAAGGGTTTCGATGCCCTTGGGCAGAAGCGTGAGCGGCGCGACCACCCGGGTGCGCGCCTGCATCGCCCCGAGCAGCAAGAGGTTCGACCGGGCGACGCGGGAATTGGCGATGTCGCCGCAAATCGCGACCGTCAGACCGTTGAGGCGGCCTTTATGGCGGCGGATGGTCAGCGCATCGAGGAGGGCCTGGGTCGGATGCTCGTGCGCGCCGTCGCCGGCGTTGATGACCGAGCAACCGACTTTCTGGGAAAGGAGTTCGACCGCGCCCGCCGCCTGGTGGCGGACGACGATCACGTCGGGCTGCATGGCGTTGAGCGTCGCGGCGGTGTCGATGAGCGTTTCGCCCTTGGTGACCGAGGAGGCGCGGATCGGCATGCTGGTCACGTCGATCCCCAGCCTGAGCCCCGCAATCTCGAAACTCGCCTGGGTTCGGGTCGAGGGCTCGAAAAAGAGATTGATCTGGGTCCGCCCGAGGTGGGTGTCGAGGCGTTTGTCGGGCCGGCGCGAGACTTCGATCATCCGTTCGGCGCGGTCGATCAGATTCGTGATCTCGGCCGGATTGAGCTGGCCGATGCCGAGCAAGTGCTTGTGTCCGAACGGGGGAGGCGACGGCGCCAGAGCGCCATTTTCGGCGGGGGGTCGGGAGCGCGGCGCGCGTCGGGCCATCAACCTCGTCCGGTCGGTCCGGCGCCGATGTAGCCCATGCCTTGCGGCGTCTCAAGGCCAAATCGGCCGAAACCTGTTGATGGTTAGCGGTTGTCCGTGCCGCGCGCATGCTGGAGACGGTCGAGAGCGCCTTGCAGCACGTAGCCGGCGGCGAGCTTGTCGACGATTTCGGCGCGGCGGGCCCGGCTCAAATCGGCTTCGAGCATGGTGCGGGTGACCGCGAGGGTCGACAACCGCTCGTCCCAAAAACCGATAGGTAGCGGCGACCGTGCGCCAAAATTTCGGGCGAAGGCGCGGGCCGATTGGGCGCTCGGGCCCTCCGAGCCGTCCATGTTGAGTGGCAGGCCGACGATCAGCCCGACGACCGAATGCTCTTCGACCAGCGTGTTGAGCCGCTCGGCGTCGAGGGTGAACTGTTTGCGCCGGATCGTCTCCAGCGGGGTCGCGATGGTCTGCCGAGTATCGGAGAGCGCGACCCCGATGGTCTTCGAGCCGAGATCGAGACCCATCAGCCGGCCGGAAGCCGGCAGGATCCCGGCAAGCTCGTTTTCGGGATTGGACGTTGGTTGGCTTGGCATCGGCGGTTATGGTGCGCCGCAAGGCGAGGTGGAAGCAATCGGATTCACCTACATGCGGATCATCTGGTTGGCGGCGCGTTCGCGGACCTGGCGGTGGGGGACTGCCGCTACAGGTGCTCGAGCCGGGCATGGCGCTTGGGGCCCGGGCTCCCCGCAGTTGTAAGACCCTCGGTCCATTGCTAAAAGCGGCGCGAAGCCAAGGCTTTCACTCAGGAGCAGATCATGGCGGTTGACGCCGATACCGTGCGCCGCATCGGCAGGCTGGCGCGCATCCGCATCGACACCAACGACCTCGACGGGCTCGCTGGCGAGCTCAATCGCATCCTCGGCTTTGTCGAACAGCTCAACGAGGTCGATGTCGAGGGGGTCGAGCCCATGACCTCGGTCACCCCGATGCAGCTGCGGCGCCGCACCGACAAGGTGACCGACGGCGGGCAGCCCGAGAAAATCGTCGCCAATGCCCCGCTCGCCGAGGACAATTTCTTCGTCGTGCCGAAAGTCGTTGAGTAGCGGCCGATGGCAGTCCGGGTCGATCAGGAAACGCCGTTGCAGGACGAGGTTCGCGCGCTTATCGCCGAGCTCAACGCCTACCTCCTGACGCTGACCCCGCCGGAAGCGGTCTTTCACATGACCGTCGAGGAGATGGCGAAGATCGATACCACCGTCTTCGTCGCGCGCGATGAGGCGGGCAGGGCGATCGGAATCGGCGCGCTCAGGCGTCACGGGGCGATCGGCGAGGTCAAGCGCATGTATACCCGCCCCGAGGAGCGGGGAAAGGGGATCGGGCGGACGATCCTCAACGCCATATTGCACCAGTCGCGCGCCGAAGGCCTGCGGCGGATGGTGCTTGAAACCGGCACAAGACATCCGGAAGCCTGGCGACTCTACGAACGCGCCGGCTTCAAGCGGTGCGGGCCGGTGCTCGACTATCCCGACACCGGGCACTCGATTTTTTATGAACTGGCGCTTTAGGCGCCGCTTTGGGGACAAGCCGTTGACCGAGCTGACGAAACTAGGCCTTGCTTCATTGCGGGACGGGCTGAAGCAGAAATCCTTCAGCGCGGCCGAGGCGACCGAGGCCTATCTCGCGGCGATCTCGAAGGCCAAAGCCCTCAATGCCTATGTCGCCGTGACCGCCGACCAAGCGCGGACGATGGCCAAAGCGAGCGATGCGAGGCTCGCCAAAGGCGAGGGCGGGCCGCTCGAGGGCGTGCCGCTCGGCATCAAGGACCTTTTCGCGACCAAGGGCGTTCATACCCAGGCGGGCAGCCACATCCTCGACGGCTTCAAGCCGGAATACGAATCCTCCGTCACCGCCCGATTGTGGCGCGACGGGGCGGTGATGCTCGGCAAGCTCAACATGGACGAGTTCGCCATGGGATCGTCGAACGAGACGTCGTATTACGGCCCGGTGGTCAATCCGTGGCGCGCCAATGGGTCGAACAAGGATCTGGTTCCCGGCGGCTCGTCCGGCGGCTCGGCGGCGGCGGTCTCGGGCTGGCTTTGCGCCGGGGCGACGGCAACCGATACCGGCGGTTCGATCCGCCAGCCCGCCGCCTTCACCGGCACGGTTGGCATCAAGCCGACCTATGGGCGCTGTTCGCGATGGGGGATCGTGGCCTTCGCCTCCTCGCTCGACCAAGCCGGCCCGATCGCCCGCACGGTCGAGGACGCGGCGATCATGCTCACGTCCATGGCCGGGTTCGACCCGAGGGATTCAACCAGCGCCGACCTGCCGGTCCCCGATTTCGCCGGTGCCGTCGAGCGCGGAGTGAAAGGGCTGACAATCGGGGTGCCACGCGAGTACCGGATGGAAGGGATGCCGGCGGAGATCGAGGCGCTGTGGACGCAGGGCCTCGCCTGGCTCAAGGAGGCGGGGGCAAAGGTCCGGAACATTTCGCTGCCGCACACCAAATACGCGCTTCCGGCCTACTACATTGTGGCGCTGGCCGAGGCGTCGTCCAACCTCGCCCGCTATGACGGGGTCAGATATGGCCTGCGGGTAACCGGACGCGACATTTCCGATATGTACGAGCTGACGCGGGCCGCGGGCTTTGGCCGGGAAGTCCGCCGCCGCATCATGATCGGCACCTATGTGCTGTCGGCCGGATACTACGACGCTTATTACAAGCGGGCGCAGAAGGTCAGGACGCTGATCAAGCGGGATTTCGAGGCCGTTTTCGCTGAAGGGGTCGATGCGATCGTTACCCCGGCGACGCCCTCGGCGGCGTTCGGTATCGCCGAGCAGGACATGAATGCCGACCCGGTGAAAATGTATCTCAACGATGTTTTTACGGTGACGGTGAATATGGCGGGCCTGCCCGGGATCGCGGTGCCGGCGGGCAAGAGCGGCGAAGGGCTGCCGCTCGGGCTGCAGGTCATCGGCCGGCCGTTCGACGAGGCGACGCTGTTCGCCACCGCCCGGGTCATCGAGCGCTCGCGCGGCATGGACTTCGCCCCGCAGCCGTGGTGGATTTGAACGATGGACCAACGGCTTGCCGACTTCGATCGTCGCGATCCGCCCGCCGGGCTCACCCCGCCACAGCAGGCGCTGTGGTGGCTCAAAAAGGGTGGGTTGAAGATGGGCGCCGAATGGGAAACGGCACATCGGCTCCTGCAGCTCGAAGAAGGCATGCACGACTTCGATTGGGTGCATGCGCTCGCCCACTGGATCGAGGCCGATTTCGGCAATTCCGACTATTGGTACCGGCGTTGCGGCGAGCGGCGACAAACCGCCTCGGTCGCGGAGGAATGGGCGCATATCGCCGAGGCGCTGTCGGCGAAACCCTGACGCTGTGACCCGGGCGCGTCAGCTGCGTCCTCGATTGAGGCGCCGGCGGGATTGGGACTAGGCGGAAGCTTTGCGCCGACTTATCTTCGCCCCATGACCGCGCTCCAACTGCCCCATGTCACCCTCAAACGCCCGAGCGAATGCCGGACCAAGGACGAGGTCCGCGCCGAAATCGACCGCCTGGATCAAGTGCTTATAGGGCTGTTCGCCGAGCGGCACACCTACGTGCACCGGATCGCCGAGATCAAGGAGCGGGTGGAGGAGGCATATGACCAGGCGCGGGTTGACGCGGTGCTCACCAAGGTGCGGGAGCGGGCCCGCGCCCACCGGCTCGATCCCGACCAGGCGGAACTGCTGTGGCGGACGCTGATCGACTGGAACATCAATTTCGAAAAGGGCATCATCTCGGCCCGGCATCCGGAGGACTGAAGGGGAAATAATGGTTGCGCAGCTTACACTTAGGCCCGCCCATATCGCCGAGACCGCGCGCCTCGGCATGCTCGCCTACAGGGGCTGGGAGGCCTCCCTGATGGGGTTTTTTCCGGACGGAAAACTGAGCCGGGAAAAGATGAAAGTCGAGCTCGTGCTTTACTGCATCGGAGCGCTGGAAAGGCTTACGGTTGCTGAGAAAGATGGCGAGCTCGCCGGCTGGGCGGCACGCGAGGCGAACTACGTTCCCTACCTCTGGATCGCCCCGACCATGCAGCGCGAAGGCATTGGTTCTACTCTCTTATTTCAGCTGGAGGCGGACATGATCGCGGCCGGGCACCGGCGGGCGGTCCTGGACACGATCGCGGCGCACGAAGCGGCGATCCGCTTCTACCAGCGGGCCGGATATGAAATCGTCCAGCGCGGCCAATCACTTACGAGGACCGGCCGGATGAGCGTCGAAAAGGTGCGGCTGATAAAGGTACTCAAAAACGTCGCGCACAACCAAGGGTAATTTCGGCGAACTTCTGTGGTTGTATCGCGTTATTCCATGAACTTCTGCCAAGTCTGCGCTGAGTTCCCATGACCCTCATCGACACCCGCATTCCGAACCCGAAAAACTTCGTCCGCGGCGCGACCGGCGATTGGGAAATCGTCATCGGCATGGAAGTGCATGCGCAGGTGACCTCCGAGTCGAAACTTTTCTCCGGCGCCTCGACTGAATTTGGGTCGCCGCCCAACGCCAATGTGAGTTTCGTCGATGCGGCGATGCCGGGCATGCTGCCGGTGATCAACGACGAATGCGTCAAGCAGGCGGTCAGGACCGGGCTGGGGCTGAAGGCGAAGATCAACAAGCGCTCGGTGTTCGACCGGAAGAACTACTTCTATCCTGACCTGCCGCAGGGCTATCAGATTTCGCAATATCTCGAGCCGATCGTCGGCGAGGGCAAGGTCAGGCTCGACACCGGGGAGGGCGAGGTCGAGATCGGCATCGAGCGGCTGCATCTCGAACAGGACGCCGGCAAATCGATTCACGACCAGCATCCTTCGAATAGCTATGTCGATCTCAATCGCTCGGGCGTGGCGCTGATGGAAATTGTCTCGAAGCCCGATCTCAGGTCGGCGGAAGAGGCGCGCGCGTATCTGACGAAACTGCGCACGATCCTCCGCTATCTCGGGACGTGCGACGGAAATATGGAGCAGGGCTCGATGCGCGCCGACGTCAATGTGTCGGTCAGGCGGCCGGGCGGGGCGTTCGGCACCAGATGCGAAATCAAGAACGTCAATTCCGTGCGCTTTGCCGGCCAGGCGATCGACTATGAAGCGCGGCGGCAGGTCGATCTGATCGAGGACGGCGGCACCGTCGATCAAGAGACGCGGCTGTTCGATGCGAAATCGGGCAAGACGCGGGCGATGCGCACCAAAGAGGAAGCGCACGACTATCGCTATTTCCCCGACCCGGATTTGTTGCCGCTCGAATTCGACGATGCGTTCATCGAGGCGCTGCGGGTGGAGCTGCCGGAATTGCCGGACGAGAAGAAGGCGCGGTTTGTGCGCGAGTTCGGGATCACCCCCTACGACGCCGGCGTGCTGACGATGGATCGGGCCTCGGCGGATTTCTTCGAGTCGGTGGCGGCGGGGCGCGACGGCAAGATCGCCGCCAACTGGGTGATCAACGAGCTGTTCGGGCGATTGAACAGGGAGGGGCTCGACATCGCGGCGTCGCCGATCGGCGCGGGGCAGCTCGGGGCGATCGTTGCGCTGATCGGAGCGGGCGAGATTTCCGGCAAGATCGGCAAGGAGCTGTTCGAGATCGTCTGGTCGGAGGGGGGCGATCCGAAGGCCATCGTCGCCTCGCGCGGCATGGCGCAGGTGACGGATGTGTCTGCGATCGAGGCGGCGGTCGATCGCATCATCGCGGCCAATCCCGGCCAGGCCGAGGCGGCGAAATCCAAGCCGGGGCTGCTCGGCTGGTTCGTCGGGCAGGTGATGAAGGAGACCGGCGGCAAAGCCAATCCGCAGGCGGTGAACGAGGTGCTGCGGAAGAGGCTGGGGGTTTAGGGGTGCGTTCTTGAGTGTGGTTCACCACAAACTGCCGAAGGAGGTGCGGGGTCTAATTCGTGCCCGCCACCAACTTCGGAGTCGGTACGCAACCATGGGGTTAAGCGGCCTTATGTAGCAAGAGCACCAAGCCAGAAGCGCGGGGTAGTCCCGTGAAGGAGGCTCCGGTGTAGAGGGCCGCCCTGTGAGGGCGTTGGCGGCGCTTGCCGCAATCATTTTGCTAATTGGATTCGTTGCCTTCGTTAGTCGCGGAGAGGCCATAAAGCGTTCCGCGCTTGTAGAGTTTGTACCGGTAGTTGGTGAACCGTTCCTTTTTGAAAGCATCGGTGTATTCGATGCGACCGTTCAACCAAATTCCAGTGCCAGCCTCGAAAATCGCCGCGCACTGCTCAGGTGTCAAAACATCTTCCGTCTCGTCCGCAACATCCGTGTTGAATTGGACCTGAATCTCTTTGCTTGGATTCACAGTCCCACGGCTAGCGCCTTTGGGAGGAGAATGGTCAGTCGGCCCATGATCTGCGTCGTACCATTCAGCCTTGAGTCTCACATCATAGGCGGGCGTTTGGCCGTTATTCATGGCGATCACATGCAAGGCAAACCGCCCCTTTTTCATCTCGTATTTGATGGAAGCGCTGGAGATTCCGACGTAGGCCCGAGTTTGCCGTTCATCGCTAATCCGGGTTTGGCGAAGGGTGAGCCCAAGGAGTCCCGCAGCAAAGAGCGCGGCAATGGCGGCAACCAATCCGCCCCACGCCATGATGGCCTGAGCCGGGGTATCTCCCAAGGACAACCAATCCCAGAATCCGGTCGCATACTGGCTCTCGTATTGGGTGTCTCCGTTTTCGCTTTGATCGGTGCTTTCCTCACCCATCACTTGGGCAACCGATGGGACACCTTGCGAGGCGGCGTACTCGCCACCGTCATTGGTGTTGGCGGCACTTTGTTGTTGAGTTTCTGCCTGGCCTTCTTGCTGTTGGGAGTCCTCGGCTAGCGCGTGAAACGAAACGACTAGTCCAAATGCAGCGACTGCGAGCCAACGGCGCTTAGGCATTGCAACAAGAAGGCCGCACTGAAGCCCCCACGGCTGATCTTGTTGTTCAGATTACGCTCCGTCTCGTGGATTCCCAACTCGCCTAGCTTGGCCGCTAGCTGGGAGTAGGTAACCCCCCGCTTCTTCAGTTCGGCCTTGAGCAGGTTCTTGGCCTTCGTCTCGTATTCCACGTTCACGGGCAGGTCTTTCCGGGTCACCATTTGGGCCTCTAAATATCACCATATTCGGTGATATATACCCTTGACTATGCCGGTACAAGTCTCCATATCCGGTGCACAAGATCACCGGATATGATGACCATGACTTAGCATTTCCTCCTCTCCGCCAAGGCCCGGTCCCTTTCGCTAGGCCAGATTTACAGGGACGGGGAAGCCAAGGCGTACGAGACGTTCAAGGCTATCCGTTGGGCTGGCGAGCCGGTCTGCCCCAAGTGCGGCACCATTGGCGCGTACGAGATTGCCACGCGGCGCAAGTTCAAGTGCCGGGCCTGCCATCACCAGTTCAGCGTCACGAGCGGCACGATCTTCGCCAGCCGCAAAATGGCCTACGTCGATTTGCTCGCGGCGATCTGCATCTTCGTCAACGCGGCGAAGGGTCTTTCCGCCCTGCAACTCTCCCGCGATCTGAACGTGCAGTACAAAACCGCCTTCGTGCTGGCCCACAAAATCCGTGAGGCGCTGAAGGCCGAAGCAGATATGTCGCCGCTCACGGGTGACGTGGAAATCGACGGTGCATTTTTCGGCCGTCACGTTCGCCCCGCCAATCTAAAATCAGAGCGCGTTGATCGTCGCCTTGCGGAACATCAAACCGGCAAGCGCCGCGTTGTGGTTGCGCTTCGCCAGCGCAAGGGCCGCACACTGGCCTTCGTTCGCAATGGCGAGCCTGAGGGCCTCGAGGGGGAGGTCCGATTCGCCGCCCGCCGCGCCCCTACTCGATCGGGCCGGGGGCGGAGAGCTGGACCATCAGATCCGGGTTCCACTCGCCCTCGACCATGAAATGCGCCGTGGCGCCGAGTTCGACCGCCTCGATCAGATTGTGGTTGACGTAGGCGTAGAGGCCCGGCTGCAGGAAGGTGTAGAGCGATGCCCCGGCCGAGCCGCCCCGGACGAACCAGGTCTCGAGATTGACCTCGGGAGGATTGTCGAATTTGCCGGTCTCCCAGACGTAGTCGCCGTGCCCGCCAATGAGGTGCGGGCGGGTGTCGCGATTGGCCTGCGAATGGACGATCAGCACCGTCTCGCCGACGCTCGCCGTCAACGCATGCTCGCCGGTCAGCGCGCCGGCGGCGCCGTTGAAAACCACATGGGTCGGGGTCAGGGTCTTCATCACGTCGAGCATGTCGGCATAGCCGTCGATGTTGGTCTCGTAGTCGATGAACTCGCCGTTCTCGTCGCGCGGGATGTAGAAGTCCTGCTCGCCGACATAATAGACCTTGTCGTAGGTGAGCGGATTGCCGTCGCCGTCCTTCAACCCGTCGCGCGGCAGGACCATGATCGCCCCGTTCATGCCGGAGACGACGTGCCAGGGGATCATCGGGCCTCCCGGGGCGCAGTGATAGACAAAGACGCCGGCGCGGGTGGCCTTGAAGCGGAAGGTGACCTCCTCGCCCGGATTGATCAGCGAAATCGCGCCGCCGCCGAGCGCACCGGTCGAGGCGTGAAAGTCGATATTGTGCTGGAGCAGATTGGTTTCCGGATTGACCAGCGTCAGCTCGACATAGTCGCCGACGTGGACGACCATCAGCGGGCCGGGAACCGAGCCGTCGAACGTCATCGCCTGGACGGTCGTGCCGTAGTCGTCGATGACCAGTTCTTTCTCTTCGATCACCATCCTGAACTGGATGACTTTCGGCGCGTCATTCGTCGCCTGTTCGTGGGGGTGCACGAAGGGCGGGGCGACAAGCTCGATCTGTTCATGGACGAGCGCGCCGAGATCGGGGGCGGGGCCGGTCATCGAGGGCTCGTCCTGCGCCTGGAGCGGACCCCAAGCGAGGGCCGAACCTAAGACGCCGGCGATTGCCGCCCGGGCGAGCCAGGCCCGGCGTGGAAGCTGTGGATAATCATGGTTGCCCATGGATGGTCTCCTGAGTGACTGTTTTGGGTCGCCAATCGGCCCGACGCGATGATTATATACGGGCGTCGCGCGGGACTTTCGTTGATTTGCCGCAAACGGCGGCCGGGGCTGGACAAAGTGTCGCAAGAGAGGCTGGCTCGGGGTGCCAATGAGGGGAAAAGGCGACATTGCGCCGACCCTCCCCACAGGGGGGAGGGGGAAGGACAAGGGCAAGGCTGGATTGCCCGGTCGATCCTCGGGTCAAGCCCGAGGAGGGCAATGAGGGGGCGTAAGATGGAAAGGCGCGGATCGCATTTGGAGGCGGAGCGATGCGGCTGCCGGTGGGGCGATGAGATGTTGAGTGAGCACTGAACCGGGCCCGGCGCGCCGCGGGCTGTGGGCGATGCCGGCGGGGATTTGGGCGCTCGGCTTCGTCTCGCTGCTGATGGACGTCTCCTCGGAGATGATCCATGCGCTGCTGCCGATCTATCTCGTGACAGTCCTCGGCGCCTCCTCGACCGCGGTCGGGGTAATCGAGGGGATCGCCGAGGCGACCGCCGCGATCACCAAGATTTTTTCCGGCGCGCTCAGCGACTGGCTCGGCAAGCGCAAGCTGCTGACGGTGATCGGCTATGGGCTCGCGGCGGTGACCAAGCCGATCTTTCCGCTGGCCACGACGCTGGAGTGGCTGATCGGGGCGAGGTTCATCGACCGGGTCGGCAAGGGCATCCGCGGCGCGCCGCGCGACGCGCTGGTCGCCGATATCACGCCCGCACATTTGCGGGGGGCAGCCTACGGCTTGCGGCAGGCGCTCGACACGGTCGGGGCGGTGCTCGGGCCGGGGCTGGCGATCCTGGTGATGTATTTGACCTTCAACAACTTCCAGACGGTGTTCTGGGTGGCGGTGCTGCCGGCTTTTGCGGCGGTTGCGGTGCTGGTGCTCTTCGTCAGGGAGCCCAAGGCGCCGGAGGGCAGGCGAAAAGTCAAGGCGCCGCTGAGCTTTGCCGAATTGGGGCGGCTCGGGGGAGCCTTCTGGCTCGTCACCGGGGTCGGCACGATGTTCACGCTGGCGCGGTTTTCCGAGGCGTTCCTGCTCTTGAAGGCGCAATCGGCGGGCCTCGCGATCGCGCTGGTGCCGGCGACGCTGGTGGCGATGAATGTCGCCTACACGCTTGCCGCCTATCCGGCCGGGGCGCTCTCGGACAGAACCCACCGGATCAGCGTGCTTGCCGTCGGCTTTGCGCTGCTGTTCGCCGCCGATTTGATCCTGGCGTTCGGCCACGGGCTCGGATTCGTGGCGGCCGGGGTGGTCCTGTGGGGGCTGCATATGGGCTTCACCCAGGGGCTTTTGGCGAGCCTCGTCGCCGACACGGCGCCGGTCGAATTGCGCGGCACGGCGTTCGGCGTCTTCAACATGGCGGGCGGGCTGGCGCTGCTGGTGGCGAGCGTCGCGGCGGGGATGCTGTGGGACGCGGCGGGCCCGGCGGCGCCGTTTGCCGCCGGGGCCGTGGTGACGGGCTTGGCGCTCGCGGGGCTCGGGATCATCCGCTGGCGGATGCCGCAGATCGGCCGGGCGGACGGCAGGCAAGGCTAGCTCAGGCGGCTTTCCGACGCCGAAAGCGGCGGGTGTCTAGGTTCGCGCCCGGCGAAGGCGCCGGATCACCCGTCCGTCGATCAGCAGCAGGCCGAGGAAAATACAACCCATGCCGATGAAATGGGCGGGGTGGAGCGCTTCGCCGAGGAGCCAGGTGCCGAGGATGATCGCCGAGACCGGCGCGATGAAGGTGACGACCGAGAAATTGGTCGCCCCGATGCGCGGCAGGATCCGGTACATGATCTGGAAGGCGAAGGCGGTGGCGATAAGCCCGATGCCGAAGATCGAGGCCCAGCCTTCGAGCGTCGCCAGATGCGGGGCACCCTCGAAGAAGAATGCGGCGGGGACGGCCACGAGTGTCGCCCCGGTGAGCGCCAGGGCGGCGAGCATCGAAGGGTCGAGTTTGGCGAAATTGCGGGTGTAGTTGAGCGCCGTCGCATAGCAGAGGGTCGCCAGAAGGCACGCCCCGATAGCCCAGAGATGGGTGACCCCGCCTTCGGCGAGCGCCGGAGCGGCAAGGACCGCGACACCGCCGAAGCCGGCCATGACACCGGCCGATTTCAGCCAGCTGGCTTTCTCGCCACCGGGCCAGAAATGGCTGACGATGACGGTGGTGATCGGGGTCATCGCATTCACAATCGCGGCGACGCCGGCGGCGAGATAATGCTGACTCAGCGGGAAGAGCGCGAAGGGGATGGCGTAGCTCAACGTCCCGAGCAGGAGCATCCGGGCGTAGAGCCCGGGATCGCGCGGGAGCGGGCGGCGCAGCGCCGCGACGAAGACCCAACAGCCGAGCGCGCCGATGCCGACGCGACCGGCCGAGACCCAGAGCGGGCCGATCTCGCGGATCAATATCCCGTTGAAGAGGAACGAGGAGCCCCAGATCGTCCCCAGCAGGACGATCAGCAGCCAGTCGCGCAAGGCCATGTCAAACTCCGGATGAAGGCGGCTGGTTTAGGCGTGTCGGGGCGCGAAGTCGAACCGATTTTGACGATGCGGGGAATCAATTCGGGTGATGGGGCGGTTCAAGCGTCACCCGGCCGCGGGCGAGCATGGCGAGGGCGAGGGGATAGATGCGGTGCTCCTCGGCGAGCACCCGGGCGGCGAGTGTCGCGGGCGTATCGCCGGGCAGGACCTTCACCTGCGACTGGAGGATGATTTTTCCGCCGTCGAGCTCGGGGGTGACGAAATGCACAGTCGCGCCGTGGATTTTTGCGCCTTCGGCCAGCGCCCTTGCATGGGTGCCGAGGCCCTTGAAGGCGGGCAGGAGCGAGGGATGAATGTTGATCATCCGCCCGGACCATTTCTCGACGAAGCCGGGAGTCAGCAGCCGCATGAAGCCGGCGAGGCAGACGATCTCGGCGCGCCACTCATTGAGGACTGCGTCGAGGGCCGCGTCGAAGGCGTCGCGGGAGGCAAAATCGCCGTGCGAGCGGACTTCGGTGGCAAGCCCGGCGGCGCGGGCGAGGGCGAGGCCGGGGGCGTCGGGGCGGTTGGAGAAAACCCCGACAATTTCGGCGGGGTAAGCGGGGGCGCGCGCCGCCGCGACCAGCGCCGACATATTGGAGCCGCGCCCGGATATCAGAATCGCGGTGGGCTTTTTTTGGGGAATTATTTAGTTGACTCCCTCACGCCTTCGTCCCGGCAATCCATGTTGTCATCGCCGGTAGGTCATGAGCCCAGAACAGGGACAACCCACGGCTCTGAGCATCTTCCAGACTGACCATGGCGAATACACCGGTCAGCACGGCCGCAGGGACGACCTGTAGCGTTCCGAAGTCCTTCCGCCATGTTTCGGCCTTCACGGCCGCATCGTTGTTCAGGCGTTTTACCGAGTTTGTGGACGAGTTCGAGACCTTGCACTCCAACGCGAGGGTGCGGCCATCCCACAGCCCGATCACGAAATCCGCCTTGCGGTTTCCAAGGTGCGACTCGCGGCAGAACTCTCCCGGTTTCGGTGCGTCGCCCAACGTCTTGATACGGCGGGTACCGACCTTCTTGTAATCGCTACCAAGAAGCTGCAATTCGACTCGCTCTTCTTGGAGGCTCCGGCCTTCGCTCCGCCGCAAGGTCTCGACACGACGCATCGTCAGCATTGCCGTCGTCGCTAGCACCGCCGCCTTTTGGTCTTGCTCGTTCGGCGTCCATTCGCCGCTAACCCATGGAAAGCGCCGCCGGTCGTGCCAGTCGCGCATGAACAAGACCACGCGCGCAAGAAGCTCCGGGTCTTCCTTGAGCCGCACCGGCGCGAGCGATTTTGCTTTCATCAGGACCTTGAGATCGTCTTCCGAGACTGGCGGACCCGTCAGGTAGCGGAACACCTCGCGCTTACGATCATCCGAGAGAATGTCGAGAGCTTTCTCTCCCAACTGCGTCAGGTCTACCGTTTCCTCCATTACCTCTTCGACGATGGTTTGATATTTGTCGAAAAGGTCGAGGTAGACCTCTAGCGGTTCAGTGTGCCTCCCCTCGCGAAAATGTTCTTCCGCCGCTGCTCGATCGGCATCTAGTTGATCATTCGTCCAGACGGGCGGCTGGCTCACGTTGCCATCTGCGCAAGGACGGCGGGGCCAGGAACGGGGATTCTCTCCATCTCGCGCGGCTCAAACTTCGTGAGCCCGCCAGCGTATACGCGCCCACGATCCATCATCGGCGCGCCGCTAAGATACTTCACTAGTCCGCGCAGCAGTTTGTCGGTCAACGGCTCGCGCGGGTAGAGGCCGTGTGCGATGTTGAGGTGGCGAGCGGCAGCTCTGTTCAACACAAACGCGGGCGGACGCCGCGCCATATAGGTCGCCAGTATCGGTGCCGGTTCGCGTAGGCCGACCGACCACCACGCTTTGCGATGCTGCGAGGTGAAGTTGTCCTTCGCTCCCATCGCCTCGGCACGTTCCAGAAATGCTTGAACGACCGCGAGTTCTTTCCTCGGGAGTTCGGAGAGGTCTACAGGAAGGTCAATCACGCGCCGCAGAGACGCGCCGTCCTTAAGCACCTGTCCCGCGCGGAACAACTCCTTTGCCTTCGTGATTGTCGGAAACAGCACGTCCTCTGTAAGTCCTTCGCTGTGCTTGCCGGCGATCCACACGCGATTGGAGCCCGTCACTTGGCCACGATGCACGCGACACAACTCGCCTAGCTCGACGTAGCCGCTTTGAATCTCGCGCGGCTTGTGCGTGAAATGAGACCAGCGCGGTTCTGCGATCAGGCGTTCACGACTGACGCGACGACCTCCTGACAGATGGTCGAGGTCGTCCAGCTTGTTGATGCGAGCGAAGCGCGCGGACGGTGGCGTGCCGTTGACCTTGAACGTCGTAACCGCGGCCGTACTTTGCGTTCCCGGAAACGGTTCGGCTTCCGGCTCGATGACATACACCGCTTGCCCGCCAAGCCGATTGAGGAAGAGGTCGCGCACAAGCTGGCCGTAGTTCACGTCCAGCCATTCGGATGCGGTGATAAGCGCGCCGTAGTCGCCAGCCTTCGCCCATCGCGCGATGGCAAGGAAGAAATAGACGTGAAGGCCCGCAAGTGAACTAGCCTTGAGGGTCAGGTGCGCTGACTGTTCCTTGAGCCAATTTTTCCAATCGCTATCGATGAGGTGATGGCGAACATAGGGCGGGTTGCCAATGTAGAGCGTCTTGCCTTCGATCTGTTCAAATGCCGCAGCGCGAAAGTCTTTCAGCAAGACGCTGGAACGATCCGCCATACCGACCGCCGCCAAGTTCGCGCGCGTCATCAGCGCGGCGAGCGGATCGATCTCGACAGCAACTAGAGACGCTTTCTTGAATTGACGACCCGCCTCAATCAGGAACCGACCGGACCCGGCTCCGGGATCGACAATTCTGTCTGGAACACCAATTGTTGCCGCCCATCCCAGCATCGCTTCGACGATCTTATACGGCGTGTAGACGGCCCCACTCTCACGGCGAACATCTTGACTGCGAACGTCACAGAATGCTTCTCCGAGCGGATCGCCGCCGTCGCGAATTTTGCTCCGCAATGCGTTCACGTCAGCGGCGGGAACAGAAGGAAGCGACTTCACGAGCGCCGCTTCGGCGGGCGTCAGCGTTCCAACGGCGTCGGCCCCAAGCGCGAGCGCGAGCGCAACAATCCCTTTTTCGGATGAAAGCAGCGTTGAACGGAACGGCGCTGAGTTCTTCTTCTTGGGGACAGGGCGGAACGCAAATATGCGATCAGTGATCGCGTCTAATTCTTCGGGTCCGCCGGGCATGAGATCAAATCCTTGTAAGTCAGGCGCGGTCCAAACGAAGCCGAAACGAGACTCGCGAGGCGTTCCGTAGTGTGGCGCTTCACGTCGCCATCGTTCAAGCGGAAGGTAAATTCATCGACATAGCGATGCAAATGCTTTGGGCTTGCATGGTGATAAACGCCATGCAAGCCGCGCTTCATGACGGCCCACACGCTTTCAATGCCGTTCGTGGTCACGTCGTCGCGGACATACTCCTCCGCGTTGTGATCGACCGTCTCATGGCCGTAGTCAGGGGCCAGCCCGCGATAAGCACCGTGGTCGTCGGTATGGATCATTGATCCCGGCGCAACGGCTTCGCGGATTTGGGATTGCAGATTGAGACTATCGGTCCCACCGACCGGACGCGCCTTCACGCGGCCGCCGCGCTCGCGCATGCCGATAACGGCCACCTTCTCAACCGTGCCGCGACCGCGATTGAGCTTCTTGTTTTGATGCTTGTTCTTCTCCTTGCCGCCAACGTAGGTCTCGTCAATCTCGACGATGCCGGACAGCACGGTAGGATCATTGCCGCATGCCTCGCGGATGCGGCCCAACATGAACCAAGCCGATTTCTGGGTGACGCCGATTTCCTTGCCGAGTTGCAAGCTGGAGACGCCCTTACGGGCCGTCATAAGCAGGTACATCCCCAAAATCCACTTATCGAGGGTGATGTGCGATCGCTCGAAGATGGTCCCGGTGCGAACCGTAAAGTCCTTCTTGCAGGCGTTGCAGCGGTAGAAGCCCCTGGGGCGCGGCGTGATCCGCTTTGTCTCTTCACAGTGAGGGCAGACCGTCCCATTCGGCCAGCGGCGCGACTCCATGTAGGCTCTGGCCGTTTCCTCATTCGGGTAGAGCTTGGAAAGCTGGTACAGGGAAATGGTCGATCTAGACATGGCAGGAACCCCCGAAAACGTAGGGAAACACTACCGTTTCGGGGCAAGGGAGTCAAGTATATAAATCCCTTTTTTTGGCTCACAGGACGAGGGCGCCGGAGAAAGTGACTGCTTCGGCCCGGCGCGCCGCGAGCGTGCCAAGGCGGAAGGGCATTTCGCCCTGCGCCGCGAGATGGGCGATGATCGCGCCGGCTTCGTTCGGGGCGGCGACGAGGATTATCCCGACCCCGCAATTGAAGGTGGAGAGCATTTCGGCCTCGGCGATGCCGCCGGCGCGGGCGAGCCAGGAATAGACCGGCTGGATCGGGAGCGAACCGAGATCGATCCTGGCGGCGAGGCTGCCCGGTAAAACTCGCGGCAGGTTTTCGACGATGCCGCCGCCGGTGATATGGGCGAGGGCCTTGATCGGAAGCCTCGCACGTAGCGCCGAGAGGATCGGCTTGACATAGATGCGGGTCGGGGTGAGCAGCGCCGCGGCGAGCGAGAGTTCGGGGGCGAAGGGGGCGGGCACGTCCCAGCCGAGGCGGGCCAACTCGACGAGGCGGCGGACCAGCGAAAAACCGTTGGAATGGAGGCCCGAGGACGCGAGCCCGATCAGCACATCGCCCTCGGCGAGGTCGGGGCGGGGAAGGAGATTTTCACGCTCGACGGCGCCGACGGCGAAGCCGGCAAGGTCATAGTCGCCCTGCCTGTACATGCCCGGCATTTCGGCGGTTTCCCCGCCGATCAGCGCGCAGCCGGCCTCGATGCAGGCCCTGGCGATGCCGGCGACGACTTCAGTGGCGGCTTTAACGTCAAGTTTGGCGGTCGCGAAATAGTCGAGGAAAAACAAGGGCTCGGCGCCCTGGACCACGAGGTCGTTGACGCACATGGCGACGAGGTCGACCCCGACCGTCGAATGCAGGCCGCTCTCGATGGCGATCTTCAGCTTGGTGCCGACGCCGTCATTGGCGCCGACCAGCACCGGATCGCGGTAGCCGGCGGCTTTGAGGTCGAAGAGGCCGCCGAAGCCGCCGATCTCCCCGTCGGCGCCGGGCCGGGCGGTCGACCGCACGGCCGGCTTGATCGCCTCGACGAAGGCATTGCCGGCCTCGATATCGACGCCCGCCTGCCGATAGGTCAGCGAATTGGCGCGGTCGGGCGGGCTTTGAGCCATCGGCGGGGAGGGGCTCCTCATGGCCGGAACCGGGCGCGGCAAGGGCGCGCGGCGGTTGAATAAGGCCATAGTTCAGAGTATCAGGCCTGATAACGGCTCGCTCAATCAAGGGCAAGGGGCAACCGGGGAATGACGCTGCGGACCAAGGTCTCGATCTGGCTGGTGCTGGGGGGCCTGTCGATTTTCCTGATCTGGGCTTTTCGGGGCATTCTGCTGCCGTTCCTCGTCGGACTCTTGCTCGCCTACCTCCTCGATCCGGTCGCCGACTGGCTGGAGCGGCGCGGTCTGGCGCGAATGTGGGCGACGATCCTCATTCTGGGGGCCGCGCTCGGACTTTTCGTCCTCGCTTTCTTCCTGATCGTGCCGCTGATCGTCCAGCAGCTCATCGGGCTGGTGCAGAAGCTGCCGGGCTATGTGAACAACCTGCAGGAATACGTCAATGCGCTCGCTCCCGAACTGCGTGAGCGGCTGGGGGCCGAGCGGGTCGCCGATATCGAGAACGGGCTCAGCCAGATGCTCACCGCCTCGATCGGCATTGTCGGGAATATCACCTCGCAGGTGGCGCAATCGGGGCTGACGATCATCAACGCGCTGGGTCTTCTGATTGTCACCCCGGTCGTCGCCTTCTACCTGCTGCTCGACTGGGACAAGATGATGGCGCGCGCCTTCAGCCTCGTGCCGCACGCCTATCGGGAGGAAGTGCAGGGAGTCTTCCGCGACATCGACACCGCACTCGCCGGCTTCATCCGCGGACAGAGCGGAGTGGTCCTGATCCTCACCGCCTTCTACGCGACGTCGCTGACGGTTGCGGGGCTGAATTTCGGACTCGCCATCGGGCTCGCGACGGGGCTGTTGAGTTTCATCCCCTATGTGGGGTTCCTGGTCGGTTTCGTGCTCTCGATCGGGGTCGCAATCGTGCAGTGGTGGCCCGACTGGGTGATGGTCGTGGTGATCCTCGGGATTTTCCTGGTCGGCCAGTTCCTCGAGGGAAATATCCTTTATCCGAAGCTCGTCGGCTCCTCGATCGGGGTGCATCCGGTCTGGCTGATGTTCGCGCTGTTCGCCTTCGGGCTGCTGTTCGGTTTGGTCGGCGTGCTTTTGGCGGTGCCGCTCGCGGCGATCACCGGGGTGCTGGTGCGCTACGCGGTCAGTAAATACCTGGCAAGTTCCCTCTATGCGGCGAGCGATCCCGGGGCGAAGGTGCGGGAACTGGCCAAAGACAAATAGGCCGCCGCCCCCTAGAATAGACCCATGACCGCCCATCAGCTCGCGCTCGACCTGCCGCATTCGCCGGCGCTCACCGAGGCCGATTTTGTTGTCGGGGACGGCAATGCGCTGGCAATCGCCCATATCAGGGCCTGGCCCGACTGGCCGGTGGGGCTGACGGCGATCGTCGGGCCGCCGAAATCGGGCAAGACGCACCTTGGCGATATCTGGACTACGGCGAGCGGGGCGCGCGCCGTCTGGCCGGAAAACGCCGCCGAGGCGGCGCTCGCCCCGGGGCCGCTGCTGCTCGAGGACGTCGACCGGGCGCCAATCGAGGAGACGGCGTTCTTCGCGCTTCTCGACCAGGCAACGCGCGGTGAGCGGACGCTTTTGGTGACGGGGCGGCTGCCGATGGGGGAATGGCCGTACCGGACCGAGGACGTGCGCTCGCGCTTGCGGCTCGCCTCGCGGTTCGAGATCGAGCCTTTGGGCGACGCCCATTTGATGCAGATGTTCGTCAAGCTGTTCCGCGACCGGCAGGTCGATGTCGACCCCGACGTGCTCTCCTATGTGCTCGACCGGATGGAGCGGTCGCCGGCGGAAGTCGTGGCGCTGGTCGATCTGATGGACCGGATGGCGCTCTCGAAGGGGCGGCCGATCACCCGGATCACGGCGGCCGACGCGCTGGCGATGCGGGCGGAACTGATGGCGCGGGACGCCGAACCGCAACTGGAATTTGTAACGTCATAGTCACAAAAGCGTCGTAAGGGTGCCCGGGCGGCGCCCGGCGGACGGAAATCATGGCGGAAGCGGAAATACTCGATCGGCAGAACAGACCGGATGTCGAGGCCCTGAAGGCCTCGCCGGCCCGCTATGTCAACCGCGAGGTGAGCTGGCTGCAGTTCAACATGCGGGTGCTCGAGGAAGCCGGCAACGAAGACCATCCGCTGCTCGAGCGGCTGCGGTTCGTGTCGATTTCGGCGAATAACCTTGATGAATTCTTCATGGTGCGGGTCGCCGGGCTGAAGGGCCAGCTCCGCGCCGGCATTTCGACGCTCTCCGCCGACGGGCTGACGGCGGGCGAGCAGATCGAGGAAATCGCCAACCTCGCCCAGCACCTGCACCTCGAACAGCAGGATTTCTGGCAGACGCTGCGCGACGAACTCGAGGCAAAGGGGATCGTTCTGCACGAGGCGGCAGCCCTCAACGCCGAGCAGATGAGTTTTCTCGAACAGCTGTTCCGCGACGAGATCTTCCCGGTCCTGACCCCGATGGCGGTCGATCCGGCGCACCCATTTCCGTTCATCCCCAATCTCGGCTTTTCGCTCGCCTTCCAGTTGCAGCGGATCTCCGACGGGTCTTCGCTGACCGCGCTGGTCAGGGTGCCGGGCAATGTCAACCGCTTCTTCGTGCTGCCGCAGCACCTCAGCAATCCCGGGCGGACCGAGTTGGTCACCGTCGAGACGCTGATCAACATTTTCTTCCACGGCATGTTCCCGGGCTACGACATTCTCGGCTCGGGCGCGTTCCGGCTGATCCGCGACACCGAAATCGAAATCGACGACGAGGCGGCGGACCTGGTGGTCGAGTTCGAATCGGCGCTGCGGCAAAGGCGGCGCGGGCTGGCGATCCGGCTCGAAATCGAACGGTCGATGCCGGCAGGGCTGAGGCGGCTGATCGCCGAGGAGCTCGGGGTGACCGCCGACGAGACCTTCGAGGTCGAAGGCTTCCTGGCGCTGGCGGACGCGAGCGTCTTGTGCGAGCTCGACCGGCCGGACCTGAAATTCCAGCCGTTCAACGCCCGGTTCCCGGAGCGCATCCGCGACCACAACGGGGATTGTTTCGCGGCGATCCGGCAGAAGGACATCGTCGTCCATCACCCCTACGAGAGCTTCGACGTCGTCGCCCAGTTCATCCGGCAGGCGGCGAGCGACAAGGACGTGGTGGCGATCAAGCAGACGCTCTACCGGACCTCGCCGGATTCGCCGATCGTGCGGGCGCTGGTGCAGGCGGCGGAAGCCGGCAAGTCGGTGACCGCGCTGGTCGAGCTCAAGGCGCGGTTCGACGAGGAAGCCAATATCCGCTGGGCGCGCGACCTCGAACGGGCGGGGGCGCAGGTCGTCTTCGGCTTCATCGACCTGAAGACCCACGCGAAGCTGAGCCAGGTGGTGCGGCGCGAAAAGGGAAAGCTGATCTCGTATTGCCATATCGGCACCGGCAACTATCACCCGGTCACCGCCAAGATTTACACCGATTTGAGCTATTTCACCGTCAACCCGGCGATCACCCGGGACGTGGCGCGGGTTTTCAACTTCATCACCGGCTACGCGCGGCCCAACGAGCTCGAGCAAATCGCGATCTCCCCGCTCAACCTGCGGGAGCGACTGGTCGACCAGATCGACGCGGAGATCGCGGCGGCGCGCCGCGGCGAGCCGGCGCAAATCTGGATGAAGATGAATTCGCTCGTCGATCCGAGGATGATCGACAAGCTCTACGAAGCCTCGCAGGCCGGCGTCGGCATCGACCTCGTGGTCAGGGGCATCTGTTGCCTGAGGCCGGGCGTGCCGGGCTTTTCCGACAATATCCGCGCCAAATCGATCGTCGGCCGGTTCCTCGAACATTCGCGAATCTATTGCTTCGCGCAGGGGGTGCCGATGCCCTCGCGCAAGGCCGCGGTCTATATCTCCTCGGCGGACATCATGCCGCGCAATCTCGACGGCCGGGTGGAAGTGCTGGTGCCGATTTTCAACAAGACCGTTCATCGCCAGATTCTCGACCGAATCATGGTAGCCAATCTCAACGACAACCAGCAGAGCTGGGAGGTGCTGCCGGACGGTACGTCGCGGAAGATCGAGCCGAAGGCGGGTGAGGCGAAGTTCAACGCCCATGAGTATTTCATGACCAATCCCTCGCTCTCGGGCCGCGGCAGTGCGCTTGGCGCCGACCACGATGGCGATGAGGACGAGGATTGACACTCAGACTGCTTGAGCGGAAACCCGTCGGCATGGCGCAGGGTCGAATTGCCAGCGGGCAGCCGGTCGGGGTGCTCGATATCGGCTCGAACTCGGTGCGGCTGGTGGTCTATGAGCGCCAGTCCCGGGCGCTGACCCCGCTTTACAACGAGAAGGCCCCCTGCGCGCTCGGGCGCGGGGTGGCGGAGACCGGGCGGCTCGCGCCGGAAAGCGTCGAGCGGGCGCTCAACGCGATCCGCCGCTACGCGCTCGTCGCCGAACTCAACCGGACCGAAAAAGTCCATATCCTTGCGACCTCGGCGGTGCGCGAGGCCAGGGACGGGCGCGACTTCATCCGCGAGGTCGAAGCGATCATGGGGGCGCGGGTGCGGCTCCTTTCGGGCAGCGAGGAAGCCCATTACGCGGCGATGGGCGTGATTTCCGGCATGCCGGGGCAGGGCGGGCTGGTCGGCGATCTCGGGGGCGGCTCGCTGGAATTGGCCGAGGTCAGCGATGCCCACGACATGACGGGGGAGACCCTCGCGCTGGGGGCGATCCGGCTGCAGGACGATTCCGGCGGCTCGCTCAGGAAGGCAAGGCAGATCGCCAAAGAGCGAATCGCCGCTTCGTCCTTGCTCAAAGAGTCCGATCACGGGGTGTTCTCGGCGATCGGGGGCACCTGGCGGTCGCTCGCCAAGCTCCACCAGATGCACACCAGATATCCGCTGCATCTCGTCCAGCACTACCGGGCCGAGGCCGACGACGTGCTGACGCTGTGCAACGCGGTGATCGAGGGCGAGGTCAGTTCCAAAACGGTTTCGGGCTACGAGCTGCTCTCCTCGAACCGGCGGGATCTGTTGCCGTATGGCTGCGCGGTGATGGCCGAGGTGCTGAAGGCGGGCGGCTTCGAGCACGTACAATTTTCGGCGCTGGGGCTGAGAGAGGGTTACCTTTTCGATCTGTTGCCGGCGAAGGAGAAGCGGCAGGACCCGCTGATCGAGGCCTGTCAGGAATTGGCGACCCTGCGCTCGCGCGCCCCGGACCATGCCCGCGATCTCGACAAATTCACCGGGGAATTCCTGGTGGCGCTCGGAGTCAAGGAGCGCGCGGAGGAACGGCGGCTCAGGCGCGCCGCGTGCCTCCTTTCAGACATCGGCTGGCGCGGCCACCCCGACTATCGCGGCGAACAGGCGATCGACATGGTCGCCTATGGCTCGTTCATCGGCATCGACCATCCGGGGCGGGCATTCCTCGCCCAGGCCCTGGCGGTCAGGTACATGGGGCTGAAGCAGCAATCGATCAGCCAGGACATTCTGGCGCTTTGCTCGGCGGCGCAGACCAAGCGGGCGCGGCTGCTGGGGGCGTGTTTCGAGGTCGGCTATCTCTTGTCGGCGGCCCGGCCGGGGGTGTTGCCGCAGATCGGCTGGGCAACCAAATCCAATACGCTGCAACTCATCATGCCGCGGGGCTTGGCGTTCCTCGCCGCCGAAAAGATGACGCGGCGCCTCGACCAGCTCGCCGGCGAGCTGTCGATGAAATCGGCGGTCACGATCGCTTAGGGTCGACCTCGAGCTGGACGATGCCGTCGCGGCCGGCGGCGAGCGCCAGTTTTCCGTGCTTGATCGCCAGCGCCTGCTCGCCGAAAAGCTTGCGCCGCCAACCGGTCAGCGCCGGCACGCCGGCGTCGTCGTCGAGAACGATGGCGTCGATCTCCTCGGACGTGGCGATGACGCGGGTGGCGACGCCGTGTTCCTCGCTGACGGATTTCAACAGGACTCTTATCAGATCGCCGATGGCGCCCTTGGGCGAGGGCCCGCGCGGCCGGCGCGGCACTTTCGGAAGCGCTTCTTTGTCGCGGGCCAGCACCTCCTTGACGATCGCCATGATCTCCCCGGCGGTCTCGGAGCGGCCGAAGCCGCGCGAGAACGAGCGCAGCTGCTCGAAATCGGCGGGGGAGGCGGGGTGCTGCTGGGCGATCTCGTAGATCGCATCGTCCTTGACGACGCGGGCGCGGGGCACATCGAGCGCCTGGGCACGGCGCTCGCGCCAGGCGGCGATCGCCTGCATCAAAGCGAGATCGCGGGGCTTGCCGACTTTCATCTTGAGGCGTTCCCAGGCGTCCTCGGGGCGGGTCTGATAGAGTTCGGGGCGGGTCAGCGCCCGCATCTCGTCCTCGACCCAGGCGCGGCGGCCCATCTCGTCGAGCTTCTGGCTCAAATGCTCATAGACCGGGCGGAGGTGGGTGACGTCGGCGACGGCGTATTCGAGCTGGCGCGCGCTCAGCGGCCGGCGCGCCCAATCGGTGAAGCGCGAACTCTTGTCGATCTGATCGCCGGCGATCTCGCGCACCAGCGCTTCATAGGCGACCGAATCCCCGAAGCCGCAGACGGCGGCGGCGACCTGGGTGTCGAACACCGGGGCCGGGGCCTTGCCCGAGAGTTTGACGAAGATTTCGATGTCCTGTTTGGCGGCGTGGAAGACTTTCAGCACCCGGGCATCGGCGAAGAGGCGAAAGATCGGTGCGAAATCCATGGTTTTGCCGGCGACCGGATCGATCAGCACCGCCTCCTCGCCGGTGGCGATCTGCAACAGGCAGAGGATCGGCCAATAGGTCGATTCGCGCATGAATTCGGTATCGACGGTGAGGTAAGGGGCGCTCTGGGCGCGCCCGCAAAAGGCGGCGAGCGCCTCGGTCGTGACAATCGTCTGCATGGCGGCCAAATCAGGTCTGGCGGGGGTTTAGCAGGTCGGGGCGGCGCTGTCTCGCCTGCTTGACAAAGCCTCCCCTGCATGGCCTTGTCGCCCGCGATTTTCCCAAGGATTTCCGGACGCTTCGCCCATGCACCGCTATCGCAGCCACACGTGCGGCGGCCTGAGGGAAGGCGATGTCGGCAAGAATGTCCGCTTGTCCGGCTGGGTGCACCGGATTCGCGATCATGGCGGGCTGCTGTTCATCGATCTGCGCGACCATTACGGGCTGACGCAGATCGTCGCCGACCCCGATTCGCCGGCGTTCAAACTGGCCGAGACGTTGAAGGCCGAATTTGTGGTGCGGGTGGACGGGTTGGTGAAGGCGCGGCCGGCCGAGACCGCCAATCCCAATCTGCCGACGGGGGGGGTCGAGGTTTTCGCCTCCGAGATCGAGGTCCTGGGGCCGGCGGCGGAATTGCCGATGCCGGTCTTCGGCGATCAGGAATATCCGGAGGAGACGCGGCTCAAATACCGGTTCCTCGATTTACGGCGCGAGCGGGTGCATCGCAATATCGTTCTCAGGTCAGAAATCATCGCCTCGATCAGGCGGCGGATGGTCGGGCAGGGATTTACCGAAATCCAGACGCCGATCCTGACGGCGTCATCGCCCGAAGGGGCGCGGGATTTTCTGGTGCCGGCGCGGCTGCATCCGGGGAAATTCTACGCGCTGCCGCAGGCGCCGCAGCAGTTCAAGCAGCTGCTGATGATCGCCGGCTTCGACCGGTATTTTCAGATCGCGCCGTGCTTTCGCGACGAGGACGCGCGGGCCGACCGCTCGCCGGGCGAGTTCTACCAGCTCGATCTCGAAATGAGTTTCGTCGAGCAGGAGGACGTGTTCGCCGCGGTCGAGCCGGTGTTCATCGGTCTCTTCGAGGAGTTTGGCGGCGGGCGGAAGGCCAGCGCGCCGTTCCCGCGGATCGCCTATGACGAGGCGCTACGGAAATACGGGTCGGACAAGCCGGACCTGCGCAACCCGATCGAGATGCAGAACGTCACCGACGATTTCCGCGGCTCGGGATTCAAGGTGTTTGCTTCCCAGATCGAGGCGGATGCAAAAGTCGAAGTCTGGGCGATTCCCGCGAAAGGGGGTGGATCCCGCGCCTTTTGCGACCGGATGAATTCCTGGGCGCAGAGCGAAGGCCAGCCGGGGCTGGGATATATATTCTTCCGGGAAGGAGAAGGCGCCGGCCCCATCGCCAAGAATATCGGGCCGGAGCGCACCGAGGCAATCCGGACGCGGCTTGCGCTCAAAGACGGCGACGCGGTGTTTTTCGTCTGCGGTGTGCCGGGGAAATTCGCGATGTTCGCGGGACAGGCGCGGACGAAAATCGGCGAGGAGCTGAAGCTCGTCGACAAGAGCGGTTTCAAGTTTTGCTGGATCGTCGATTTTCCGATGTTCGAATGGAACGAGGACGAAAAGAAAGTCGATTTCTCGCACAACCCGTTTTCGATGCCGCAGGGCGGGCTCGAGGCGCTGGAGGGCCGCGATCCACTGACGATCAAGGCGTTCCAGTACGACATCGTCTGCAACGGAGTGGAACTCTCCTCGGGGGCGATCCGCAATCACCGGCCGGACATCATGCGAAAAGCCTTTGCGATTGCCGGCTATGACGCGGCGGTGCTGGAGGAGAAGTTCGGCGGGATGCTGCGGGCGCTGCAGTATGGCGCGCCCCCGCATGGCGGCATCGCGCCCGGGATCGACAGAATCGTCATGCTCCTGGCCGGCGAGGAGAACCTCCGCGAGGTGATCGCCTTTCCGATGAACCAGCAGGCCGAGGACCTGCTGATGGGCGCGCCGTCCCCAGTCACCGCCAAGCAGCTGCGGGAACTGCATATCGCGCTGAAATTGCCGAAGGAGTGAGGTTCGGTTGACCCTCATCACCGGGCTTGTCCCGGTGATCCAGCTGCGCGACGTCCGTCGCGCGCAAAGTGTCATTGCGTCGCTGACGCGACGCGCTGGATGGCCGGCACAAGGCCGGCCAGGAGGGGCAAAAGCAGGCGCCGGAGTTGTTGCATCGCGTCATGGGTCCTGGGGTCAGGCCCAAGGATGACGAAGTAAGGGCGAGCGCGATGCTTAATGGGGTGTTAACGGCTCGCCGCTAGGCTCGCGGCGCGATCCGGAGTTTTTGCCGCCCCGCCATGCCGGCCCGATTCCTCAACATCCTGATGCTGGTGTCGGCGATGCTGGCTTTCGCGCCGGTGCTGGCGGTCGATTGGCTGCTCGACGGCTATGTGTCGGAGCGGGAAGGGTCAAGGCTGCAAACCGCGGTCGATCAGGCGTCCCGCGGTATCGAATCCTCGGTCGAAAGCGCGCTCGGCTCGCTCATCGGCATTATCGCCGCTTCGCCGTCGCTCTGCTCGCCGAGCTTTCTTGCCCGCGTCCAGGACGCAATGCAGCAATCGCCGGTGCTGCGGCAGGTGATCGCCACCACCGCCGACGGGGTGCAGCTTTGCGATGGGTTCGGGCGCGAATTCGCCATGACGCCGCTGTCGGCGGCGATCCCGATTGCTGGGCGGGTCGAGACCATCACGGTTGTGGCCCTACCGGGCCAGCCGCTGCCGGCGCTGATGGTCAGCGCGCCGGCGGGCGAGGGGCGGCAGGTATCGGGCTTCGTGCCGGTCAATCCGCAGCTCGATCTGGGACTGCCGGAGACGCTGCGGCAGGCGAGCGTCCTCAGGATCGCGCTGACCGACGGCACCGAGATCGCGACTTTCGGCGATCCGAGCCTTTTCGACCGGCCGGGGAACAGGCCCGATTTCATCGTCGCCGAGGCGATGGCGGGGGACATTCCGATCCGTGCCGAGGCGGCGGTTCCGCTGGGACTGGTCAGGACCGGTTATGCCGACCTCGATATCGGCTTCACCCTCGTCGCTTGCCTCATCAGCGGGACATTCCTGTGGCTGGTGCTGCTCTATGCGCGGCGCGTCGACAATCCGGGTTTCGAGCTCAACCGGGCGATCGCCCGCGGCCATTTGCGGCCGCGCTATCAGCCGGTCGTCAATCTGACGACGGGGCGGGTCGAGGGCTGCGAGGTGCTGATCCGGTGGGAGAAGCCAACGGGGGAAGTCGTCTCGCCGGGTGCGTTTATCGACTATGCCGAGATGAGCGGGCTGGCGATCCCGATGACTTTGAGCCTGATGCGGCAGGTGCGCGACGATCTCGAACCGCTCTGCCGCGAGCAGCCGCAGCTGAAAATCTCGATCAACCTCTTCGAGGGACATTTCCGCGACGGCACGATTGTCGAGGACGTCGTCACGATTTTCGACGGGTCGGCGGTGCAATACGAGCAGCTGGTCTTCGAGATCACCGAGCGGCAGCCGCTCGAGGACAAGAAGGGCGCCAACGCGACGATCGCCGGGTTGCACCGGCTCGGCTGCAAGGTGGCGCTCGACGATGCCGGGACGGGGCATTCGAACCTCTCGTATTTGCAGGAACTTGGCATCGACATCGTCAAGATCGACAGGGTGTTCACCGACTTCATCAAGGTGCGAACCGACACGGTGCCGGTCGTCGATGGGCTGATTTCGATGGCGCGCGACCTCAAGATGGAGGTCATCGCCGAAGGGGTCGAGACGGTGGAACAGGCGCTGTACCTGAAAGCCAAGGGCGTGACGCTAGCGCAGGGGTACCTGTTCGCGCGGCCGCTCACCCTCGGCGACTATGAAGAGATGGCCCGGCGGATGAACGCGGTACGCAAGGTCGCCGCGGACGAATTGCTCGGGGCGGCGGCGAGCGCGGCGTAAGTTTCCTCGTCATTCTCGGGTCAAGCCCGAGGATGACGAATACACCACCCGCGCCTTTCCTTTTGCGGCAAATGGTGGCACCAAGTGGCCGCAAATGGGAGGCACCACATGGCGTCCGATCCGGCCGAAGCCCCGCTGTCGCTGCGCGAGGCGGCGCTGCATTTCCACGAATATCCGAGGCCCGGCAAGCTCGAAATCTCGCCGACCAAGCCGCTCGGAAACCAGCGCGATCTGGCGCTGGCCTATTCGCCGGGCGTCGCCGCGCCGTGCGAGGAAATCGAGAAAAACCCGGAGATGGCGGCGCGCTACACCTCGCGCGCCAATCTGGTGGCGGTGATTTCCAACGGCACGGCGGTGCTCGGCCTCGGGGCGATCGGGGCGCTGGCGTCGAAGCCGGTGATGGAGGGCAAGGCGGTGCTCTTCAAGAAATTCGCCGGGATCGACGCGATGGACATCGAGATCGACGAGACCGACCCGAAAAAATTCATCGAAGTGGTGCGACCGCTCGAGCCGACTTTCGGGGGGATCAATCTCGAGGACATCAAGGCCCCCGAATGCTTCGAGATCGAGGAAGCGCTGAAGCGGCGGATGAAAATCCCGGTCTTCCATGACGATCAGCACGGCACCGCGATCATTGTGGCGGCGGCGGTGCTGAACGGGCTGGAGCTGGCGAAGAAGAAACTCTCCGAGGTCAAGATCGTCACTTCGGGCGCCGGAGCCGCGGCGATTGCGTGCCTCAATCTGCTCGTCGCGCTCGGGGCGCAGCGGAAGAATATCTGGGTCGCCGATCGCGAAGGGATCGTCGCGACCTCGCGCGGCAACAAGATGGACCGCTGGCGGGGGGCCTTCGCGCAGGACACCAAGTTCAAGGACCTCGCCGAGGCGATGCCGGGAGCGGATATTTTTCTCGGGTTGAGCGCCGCCGGGGTGCTCGCGCCGGAGATGCTCGCCAAGATGACGAAAAACCCCCTGGTGATGGCGCTCGCCAACCCGGTGCCGGAAATCATGCCTGAACTCGCCAAGAAGGCGCGGCCGGACGCGATGGTGTGCACCGGCAGATCCGACTATCCCAACCAGGTCAACAATGTCCTCTGCTTTCCGTTCCTCTTCCGCGGCGCGCTCGATGTCGGGGCGACGGCGATCAACGAGGAAATGAAGATGGCGGCGGTCGAGGCGATCGCGCGCCTCGCGCACGAGCCGGCGCTCGAGGCGGCGACGACCGAGCAGGGGGCGACCTTCGGGCCGGATTATCTCATTCCCAATCCGTTCGACCAGCGGCTGATTTTGCGCATTGCGCCGGCGGTGGCGCGGGCGGCGATGGAGTCGGGCGTGGCGACGCGGCCGATCGCCGATTTCGAGGCCTATCAGGACCGGCTCAACCGCTTCGTCTTCCGCTCGGGGCTGGTGATGAAGCCGATCATCACCCAGGCGCGGTCGAACCCGAAGCGGGTGGTCTTCGCCGATGGCGAGGACGAGCGGGTGCTGCGGGCCACCCAGGTCCTGATCGAGGATCACATGGCCAAGCCAATTCTCATTGGCCGGCCGGCGGTGATCGAGAACCGGATCAAGCGGTTCGGGCTCAATCTCAAGCCCGGCAAGGATTTCGAACTCGTCAATCCCGAGGACGATCCGCGCTACCGCGAATATGTGGGGCTGTTCCATTCGCTCGTCGGGCGGTCGGGGGTGACCCCGGAGACGGCGCGGACGATTGTGCGGACCAATCCCACCGTCATCGGGGCGCTGGCGGTCAAGCGCGGGGAGGCGGATGCGCTGATCTGCGGGCTGCAGCGGCAATATATCCGCCATGTGCGCGACATCAAATCGGTGATCGGGCTGGCGCCGGGCGTCACGGACGTCTCGGCGCTGTCGATGCTGATCCTGCCGCGGGGGGTGTTCTTCTTCGCCGACACCTACGTCAACATCTCGCCGACCGCCGACGAGATCGTCGAGATCGCGCTGCTGGGGCGGGACCATCTCAAGCGCTTCGGCATCGAGGCGCGGATCGCGCTGTTGAGCTATTCCAACTTCGGCTCGCGGGACGGGGAGACGGCGTTCAAGATGCGCGAGGCGTACCAAAAGCTCAAATCGCGCGAGCCCGGGCTGATCGTCGAGGGCGAGATGCAGGGCGACGTGGCGCTGAGCGAGATTTTGCGCGAACGCTACATTCCGGACACCCAACTCAAGGGCGAGGCGAATCTGCTGATTTTTCCAAACCTCGAATCGGCGAACCTCGCGATGACGATCCTGAAAGGCATGACTGACGCGCTCGCGGTCGGGCCGATCCTGATGGGGACGGCGCAATCGGCGCATATCCTCGCGCCGTCGGTGACCAGTCGCGGCATCGTCAACATGACGGCGGTGGCGGTGACCGAGGCGATCGACCTCGAACGGACGGGGATGAAGTCGGCGGCGCGGAAGAAGTGAGGACTGTTCCCTCCCCCTTTCTGGGGGAGGTGAAGAAAGAAGGACTCATGGCCGCAAGGATCATCGACGGCAAGGCATTCGCGGCGGGCCTCAGGGCGCGGGTGGCGGGGCACGTGATGAGGCTCAAGGCCGAGCATGGCGTGACCCCGGGGCTGGCGGTGGCAATCGTCGGGGAGGACCCGGCAAGCCAGGTCTATGTGCGCAACAAGGCCAGGCAGTCCGCTGAGACGGGGATGAATTCGTTCCATTACGAGCTGCCGGGCAATCTGCCCGAGGCGGAGCTGCTGGCGCTGATCGGCGCGCTCAACACACGCGACGATGTCGACGGGATTCTGGTGCAGATGCCGGTGCCGGCGCAGATCGATGCGCGGAAAATCATCGAGGCGATTTCACCGGCCAAGGACGTCGACTGCTTCACCCCCGAGAATGTCGGCAGACTGGCGATCGGGATTGAAGCGCCGGTGCCGTGCACGCCGCTCGCCTGCCTGATGCTGTTGCGCGACACGCTGGGATCGCTGGCGGGCGCCAATGCCGTGATCGTCGGGCGGTCGAACCTCGTCGGCAAGCCGATGGCGCAGCTGCTGTTGCGCGACAATTGCACGGTGACGATAGCGCATTCGAAGACCCGCGACCTCAAGGCGCTCTGCCGCACCGCGGATATTCTCGTCGCGGCGATCGGGCGGGCGGAGATGATCCGCGGCGACTGGATCAAGTCGGGGGCGACGGTCATCGATGTCGGGATCAACCGGATTGCCGACGGGGCGGGCAAGACCAAACTCGTCGGCGATGTGGCGTTCGTCGAGGCGGTCAAGGTCGCGGGCGCGATCACCCCGGTGCCGGGCGGGGTCGGACCGATGACGATTGCGTGCCTGTTGGCGAATACGGTCGTGGCGGCGTGCCTCAGGCGCGGGATCGCGGCGCCGGGGGATTTGGGCGCCTAACACCAGGAACTGCGCGAACCGGTCCAGGTTTCGGCGAGGCCTTCGGCCACCAGAACTTCGCCGAGCGACTGTCCGTCGCGGGTGACGACGCGCAATTTGCGGCCATAGACATCTTCATCGCGCGAACCGGAACTGCCGATTTCGAACGGGCCGGCATTGAGCAGCGCGTTGAGGCGCAGGGTCGCTTGCCGGCCGAGCGCGGCTTCATGGGCGCATTGCGGGGCGGAGACTTCCGGGGTGTTGATGTCGGCGAGGCGGATCTTGACACCGCGATGCCAGATGGTGTCGCCGTCGACGACGCAGGTGACGCGCACCGCGCTCGAACAAATGGAAAAGCTGTCGGTGTAAAGCGCGCCGGTCGCCGCGTTGAGTTGGATCGGCGCCGAGCGCAAATACATAGCGCCGAAAAAGGCGACGGCGACGAAAGCGAAGCCGGGCAGCACCAAGAGATCGAGCCAGCGCCTGGCGCTTCCCTGGCCGCGGTGGACGCGCGGGCCCGGGTTCTGAACCGTGCCGGCGTTGCGGCGCCTGAATTCCCTCACGTCGTTCATCTATCTCTCCTACGACGCGCCGAGTCACCCGGGGATAAGATGGTGCCCGAGGGTGGTTGCTGACAGCAGTGAGGGGAAATGCGGTGAAGGAGGAGTTAAGGGGGACCCCACCCCAACCCCTCCCCACAAGGGGGAGGGAGTTAGTGCTTCCGGCGGCGCGGACGGCCCGAAAGGTCGGGCGCGGGCAGCGGGGCCAGGCCGAAATGCGCGCGGGTCAGGGGGAAGGGATCGACGCTGTTCGGCATTCCCATGGCGGCGACGAAGTGCTCCTGAAAGCGCGGTTCGAGGGCGGTTTCGATCTTGGTCACTTTTTGCACCGTCGCTTCGATTTCAGCGCGGCGGGAGAGATCGAGGAGCGCGATCAGCGCCCCCTGGCCGGCGGCATTGCCAACGGCGCTGACCTTGTCGATCGGGCAATCGGGGACGAGGCCGAGGAGCATGGCGTAGGCGGGGTCGATATAGGACCCGAACGCGCCGGCGAGGCGGATCTCGGCGAGGGTCTCGAGATTTGACTTGTCCATCAATAGCTTGACCCCGGCATAAAGCGCCGCCTTGGCGAGCTGGATGGCGCGGACGTCGTTTTGGGTGACCAGCAGTCGCGGCGTGCCCTCGGCGAGGACATAGCTCCAGGTGCGGCCGTGGGCGACGAGTTTTTGCGCCTCGGCGTCGTTGGCGGGCGCGCGAACGATGCCGTCGGGCGCGAGAATGCCGGCGAGCAGCATTTCACCGATCGCCTCGATGATGCCAGAGCCGCAAATACCTGTGACGCCGGTGGTTTTCACACCTTCGGCGAATCCCGGCGCGTCCGACCAGAGATCGCTGCCGATGATTCGATAGCGGGCGGCAAGGGTCGCCTTGTCGATGCGGACGCGCTCGATGGCACCGGGGGCGGCGCGCTGGCCGGCGGAAATTTCGGCGCCCTCGAAGGCTGGCCCGGTCGGCGAAGAAGCCGCGTAGAGCGCGTGAGCGTCCCAGAGCATGATCTCGGCGTTGGTGCCGACATCGACGACGAGGGTCGGGTGCGGCTGGGCCTCGGGCTGTTGCGAGAGGAGGACGGCGGCGGCGTCGGCGCCGACATGGCCGGCGATCAGCGGCAGCAAATAAACCCGCCCGCCGGAGCCGAGGTCGATGCCGATCTCGTCGGCGCGGCAATGGACTGAGCCGGACTGGGCGAGCGCGAACGGCGCCTGGCCCAGCGGGGTCGGATCGAGGCCAAGAAACAGGTGATGCATGATCGGATTGCCGACAAAGACCGCATCGAGCAGCGATACACGGGGCCGGCCGGCGGTCGCGAGCAATTCGGCGACGAGACTGTTGATAGCGGCGCGGACTGCATCGGTCAGGGCGGTGCGGCCCCCTTCGTTCATCATCACATAGGAGACGCGGCTCATCAGATCCTCGCCGAAGCGGATCTGCGGATTGGCAACGCCGCGAGAGGCGAGGATTTCGCCGGTCATCAGGTCGACGAGGTGGGCGGCGATGGTCGTCGAGCCGATATCCACCGCGAGGCCGGTCAGTTCCTCGGTGTAGCCGGGGAAAAGCGCAACGATCTCGGGGGTGGCGGTGTCCATTCGGACGGCGCAGGTCAGCTCGCGATTGTGGGCGGCAAGCAAGGGTTGGAGCAAGGGCAGGGCGGCGAAGGCAAGGGTGACGTTCTTGAGGCCGAAGCCGGTCTCGACCGCGCGGCAGAGCCGGTCGGCATCGCCCACGGGCGCGGGCATGTCGGGGTCGGGCACCTCGGCATAGCAAAGCCGGACGGCGGGATTGCGGATCATGCCGAATGTCGAGGCGTCCTTGCGGATCGTCTGGCCGGCGACGCGGAAGGCGTCGGGGATGTCGATGACGATATTGCCGGTGACGGTCGCGGCGCAGGAGAGGCGCAAGCCGGGATCGAGGCCGCGCTTTTCGTCGTAGCGGGCTTCGATGGCGCCCGGCGGGCTCAAATGGGAAGCGGCGCTGTCGATGCCGAATTTGGCGAAGTGGCCCTCGGCGATAGTGACCTTGCACTTGCCGCAAATGCCGCGCCCGCCGCAGACGCTTTCGACATAGACGCCGAGCGATCGCGCCGCGTCGAGCACCGGGGTGCCGGCGGGGAAGCGGCCGCGCTTGCCGGAGGGCTGAAAGACGACGAGGGGGTCGTTCATCAGATGTGGCTTCCGCCGAACCAACCCCCACCCCGACCCTCCCGCTTGTTGGGGGAGGGGGAAGTGACCTCCCCTCGAAAGGGGGAGGTCGGCGCGTAGCGCCGGGTGGGGGTTGATCCTTGTGCAGACATTCTCCTCACGCCCCGCCTTCGGTCCGGGCCCGTCGGCGGCCGGTGCGGCGGGAGCGCGGCGCGGCGGGGTCGCCGCCGTCGCCCCCGGCGGCGCGGTGGGCGGAGAGCCAGGCCTGGCAATCGGGGTCGAAGCCGTTGAGGACATTGGCGGCGCGGACAGCGTCCATCTCTTCGGCATGCAGCGGGTTCATGATCGCGGAGGTCATGCCGCAAGCGGCGGCCATGGCGATGAAATGGCCGGTCATCACATGCCGGTTGGGAATGCCGAAGGCGACGTTCGAGGCGCCGCAAATGGTGTTGACCTTCAATTCCTCGCGCAGCCGCCGAACCAGTGTGAAGACCTGCTTGCCGGCGTCGTTCATGGCGCCGACGGGCATCACCAGCGGATCGACGATGACATCCTGGCGCGGGATGCCGTAATCGGCGGCGCGCTCGACGATGCGCTTGGCGACGGCGTAGCGGACATCGGGGTCGGTCGAAATGCCGGTCTCGTCATTGGAGATGGCAACGACCGCGGCGCCGTATTTTTTGACGAGCGGTAGCACCCGATCCATCGATTCACCCTCCCCGGTGACCGAGTTGACCAGCGGCTTGCCCCGATAGGCGGCAAGCCCCGCCTCGAGCGCGTCGATGATCGAGGAGTCGATACTGAGCGGCACATCGGCGATCTGCTGGATGAGGGCAACGCAGTCGGCGAGCATTTTCGGCTCGTCGGCGAGCGGCACGCCGGCATTGACGTCGAGCATCATCGCGCCGGCCGCGACCTGGGCGAGGGCGTCGGCGATGACCGTCGAATAGTCGCCCGCCTTCAGCTGGGCGGCGAGTTTCTTCCGACCGGTCGGATTGATCCGCTCGCCGATGACGCAGAAGGGCTGGTCGAAGCCGATAATGACCTCGCGGGAGGGCGAGGAGAGAATTGTGCGGGTCATCGGGCTACTCGGAATTTTCGATGCCGCCGCCGCGGGCGAGCGCGGCGAGGCGCGCGGCCGGATAGTCGCGCTCGATTTCGGCGGCGAGGGCATCGGCGGCGACTTCGGGATCGCCGGCGCCGATTTCGGTCGGCACCTTGCGCCAGTCCTCGAGATATTTGTCGGTCGAGGTGGCCCCGGCGGCCATGGCGGCCTTGTCGACGGCGACCATGAAGCGCCCGGAGAGCGGGCGTTTGATCGCCTTACGCCCCGAGCCGACGGTGATCTGGGTCGGGATTTCGCGCCAATAGATGATGGTGGCCTGGCTCATGCGGCCACCTCTTCGATGGCGCGGGCGAGGGCGCCGATACCGGTTTCTATGCGCTCGTAGCGGAGATTAAGCCGCGCGGCGGCGGCGCGGGCCATTGCATCGAGTTTTGGGTCGGGGGTCTGCACCAGATGCACAAGGCGCGTGTAGTTGCCGAAATAATCGTCGCGCAACTCTGCATGGCGGTCGAGACCAAGCGGTTCGATGACGAGGGTCTCGAACTGCCGGGCGAGATAGTCGGTGAGATAGAAAGTGCCGGGCTCGGCGTCTTGCAGGGCTTCGAATGCGTCGAGGCCGGCGAAAAAGGCATAGCAATGAGCGCCGTTGAGGCGGGTCGCGCCGTGCCTCGCCAGCACCTTGTCGAGTGCTCCGGCGGTGCCGCAATCGGCATAGGCAACGAAGAGTTTTTCACAGCGCGGGGCGAGAGCGGCGAGCGCGGCATCGACGGCGGCGGGGATTTTTCCGGGATGATTGTGCAGCGCGGCGGGCAGGAACCGCGTCTCGATGTGCGCCATGGCGGGCTGGCGGGCGATCGCCAGAATTTCCCGAGCGAGCGCCCCGCAGGCGACGATGCCGAGGCGGGCGGTCATTGGGTCACCCCTCCCCGTTGCAGCACCAGCCGCTTGGCGGTTTCAACCGCGATGGCGGCGTCGCGGCAATAGGCGTCGGCGCCGATCGCCTCGCCGAACTCTTCGTTCAGCGGCGCGCCGCCGACGAGCACGATGAGCTGATCGCGGATGCCTTTCTGCTTCAGCGTCTCGATGACGACTTTCATATAGGTCATGGTCGTGGTCAGCAGCGCCGACATGCCGAGAATGTCGGGCTGGTGCTCGGCGATGGCGGCGAGGAATTTCTCCACGTCGGTATTGATGCCGAGATTGATGACCTCGAAGCCGGCGCCTTCCATCATCATGGCGACGAGGTTCTTGCCGATGTCGTGGATGTCGCCCTTGACCGTGCCGATGACCATTTTGCCGATTTTTGGCGCGCCGGTCTCGGCCAGAAGGGGCCGCAGGATCGCCATGCCGGCCTTCATGGCGTTGGCGGCCATCAGCACTTCGGGGACAAACAGGATGCCGTCGCGAAAATCGTCGCCGACGGTTTTCATCCCGGTGACGAGGGCGCGGGTCAGCACGTCGTAGGGCGCCCAGCCGCGGGCGAGAAAGATGTTGACGCCTTCCTCGATCTCTTGCTTGAGGCCGTCGTAAAGGTCGTCCTGCATCTGCTCAACGAGCTCGGCGTCGGAGAGGTTTGCGAGGATGATGTCGTCGGCATCGGCCATGACGGGGGCGCTCAGGCGCGGCGGCGGCGGCGAGCCGGGCGGTCGCCGGCCGAGGCGGCGGCGGGCGAGACCAGCGGGCCGAGCCGGGCGGTGATTTCGGCGACCGAGGGGCGCGCCCGGGGCTGATAGCCGGCAATCGCGACATGCATGCGCCGTACGTGCTCGGGGGTCGAGCCGCAGCAGCCCCCGACGATGCGGGCGCCGATATCGACGGCGAGGCGCGCATAGTCGGCCATCAGGTCGGGGGTGCCGGTATAGACGACGGCGTCGCGGTGAATGTGGGGCACGCCGGCGTTGGCCTTGGCGATGACGGGGAGGGGGCCGGCATTTTCGGTGAGCGCGAGGAGCGCGACCAGGAGATCGGCGGCGCCGACCCCGCAATTCGAGCCGAAGGCGACCGGCGAGGCGGCCCGCTTCTGCATCGTCTGGCCGAAAGCGGCGGGCGAGAGACCCATCATGGTATGGCCGGCGGTGTCGAAGCTGGCGGTCACGGCATAGGGCAGGCCGACGCGAACGGCGGCCTCGATCGCCGCGTCGATTTCCTCGGGGGCGGACATGGTCTCGATCCAGGCGAGATCGGCGCCGCCTCGTTTCAGCCCTTCGATCTGTTCGGCGAAGGCGTCGACCGCTTCGGCGTAGGTGAGCGCGCCGAGGGGGGTGAAAAGGTCGCCGGTCGGGCCGACCGAACCGGCAATGACAATCGGGCGTCCGGCATTGGCGGCGGCTTCACGGGCGATCCCGGCGGCGAGCGCATTGATCTCGATGACGCGGTGGTGGAGGGCGTGCAGGTGGAGGCGCCGGCTTGTGCCGCCGAAGGAATTGGTGACGAGAATGTCGGCGCCGGCGTCGATGAAGCTCTTATGCAGGTCGCGAATGACGTCCGGGCGCTCGAGGTTCCAGGATTCCGGGGCCTGGCCGGAATCGAGGCCGAGCGGGATCAGATTGGTGCCTAGCGCGCCGTCGGCGATGAGCGTCCGGCCTTCTCCCAGGAGGATTGTCAGCGCGTCCATTTTCGGCGTCCAAGGCTGTAACTGCCCGGATTTGTAGCACGGAAATCATATAAAGAAAGCTTTATATCACCTACACATCTTCCCCCTTGCCGGGGGAGGTGGAAGAAGGCTGCCTCACCTCAATCGTCGTTAAGGAACAAGCAATAAGACTCCTTCAACCATTTTGAGGTTTGAAGGAATACCGGCCGGCGGCGCTGGGTTATCATCGGTGGGTGATGGGGTACGTTGCGGTGAATTCCAGCCGAATTACGGGGTTCTGGCGAACCGGCATGGCTGCCGCCGTCTGCTTGCTCGCGGGCCTCTTCTTGCTGACGGGCTGCGGCCCGTTCGGCCTCGACAGCGACGGGGCGCAATTCTCTTCCGCCGAATATGGCGTGACCGCCTCGCCGCGGATCACCCGCTCGCTCAGGGTCGAGAAGGGCGGGGGACGCGCCATGGTCGGGGATCCCTACCGGGTCGCCGGGCGCTGGTACACCCCGCAGAACGATCCCGATTACGAAGCGACGGGCATGGCCTCCTGGTACGGCTCGGCGTTTCACGGCCGGCTGACCGCCAACGGCGAAGTCTTCGACATGAACGGCATGACCGGCGCGCATCCGACGCTGCCGCTGCCGTCCTACGTCCGGGTCACCAATCTCGAAAACGGCCGGTCGGTGGTCGTGCGGCTCAACGATCGCGGGCCCTTCACCCATGGGCGGGTGATCGACGTGTCGGGGCGGGCGGCGGACCTGCTCGGTTTCCGCATCGCCGGGACAGCGCGGGTTCGGGTCAACTATGTGGGCGCGGCGCCGCTCGAGGGCGACGATACGCGGGCGCTGCTCGCGACTTACTACGATCCCCACGGCCCCGAGGGCGAAGCGGGGGCGCGCGTGCTTCTGGCTTCGGCGCCCCGCGAAGAGGCGCCGCGCCGGGGCGGAATTCTTGGCCGGCTCTTCAGCGGCCCGCTTTTCTCCTATGGCGAGGAGGCCGAGGCCTATTTCAACACCGCCTATGGCGCGGCATCCGCCATGGCCGAGGGCCAGAACGCGCTCAGCGAATGGCAGGCCAGCGTCGATCTCGACGCGCGCACGCTCGATCTGACGGTCGGGGTGTTCGAGGATTTCGCGCGGGCCCGCAATGTCGCCATCGGCCTCGCCCGGATCGCGGCGGTCGAACTCAACCCGTCAGAAATCGGCGGGGCGCCGGCGACCGAGGTGAAGGTGACGCTCCTGAAAGCCGGCGTGACCCGGGGCGACCTCTTTACCCTGGCTCGCGAACTTGGCCTGAACGACATCGTTTTGTACTAATCTTGTGGGACTCCGGCCAGGTCGCGGCGGCTTTGCCGCGATTCTTCAAGCCGGCCCGGATCGGGACGAAACATGCGTTGTTTCAACAAGTTCGCACCCGCCTTGCTGATCGCGGCGGCGCTGATCGCGGCCTCCGTCCCGGCCGCCCTGGCGCAGCTCGATTTCGACACCAAGGCGCGGTTCGCGGTGCTGCTCGACTATGAGTCGGGCACGATCCTCTTCCAGAAGAACGCCGACCAGCCGATGGAGCCGGCCTCGATGGCCAAGCTGATGACGCTCGCCGTGGTGTTCGACCGGCTGAAATCCGGCCAGCTGGCGATGGACGACGAGTTCTTCATTTCCGAGCATGCCTGGCGAACCGGCGGGGCGGCCTCGGGCGGCTCGACCATGTTCGCCGAACTCAATTCCAAAGTGCGAGTCGGCGACCTGTTGCGCTCGGCGATCATCCAGTCGGGCAACGACGCCTCGATCGCGCTCGCCGAGGGAATCGGCGGATCCGAGGAGACGTTCGCGCGGATCATGAACGAGATGGGGCTCGATATCGGGCTCGAGAATTCCAGCTTCACCAACGCGACCGGGCTGCCCGACCCGCAAATGCGCACGACGGCGCGCGACCTGGCGATGCTCGCCCGTTACGTCATCCGCGAGTTTCCCGAATATTATCCGATCTTTTCCGAACCGGATTTCGAGTGGAACAACATCTTCCAGCGCAACCGCAACACGCTGCTCCAGGACGGAATCGGAGTCGACGGGCTGAAGACCGGCCACACGGTCGAGGCGGGCTACGGCATGGTCGTCTCAACCACCGAAGGAGGACGCCGGCTGATCGCGGTTCTGCACGGGCTCGCCTCGGAGACCGAGCGGGCCGAGGAAGCGCGGAAATTCGTCACGTGGGGCAGCCGCAATTTCGAGAAGGTCGCGGCGTTCGACGACGGCGAAATCGTCGGCCATGCGATCGTCTATGGCGGCGCGACCGGGGAGGTCGGGCTGACGGGGGCCGGGCCGGTCGAGCTCTATGTTCCGAAGGGATCGCGGCGGTGCCTCACCGCACGCATCGTTTATACCGGCCCCTTGATCCCGCCGGTCGAAGCGGGCGACGAGGTTGCCACGCTCAATGTTTGGTGCAATGACCAGCTCATCCAGACGGCGCCGCTCTTTGCCGCCGAGACGGTGGAGGAAGGCGACCTGATCCGGCGCGCGACCGATGCGCTGAAGGAACTCGCCTTCGGCTGGATGTGAACGAGCGCCCCGACCCCAATCCGGAGACGTCCACTCCCATGACCGCCCGGTTCATCACCTTCGAAGGCGGGGAGGGGGTCGGCAAGTCGACCCAGATCAAGCGGCTGATGGCCAATCTCAACCGCGCCGGGGTGCCGGTGGTCAGGACGCGCGAGCCCGGCGGCACCCCCAAGGCCGAGGCGATCCGGTCGTTCATTTTGCAGGGACGCTGCCAGGATTGGGGGCCGGGGGCCGAGGCGGTTCTGTTCGCGGCGGCGCGGCTCGACCATGTCAAGGCGCTGATCGCCCCGAGCCTCGAGGCCGGCAAATGGGTGCTCTCCGACCGTTTCGCCGACTCCACCCGCGCCTATCAGGGACTGACCGGCGGAGTGCCGGATCTTCTGATCGACGGGCTGGAGGTGCTGGCGCTCGACGGCCGGGCGCCGGACCTGACGTTTGTGATGGATATGGACCCCACGGACGCCTTCGAGCGGGTCGCCCGCAAGGCCGAGGAAGAGGGCGTGCCGGTGATCAAGGACCGGTTCGAGAAGGAGACGCTCGACTGGCACCGCAAGCTCCGCGAGGGCTATCTCGAAATCGCCCGGCGTAACCAGGGCCGCTGCATCGTCATCGATGCCGGGGGCAACGAAGACGAGATCGAAGCGAAGATCTGGGCGACGCTCTCGGAGCGGTTTGCCGAACTGAAAGCCGCAGGTTAAGGGTGGCCGAGGACGCGCCCGCCCGCGAAGCCGACCAGATCGAGGGCATCCATGCGCCCGAAGAGACACGGGCGCTGATCGGGCATGCCGAGGCGGGGGCACAGATGCTCGCCGCTTTCGAGGCGGGCAGGTTGCATCATGCGTGGCTGATCGAAGGGCCGCGGGGCATCGGCAAGGCGACGTTTGCGTATGACCTCAGCCGCGCGATCCTCGGGCGGACGGCCGACGAGGCGCCGGCCCGGATCGCCGAGCAGATCGCCCAGGGCGCCTATCCCAATCTCAGGATCGTCCGAAGGCGGCGGAACGACAAAACCGAGAAATTCTACACCGAGATCGTCATCGAGGACGTGCGGGGCCTGATCGGCTATTTCCAGCATACGTCGGGGCGGGCGGGGACCCGCATTGCAGTTGTCGATCCGGTCGAGGAACTGAGCCCGGGCGCGGCCAATGCGCTGCTCAAGACGCTCGAAGAGCCGCCGCCGAACGGGCTGTTGTTGCTCATCACCCATCGACCCGGTCTCGTCATGGCGACGATAAGGTCGCGCTGCCGGACGCTCTCCCTGAGGCCGTTGGCCTACAAGGACGTTCGGGCGGTGGTTGGTGCGTCGGGGATCGAGGCGGGCGCAGGGGCGGTCGATCAGGCGGTCGAGCTCGCCGAGGGGCGGCCGCGCAAGGCGCTCGAAGCGCTGGTACTCGGGGAAACCAAGGCGCTGAGCGCGCTGAAGGGTTGGCTCGGGGCGAAGGAGAAGCGCGGCGTCGGGCATTTGCCGATCGCGGCGGAGCTGTCGAAGGGGGCGGGGGCTTCCGCCTATCCGGTGGCGATCGAGATGATTTCGGAGTGGATTTCGGGGCGGGCGCGGGGCCTCGCCAAGGCGGGCGGGGCCGGAGGGCCGCCGCTTGCCATGCTGTCTTCGCTATGGGAGAAGGCGCGCGGCTTGGACGCCGACCGGTCGGAATACAATCTCGACCGGCGGCAAACCCTGGTGACGATCCTCGACGCTATCCGCGACCTCGAGGAGCCGAGCCGCCCCGCCCCAAGATGAGCAAGCCCGCTTTCTACATCACCACGGCCATCGCCTATCCGAACGGCGCGCCCCATGTCGGGTACGCCTACGAGATCATTGCGACCGACGCGATCGCCCGGTTCAAGGCGCTCGACGGGTACGAGGTGTTCTTCCTCACCGGCACCGACGAGCATGGCATCAAGATGATGCAGGCGGCCGGCGCCGAGGGGGTTCCGATCGAACAGTTCGCGTTGCGCAATTCCAATCGCTTCGGCGAACTCGCGCGGGCCATCAATCTGTCGAACAATGACTTCATTCGCACGACCGAGCCCCGTCACTACGAGGCAAGCCAGGCAATCTGGCGAAAGATGCTGGCGAAGGGCGACATTTATGAGGGCATCTATGCCGGCTGGTATTCGGTCAGGGACGAGGCCTATTACGACGAGTCCGAGCTCTCGAAGGGCAGGGGAGGGGAAAAACTCTCGCCGCAGGGCACGCCGGTCGAATGGGTCGAGGAGCCGAGTTTTTTCTTCCGGCTTTCGGCCTATCAGGGAAGGCTGATTGATCTCTACGACACACATCCCGACTTCATCGGCCCGCCCAGCCGGCGCAATGAAATCGTCGCGTTCGTCAAGCGCGGACTGCAGGACCTGTCGATCTCGCGGACGACTTTCGATTGGGGTGTGCCGGTGCCCGACCACCCAGGGCACGTGATGTATGTGTGGGTCGATGCCCTGACCAATTACCTGACCGGGGTCGGCTACCCCGACGAGGATTCGGCGAGCTTCAAAAAGTTCTGGCCGGCCGACGTGCATATCATCGGCAAGGACATCATCCGCTTCCATACGGTCTATTGGCCGGCATTTCTGATGAGTGCCGGGCTCGAAGTTCCGAAACGCGTCTTTGCGCACGGGCACTTGACCGTCGACGGCAAAAAAATGTCGAAGTCGGAAGGCAATGTTGTCGATCCGTTTGCGTTGATCGACCAGTTCGGCGTCGATCCGGTGCGCTATTTTTTCCTGAGGGAAGTGACGTTCGGCGCCGATGGCGACTATGCCCGGGACAAGCTCATCAACCGGTCGAACGCCGACCTCGCCAACGATTTCGGCAATCTGGCGCAGCGGTCGCTGTCGATGATCGCGCGGAACTGCCAGGGCAAGGTGCCGGTGCCCGGCACGCCGACTTCGGCGGACACGGCGCTGCTCGACGCGGCGACGGCGGCGGTCGGCAGGGCGCGCGCGGCGATCGACACCCAGCAGGTGCATGAGGCGGTGGCGGCGATTTGGGAGGTTGTCGGCGACGCCAACCGCTATTTCGCCCGCGAGGAGCCCTGGGCGAAAAAGACCACCGATCCGGCGCGGATGGCGACGATCCTCTATGTGACCGCCGAGACGATCCGGCGGCTGGCGATCCCAGCGCAGGCCTTTGTGCCGGCGTCGGCGGGACGGATTCTCGATTTCCTCGCGGTTTCGCCGGGCGAGCGGACGATCGACAGGATTGCGACCGGTCATCAATTGGCGCCGGGGACGGTGCTGCCGGCGCCCGAGCCGGTTTTCAAGCGCTTCGAGCGCGAGCCCGTCTGAGGCCGCATGGGTGCGGGGCTGGTCGACAGTCATTGCCATCTCGACTTTCCCTCGCTGATCGGGGATCTCGACGGCGTCGTGGCGCGGGCGGGCGAGGCCGGGGTTGCGCGGCTGGTGACGATTTCGACAAGGGTGCGCCGGTTCGACGAGATCACCTCCATCGCCGAGCGGTTCCCCAACGTCTTCTGCTCGGTCGGCACGCATCCGCACAACGCCGCCGAGGAGCCGGACGTGACGGTCGACGAGCTGGTGGCGCTGGCGGGGCATGAAAAATGCGTCGCGATCGGGGAGGCGGGGCTCGACTATCACTATCAGCACGCGCCGAAAGCGGCGCAGGCGGAGGGATTTCGCCGGCATATCGCGGCGGCGCGGGCGACCGGCTTGCCGCTGGTCATCCATACGCGCGATGCCGATGAAGACACAGCGGCGATTCTGGAAGAAGAGACGGGGCAGGGGGCCTTCCCCTTCGTGCTGCATTGCTTTTCGGCCGGCGCCGAGCTGGCGCGGCGCGGATTGGCGCTCGGCGGCTACGTGTCGTTTTCGGGGATTGTGACGTTCAAGAGCGCCACCGACATTCAGGACATCGCAAAATTTGTACCGCTGGACCGCTTGCTGGTCGAGACCGACGCGCCGTATCTGGCGCCGGTGCCGCATCGCGGCCAAAGCAACGAGCCCGCCTTCGTCCGGCATACGGCGGAATACGTTGCGGCGCTGCGCGGCATCGAGTTCGACAGGTTCGCCGAGGCGACAACGGTTAATTTCGATCGGCTCTTCGTCGAGGCGTCCCGAAGATGAACGCGGCTACCCAAATCAGCGCGCGAATTCTTGGCTGCGGCTCCTCGGGCGGAGTGCCGCGCATTGGCAATGAATGGGGCGCTTGTGATCCGGACAATCCCAAGAATCGCCGGCGGCGCTGTTCGCTGTTGATTACCGGGCGGACGGCGGGCAAGCGCGGCGAGACGCAGGTGCTGATCGACACCGGCTGCGATATTCGCGAGCAATTGCTCGATGCCGGGGTCGGACGTCTCGACGCGGTCTTCTATACCCACGAGCATGCCGACCATACGCACGGCATCGACGATTTGCGCGTCCTGGCGCTCAACAGCGGGGCGCGGGTCGACGTTTACTATTCGCGGGCCGCCGAAGCTCGCATTCTCGGGGCTTTCGGCTATTGTTTCACCGCACCACCGGGAGCCGAATATCCGCCGATCCTCAACGCGCATTATGTCGAGGCCGGCGACACGGTGATCGTTAACGGCCCGGGCGGCGCGTTGAGCGTCAGCGCGTTCGGGCAGCGGCACGGCGCGACCGCGTCGCTCGGGTTTCGGGTCGGCGGGCTGGCCTATAGCTGCGATGTCAACGGACTGCCCACGGAATCGGTTGCGGCGTTGAAGGGGCTCGACACCTGGATCGTCGACGCCTTGAGGGATCGTCCGCATCCGAGCCATTGGAGCCTCGAGGAGACACTGGACTGGATCGAGCGGCTCGCACCGCGGCGGGCGATCCTGACCAATATGCATATCGATCTCGATTACGCGGCGGTGATGGCGGCGACGCCGGACAGAGTCGAGCCGGCCTATGACGGGCTAACGGTCGAGGTTTCGGCCTGAGGGCGGACGGATCGCCCCCGGAGTGCCGCGCGGCGGGGAATTGCCCAGCATTCGATGGGTCGGACGGCCCAGGGCGCGATTTCGCCCCGGCTTTGGCTTGCCTGCAACGGCCTGCCTGTCCACGAAGAAAAGTTCCATAATATATATTATGCGAATGGCCCTGGTGGGGATGGGGGGTTGGGAATGCCAAATTGGCGCGGCTCCTTCGTCCCCTCTCAGCCGCATCTCCCGGCTTGACCGGGTGATCCAGTTCGCCGCGTCCGCGGCGCAACAAATTCTGTCGCGCGCCAGACGGCGCGCCGCTGCATGGCCCGATTAAGTCGGGCCATGAGGAACAGAGAGTTATGCTCGAGGTGGTTGGAGAGGCGGGGGCGGCGCGTTAGGCTCGCGCTACGCTCCGTCCGCCCTCCCTGCCCCGCGAGACCCCAAACGATGGAACCCTCTAGCGACTTCTCCCGTCTTGTCGAGATCATGGCCGCGCTGCGCGATCCAGTGTCCGGGTGTCCGTGGGACCTCGAGCAGAGCTTCTCGACGATCCGGCATTACACGATCGAGGAAGCCTATGAGGTCGCCGATGCGATCGAGCGCGGCGATTTCGACGATCTCAGGGACGAGCTGGGGGACCTGCTGCTGCAGCCGGTCTATCACGCGCAGATGGCGGCCGAGGCGGGCCTGTTCACGATCGGGGACGTGATCCAGGCGATCACCGAGAAACTGGTCCGCCGGCATCCGCATGTGTTCGGCGAGGACAAGGCGGTCCATGCCGACGGCGCGAAGTCGCGCTGGGAGAGCCTGAAAGTGCACGAGCGGGAGGCCAAGGCGCAGAAGGCGGGGCGGGCGGCTTCGATTCTCGATGAGGTGGCACGAGCCTTGCCCGCGCTGGCCCGCGCCGACAAGTTGGCGAAGCGCGCCGCAAAAGTCGGGTTCGACTGGCCGGATGCAGCGTCGGTCACTGAGAAGGTGCGCGAGGAATTGTCCGAGGTCGAGGCTGCCGAGGGCAAGGACGCCGTGGCCGAGGAGGTCGGCGATCTGCTGTTCGCCGCCGCCAATCTGGCGCGCAAGCTCGGGGTCGATCCGGAAGCTGCGCTGAGTGATGCCAATCTCAAATTCGAGCGGCGATTCCGGCATGTCGAGGCGCGGCTCGCAGCGGAAAATATGACGTTGGCCGAGGCCGGGCTGGAGCGAATGGAGCGGCACTGGAACGAGGTCCGGGCGGCGGACAAGGCCGGCGGGGCTTAGGCCCCTCCGCCCGCGATATTGCCCTCGAAGAGCGACAGAAACTGCTGTTTCCGGGTCGGGCCGATGCGGACTTCGTAACGGGTTTCAAAATCGCCAGCCGGGACGGTTTCGAGCACTTCGCCGTTCTCGTAGAGCCAATGGATGCGCTTGCCGTCGCCCGAGGGCAGAACGACCGAATAGGTGCGCGAGGAAAGCGCCAGGATATTCTCGACAGCCAGCAGGAGGGCGTCGGCGCCCTCCCCGGTCGCCGCGGAGAGCGGGCAGACGACGATACCGTTTCGGCCCGTTGCAGCTTCGGCGCGCATCGAGACGCGCTTCGCCTCCGGCAGAAGGTCGATCTTGTTCCAGACCTCGATGAAGGCGGTCGTCGAGGGCTCGACGCCGAGGTGCTTGAGAATCGCCTCGACATCGGTCGCCTCGGCGGCGGACTGGACGCTGGCGATGTCGCGCACATGCAGGACGATGCGGGCATCGATCACCTCCGCAAGCGTGCCGCGGAAGGCGGCGATGAGGTCGGTCGGCAGGTCGGAGACGAACCCGACGGTGTCGGAGAAGACGACCTCCCTGCCCCGCGGCAGTTTTGCCCTGCGGACGGTGGTGTCGAGGGTCGCGAACAAAAGGTCCTTGACGACGACGCCGGCGCCGGTCAGCCGGTTAAACAAAGTCGACTTTCCGGAATTGGTGTAGCCGACAAGCGCAATCATCGGGAACGGCTCGGCACGGCGGGACTTGCGCTGCTCGTTGCGGGAACGGGTGATTTTTTCGATGCGCTCTTTGAGGACGAGAATCTTCTCCTCCAGCAGCCGGCGGTCGGATTCCATCTGGGTCTCGCCGGGGCCGCCAATAAACGATGTCGAGCCGCGCTGACGCTCGAGATGGGTCCACGAGCGGACGAGCCGGCCTTTCTGGTAGGTCAGGTGGGCGAGCTCGACCTGCAGGACGCCTTCGCGGGTGGCGGCGCGCTCGCCGAAGATTTCGAGGATCAGCGCGGTGCGGTCGAGCACTTTGGCGCCGGTGGCGCGTTCGAGATTGCGCTGCTGGGACGGCGAGAGCTGGGTATCGAGGAGGACAAGCTCGAGCTTTTCGGCCTCGACGCGCGCCTTGATGCGCTCGACCGTGCCGCCGCCGATGAAGGTCGCGGGGCGGATTTCCCTGAGATTAACGATCTCGGAGAAGACGATTTCCAGCCGGATCGCCCGGGCGAGGCCCTCGAACTCGGCGAGGCGCGCCTCGGGGCTGCGCGAGGTCTTGACCCCCGAGACCGCCGGGCAAACGAGCCCGACCCGCGTCGGGGCAACCCGGCGGTCGATCGTGGCCTTGCGGCCCCTGGCGAGGCTTACTCCCTCGGCGTCGGGGCGGACGGTATGCTTACTCAACGCGGTCGGCGGCGCCTTTTTCGGCGGCGTCGGGATCGAACAACTGGATCGGCGCGCCGGGCATTATCGTTGAAATCGCATGCTTGTAGACGAGCTGCGACTGCGCATCGCGCCGCAGCAGCAGGCAGAAATTGTCAAACCAGGTAATGACGCCCTGCAGCTTGACCCCGTTGACCAGGAAGACGGTGACCGGGACCTTGTTTTTCCGGACGTGATTCAGAAAAGCGTCCTGAAGGTTTTGGGTTTTTTCACTGGGCATTTGACGGCCTCTTTTTGGCGCGGGCCCATTTCGGTCCGGGTCGCCTCGTTCGGCACCCCTGCCTCGACGCCGCGCCGGTGGGCTTCACCGGAGATTATGCTCCGGCCAGGTGATGTATCGCACAAATAGGTCCCGCTTTGAAGCGTTTCGGCCGGTTTGCCGATCACCAATCCGCGCGGGGGAGTCGGGCGCCGGCGGGCGCCCCTAGAAGAAGTCGATCGACACCCGGAACATCTGCTCGACCTGGCGGACGGCGTTGGCGAGCGCGAAGACGATAACGAAATCGCCGGATTCGATGCGCACGTCGCCCGACGGCATCAGCACCTTGTCGCCGCGGATGACGGCGCCGACGCGCACCCCGGTGCCGAATTCGAAGTCGCGCAACGGCTGGCCGACGAGCGGGGACGTCTCCAGCGCCTCGGCTTCGAGCAGCTCGGCCTCGCCATTGTTGAGGGTGAAGACGCCGCGGATGCGGCCGCGCCGGACGTGCCGAAGAATGCGCGAGACGGTGACCGCGCGCGGGTTGATGAAGGCGTCGACGCCGAGCCGCTTGGCGAAGCGCGGGTATTGCGGCTGGTTGACGAGCGCGATCGTCGACGGACAGCCGAGCTCGGAGGCCATCACCGCCGACAGGATGTTGGTCTCGTCGTCATTGGTGAGCCCGAGGAACATGTGGGCGTCGCGAATATCGACCTCGCGCATGACCTCCTCGGCGAGGGCGTTGCCGTGGACGACGATCGTCGAGGCCATCTCCTCGGCGGCGGTGGTGGCGCGGGCGCGGTCGAATTCGATCAGCCGGACGGAGACGCCGCGGCCGGACGATTCGAGCTGGCGGGCGACGTAGCGGCCGATATTGCCCGCCCCCGCAATGACGATCCGGGAGGGGGATTCCTTGTCCTGGCCGAACAGCGACAGGGTGCGTTTGACCTGCTCGCGGGCGACGGCGACATAGGCGAGGTCACCCGCCATCAGCTGGTCGTGCGAATGCAGCGCCATGAGTTTGGCGTCGCGCCTGACCCCCATGACGGTCGCGTAGAGGTTGGGGAAAAGGTCGGTCAGCTGGGCGAGCGGGGTATCGATGACGGCGCAATCCTCGGCGACGTCGATCGCCAGCACGACGACGCGCTGGTCCTCGAAGGTGACGATCTCGGAGGCGCCGGGATGCTCGATGCGCTGCAGGATGAGGTTGCCGACCTCGACTTCGGGCGAGATGATGACGTCGATCGGCAAATGGTCGCGGGCGAAGAGGTCGGAGAATTCGCTTTTCAGATAGGCCTGGGCGCGAATACGGGCAATGCGGGTCGGGACGTCGAAAATGGCGTGGGCCACCTGACAGGCGGTCATGTTGACTTCGTCGACCTGGGTCACCGCAATCAGCATGTCGGCCTCCCGGGCGCCGGCCTGGGCGAGTACGTCGGGATGCGAGCCGTGGCCGAGTACGCCGCGGGCGTCGAGGGTGTCGCGGATGCGCTGGACGAGTTCGGGATTGCTGTCGATGACGGTGACTTCGTTGCCCTCGAGCGACAGCCGTTCGGCAATGCCGTAGCCGACCTGCCCTGCCCCGCAAATGATGACGCGCATCAAGACGCCTTTTCGATTCGGCCGGGACTTGCGGGCGTTATAGGCCCAAAGACCGCAATTTGCGATGCAGGGCGCTGCGCTCCATGCCGACGAATTCGGCGGTTTTGGAGATGTTGCCGCCGAACCGCTCGATCTGGGCGACGAGGTATTGCCGCTCGAAGACCTCGCGGGCATCGCGCAGCGGCAGGCTCATCAAATGCGTCGCCGCTTCGGAGCCGTTCATGGTCGGCAGGACTTCCCCGATGTCGGGGGGCAGCATGGCGGCGGTGATCATCGCATCCTCTGGCGGCCGGTCGCGGACGAGGATCAGGAGACGCTCGATGGAATTGCGCAACTGACGGGCGTTGCCGGGCCAGTCCTGGGCCTGCAGGACCGCCAGCGCGTCGGGGGCAACCGTGAGCCCGGGCAAATTGTTGGCGCGGCTGAGCCGGGCGACGAACCATTCGACGAGCGGGGGGATGTCCTCGCGGCGGTCGCGAAGCGGGGGCAGATGCAGGGGGACGACCGCCAGGCGATGGAAGAGGTCGGCGCGAAACTGGCCGTCCTCGATCATCCGGCCGAGGTTGGCGGCGGTCGAGGAGACGACCCGCACGTCGACCTCTACGCTCGCGTGGCCGCTGACCCGCCTGAACCGGTTCTCGACAAGGGTGCGGACGAGCACGGCCTGCATGTCGTCGGAAAGCGCCGCGATTTCCCCGAGATAGAGGGTGCCGCCATGGGCCCGCTCGAGGGCGCCGGCCTCGACCCTGATGCCGTCGTGGGTCTCGATCTCCTCGCCGAACAGCATGGCGGGGACTTCGACGGGGGGATAGGTGGTGAGATTGACTTCGACGAAGGGACCGGCGGCGCGCGGCGATTGCTCGTGCAGAACCCGGGCGCACAGCGACTTGCCGGTGCCCAGGCCACCGGAGATGAAAACTCGCGAATTGGTGCCGGCGACCTTCTCGATGGCGGCGCGTACCTGCGCCATGGCGTGCGAGTCCCCGACCAGCTCGGAGGGGCCGACGCCGGAACGCTCGCGAAGGTCGGCGACCTCGTGGCGCAATCGGGAAGCTTCGATGGCGCGCTGGGCGACGAGCAGCAGCCGGTCGATCTTGAACGGCTTTTCGATATAATCGTAAGCGCCGCGCTTGATCGCCGACACCGCGGTCTCGACGTTGCCGTGGCCGGAAATCATAACCACCGGAATGTCGGGATAGCTCAGCTTCAGGGCGTCGAGGAGCTGCAGTCCGTCGAGGGCGGAATTCTGCATCCAGATGTCGAGAAAAACGAGATTTGGACGGCGAGCCGAGATCGCCTGAAGCGCCGTACCGGAGTCCTGGGCGATGCGCGTGGCGTAGCCCTCATCCTCGAGGATGCCGGCGATCAGGTCGCGGATATCCGCCTCGTCGTCGACGATCAAAACATCCAGCGCCATCTACTTCCCCGCAACCAACAACGCCGCCGGCCGCTCGACGGGCGCGGCGTGCCCCTCCTCGGCCGGCAACTCGGTCTCGCCGGCCCCCTTCGGCAGGGTGAACGCGAAGCAGGCCCCCACCCTGCCCTCGACGTCGGGCCCGGCGTCGAGCAATTCGACCGTGCCGCCGTGCTGCTCGACGATTTTTGAGACGATGGCGAGGCCTAGCCCGGTGCCCTTCTCGCGCGTCGTCATGTAGGGCTCAAGCAGCCGCTGCCGGTTGTCCTTCGGCCAGCCGACGCCATTGTCGGAGACGGTCACCAGCACGTTGTCGCCGCGATCCTCGATGCTGACCCGGATCGATGGCTGCTTGATCTCGCCGCCGGCAACCTCAAGGGATTCGGCGGCGTTCTTTATGAGATTGGTCAGCGCCTGGGAGATCAGACGGTCGTCGAAAGCAAAGAGGAAGGACTTTTCCGCCTCGATTTCGGTCTTGATGGCGATGTCGGGGTGCCGCACGCCTTCGAGGAAGACCGCCTGGCGCACGGTTTCGGCGAGGTCGGCCGACTCGATGGCGGCGCTCGGCATCCGCGCGAAGGCGGAGAATTCGTCGACCATCCGGCCGATGTCGCCGACCTGGCGGATGATCGTGGTGGTGCACTTGTCGAAAACCTCGAAGTCGTCGGCGAGTTTCTTCGAATAGCGGCGGCGCAGACGCTCGGCGGAGAGCTGGATCGGGGTCAGCGGGTTCTTGATCTCGTGGGCGATGCGGCGGGCGACGTCGGCCCAGGCGCTGGAGCGCTGGGCAACGATGAGATCGGTGATGTCGTCGAGGGTGATCACATAGCCTTTGGAATCGGTGACGGTGCCCTCGCGAGTGATCCGGACCTGATAGGTGCGCTCCTCGCCGCCGCGGGCGATCGCGACCTGGCCCTGCAACTGGCCGCGGCGGGCCTTGCCGGCCTTGTCGAGGAGCAGGGCGAGCTCGGGGGCGGCCTGGCGCAGCGGCGTGCCGGCGAGATCGGGCTCGGAAGAGGCGAAAATGGCCGCGGCCTGACCGTTCAAGAGGGTAATCCCGCCAAATTGGTCGAGTCCGACGACGCCCGCCGAGACGCCTTCCAGCACCGCCTCGGTGAACTGGCGGCGCTGGTCCATCATCTGGTTCGCCTGCAGCAGGAGTTCGCGCTGCGACTTGATCTCGTGGGTCATCAGGTTGAAGCGCGCCGAGAGGTCGCGCATGTCGCCGGACTTGTCGAGGATCGGCACCCGCACGTCGAGGTCGCCCTGGCTGACCCGGCCGGAGGCGATCATCAAATTGCGGATCGGGGCGACGAGACGATTGGCGAGCGCGATGCCGACCCAGACGGCGGCGAGCAGCAGGACCAGCGCCAGGCCCACATACATGAGGGCGAAGGTAACCTGGAAAACGAGGCGCGAGGATTCGTATTCGCGGTATTCGGTGACGTTCTGGTCGGTCAGGCGCATATATTCGAGCACCTGCGGGTCGACCGGACGGGCGACGAAGAGGTAGATGCCCTCGTAACCCCTGAGTCCGACGACGCCGCCGACGAGATTGGTGCGGCCCGGCGCGATCAGCGTCGGGGTGCCCACCTGCACGTCCTCCAGACCGCTCTCATTGAGCTGGGGATCGGGGCCCTGGGTTGCGATCTGGGCCCGCACGACGATGTTGCGGTCCTTGTCGAGGAGGTAGGCATAGGGCAGCGCGCGCTCCTGGGCGATCGAGGTGAAGGCGCTCTGGAAGGTCTCGGGGTCGTTGGCGTAGGTGTTGCGGGCCTGCGCCAGTTCGTTGGCGACCCCGATAATGTCGTCCCGCAGCACTTGAGCATGTTCGAGCAGATACGAGCGGGCGATGAGCCGCGAGCTCTCGACCATCGTGCGGGTGCGCTCGGAGAACCACTGGTCGAGGCCCTGATTGAGGGCGATGACGGCGACCACGGCGACGATCAGGGCCGGGACCAGGGCGGCGACCGCGAACATGCCGACAAGCCGGGCATGCAGGCCCGAGCCCGCCTGCTTTTGCATGCGGGAGCGGATCAAGAGGATCGCCTCGGTAAGGACGAGGGCAACGACCAGCAAGACCAGGACGGCGTTGACGAACCAGATAATCGCCCAGATTTCAGGGGTCGGCTCGATGGTGGTGACGCCGGTGAGAATCAGGAAAGAGCCGGCGGCCGAGGCGACTGCGGCGAGCACGACGACCAAGCCAAGGAGCCTGAGAGCCCGGTTGGAGCCGAAAAAGGCCTGCCGGGCACGAGGGTTGGGCGCGGGAGGCGCCGTTTCGGCGGTGGCGTCACTCATCGGCGGGGCGCGCGTCTGTTGTCAAAAAACCACGGTCTGGGCTCCAAACTCGCCCATTTGGGAGCGGTGTTCAACAAGTTTGTTGCTCAAATGTGACTCCCGGTTCGATTGCGCGAGCGATCTTTGGGCGCTGCTGGAGGCAACGTTGCACGGAAGCCACAGGTCGCGGCGACAGCGGATGCCACTCCGGCCCCGAAGGCCGGAACCGAACCGAGGGGATTCGAGTTCCCGATTCGAACGTCGACGCGCTCCACGGATGCCGGATTTGCGCCGGTCGACTCCGGGGCGGGAATTGAATTGTGCGGGCGTGTCCGGTGTGGAATGATTCCGCGATCGAGAGTCGGTGCGGCGGGGACAATCTTGGGCGGGTTCAAGCACTTTGTGTTGGCGATGACGGCTTCGGCGGGGTTGACCATGGCGGTTGCGGTCGCGGCGGCGAAGGACGGCTTCGACTGGCAGGGGTTCTATCTCGGGGTGCTGGGCGGGGTGTATGTCGAGGATGGAGATGTGGGCCCCACAATCAGCAAACTCGTCGGGTTCAATGTGGTGACGGGGGACCTCGTTTTCGGAGCCGAGGCAGAGGCGCTCGGCCTGTCCTGGGTCGATGGCGACTTCTACGCGAACCTGATGGCGCGCGCCCGGTTCGGCATCGTGCTCGGAGAAGACGGGTTGCTCTATGGGGCTGCAGGTTTCAGCGGCTGGACGCCGGACTTCGATCTCTATCCGACCATCGGCGGTGGCGCCGAGCTCGGATTCAGCGAGACCTTGAGCGGCAGATTCGATCTGCAGGCGATTCTTTATGGAGCATCGGAAGTCGGCTATCTGGTGCGCGGCGGCATCATCATTCACCCGTAATAGCCCGCCCTGCCCGCAAACGACCGAGAGAGCTCCGCCCGGTGCGGGGCTTTTCGTTGGCGCTCAGCTGCGGCGGGATTGCTTGACGATTTCGATGCCGTGGTGGCGGATTTTCTTGCGCAGGGTGTTGCGGTTGACGCCGAGCAATTCGGCGGCGCGGATCTGGTTGCCGCCGCAGATATTGAGCGCCATCGAGATCAGCGGCACCTCGACCTGATCGAGGGTGCGCAGGTAGAGGCCCGCGGGGGGCAGCTGCGGCTGGTACTCGGAGAAAACCCGAGCCAGATGCGATTCGACCGCCCCCGGCAGATCCTGCTGGCCGTTGAGCCCGCGGATCTCGGCGTGCTCGCCGAGATTGAGTTCGTGCTGAACGATTTCGGGGGAAATGCTTTCGTCGGCATAAAGGGCGACGAGCCGGCGGACGAGGTTTTCGAGCTCGCGGACATTTCCCGGCCAGGAATAGCGCTGCATCACCCTGAGCGCGTCGGCGGTGACGTCCTTCATGGGCTCGGTCTCGCCGCGCGCGCCGGCGAGGAAATGGTGGACGAGGTCGGGCAGATCGTCGAGACGCTCGCGCAGCGGGGGCAGCCGGAGCGGGACAACGTTGAGCCGGTAGAAGAGGTCCTCGCGGAAGAGCCCCTGGCGAATGAACTGGCTCAAGTCCCGATGCGTCGCGGCGATAATGCGGACGTTGGATTTGATCGGGTTGCGGCCGCCGACCAGGGTGTATTCGCCCTCCTGCAGGACCCGCAACAGCCGCGTCTGGGCGTCCATCGGCATGTCGCCGATTTCGTCGAGGAAAAGGGTGCCGCCCTCGGCTTGCTCGAAGCGGCCGGCGGAGCGGGCGGTAGCGCCGGTGAAAGCGCCCTTCTCGTGGCCGAACAGCTCGGCTTCGATCAGGTCGCGAGGGATCGCGGCCATGTTGATGGCGACGAACGGCCCGTTGCGGCGGCGGCCGAACTGGTGCAGCGCCTTGGCGACCAGCTCCTTACCGGTGCCGCTCTCCCCGTTGATCATGACGGTCAGATCGGTCTGCATCAGGCGGGCGAGCGAGCGGTAGATTTCCTGCATCGCCGGCGACCGGCCGACGAGCGGCATGGTCTCCGCGCTCTCCGGTTGGCGCGGCGCCGGACGCCTCGCGCCCCGCACTTCGGCGAGGGCCCGCGCGACGATGGCGGTCACTTCGGTCAGATCGAACGGCTTCGGCAGATATTCGTAGGCGCCGGCTTCGGAGGCGCGGATGGCGGTCATGAAGGTGTTTTGGGCGCTCATGACGATGATCGGCAGATCGGGCCTGAGCTTCTTGATCTTTGGCATGAGGTCGAAGGCGTTGCCGTCGGGCATGGCGACGTCGGTGATCAAGAGGTCCCCCTCCCCGCGGCTCACCCAGTTCCACATGGTCGAGGCGTTGCCGGTGGGGCGGACCTCGTAGCCGGCGCGGGTCAGCGCCTGATTGAGCACCATGCGGATCGAGGCGTCGTCGTCGGCGAGAAGGACGGTCTGCTGGGTCATTTGGCCATTGCCTCTGGTTCGGCGAGCTCGGCGTTGGCGCCGGCGGCCACGGGAAGCAGAATACGGAAGCGGGTGCGGCCCGGACGGCTGTCGCAATCGATGACCCCGCCGTGGTCGCCGACGATCTTGGCGACCAGCGCGAGGCCGAGCCCGCTGCCCGAGGGTTTGGTGGTGACGAACGGGTCGAAGAGATAGGGCACGACGTCGGGGGGGACGCCGGGCCCGTTGTCCTCGACGACGATCTCGAGCGGCAGGGAGACGCGCGCGGCGACACCCTGGACGGCGATACGTATCCCCGGACGGAAGGCGGTCGAGAGCCTGATCTCGGCCTTCTTCTGGCCGGCGAGTGCCTCCCCGGCATTCTTGACGAGGTTGAGGAAGACCTGGATCAGCTGGTCGCGGCTGCCGAGAACCGGGGGCAGCGAAGGGTCGTATTCCTCGGAAAAGGCGATGCCGGCGGCGACCCCGTTCTGGGCGAGGAGCTTTACCCGGTCGAGGACGGCGTGAATGTTGGTCGGCTCGCGGATGAGCGGCCGGTCGTCGCCGAAGACCTCCATCTTGTCGACGAGCCCGACGATGCGGTCGGCCTCGTCGCGGACCAGCCGGGCGAGTATCCGGTCGTCCCCGCCCGCCGATTGCTCGAGCAGCTGGGCGGCGCCGCGGATGCCGGAGAGCGGGTTCTTGATTTCGTGGGCGAGCATCGCAGCAAGTCCGGTGACCGAGCGGGCGGCGCCGCGGCTGACCAGCTGGCGGTCGATCTTGTCGGCCATGGTGCGCTCCTGGATGAGCAGCGCGACGAGGCCGTCGAATTCGGGGATCGGCGAGCCGTAAACGTCGACGATCCGTTCCTCGCCCATGCGGACCGAACCCAGCGGCACGCGATATTCGCTCGAAGGGGCGCGGCGATCGAGCACTTTGGCGACAAGACCGAGGAGCGGCGAGCCGAAGGCGATGAAATCGTCGAGGCGCTGGCGGGTGAGGATCGAGGCCGAGGCGGCGAAGAAACTCTCGGCGGCGTAATTGACCTGGACGATGCGATTGTCGGCGTCGCAAACGACGACCGGTTGCGACAGCGACTGCAGGGCCGCGGCGGCGAGCGGGGCGTCGGGCTCTCTCATGCGGCCTGCCTCAACGGGGCGGCGAAGAGACGCGCAATGAGCGCCCTCACCCGCTCGGGATCGTCCGAGGTGAGGAGAAGGCGGCGGAGCGCCGGGTCGACGGGAGCGCTCTCGGACAGGGTGTCGAGATACCAGCCGAGATGCTTTCGGGCGCAGCGGACGGCGAGCGGGGGGTCGTACTCTTCGAGCATCAGGGCGAAATGCTCGAGTACGACATCGCGGAGCGCGTCGCCCTCGGGGGCGGGCTGAGGGATGCCGCCGCCGAGGACAGCGCCGATCTGGCCGACGAGCCAGGGGCGGCCCTGCGCGCCGCGGCCGATCATCACTGCGGCAGCGCCGCTGAGGTCCAGCGCGCGTTGTGCATCGTCGAGCCAGAGAATGTCGCCATTGACGACGACCGGGACAATGACCGCTTCGACGACGGCGCGGACCGGCGCCCAGCGGGCGGCGCCCTTGTAGAATTGCTGACGGGTGCGGCCATGAACGGTGATCATTTTTGCGCCAGCCTCGACGGCGCGGGCGGCCAGCGCCGCGGCGTTGAGATCGGTGTCGTCCCAGCCCAGACGCATCTTGACGGAAACGGGCACGCCGACGGCCTTGACCACCGCCTCGATCAGCGCCACCGCCGTGTCGGGCACCTGCATCAGGGCCGAGCCGGCATAACCGTTGGTCACCCGCTTGGCGGGGCACCCCATATTGATGTCGATGAGATCGGCGCCGGCGGCCTCGGCGATGCGGGCGCCTTCGGCGAGCCATTGCGCCTCGCAACCGGCGAGCTGGACGATATGCGGGAGCCGCGCCGGCGGGCGCAGGCGCCGCTGCATATCCCGATGGCCGCCGGCGAGCGCTTCGCTGGCAATCATTTCGGAGACGACCATGCCGGCGCCGAAGCGTTCGGCGATAAGTCGGAAGGGGCGGTCGGTGATGCCCGACAGGGGCGCGAGGAAAGCGGGGAAATCAAATCTCACTCCGCTGATCGTCAACCCCGCATACGCCATCGCACTGCCTTGGCTTGCTGCCTTGTCAAGCTGCCTTGGAATTACTCAATTCCGGCCGCTGCCCGACTATTAGTCAATTGTCCGGGTGCGTTCAACGGTTCTGGCCCCTTTTTGGGCAGGTAGGTGGGGCGAGGCCAAGCCTTGCGCTTGCGGGGCTGGGCGGCGGCGGCTAGACCAGCCGCATGCAAACCGGCCGGAAACACCCCAGATGAGCCTGACAGTTGCTGCGATTGTCGTCGCCGCCGGCACAGGCGAACGCGTCCGTGCGGCGGGCGAGGTACCCAAGCAGTATCGGGCCCTGGCCGGCAAGCCGATGCTGGTTCGGGCGATTGAAGCCCTGCTCGAAGTCCCTGCGGTAAATCACTTGATTGCCGTGATTAATGCCGATCAGCTGCCGCTTTATTCAGACTTGGGATTGAAGGACGCACGGGTGCTTGCCCCGGCGATCGGTGGGGCGAGCCGGCAGGCCTCGGTGCTGGCGGGGCTCGCGGCGCTGGAGGAACTGGCGCCCGACCTGGTGCTGATCCATGACGCGGCCCGGCCCTTTGCCGATGCGGGATTGATCGGGCGAGTGATCGCGGCGGCGGCGGCGGCCGGCGCGGCGGCGCCGGTGCTGCCGGTCAGCGACACGATCAAGCTGTCGCCCGACGGCGCGACGGTCGAAGCAACACTCGACCGGAAAACGCTTTATGCGGCGCAGACCCCGCAGGGCTTTCGCTACCCGGAGATTCTCTCCGCTCATCGCCAAGCGGCCGCGGCGGGAGGAACGAGCTTCACCGACGATGCGGGGATCGCCGAATGGGCCGGGATGCAGGTCCGGCTCGTCGAGGGGGACGCGCGCAATGTCAAACTCACTTATCCTGCCGACTTCGCGGCGGCGGAGCGGCGGATCATGGGCGAGGCGCGGATGGAGACGCGGGTCGGGACCGGCTACGACGTGCATGCGTTCGAACCGGGCGACCATGTGATGCTGGGCGGGCTGAGGATCGCGCATAGCCACGGCCTCAAGGGTCACTCGGATGCCGACGTGGCGCTGCATGCCCTGACCGACGCGCTGTTCGGGGCGTTGGCCGAAGGCGACCTCGGGCGGCATTTCTCGCCCGCCGATCCGCAATGGAAGGGCACCGATTCGGCGAGCTTTCTCGACCATGCCGCCAAGCGCGTGGCGGCGCGCGGCGGGCGAATCCTGCATCTCGACCTGACCATTGTGTGCGAGGCACCGAAAATCGCGCCCCACGCCGAGGCGATGCAGGCGCGGATCGCCGCCATTGCAGGGATTTCCGCCGGGCGCGTCTCGGTGAAAGCGACGACCAGCGAAGGGCTTGGCTTCACCGGCCGCCGTGAGGGGATCGCCGCGAGCGCCACCGCGACCGTCGAGCTGCCCGCCGATGCTTGAGACGCCGACCATCGGGCTCGCGGCGCGGGTGCTCGAAAAGCTGCGCGGGCGAGGCGAAACGCTCGTCGTGGCGGAAAGCTGCACCGGCGGGCTCCTCGCCGGGGCGCTGACCAGCATTTCGGGCTCCTCGGACGTCGTCTGGGGCGGGTATGTCAGCTATGCCAATGGAGCCAAGACCGCAATGATCGGGGTCGCGCCGTCCCTGCTTGCGCCCGAGGGGCCGGGCGCGGTGTCCGAGGAGGTAGCGCGGGCGATGGCGGAAGGGGCGCTGAAGGCGGCGCGGGCGGCCGAGCCGAAGGTCGCGGTCGCGGTTGCGATTACCGGGGTTGCCGGGCCAACCGGTTCGGAGAAAAAGCCGGTGGGGTTGGTGCATTTCGCCGTCGCCACGCCCGCCGGCACGCGGCACGTCGAAAAACGCTACGGCTCGCTCGACCGGGCAACGATCCGCGAACTGAGCGTCCGGCAGGCGCTGGAGATGCTGCTCGAGGGGTGAATTTCGTCTCCCTCCCCTTGCTGGAGGAGGCGAAAAAACAACTCACCCATACCGCCTCTTTGCTTCTCTGAGAAACGCCTCGACGATCTCTTCCTGCTTGCGGGCGAAGGCCGGCTCGGCGACCGCGGCGAGGAGCGGATTGGCGATTTCGAAGCTGATGTCGAAGGCGACGCGGCACCCCTGCCCTTCCGGGGTGAAGCTCCAAAGGCTGTCGAGCCGGCTGAAAGGGCCGTCATGGGCCGAGGCGGCAATGGCGCCGGCCTGCCGGTCGAGGCGGACGCGGCTCGTATAGGCCCGCGAAATCGGCCCGAGGGCAACGCGCATGCGCGCGAATTTTTCGCCGTCCGGCGCGTCGATCACCCGCATGTGGGAGCAATTGGGCACGAACGACGGATAGGACGCCAGGTCGGCGACGAGGTCGAACATCTGGCGCGCCGAGAACGGCACCCGGCGCTCAAAGGCGAAGCGTTTCATGGGTCAGCCCTTCGGCTGCGCAAGCTAGTGGAGGATGGGGCAAGCGGCCAGTCAGCGGCCGAACTTTTCCCGCCGGGCGGCGCGGAGCCGGGCGAAATCCTCCCCGGCATGATGGGAGGAGCGGGTCAAGGGGCTCGAGGCGACCATCAGGAAGCCTTTGGCATAGGCAATCGTCTCGAGCGATTTGAACTCGTCGGGGGGCACAAATCGGACGACTTCGTGGTGCTTGCGGGTCGGCTGCAGATACTGGCCGATGGTCAGGAAATCGACATCGGCCGAGCGCAAATCGTCCATCAGTGCCAGGATCTCGTTCCGCTCCTCCCCCAGCCCGACCATGATGCCGGACTTGGTGAACATTTCCGGGTCGAGCTCCTTGACCCGCTGCAACAGGCGCACCGAATGGAAATAACGCGCGCCGGGGCGGACGGTCAGATATTTCGAGGGGACGGTTTCGAGATTGTGGTTGAATACGTCGGGGCGCGACGCAACGACGGTCTCGAGCGCCCCTGCCTTGCGCAGGAAATCCGGGGTCAGCACTTCGATCGTCGTTCCGGGACAGCGGGCGCGGATGGCGCGAATGACGCTTGCGAAATGCTCGCCGCCGCCGTCCGGCAAATCGTCGCGGTCGACCGAGGTGATGACGACATGGCTGAGGCCGAGCTTGGCGACGGCGTTGGCGACGTGCCCGGGCTCGGCCGGGTCGAGCGGCAGCGGCAGTCCGGTCCTGACATTGCAGAAGGCGCAGGCCCGCGTGCAGATCTCGCCCATGATCATCATGGTCGCGTGCTTCTTCGACCAGCATTCCCCGATATTGGGGCAGCCGGCCTCCTCGCAGACGGTGACGAGGTTGTTCTCGCGGATGGTCGCGAGGGTCTCCTGATAGACCTTCGAGCCCGGCGCGCGGACACGAATCCAGTCGGGCTTGCGCTGGACGGGGGTGTCCGGCCGATGCGCCTTTTCGGGATGGCGGGGGCGGACGGGCGCCTCGTTGTCGATCAAGGTGACCACGTTAGGCCCGTCACGACAGGGTTCGCGCCGCGAGAATGACGATGATCGCGCCGACGAGCGCGACGGTAATCTGGCGGAACCAGAAATCGTGGATCGGGATCGGCAGCGCCAGCGCGTCGACCCCCCAGCCGGCGACGAGCGCGCCGAGCATGCCGGCGATCATGTAGCGCACCCATCCGCCGCCCAATATCCAGCCGCCGAACGCGCCGGCCACAAGACCAACGACGATCCAGGCGATCAGGGACTGGCTGGCCATTGTTTCTCACTCCTAGGTGATCAACCGGGCGACAATTATGACGATAATCGCCCCGATCGTCGCGATCACGATCTGGGTGAAGAGGGGGCTGCCAAGCCTGAGGTCGACCTTCGCCGTCTGGAAGAGGTAGCCGCCGACGATCGAGCCGATGACGCCGGCGACCAGCGCGCCGAGCAGGCCACTCGAAATCGGGACGACCAGACTGGCCAAAAAGCCGGCGACGAGCCCGACCACCAGCCAGATCACAAGGTTGTTGGTTTGCATGTCAGTTATTCCTTCTGCTTCAGGTTGGACGGCCGCGAAGGACGCGGTAGAGGAAAATCAGAATGCATGCGCCGACCGCGGCGACGACGAATTGTCCGAACAGGCCGCCGAGCGTCGAACCGGTGAGCGAGGTCAGCACCCAGTTGAGCAAGACCGCGCCGAGAATGCCGAGAACTATGTTGGTAACGAGGCCATGATTACCCTTCATGATCCGCTCGGCGATCCAGCCGGCGATGCCGCCGATGATGATCGCCCCGATCCAACCAATACCTTCCATCCCTATCTCCCCTGTTGCGGCGGGCAGGCCCGCCTCTTCCTACATATTGAACACCCGTACACAAGCCTCAAGTACGTTCTCTTCCGTCAAGCTACCAGCCTGGCGACGAGAATGACGATGATGGCACCGCCCGTCGCGACCACGAGGGTCCTGAGCCATTCGATATCGATCGGCACCGGGATGTTGAAATAGCTGACGACAAAGGCTCCGACGATCGAGCCGAGCAGTCCCGCAATCAGGTATCGGACGAGCCCGCGCCCGCCGACAATTCGGCTCGCCAGCCAACCGGCGAGGATGCCGACCAGCACCAGGATCAGAATCGATTGTCCACTCATTGTCATATCCTCCTTTGGGACCTGTCCCGCGACATCAGGTGTTGAGTACGCGACCATAGGCATCGAGTACGCTCTCCTTCATCATCTCCGAAAGCGTCGGATGCGGGAAGACGGTGTGGATAAGTTCGGCTTCGGTCGTCTCGAGATTCATGGCGATCACGAAGCCCTGAATCAATTCGGTGACCTCGGCGCCGACCATGTGGGCGCCGAGAAGTTCGCCGGTTTTGGCGTCGAAAATGGTCTTGACCAGACCTTCCGGCTCGCCAAGCGCGATCGCCTTGCCGTTGCCGATGAAGGGAAAGCGGCCGATTTTGACCGCGCGGCCAGCCTCTTTGGCCTTGGCTTCGTTGAGCCCGACGCTGGCGACCTGCGGCTCGCAATAGGTGCAGCCGGGAATTCTTAGCTTGTCGATAGGATGGACGCCCTTCACCCCGGCGATTTTCTCGGCGCAGATGACGCCTTCGTGCTCGGCCTTGTGGGCGAGCATGGGCCCCCCGGCGACGTCGCCGATCGCCCAGACGCCTGGAACGTTGGTCGCCCCGAACCCGTCGACACTGACGATCCCGCGGTCGACCTTCACCCCAAGCATTTCGAGGCCGAGATTCTCGGTGTTGCCCACGACGCCGACCGCCGAGATCAGCTTTTCGCCCTCGATCGTCTGCTTCTGACCGCCCTTCAGCTCGACCGTCGCGGTGACTTTGCCCTTGGACTTGTCGATCCTGGTGACTTTGGCGTCGGTGAGGAACTTGATGCCACGCTTTTCCATTTGTTTCCTGGCACGGGCGGCGATCTCGGCGTCCTCGACCGGCAGGATTTGCGGCAGCAGTTCGACGACGGTCACCTCGGCGCCCATTGAACGGTAAAAAGAGGCGAATTCGACCCCGATTGCGCCCGAACCCATCACCGAAAGCGATTTCGGAATCTCGCTCGGCACCATCGCCTCGAAATACGTCCAGATCAGGTCTCCGTCGGGCTCAATGCCGGGCAGGATTCGCGGCCGAGCGCCGGTGGCGATGACGATGTTTTTGGCCTTGTAGATGCCCTCCGGCAAGACGCCTTTCGGCTGGGCCGGCTGCGGCTGCATCGGCGTTTTCTTCGATTTGGCGACAGTGACCTCGCCGCGCGCGGAAATCGTCCCCTCGCCCCAGATCACGTCGACTTTGTTTTTCTTCATCAGGAAAGCCACGCCGTTCGCGAGCTGCCCGGCGATGCCGCGCGAGCGCTTGACGATAGCGGCGGCGTCATAGCCGAATTTCTCCACCGTCAGCCCGTAGTCGCGGGCGCGGCCGAGTTGGCCGTAAATCTCCGCGGTGCGCAGCAGCGCCTTGGTCGGAATGCAGCCCCAGTTGAGGCAGACCCCGCCCATATGCTCGCGCTCGACGATGGCGGTCTTCAGGCCAAGCTGCGCCGCCCGGATCGCGGCGATGTAGCCGCCCGGTCCCGAGCCGATGATGATAACGTCGTAAAGGTCAGCCATTGGCCCTCATCTGATCCCGAGCAGTTTCTTGACCACTGGCACCAGCGCCTCGCCGATGGCGCGGGTGTTCCTGGCGTCGAGATGCACGCCATCCAGCGAAACGGCCTTGGCGACTTTCGCGGCGTCGAAGAAGGCTACCCCCATTTCCCTGGCGTGACGGGCGTAGTGGTTCGCGAGTTTGCGCGATTCCGCGACGGCGCCGTCGAACATCGGCTTCACATCCAGATGGCTGGTCGCAACAGAATAGGGCGGAGCAACGACGACGATTTTCGGCGGGCGCTTTTGATGATCGTAGGGATGGCTGAGGACGATCTGCACCAGCCGCTGCATGCCCATGGCCGCGCCGATGGCGGTGCCGTTGATGAAGGGCTTGAGGTCGTTGGTCCCGAGCATGATGACAACAGCGTCGAGCGGCTGGTGTGATTTGAGCAGGGTCGGCAGGACGCGCGAGCCGTTGAGATCGGCGGGGCTCGAATGATCGTCGAACACCGTGGTGCGTCCGCCCAGCCCCTCGGCGATGATCCGCGCCTTGCCGCCGAGCCCGGCCTCCAGAACCGACGGCCAACGGTCTTCGAAGGCGTGGCGGCCCTCATTTTCGGCATCGGAACCAAAGGTAAGAGAATCGCCATAGCAGAGAATGGTTTTCATGGGGTGCCCCTCAGGCCAGCATCAAGACCGGGTTTTCGATAATCTTCTTGAACTCGGCGAGGACTTCGGCGCCGAGCGCGCCGTCGACCGAACGGTGGTCGCAGGAGAGCGTCGCCGCCATGAACTGGCCGATTTTCACTTCGCCTTTTTCGGCGTAGGGCCGCTCCTCACCCGCGCCGACCGCCAGAAGGGTCCCATGCGGCGGGTTGATGACGGCGGCAAAATGCTTGATGCCATACATGCCGAGATTGCTCACCGCCGAGGTGCCGCCCTGATATTCGTGCGGGGCGAGGCGCCTGGTGCGGGCGCGGGTTGCGTAGTCTTTCATTTCTTCGGAAATCTGGCGTAGCGGCTTGGCGTCCGCCTGATGCACCACCGGAGTGAACAACCCTCCGGGCACGGCGACGGCGACGCCGATGTCGGAATGCTGGTGATAGAGGATCGCGTCGCCCGCCCAGGTAGCGTTGGCCTTCGGCACGTTGTGCAGCGCCATCGCCCAGCCCTTGATGACGAAATCATTGACCGAGATGCGGAACGCCGGCTTGCCGTCCTCGCCCTTGTGGGCGGAGGCGTTGATCTCCTCGCGCGCCTGCATCAGCGCATCGATGCGGCAATCGAGGGTGAGATAAAAATGCGGGATGGTCTGCTTGGCCTCACTCAGGCGCTGCGCGACGATACGGCGCATGCCGTCATTGGGGACGAGCTCGTAGCTGCCCTCCGGATAGAGCGCCATGACCTCGGCGCGGCTCATGCCCTTCGCGAGGGCGGGAGCGCCGGAAGCGCTGGACGGCACGCCGTCTTTCAACGACTTGTCGATGTCGCGCTTGACGATGCGGCCATGCGGGCCGGAGCCCGTCAGCGCGGCGAGATCGATCTTGCTCTCGGCGGCGAGGCGCCGGGCGAGCGGGGAAGCGAAAATGCGCGTCGCGCCGTTGAGGCGCGGGACTGCCGCAGGTGCAGCGATCGGCTTCGCTTCCGGCGTCGCGGCGACCGGTTTGGGAGCCTGCGGCGCGGGTTTGGCTGGCGAAACGGCAGGCTTTGCCGCCGCCTCCGGCGGCTTCGCATCCGTGGCCGTCTCGCCCTCCTGCAACAGGATGGCGATCACCGAATTGACGGCGACGTTTTCGGTGCCCTCGGGGACGACGATCTTGCCGATTTTTCCCTCGTCGACCGCCTCGACTTCCATCGTCGCCTTGTCGGTCTCGATTTCGGCGATGACGTCGCCGGAGGAGACAGTGTCGCCTTCCTTGACGAGCCATTTGACGATGGTGCCGTGCTCCATCGTCGGCGACAGCGCCGGCATGGTGATGTTGACGCTCATTCGGCGATGTCCTCGTTCCACAGCGCCGGATTGGCGGCGATGAAATCACCCATCATCTTGATGCAGCGGGCGTCGTCGAGATCGACGACTTGCGAGCCGGAAAGGCTCAGCAAGTCCTGGAAACCCTTGAAGTTGCGCGATTCCCCGACAATGACGCGCGGAATTCCGAACTGGATGGCGGTGCCGGTGCACATCATGCAGGGCGACAGCGTCGTGAAGAGGACGGTGTCGCGATAGGTCTTCTGGCGGCCGACATTATGCAGACAATCCATCTCGCCATGCAGGATCGCATCGCCCTTCTGGACGCGCTGATTGTGGCCGCGGCCGATGATCTGGCCGTCGCGGACGAGCACCGAGCCGATGGGAATTCCGCCTTCGGCAAGTCCCTTCTGCGCCTCCGCGTAAGCGGCTTCGAAGAATTTCAGTTCGGCCGCGCTGGCGCCCATCACTGGCTCCGGTACGTCACGCGGTTGACGGCCTCGATCACCTCGTCGACCGACGGCAGCGCGAGCTTTTCGAGATTGGCCGCATACGGCATCGGCACGTCCTTGCCGGTGACCGAGACGACCGGCGCGTCGAGATAGTCGAAAGCCTCGGCCATCAGCCGCGCCGCGACATACGACCCTATCGAGCCCTGCGGCCAGCCTTCTTCGACGGTGACGCAGCGGGAAGTCTTTTTCACGCTGTCGATGATTGTCTGCAGGTCGAGCGGGCGCAATGTCCGCAAGTCGATGAGCTCGACATCGACGCCCTCGGCGACGAGTTTTTGCGTCGCCTCCGAGGCATAGCGCATGCCGATCGAATAGGCGACGATGGTCACGTCGTTCCCCTGCCGGGCGATGCGGGCCTTGCCGATCGGCAGCACCCAATCGTCGAGTTTCGGCACCTCGAAGGACTGGCCGTAGAGAATTTCGTTTTCGAGGAAAATCACCGGATTGGGCGAGCGGATCGCCGCCTTCAATAACCCCTTGGCGTCGGCGGCCGAGTAGGGGGCGATGACGGTGAGGCCCGGCACATGCGCATACCAGGCCGAATAGTCCTGCGAATGCTGGGCGGCGACGCGGGCGGCGGCGCCGTTCGGGCCGCGGAAGACGATCGAGGCATGCAGCTGCCCGCCGGACATGTAAAGCTGCTTGGCGGCGGAATTGATGATCTGGTCCATGGCCTGCATGGCAAAATTGAAGGTCATGAATTCGACGATGGGTTTGAGGCCGGCAAAAGCGGCGCCGATTCCGAGGCCGGCAAAGCCGTGCTCGGTGATCGGGGTGTCGATGACCCGCGTGGGGCCGAACTCCTGCAACAGGCCCTGGGTGACCTTGTAGGCGCCCTGATACTCGGCGACCTCCTCGCCCATGACGAAGACCGATTGATCGGCGCGCATTTCCTCGGCCATGGCGTCGCGCAGCGCCTCGCGGACGGTCATGGTGACCATTTCGGTGCCGGCGGGAATATCGGGGTCGGCGGCGAGGGTGAACGAGGGGGCGGCGGGAGTTGGCGCCTCATCCGATGGGGCCGGCTCCGCGGCCACCCCGGCGCCAGGCGAAGGGGTTGGTGCGGCGGCCTCCTTTGCGGACGCCTCGAAGGATTCGGGCGCGCTCTCGCCATCAGCCAGCAGCGCCGCGATCGGCGTGTTGACCTTAATGCCTTCGGTGCCCTCGGCGACGAGCAGCTTGCCGATGGTGCCCTCGTCGACCGCTTCGACTTCCATGGTCGCCTTGTCGGTCTCGATCTCGGCGATTACATCGCCGGAAGAGACGGCGTCGCCTTCCTTGACCAGCCATTTGGCGAGCTTGCCTTCCTCCATTGTCGGGCTCAGCGCAGGCATCAGGATCTGGGTGGGCATGCGCAGGTCTCAGGCCTTGAAGGGTCGGTTCGGCTCGTCCCAGCCGGCGACTTTCAGATCGCGGTCGGAGAAAAAGTCGACGAGCAGGTCGTGCACCCGGCGTTCGATATTGGCGGGCACCGGTAGATAGCCCTCCTCGGAGTCGGGATCGAAGAGGTCGACGCGCGGGAAGCGGGCGTAAAGATACATCAGCACCCGCGCCGCATGTTCGGAGTCGAGATCGTGCTGCTCGACATTGTGCAGGGTGACTTTGTCCATGCTCTCGATCTGGGCGCGGGCCCACAACGCGTTGGGCTGCACGCCGAAGCGGTAGTCGACATGGTTGAAAGCCACTTGCTCGCCGCCGCGGGTGCGCCGCCCCTGGTCGAGGACGTGGCGGACCGAGGTCGGCTCAAGCGGCTCCAGATCGCTCATTGCGATGCCTTCCCGTTCACGCGCCCGGCGCGTCTTTGGCGGCGGGATCGGGCTGGTGAACACCGAAAATATTGCCTTCGGTGTCCTTGCCGTAGAACTGCCAGCCGACGCCGGCGATCGCGTGCCTGGGAAGCGCGATCACCCCGCCCAGCTGTTTGAGTTTCGCCAGCGTCGCGTCGAGGTCCGAGACCTCGATGGTGCAGACATAGGCCAAGACGATGTCGCCGGTCTGGCCGGCCTTGCGCTTGACCATGCCGCCATTGATGCCCGGCTCGTCGGCCGGCCCGGTGGTGATGAGGTGATAGAAGTTCGGCACATATTCGGTGAAGGTCCAGCCGAAGAGCGTCTCGTAGAAGGCGCTGGCGCGGTTGAGGTCGTCGGCGTGAATCTCGAAGTGCACGGGACGGGGCATGGACGCCTCCTCAGGCGGGGACCGTGATGTCGGTCCAGAGTTCGGCAGGGTCGGGAACGGGGCTCTCGGTGGCGAATTTTTCGGCTTCCGAGACGAGGGCGCGGACTTCCGCGTCGATTTGCTTCAGCGCCTCCTCGTCGGCCCAACCCGCTTCGAGGAGGCGTTTGCGGACCATTTCGATCGGATCGCGTTCGGTGCGGATCGACTGGACTTCCTCGCGCGAGCGGTATTTGGCGGGGTCGGACATGGAATGGCCGCGATAGCGGTAGGTCAGCATTTCGAGGATGTAAGGCCCCTCCCCGTTCCGCGCATGGACGAGCGCCCGGGCGGCGGCCTCGCGGACGACACGCACGTCCATGCCATCGACCTGCTCGCCAGCGATGCCGAACGACAGGCCGCGCTGCGACAGGTCGGTCGTCGCCGCCGAGCGTTCGAGCGACGTGCCCATGGCATACTTGTTGTTCTCGATCACGTAGACGACCGGCAGCTTCCAGAGTTTGGCCATGTTGAAGGCCTCATAGACCTGGCCCTGATTGGCGGCGCCGTCGCCGAAATAGGTGAGGCTTACCGCCCCGTCGCCGCGATAGTTGGCGGCGAAGGCCAGCCCGGTACCGAGCGGGACCGTCGCCCCGACGATGCCGTGGCCGCCGTAGAAGTTCCTGTCGCGGCTGAACATATGCATCGAGCCGCCCTTGCCGTGCGAATAGCCAGTGATCCGGCCGGTCAATTCGGCCATCACGCCCTTCGGGTGCATGCCGGCGGCGAGCATGTGACCATGATCGCGATAGCCGGTGATCGTCATATCGCCTTGTCGCGCCGCCATCATGACGCCGGTGACGACGGCTTCCTGGCCGATATAGAGGTGACAAAAGCCGCCGATCAGTCCCATGCCGTAGAGCTGGCCGGCCTTTTCCTCGAAGCGGCGGATCAGCAGCATGCGGCGAAGAGCGTCAAATTCCTCGTCCCGGGTGAATTGCGGCTGCTTGGCGAGGACGGGCCTGGCGTTTGGCTTGCCCGCCGGACGGCCGGGCGAACGCGGGGTCGGTTTGACGGGGGGGGCGGCGGCGGACTTGCCGGACTTGGGGGCTGGTTTGGGGGCTGGCTGGGCGGCAGGCTTGCGAGCCATAAGGCACCCTTTGACGCTGGCGGCCGGAGTCGTGCGGGGCGACGGGCCACACCATACAGACCCAGCCACTCCCCGCCAACGCCCCAAAGTGCAAGACGGGTATGCGTCGGTGCCCCGATTTCAGGCATGGAACCTGCTTAACTCGAAAGGAGTTCAGCCATTCGGTTAGCTGAAAAGAGATTAATTGTTGCCGAGCGGAATGATGATGTCGGCGGGATTGGTCATCTCGAGCAGGGCCCGGGCCCGCTCGGTCAGGAGGTCGGGGTCGAGCCGGTTGGGATCCAAAAGCGAGATGCGCTCGCGGAAGCGGGCGATCCCGGCGTCGATTTCGGTCTCCTCGGCGTTGAGTTCGATCAGCCGCTGCTGCATCAGGGCCTGGCCGTCGATGCCGAAATTGCCGCCGAGCGCCGAATAGAAAAGATAAACCTGTACGGCGAGCAGCGCGCCGGTGATGGCGAGGCGCTTGGCGAGCGAGGGTTTCCTGAGGCGGGTCGGCATTGGCCTCTCGGGCGCGGCTTGCGGCGGGTGGGAGAGACTAGCGCGGCCGGGTTAATCTTGGGTTGCGTCAGGTCTTGCGCGGCGTCGGGCCCTCGCCGATCAATGCGCCCGTGCAAACGCCGCGCGGCCGGCATAGCGGGCGGCGGCGCCGAGTTCTTCCTCGATCCGCAAGAGCTGATTGTATTTGGCCAGCCGCTCGGTGCGCGACAGCGAGCCGGTCTTGATCTGCCCGCAATTGGTCGCGACAGCGAGATCGGCGATGGTCGTGTCCTCGGTTTCGCCCGAGCGGTGCGACATGACCGCCGTGTAGTGCGAGCGGTGGGCGGTCTCGACGGCCTCGAGCGTCTCGCTCAGCGTGCCGATCTGGTTGACCTTGATGAGGATCGAATTCGCCACCCCCATGGCGATGCCGGAATTGAGGCGCGAGCAATTGGTGACGAAGAGATCGTCGCCGACGAGCTGGATCTTTTTCCCGAGCGCCCCGGTCAGCGCCTTCCAGCCGTCCCAATCGTCCTCGGCCATGCCGTCCTCGATCGAGACAATCGGGAATTTTGCCACCAGCTTTTCGAGATAGGCGACCATCTCGTCGGAGCCGAGCGTCGCCCCCTCTCCTTTCAGGCGATATTTGCCGCCGGCGTGATACTCGGTCGCGGCGCAGTCGAGCCCGAGCGCGATATCGGTGCCCGGCGCATAGCCAGCCTTCTCGATGGCGGCCAGCAGGAAGCCGAGCGCCACCTCGGTCGAGGCGAGATCTGGGGCGAAGCCGCCCTCGTCGCCGACATTGACGGTGTGGCCTTGCGCCGCGAGTGCTTTTTTCAGCGTATGGAAGACCTCGGTGCCCATCCGCATCGCCTCGGCGAAGGTTTTGGCGCCGATCGGCAGGATCATGAATTCCTGCACGTCGATCGAGTTCTCGGCATGGACGCCGCCGTTGATGACGTTGAACATCGGCACCGGCAGCAGGTGGGCGATCGGCCCGCCGACATAGCGGTAGAGCGGCATTTCCGAATGGGCGGCCCCCGCCTTGGCGACGGCGAGCGAGACCCCGAGGATGGCGTTGGCGCCGAGCCGCTGCCGGTTGGCGGTGCCGTCGAGGCGGGTCATCGTCGTGTCGATGGCGATCTGGTCGAGGGCGTCCTTGCCGCGGATGGCGCCAAAAATCTCGCCATTGACCGCCGCGACGGCCTTGCCGACTCCCTTGCCCATATAAGCCGCCCCGCCATCGCGCAATTCGTGGGCTTCATGGGCGCCGGTCGAGGCGCCGGAGGGAACCGCGGCGCGGCCGAAACTGCCGTCTGCGAGCCTGACATCCACTTCGACCGTCGGGTTGCCGCGGCTGTCGAAAATCTGGCGGGCATGGACGGCGGCGATGACGGACATCGATTCCTCGAAACGCGCGCGCGCGAGCGGCGGCGCCTTGATAGACCTTGACGGAAAGATTGGGAAGCGGGGCGCGGGCGCGGCCGCAACGAAAAGGGCGGCGCCTAAGCGCCGCCCCCGCCCTTTGGAGCAGGCGTATCCG
>JBBECE010000010.1:0-140590 GCA_040881985.1 Cucumibacter sp.
GCGCGGCCGACTACCGAATTGTCCATTCAGGCGTCCCCTCTACGCTCCATGATGGCCCGCTGGCCTGGCACCGAATAATGATATTCGTCGGCAGTCTCATATCCTGAGGGTTATGTATTTCCTCCGCGCCGCCGCCTCAGGCGAAACGCGGTTTCCGCTTCTCGATGAATGCCCGCAGCCCTTCCTCGGCGTCGGCGCCGGTTTGACTCAGGGCTGCCGCTAGGCTCTCCGCATAGAGCCCGTCCTCAGCGGGCATCTTTGCGATCCGTGCGATCGACTGAACAATGAGGTAATTGATGGTGGCGGAATTGCCCGCGATCTGTAGCGCCAGCTCCCTGGCCTTCTCAAGCGCTTCGCCTTGGCCGACTAGATAGTGCGCGAGGCCGAGCTGATGGCCTTCTTCGGCCGAGTAGGTCCGGCCGGTCAGCATCATTTCCGTCAGCCGGTCGGGTCCAATAATTCCGGACAGCCGAACGCTGCCGCCGCCCCCAACGAAGATACCCCTCTGCGCTTCCGGCATGCGGAAGAGCGCTCCCGATTCGACGACGCGGACATGGCACGTCGCGGCAATCTCGAGCCCGCCACCTATGACCGCGCCGCTCATTGCAGCAACGACCGGCACGCCGCCAAACTGGATGAGATTGGTCACCGCGTGCCAATTGCGCGAGTGACGCAACACTGCCTGCGGAGCGCGCTGCATCTGTTCGCCAAGATCGAGGCCGGACGAGAAATGCCCGCCATTGCCGGAAAGCACGACCACCTTCACACCATCCGGGATGGCGCCGAAGAAGGCCTGCATCGCATCGACGGTCCGATCATTCACGGCGTTGCGCTTGGCCGGCCGGTTGAACGCCACGAAGGCAACTGGCCCCTCGACACGAACCTCCAGAACCGGATCGTCGCTGCTCACGCTTGGCGCTCCAGGCAGATTTTGATCGTCGCTAGAAATGTTCTACTATATAACAATCTGCCGTGCCAGAGCTTCGACTGCGTCCCTTTGCCTGAGACGAAACCCCGGCAGTCAGGGTGTGAGAACCGACCGGAATGAGTTGCAATGAATGACGTGAAAGCGCCCGCCAGGAAGCGCCTCAGAACCGAAACGGTGAGCGGCATCGTTGGCTACCGCCTCCGGCGGGCGCAGATGCATGTGTTCCAGCAGTTCAATCTGCACTTTGCCGAGTTCGACCTGCGGCCCGCCGAGTTCTCCGTGCTGGCGCTGATCGCCGACAACCCCGGCAGCAAGCAGACCGAGATTGCCCACGCGCTCGGCATCAAGCGCGCCAATTTCGTGGCGCTGATCAACGGGCTGGATGCACGCGGCCTGACCGAACGGCGCCTGCTCGCGGACGACCGCCGGTCGCATGCGCTGTTCCTCACGGCGCAGGGAGAGCGGTTGATGACCAAGCTCAGCAAAGCGCAGACGGAGTTCGAAGCCAGCTGGATCGCCAAGCTCGGCGGCCCTGAAGCGCGCGACCAGCTTTTGTCCCTGCTCGACCGGCTTGTCACCAAGGACTAGCGCGACAGCGCGGCAATCACTTCCTGCGGGATCGGCCGGGATTTGATGCGCTCAGGATGATCAGGATCGACGTCGGCCCAGACGCGAACCTCGCGCGCTTCGATCGCCAGATCGCCGCCGTTGAACAGCCGGTGGCCGACGACGAAACTCGCGCGTTTGAACTCGGTGACGTTGGTCTCGATCGTCACCAAATCGCCGAAGCGGGACGGCTTCGAAAAAGTCGCACCAATATCGACGACAGGGATACCGACAATGTCGAAGCGCTTGATCCAGACGATCTTCTTCATGCCCAGCGCGACTTCGAGCAGGTAAGCGGTCGAGGCGTCGAACATGCGAAAATAGTTGGGGTAGTAGACGATGCCCGCGGGGTCACAGTCGCCGAACTCGATCTCTATCTCGCGCCGATTGGTGAGCATTGCGGGTTCCTATTTCGGCTGCATGCGCAGCGCGCCGTCCAGTCGAACAACCTCACCATTGAAATAGTCGTTTTCGATCATGGCGATGGCGAGCTGGGCGAACTCGGACGGCTCGCCTAGCCGGGCCGGATAGGGGATCGAGCCACCAAGCGCGTCCTGCGCTTTCTGCGGCAGTTCGGCCAGCAGCGGCGTCTTGAACAGGCCCGGCGCAATAGTCAGAACGCGAATGCCGAAACGCGCCAGCTCGCGCGCCACCGGCAAGGTCAGGGCAGCGATTCCGCCCTTCGATGCGGCATAGGCCGCCTGCCCGATCTGGCCCTCGAACGCGGCAATTGAGGCGGTGGAAATGATGACGCCGCGCGCGCCACTGGCCATCGGCCAGGCGACGCTCATCTCGGCGGCGGCCAGGCGGATCATGTTAAAGGTGCCGAGGAGGTTGACGCGGATGACTCGCTCGAACGCCTCGAGCGGCATTGGCCCCTCGCGCCCGACGACACGCGCTGGCGAAGCGATGCCTGCGCAATTGATCAGGATAGCGGGGGCACCGTGGGCTGCGCGTGCGGTGGCGAGTGCGGCGGCGGCGCTTGTCGGATCGGCGACATCGCACTGCGCGAAGACCCCATTTATTTCGCGGGCCACCGCTGCGCCCGTTTCGGCGTTGAGATCGAGAATGGCGACATGCGCGCCCTTGCTGGCCAGCGCACGCGCCGTTGCCGCACCGAGCCCCGACCCGCCGCCAGTCACGATCGCCGCGAGACCATCGATCTGCAAGCCTCAGGCCTCCGGATTTTCGAAGAGCAGCGCGATCCCCTGCCCGCCACCGATGCAGGCCGAGGCGATCCCGTAGCGCAGGCCCGACCGGCGCAACTCACGTGCCAGGGTGATCGCCAGCCGCACACCTGTCGCGCCGAGTGGATGGCCGATGGCGATCGCGCCGCCATTGACGTTGAGCCTGTCTTCGTCGAGGCCGAGTTCCCTGGCGCACGCGAGGATCTGGGCACCGAAGGCTTCGTTTATCTCGAACCGATCGATCTGATCGAGCGTCAAACCCGCACCATCCAGCAGAGCACGAATAGCCGGGGCCGGTCCGATCCCCATGATGTGCGGTGGCACGCCGACAGAGACGCCGGCGATGATCCGCGCAAACGGCGCGAGCCCCTTCGACTTCGCATAGTCCGATGAACCAACCAGAGCCGCTGCAGCGCCATCGACGATCGCCGACGAATTGCCGCCGGTCTGCACGCCGCCAAAGGCGGGCCTGAGTTTGGCCAACACTTCGTAGGGTGAGGGCCGGACGTGGCTGTCGGCGACGACGTTCTCAACGCCCTTGCCCAGCTTGATCCCCCGCGACTGCATGCCGTCGATGTCGAAGCTCTCATTGCTGACCGGGGTGATTTCCGCATCGAAGAAACCCGCCTCACGTGCCTTGATAGCGCGGTCGAAACTGCACGCCGCGAAGCGGTCCACCTCCTCGCGGGTGATGCCGTATTGCTTCGCGAGATTCTCGGCGGTGTCGCCCATGTTGCAGAGGACCGCCGGGTCCAACAGGGCCTCCCAGAGGAAATCCTTGAACTCCACCCCGCCCATTGGAAAGCCGTTCCTGTGGGTATAGGCCGCGATAGGGTTGCGGCTCATGGACTCTGTCCCGACCCCCAGCGCGAGATCGACACGACCGAGCGACACCGCATCGGACGCCTGGACCAGCACTTCGAGGCCGGTGCCGCAGATCCGCTGCACCAGATGTGCCGGACGCTCGACCGGCACGCCGGCGTAGAGGCCGATATGGCGCGGTGTGAGATAGGCATCGAACGAGGCTTGCGCCATGCTTCCTGCGATCGTCGTGCCGATATCGCCTGCATCGACCCCTGTGGCTGCGATCGCCGCGCGGGCTGCCTTGATGCCCAGGTCGATCGGCGAGATAGCCGAAAGAGCGCCGCGATAGTCAACGAACGGCGTCCGGATCCCGCCGATAAGCCATGCGTCATCGAAGGTGGCGCGGAGGCCCTTTGCATTGGCGGTCACTGGGCAGCCTTTCGCGCAAAACACATAACGTGGCCGGGGACGGGCTCAGCATAGAGGTCGTCAACCAACTCTATGCGCGCGGCCATCACGGCACGCTGATTGATCGAGCCCTTATCGGTGATCTCGCCGGCATCGATCGAGGGCGGCATGGCGAGGAGGATGGCGCGCGCCACATGGCCGGCGCTGCCGGTGGCCCGGGCAGCTAGGTCGTCGAGCCGGCCCTGGAAGGCGGCCCGCACCGCTGTGTGAGCGACGATCGCACCGGCGTCAGTGTCGGACGCAAGGCCAGCGAGCAAGCGGCACGCTTCGAGATCGGCAAAGATCAACGCGCCGATGTGATTGCGATCGAGGCCGGTCAGGACGACGTCGCGGATCAGGGGCGCGCAGGCCGCATTCACTCCCGCCCGGACGCCGCCCATATGGACCCAGGTACCGGTTGCCAGCTTGAAATCCTCGCTCACCCGCCCGTCGAAAACGAAGCCGCGCGTGATGTCAGCCGGATCGGCGAATTTCAGCGCATCACCAATCTTGTAATAGCCCTCCTCGTCGAAGGACTCGGCGGTCTTGTCGGGCTGCTTCCAATAGCCGGGCGTGACGTTTGGACCGCGGAGACGAAGTTCGAGCTTCTCGCCATTTGGCACGAGCTTGACCTCAAGCCCGGCCGCGGGCAGCCCGACCAGCCCGGCACGATCCACTGCCCAAGTGGTCGTGAAGGCGAACGGCGCGGTTTCGGTAGAACCATACCCGGCAATGATCATGATGCGCTCGCCGGTCGCGGCAAGGGCGGCCCGGTCAAGTTGGTCCCAGACATGCTGGGAGAGGCTGGCGCCGGCGTATTGCATGAGGCGCAGGCGGCTGAAGAAATTGTCGCGGAGCGCCGGCTTGGTGATGAGATGGTCGACCAGCAGTTCATAGCCCTTGGGGACGTTGAAGTAGAGCGTCGGAGCGACATCCTCGAGGTTGCTAACTGTCCGCTTGATGCCCTCCGGGGTCGCCAGCCCATCGTCGACATAGAAGCTGCCGCCATTGTAGAGCGCGATTCCAAGATTGTGGCTGCCACCAGCAACATGGTTCCATGGCATCCAGTCGACCAGCACCGGCGGCTCGTCCGCGAGGAAGGCTAGCGCGGTCCGGATCATCTCCTGGTTGCAGGTCAGCATACGCTGGGTGGTGATCACGGCCTTGGGCATGCCGGTCGAGCCGGAGGTGAAGAGAAACTTGGCGATGGTCTCCGGCACGACCCTGGCATTGGCTGCATCGACTGCACCGGTGACCGCGGTTGAAGCCAGTTCGTCGAACATCCGTACATCGCGGCCGGGCGGCGGATTCCTGCGGACCACTAGCGGCAGCGCCGGGTCGATCGCTGCAGAAATAGCCGATGCAAACTTATGGCCGTCACTGGCATAGACCATGCCGGGCTCGAGCAGTCCGACGATATGCTTCAGTTTGGCGTAGTCCTTCGACACCACCGAGTAGGCCGGCGAGACCGGCGCGTGAGGAACGCTCGCAAGCATCGCGGCGTAACCCAGCAGCGCGTGTTCGATCTCGTTGCCGGAGAGAATGAGGAGCGGGTGTTCGGCCGAGAGCGAGGCGTCGAGCATTGCCTGCGCCAAGTGCCGAATGGTCCTGCTCGCCTCGGCATAGGTGACGGTTCGCCAGCCACCATTGTCGCCATGATCGGCAACAAAGATTGCATCGGGGGTTCGGTGTGCCCACTCGTCGAGCCGATCTGTCATCGCGCGCGGATAGGGACCGAGCGCTTCCATGGAACGGACGTATGTGGTGCCGTCGAGCCGAGTCTCGGCTTCGGCTCGCATCGAACCCATGCGAACAGGGCGAAGGCGCGGACCTGGTCCAGCGTTCATGTCGTCCTCCGATTGTTATGATACATAACATACGGCCAGAGCTGTCAAGCTGGCGATGCCGGGGGCCAAGTGCATCTGACGCGTGTGCAAGTCGCGACCCTGGGAGCACGGTCGAGCGACCGCTGCTTGGACAAACGCCTAGGAGGATCGGATGCTTTATCGGGCAGATGCCCTTGCGGCGGATTTGGAGCGAGTCCTGGGGTCCGCGTATGGAGCACATCTTGCGCAAGCCAATCCTTGCCCTGCTCGATCAACCTTCTGCAACGATGCCGGATATCCTGCCGCCCCTGATGAGCAGTATTTTCCGGTCCGGGATCATTGCCAACCTTCAAAAACGAACAAGCGCGCCGGTTCTGTTGCGACGGGCTTCCCAAGTATCCATTCCAACTCAAAGCCGACGGCATCTCGCCGATTCAGGACAAGGTGGGCGTGTTCCTCGCGGATCCTAAGCTCAGGCATTCTCACTCGGCCGGATGGAAATACCCGGCTACGCACCATCATGGGCGAAGGGCGGGTTCTGTTGGTGAAACTGTCGCAGGCAAGATCGGCGCCGACAGATCGTCGCTGCTTTGGCGGTCTCCAAGTGACCTCCTTCGGCTCACGAGGGATGCTCTCGAGGATTTTGGGAAGCTTCTGCTCTACCATTGAGCTACGCCCGCCCGGCCGTGTTTCTTGCGGCAATCCACGCCCGGAATCAAGGGGCGGGGGGCCCGGCTCAGCGCGCCGCCTCGAACGGCTTGAAGTGCTTGGAGAGTTTCAGGGTCTGGGCCTGGTAGTTGGAGCCAATGTCCGACCCGTAGAGAAGCGCCGGGCGCTCGGCCATGCGCTCATAAACCAGCCGACCGATGGTCTGGCCGTGTTCGACGAGGAACGGCACTTCCCGGCTCCTGACCTCAAGGACCGCCCGGCTGCCCTGCCCGCCGGCCTCGGCATGGCCGAAGCCGGGATCGAAAAACCCGGCGTAATGGACGCGGAACTCCCCGACCAGGGGATCGAAAGGGACCATTTCGGCGGCATAGTCGGGCGGCACATGCACCGCCTCGCGCGAGACGAGAATGTAAAACTCGTCGGGATCGAGGATCAGTGCGCCATTGCCCCGGTCGGCGAGCGGGTCCCAAAAGTCGAGCACGTCAAGGGCACCGACCTTGTCGACATCGATGACGGCGGTGTAGCGCCTGGAGCGAAAGCCGATAATGCCGGCGCGCGCCGAGCCCTTGAGATCAATGGAGAGGGAAACGCCCTCGCCCACCACGGCGTCGGGATCGAAAACGAGCGTTTCGGTGGCGTGGAGTGCGCGATGCTCGTCGACCGAAAGGCGCGTGTCGCCGCGCCGGAACCGGATTTGCGACAGGCGCGAGCCGGTGCGCACCAAAATCGGGAAGGTGCGCGGGCTAATTTCGAGATAGAGCGGGCCTTGGTATCCGTCGTCGGCGGTATCGAAGGCGCGGGCGCGATCGGCGATGACGCGGGTGAATACGTCGAGCCGGCCGGTCGAACTTTTGGGATTGGTGACGGCGGCGACGCCCTTCGGCAGGCGCAGGGATTCGATCAGCGGCACGATATAGACGCAGCCGCGCTCGAGCACCGCGCCTTTGGTGAGGTCAATCTCGTGCAGGCGGAGCGATTCGATGCGCTCGGCAACGGTCAGTTTCGGGCCTGGCAAAAACGACGCGCGGACGCGATAGGCGATGCGCCCAAGCCGCAAATCGAGGCTCGCGGGCTGCACTTGTGCGTCCTCGATGGCGGGCGAGGCGAGGATGCCGCCGGCGCGGGCCAGCTCGGCAATCATCCGCGCCGAGAAAATGCCGGGCGTCTCTTTGGCGGCCGCCGCGTTCATCGGATCAACCCTCCTCCCCTCCCGATAGCACAACAGCCGCAATTGACGCCAAGGTGCAATCGGTCCTAGAAAGCCGCCAAGGGTGGTGATTTGGCCGGTCGGATTGCAGGCCACCCGGGGCCGCAAGGCTTGGAGATTAACTGCTAAAGCTGACCATAACCGGCCGTTCGAGGCCGGTTTTTTGTTGGAGATTCTGTGATGGCTAAGCGGCGCAACCCGCTCGCGGACGAAAAGAACCGCTCGGCGCAGACGCAAATGGTGCATGGCGGCACGGTGCGCTCGCAACATGGCGAGACCTCCGAGGCACTGTTCCTGACTTCGGGCTATGTCTATGCCAGCTCCGCCGACGCCGAGGCGCGCTTCAAGGGCGAAAGCGCGGGGCACATCTATTCGCGCTTCTCCAATCCGACGGTCGAGATGTTCCAGAACCGGATGGCGCTGCTTGAGGGCGCGGAAGCCGCGCGGGCGACCGCGACCGGCATGGCGGCGGTGACGACGGCGATGATGAGCCTCGTCAAGGCTGGCGATCATGTCGTCGCCGCCTTGGCGCTGTTCGGGGCGTGTCGCTATGTGGTCGAGGATTTCCTGCCGCGCTTCGGGGTCGCCTCGACTTTGGTCGACGGACGGGATCCCGAAAATTTCGCCAAGGCAATGCGGCCTAACACCAAGGCGATCTTCATCGAGACGCCGACCAACCCGACATTGCAGCTCGTCGACATCAAGGCGGTGGCGAAGATCGCGCACCGGCATGGCGCGAAACTCGTCGTCGACAATGTTTTTGCGACGCCGATCCTGCAGCATCCCCTGAAGCTCGGCGCCGATCTCGTCGTCTATTCGGCGACAAAACATATCGACGGCCAGGGGCGCGTCCTCGGCGGTGTGATCCTTGGCTCGAAGGATTTGATCGAAGGCGATATTCACACCTTCATCCGGCAGACCGGGCCGTCGATGAGCCCGTTCAATGCCTGGGTGCTGCTGAAGGGGCTGGAGACGCTCGAGTTGCGGGTCAAGCAGATGACGAAATCGGCGGGCGCGGTCGCAAAATTCCTCGTCGGGCATCCAAAAGTGGCGCGCATTCACTATCCCTTTCATCCGACCCATCCGCAATTCAAGCTCGCCAAGGCGCAGATGGCGGGCGGCTCGACCATGGTCGCCTTCGAAGTGAAGGGCGGCAAGCGGGCGGCGTTCAAGGTGGCGGATGCGCTCGCGATCATCAGAATCTCGAACAATCTCGGCGATGCCAAGTCGATCGTCACCCATCCGTGGACTACGACGCATCAGAGACTGCCCGAGGCGGCGCGGCGCGAGCTCGGGATCACCCCGTCGCTCCTGAGGCTATCCATCGGGCTCGAGGCCGAGGCCGATTTGATCGCCGATCTCGACTACGGCCTGTCGCTGATCTGACGGCCTAGTCGCCCGCGCCGAAGAGGTTCGGATTGAACCGGTAGACGGTCGAGCAGAAGTCGCAGGTGACCTCGATCTCGCCGTGGATCGCCATCTCGGCGCGTTCGCTGGCGTCGAAGCTCGCCAGCATCGCCTCGACCTTCTCCGCCGAGCAGGTGCAGCGGTCCTCGACCGGGTGCGGGGAAAATACCCGAACGCCGCGCTCATGATAGAGCCGCAAGAGCAGCCGCTCGGGGGAAATGTCCGGATCGACGAGTTCGTCGTCGGCGACCGTCAGCAGGTGGGCCTTGGCCTCGGTCCAGCGGTTGTCCTCGACAAACGAGGTGTCGTTGTCGAAATCGCCGTCGCCAGGCAGGTCGGGCAGCAGCCGGCGGTGCCCGCTCAGGGGCAGACACTGCAGCAGGATGCCGCCGGCGCGCCAATGCGGACGGGTGTCGCCCTTCCTCGAAAACTCGGCAACGGCAAGCCGGACCTGGGTCGGGATCTGCTCGGACTGGGCGAAATAGCGCAACGCTACTTCCTCGAGGGAGGCGCCGTTGAGTTCGACGATGCCCTGGTGGCGGTCCATAAGCGGGCCCTGATCGACGGTCATGGCGAGAAAGCCGTTGCCGAGCAGGTCTTCGGGCCGCGTCATTCCCGCTTCGACCGCGGCGGCAAGCCTGCCCTTGTCGAAGCGGGCATAGGCGCGCATGCCATCCGGCGCGTCGAGATCGGCGACGAGGAGGTTGACCGGGCCGTCGGTCTGGGTCTGCAGAATGAACCGACCGTCGAATTTGAGCGAGGAGCCGATAAGCGCGGTCAGCGCCATCGCCTCGCCGAGGAGGCGCGCCACGGGGGCCGGGTAGTCGTGGCGGTTGAGGATCACATCGAGCGCCGGGCCGAGCCGGACGATGCGGCCGCGGCAATCGAGCGTCTCGATGGCAAAAGGCACGAGCGTGTCATCGCCCGATTCCGGGCGATCGAGTCCGGCCGCCGCCAGCATTGCCTGGCTCGCTTCGGTCATAGTCTGTCGATCCCGAACACCCAGCAGAGGATCGCCTTCTGGGCGTGCAGACGATTTTCAACCTCGTCGAAAACCAATGACTGCGGCCCGTCCATGACCTCGGCGCTGACCTCGTCGCCGCGATGCGCCGGCAGGCAATGCATGAAGACGGCGCCGGGGGCGGCCTTGTCCATCAGGGCCTCGTTGACCTGATAGGGGCGGAGCCGCCGGCGGCGTTCGCCGGCATCGGTGTCGCCCATCGACACCCAGGTGTCGGTGATGACGAGATCGGCGCCGGCGACCGCGGCGACCGGATCCTCGCCGAGGCTGACCTTGCCGCCGGCGGCGGCGATGTCGGCCAAAAGACCCTGGTCCGGCCCATACTCGGCAGGCACGGCGATGTTGAGCCGGCAGCCGAGGAGCCCCGCCGCATGGACCCAGGAGGCAAGCACATTGTTGCTGTCCCCGACCCAGGCGACCTTCGCCCTGGAGATCGGCCCCTTATGCTCCTCGTAGGTGAGAACGTCGGCCATGACCTGGCAGGGATGCGAGCGGCGCGTCAGCCCGTTGATGACCGGGACGGTCGCAGCGCCGGCCAGTTCCAGCAGGTCGTCGTGATTGAGAATCCGGATCATGATGGCATCGACATAGCGCGACATGACGCGGGCGGTGTCGGCGACCGTCTCCTCGCGGGCGAGCTGCATCTCGTCGCCGGTCAGCATCATCACGTCGCCGCCCAGCTGGCGCATGCCGACGTCGAATGAGACGCGGGTGCGGGTCGACTCGCGCTCGAAGATCATCGCGAGGAACTTATCCTTGAGCGGACGCGGGCGCTCGCCCGCCAAGAGGCGCGCCTTGAGATCGGCGGCAAGGTTGAGGATGGCGCGCAGCTCCGTTGCCGACAGCGCGTTCAGATCGAGAAAGTGTCTGGGCTCGGCTTGCATCGCCGCTGTCCTTTCGATTGACCGGGCGCCGACTCAGGCGGCGTCGCCCGTCTCGGCGCCAACGGCCTCAAAGACGGAGGCGACGATACCCATTGCCTCCTCGATGTCGGCTTTCTCGACGATCAGCGGCGGCAGAAGCCGCAGGACATTGTCTCCGGCGGATGCGGCGATAAGACGCCGGTTGCGCAGTTCGGCGACGAACTCCTTGGCATCGGGGACGAGCTTCAGCCCGGCGATCAGGCCGCGGCCGCGCACCTCGACGACGTGCTGGGGAAACCGTTGGGCAAGCTGGCGGAGTTGCCAGACGAGGTAGCGGCCCATTTCCTCGACATGCTCGAGGAAGCCCGGCGCCAGTACCCGGTCGAGCACCGCATTGCCGACCGCGCAGGCGAGCGGGTTGCCGCCGAAAGTCGAGCCGTGGGTGCCGGGCACCATATATTGGCCGACCTTGTTGGTCGCCAGGCACGCCCCGATCGGGAAGCCGCCGCCGATCCCCTTGGCGACTGCCATCAGGTCCGGAGCGACGCCCGCCCATTCGTGGGCAAAGAAGCGTCCGGTGCGCCCATAGCCGCATTGAACTTCGTCGAAGATCAACATCAGGCCGTGCCGATCGCATAGCGCCCTCAGCCCCTTGAGGAAGGCGTCGGGCATGACGTTGATGCCGCCCTCGCCCTGCACCGGCTCGATGATGACGCCGGCGGTGTGGGGCCCGATAAGCGCTCTGACCGAAGCAAGGTCGCCTGGCGCGGCGTGGACGAAGCCGGGCACCGCGGGGCCGAAGCCCTTGGTGTAGGTCGGGTTGCCACCCGCCGCGATAGTCGCCAGCGTCCGGCCGTGAAACGAGCCGGTGAAGGCGATGAACTCGTAGCGCTCGGGTTTTCCGGTGTCGAAGAAATAGCGCCGCGCGGTCTTCAGCGCGCATTCGACGGCCTCGGCGCCGGAATTGTTGAAGAATACCATGTCGGCAAAGGTCGCCTCGACAAGCCGCTCGGCCAGCCGCTCCTGCTCGGGAACGCGGAAAATGTTGGAGACGTGCCAGACCTTTTCGCCCTGCGCCTTGAGCGCGGCGACCAGATGCGGGTCGGAATAGCCGAGCGCGTTGACCCCGATGCCGGCAGCAAAATCGAGATATTCGACGCCCTCGGCGGTATAGAGGCGCATGCCCTCGCCCCGCTCGAAAGCAATGTCCGACCGGGCATAGGTGCCAAAGAGCGCCGACATGTTGGTGTCCTCGAGCGTCAGGGGCGGCGTCAATTCGGGCCGACGGCCAACAGGCCGCCCGATCTGCCCGCCAACGCCGCCTCCAAAAACCAAGAACGCGCCGCCCGTCCGATGACTTAAGGCGGCACGTTCAGTGCGCCTCTCTATGGCGAGGCCCGCCGCTCATGTCAATTCCGGGTCAGACAGCGACGTTGTGCACCGGGGCAACGACCGGTGCATTATTGCGGGGATAGACGGGAGCGACTCTTGTCACCGAATCCGCGGCTCATATAGAGTGATCGGCGCGGGTACACGATATCTCGTGTGGCGGACCCAACAAGGACACGACAGCTAGTGTGGTGCCGGAAGGCGTGATTCCGGCGGGCGCGGCGAGTCTATTCGGGATTCCGCGACAAGATTTCGGAGGGGCCAGAATGGCGTGGACCGACGAACGGGTCGAACTTCTGAGGCGGCTTTGGATGGAGGGCCTGAGCGCCAGCCAGATCGCCGCAGTACTGGGGGAAGCCGTCACTCGCAATGCCGTCATCGGCAAGGTGCACCGGTTGAAGCTGTCGGGCCGGGCCAAGCCGGCTTCGAGCGCGCCCCGGGCGCGCAAGCCGCGTGCCGCGTCGCCGCGACGGCTCGCCGGGCCTTTGATCGGCAGGCGACACAGCCTCAACCCACCGATGATCGGGGCGACCGCGCTGCAAATGGCACCCGACGACGAGGAAGGGCTGATGGCGGCCGTCGACCGGGCGATCGAACTCTATATTCCCCCCGAGGAGCGGGTCGACCTCCTATCGCTCAACGAGCATACCTGCAAATGGCCGATCGGCGATCCGATGAGCGACGATTTCTATTTCTGCGGGCGGCAGGCCGACGAGAACCGGCCCTATTGCGAGTTCCATTCGCGCCGCGCCTATCACACGATCGAGCGCAAGCGGAAATAGTCCCGGCGCCAAGGCGTCGCGGCCTAGCTCGCGGCCAGGGTGAAATTCTCGTCGAAGGCATAGCCGGCGCCGCGTACCGTGCGGATCGGATCGCGCGTGCGACCGCGATTGATCGCCTTGCGCAACCGCCCCACATGCACATCGACGGTGCGCTCGTCGACATAGACGTCGTGTCCCCAGACCCCGTCGAGCAGCTGCTCGCGCGAGTAGACTCGGCCGGGATTCTGCATCAGGTACTCAAGCAGGCGGTATTCGGTTGGCCCAAGATGGATCTCGCGCCCGCTCCGGCGAACCCGGTGGGTCTCGCGGTCGAGTTCGATGTCGCCGGACTTCAGCGTGACGGTGAGAAGCTGCGGGCTGGTGCGGCGCAATAGCGCCCTGATTCGCGCCATCAGTTCCGGGATCGAGAAGGGCTTGACCACATAATCGTCGGCGCCGGTCCCGAGGCCCCGCACCCGCTCTTCTTCTTCCGACCGCGCTGTCATCATGATGATCGGGATGCGGGCGGTGACTTCGCGGCTGCGCCAGCGGCGGCAGAGCTCGATGCCCGAGGTACCAGGCAGCATCCAGTCGAGTAGAATCAGATCGGGCGCCGCCTCGCGAATGGCGATGTCGGCTTCCTCGCCGGTCTCGACGGAAGTGACGCGGTAGCCGCCCGCCTCGAGATTGTAGCGAAGCATCGTCGAGAGGTCGGTTTCGTCCTCGACGATCAGGATCAATGGCAACATCGGCCGGATATTTTCCCTTGCGTCAGGCGTTGACCGTGCCGCCGCGCTCGAGTTCGAGCGGCAGGTTCTTGCCGGTCACCATGTAGTAGGCGGCCTCGGCGATGTTGGTCGCGTGGTCGCCGGCGCGTTCGAGGTTTTTGGCGCAAAACAGCAGGTGCGTGCAATCGGTGATGTTGCGCGGGTCTTCCATCATATAGGTCAGGAACTCGCGAAACAGCGACATATAGATGGCGTCGACCTCGTGGTCGCGGTTGCGGACGTCGACCGCCGCGTCGGGATCGCGGGCGGTGAAGGCGTCGAGCGCGCGGTTGACCTGGCTCAGCGCCAGCTCCGACATGTGGCGGATGCCGGTGTAGAGCTGGGCGGTGATGCGCTGCTCGGTCATTTCCAGGGTACGGCGGCCGATATTTTTCGCCATGTCGCCGATGCGCTCAAGATCGGTCGCCACATGGATCGCCGCGATGATCTGGCGCAGGTCCGGCCCCATCGGCTGCCGGCGGGCGATCATCGAGACGGCGAGTTCGTCGATCCGGCGCTGCATTTCGTCGACGCGCTGGTCGGCGGTGACGACCTCCTCGGCCTGCCGATGGTCGTGGCGCACCAGCGCGTTGGTAGCGTTGGTGATCGATTCTTCCACCATGCCGCCCATCTCGGAGATGAGGCGCGCAAGCTGGGTGAGCTCGTCCTCGTAGGAGGAGACGATGTGCTCGGATGAAGTGCTGGCCATGGGATAACCTTGCTTGCTCGTTGCGACCCGGTCAGCCGATGCGGCCGGTGATGTAGTCCTGGGTCTTCTTGTTCTGCGGGTTGGTGAAAATGCTTTCGGTCGAGCCTTCCTCGATCAGCTTGCCTAGATGAAAGAACGCCGTCTTCTGGCTGACGCGGGCCGCCTGCTGCATCGAATGGGTGACGATGACGATGGTGAAGTTCTCGCGCAGTTCGTCGATCAGCTCCTCGATGATGGCGGTAGCAATCGGATCGAGGGCAGAGCACGGCTCGTCCATCAACAGCACTTCGGGGCTGGTGGCAATGGCGCGGGCGATGCAGAGGCGCTGCTGCTGACCGCCGGAAAGCCCGGTGCCGGGCTGGGCGAGCCGGTCTTTCACTTCTTCCCAGAGTCCGGCGCGGCGAAGCGACGAATTGACGAGTTCGTCGAGTTCGCCCCTGGAGCGGCTCATGCCATGAATGCGGGGACCGTAGGCGACGTTCTCGTAAATTGTCTTGGGGAACGGGTTCGGTTTCTGGAACACCATGCCGACGCGGGCGCGCAATTCGACGACGTCGATGCCGCTTTCGTAAACGTTCAGGTCGTCAAGCTTGATCTCGCCGGTCACCCGGCAGATCGGGATGGTGTCGTTCATCCGGTTGAGGCACCTCAGGAACGTCGATTTGCCGCAACCGGACGGGCCGATCAGCGAGGTGACCTGGTTGCTCGCAATGTCGAGGTCGACATCGAACAGGGCCTGTTTCTCGCCGTAGTAAACGCTGACCTTGCGGCCGCGCATCTTGATGGCGCTCGCGGGCATGGCGAGCGGGGCGGCTGCTACGGCGTCACTGGCAATACTCATGGCGTTCCCCGGGGACTTGATCTGAGCTTACCACCGGCGCTCGAAGCGCTGGCGCAGGAAGATTGCGACCGAATTCATCACCAGCAAGACACCCAGCAGCACCAAAATGCCCGCCGACGTGCGCGCCACAAACCCGCGCTCCGGGCTGTCCGCCCAGATGTAAATTTGGGTCGGCAAGGCCGTTGACGCCTCGAGCACGCCGCCCGGAGGGCTGGTGATGAAGGCGTTCATGCCGATCAGCAGCAGCGGCGCGGTTTCGCCGAGCACATGGGCGAAGGCGATGATCGTGCCGGTCATGATGCCGGGCAGCGACAGGGGCAGCACATGGTGCATGACGACTTGCTGGGGCGAGGCGCCCATGCCGTGCGCCGCCTCGCGAATGGAGGGCGGGACCGCTTTGAGAGCGTTGCGGGTGACGATGATGATCGTCGGCAGGGCCATGAGAGCCAGCACCATGCCGCCAACGAGCGGCGAGGAGCGGGGCAGTCCGAAGGTCTGGATGAAGACGGCGAGGCCCAGAAGCCCGAAGACGATCGAGGGCACCGCGGCGAGGTTGTTGATATTGACCTCGATAATATCGGTCCAGCGGTTTTTCGGGGCGAATTCCTCGAGGTAGACGGCGGCGGCGATGCCGGTCGGAAAACTGATCAGGAAGCAAACAAGCAGCGCGTAAACAGTGCCGACGATGGCGCCCGACAGGCCGGCGATTTCCGGGAAACGGCTGTCGGCATTGAAAAAGAGGCCCCAGTTGAACGGGGTGGCGACGCGGCCCCGCGCGACCAATGCGTCGAACCAGCCGATCTGTTGATCGCTCACCCGCCGGTTTTCCGCCGGCGTATCGCGGCGAATGACGCCCTTGTTCAGTTGATCGAAGATATCAGCCGCCGGAATGTCCATGGTGAGAGTGCCGCCGATGACGCCCGGATCGGCCAGCACGGCGTCGCGCACGAAGAATTGGGTATTCGGCGTGAGAATCTGGGTCATCCGCCGCACGTCCGCCGGGGCGTCGACCGCCGGCAACAGCGCCGCAACGCCGTCGCGGACCACGTTTCGCCAGTTGCCGCCGGCGGGGTCCGCGGGGTCGACGTAGTCGGCGGAAACCGGAAAATCGACGCGGATATGGGTTTGCACGAAGGCCGGATAGCCGCCGACGATCAGCGTCACCAGCAGAATACCGAGAAGGCCGATCGCCGCCGAAATCGCGGCAATGCCATAAAGCCGAAGGCGGAGATCCGCGGCGTTGCGGCGGCGCTGGATGGACGCGCTCCCGGCGCGCGTCGCCCCGATCGGGGCGGCGACCGAAGTGGCGGTCATCCCGGCCTCAATCATACTGTTCACGATATCTGCGCACGATCGACAACGCGATCACGTTGAGGCCGAGGGTGACCACAAACAGCACCAGACCCAACGCAAAGGCCGCGAGGGTCTTTGGGCTGTCGAATGAAGTGTCGCCGATCAAAAGGGTGACGATCTGAACGGTTACGGTGGTCACCGAATCCAGCGGGTTGACGTTGAGGCTGGCGATCAGTCCGGCGGCCATCACCACGATCATCGTCTCGCCGAGGGCGCGGCTCAGGCCAAGAAGGATGCCGCCCGCGATGCCCGGCAGTGCGGCCGGGATCATGACCCGGGTCATGGTCTCCGCCCGTGTTGCTCCCATGGCGAGCGAGCCGTCCCGCATGGCGCTCGGAACCGCTCGAATGGCATCGTCGGAGAGCGAGGAAATGAACGGAATGATCATGATGCCCATCACGCCGCCGGCCGCGAGGGCGCTGTTCGGCGAGGTAGCAAGGCCGATCAGGCTACCGGCCTGCCGAAGCGCGGGAGCGACGGTCAGCACGGCAAAGAAGCCATAGACGACGGTCGGCACGCCGGCCAGGATCTCCAGCGCCGGCTTGACGATGTTGCGGACCCGCTCATCGGCATACTCGACCAGGTAAATCGCGGTATAGATGCCGATGGGCGTCGCAATGATCATGGCGGTCGCGGCAATCACGATCGTTCCAAGGAACACCGGCACCGCGCCAAAGGCGCCGTTGCCGGCCACCTGATCCGCCCGGATCGCCATCTGCGGTTCCCAGCGCAGGCCGAACAAGAACTCCTGAATTGGAATGAACTGGAAGAACTCGACGGACTCGAACACCAACGAGGCGATGATGCCAATCGTCACCAGCACGGCGACGATCGAGGACAGGATCATGGCCGCCTTGACAAATCGCTCGACGCCGTGCCGGGCGCGGAACTGCGGCGCCAGGCGGCCGTAAGTCACAAACATCCCAAGCAGCATCACGGCGAGGGCGACGACCACCATCGCCCAATTGGCAATTTCCCGCCAGCGGACATAGGTCGCCGCGGCGGCGGTGACTTCGGGCGAGGGTTGGGTGAAGATTTGCCCGACGGCAACGTTCTGAATCTCGGAGAGCAAGAGGTCGATCTGGGCGGACGAGGCACCGCTAACCAGGGACGGTGGCAGGGTCGAGACCAGCAAGCCTTCGATCAGGGACTCCTGAAGAGCGAGCCAGAAAAGGACCAGAACCAGCGCGGGAACGCCCACCCAAATGGCGACGAACGCGCCGTGGTAGCCGGGAAGGGAGTTGGGCTTGACGCCACTTGCTGCCACAAATCGCGCACCCGCCGATCGGCCGACAAAGAAGGCGACGATCGAGAAGGCCACGATCGCAAGCAGCAGGTACCCGAACACCAAGTGCCTCCGACAATCATTCAAAAGTGGGCGGAAGCCGGGGCGAAGGCCCCGGCCTCCAGGTCAGGGTCGGTCTAGCTCGCGGGTGAAGCCATCGGCGTTCCGGCGAGCGTCGCGTCGCGAACCGCGGCGCGCTGGGCCTCCGGCAGCGCGATTAGCCCGCGTTCGGGCAAGTAGCCGCCGTCACCGAAAGATTCTTCCGACACATACTCGGCGACGAAGTCGTCGAGCCCGGCAATGACGCCGCGATGGGCGTTCTTCACATAGATGTAAAGCGGGCGGGAGATCTTGTAGCTGCCGTCGGCGATGGTTTCGAAGACGGGGACCACGCCGTCGACCGCCACGGCCTTCAGCGTATCGCTGTTTTCAAACAGGAACGAGTAGCCGAAGATGCCCAGTGCGCTGGAATCGGCATTGAGGCGCTGGACGATCAAATTGTCGTTTTCGCCGGCCTCGATGAAGGGGCCGTCCTGACGCATGCGCTCGCAGACTTCTTCCTTGCGGGCGTCGTCAAGCGCGGCAATGGCCTCGAAGCCCCCGCAGCCGACGAGCATCACGAGCTCGACGAAAGCGTCGCGGGTGCCGGAGGTCGGCGGTGGGCCGAAAACCGTGATTTCCGCGTCGGGCAGGGAAGCATCGATTTCATTCCACCGGGTATAGGGATTGGCGACGATCTCGCCACCCACTTCAACTTCCGCGGCCAGAGCCTGGAAGATTTGGGCCTTGGTGAGAGCGAGGTCCGGACCCTGCCGCGAATGGGCAATGGTCAGGCCGTCGTAGCCGATGAGAATCTCGGTGACATTGTCGACGCCATTGGTGAGGCAAAGGTCGTATTCGGACTTCTTCATGGCCCGCGAGGCGCCGGTAATATCAGGATGATCGGTGCCGACGCCGGCGCAGAAGATCTGCATGCCGCCGCCAGTGCCGGTCGATTCGGCGACCGGCGCGGGGCCGCCCGACATGGCCGCGAACTGTTCCGCCACGGCCTGCGTATAGGGGAACACCGTCGATGAGCCGACGATGCGGATCTGGTCGCGCGACTGGGCCATGGCCCCGGTCGCCGCCATCGAGCCGGCGAAGATCAACGTGGCGACGCTGGCATATTGGACGAGTTTCATGATTTCTGCCTTTCAGAAGATCTCGTGTGAAACAGCGGTATCGCTGTCGTCCGGTGCCAACGCGCGCGCCCCTCGGAGCGCCGGATGGGAGTCGGGCCGTCACCGGACCGGGCACCCATAGAGCGTCGAGTTCATGGTCTTATGTCAGGCGCGTTACAGTTGGATGACGGCGCAAGTTCTTGCGGAGACTGACTTATCCGCTGCAGATTCGGGGAGGCGCGGTGGACAAACCCGGCTTTTACAACGCCAGATAAACGCTCACGACCGTGCCCTTGCCGAGCTCGGAGGAAATCGTCAGCTCGCCGCGATGCCGGGTGACGATGTGCTTGACGATGGCGAGGCCTAGCCCGGTGCCCTTGTTGCGGCGGCTCGATTCGGCGTCGACCCGGTAGAAGCGCTCGGTCAGGCGCGGGACGTTTTCCGAGGCGATGCCCGCGCCATAGTCGATGACCCGCACCACGATGTCAGCGCCGACCCGGCCGGTTGCGCGGTCGATGACAACCCTCACCCTGCCCCCGCCGCCGCCATATTTGATCGCGTTGTTGACGAGGTTCTCGAAAACCTGGTTCAACTCGTGGCGGTCGCCGGTGACGACCGGATTCTCGACAAGCGACTCGAATTCAAGCGCGAGGCCGGCGTCCCTGGCTTGCGGGACGAGGAGTTCGAGGACTTCGCCGACGACCAGCGCCAAATTGGCCGTGCCGGTCGGGCGCAGATGCTGGTGCAGTTCGATCCGCGACAGGCTCAAGAGATCCTCGATGAGGCGCGCCATGCGCTCGGCTTGGGCCCGCATGATGCCGAGGAACTTTTCACGCGCCGTCTCATCGTCGGCGGCCGGCCCCATGAGCGTGTCGATGAAGCCGATGACCGAAGTCAGCGGGGTGCGCAACTCATGGCTGGCGTTGGCGACAAAATCGGCGCGCATGCGGTCGAGCCGGCGCTGTTCCGACTGGTTGGAGAGCATCACATTCATCAGCTGGGCACGCGGGGACGCCGAGCCGGTTTGCAGCGGGGTGACCTCGACGCGAAACCATGCCTCGGTCGGCAACGAGATCGAAAACTCGCCCTCGGCGCGGCTGCCGGTGCGCACCGCCTGATCGACGGTATTGAGGAAAGCGGGATTGCGCAGGGTGAAAGCCAGCGGATCGCCGAGCGCGGCACCGGGGAAAGCGCGCATGGCGGCGGGGTTGGCGTAGCGCAAATGGGCGCGGCCATCGATCAGGAAGCAGGGGGCGCTCAAGGCGTCGGCGAAACGGCGGGTCGATTCGTCCGGCGCGTCGTCCGCTCCGGTCGCGGCGGCGGCGAGCAGTTGGACGGCGCGCGGCCGGCGTGGAATGGCGATCGCGGCAAGAAGGACCAGCGCAAAAGAGGCAGCAGCCTCAACCAGCGTCAACCGGTCGAGCCCGGCAAGGGACGCCATGACAATGGCGCTGGCGATCAGCACCCAGCGGCCGTCGTACAGGCGTTCACGCCGGCCGTCGCGTCGCGGGGCAGCGGAAAGGTCGATTCTGTCGGTTACGGGCTGGTCGGCCAAAGCTCGGGCCTTGCTGTGCGACCGGGTCGCGGGCGAATTGCGCGGATAACTGCGCCATGTGACAGTCGTGCGACGGTCGCCTTCAATGGCGCCCCGAGATTAACACACGCGCCCTTCCCGGCCCAAACGGGCCGGCGGCAGGACAGGCAATGGCGAAGAAATTCGATCTCGACAATCCGAAACTACCCGAATGGATAAGAAAGGGCGCGATGCGGAGCGGCGGCTATCCATATGCCGACGAACTCAACAAGAATGTCTATGGGCATCGTCTGAAGGCGCTGCAGATCGAACTCGTCAAGTTGCAAAGCCAAGTCCAGGCGACCGGTGCGCGGATTGCGATCCTCGTCGAAGGGCGCGACGCGGCGGGAAAAGGCGGCACAATCGCCCGCTATCTCGAGAACCTCAACCATCGCAGCAACCGGATCGTGGCGCTATCGAAGCCGACCGAGGTCGAGCGCAGCCAATGGTATTTTCAGCGCTTTGTAGCGACGCTGCCGAGCGCCGGCGAGCAGGTGCTTTTCGACCGCTCCTGGTACAATCGGGCCGGGGTCGAGCCGGTGATGGGATTTTGCACCCAGGAGGAGACCGAGCACTTTCTCGATGCGGCGCCGGCCTTCGAGCGGATGCTGGTCGAGGACGGAATCCGACTCTTCAAGTTCTGGCTGAACATCGGGCGTGAAATGCAGCTCCAGCGCTTCCATGAGCGGCGGCACGACCCGCTGAAGGCGTGGAAGCTGTCGCCGATCGATCTGGGGGCGATCGACAGGTTCGACGCCTACACCAAGGCGCGGAACCTGATGTTCGCTCGTACCCATACCGGCCACGCACCCTGGATCGTGATCCGGGCCAACGACCGGCGGCGAGCACGCCTTGGCGCCATTCAGGCGGTGCTGTCTGGAATCGACTATCCGGGCCGCGAAGCGCGGGTGATCGGGAAGATTGACCGGAAAATCGTCCAGGCGGCGCCGGATTTCCTCAAGACGGCGACGAACGAATGACGGGGTGAAAATCCGACCCGTCGCGCCAGCAGCTAGCGCGGCTCGTGCCGGATGAAGGTGCCGGCGTTGAGGTCGCTCATCGCCTCGGCAAGTTCGGCGCGGGTGTTCATGACGATCGGCCCGTACCAGGCGACGGGCTCCTGGAGCGGCTTGCCGGAGACGAGGAGAAACCTGATCCCCTGCTCGCCCGCCTGTACGGTAATCTCGTCGCCGGCGTCGAAGAGGACGAGGGTGCGGTCGCCGGTCAGGTCGCGGATCTGCACTTCCCTACCGTCGATTGCCTTTTCGGTCAGGACGCCGAACGGCTTCGAGGCGTCGCGAAAGTTGCCCGAGCCTTCGAAGACATAGGCGAAGGCGGTGCGCCAGGTGTCGACCGGAAGAGTCTTCCTCACCCCGGCGGGGACGAAAATGTCGAGGTAGGCTGGATCGGCGGCGACGCCTTCGACCGGCCCGCGCTTGCCCCAGAAATCGCCGGCAACGACGCGCACGATCGTGCCGTCATCGTCGACGATCTCGGGGATCGCCTCGGCCTTGATGTCCTGATAGCGCGGCGCCGTCATCTTCAGCGCCGACGGCAGATTGGCCCAAAGCTGGAAGCCATGCATCCGGCCCCGAGCGTCGCCCTGCGGCATCTCCTGATGCATGATTCCCGATCCGGCGGTCATCCACTGAATGTCGCCGGCGCCGAGTCTTCCCGCGTTACCAAGAGTGTCGGCGTGATCGACATTGCCGGCGAGCACATAGGTGATGGTCTCGATGCCGCGATGCGGGTGCCAGGGAAACCCGGCCCGGTAGTCCTCGGGATTGTCGTTACGGAAATCGTCGAACAGCAGGAACGGGTCGACGAGCGTCGGGTTGGAAAAGCCGAAGGCGCGGTGCAGCTTGACGCCGGCGCCTTCGAGCGTGGGCGTGGCGAGGATCTGTTGGCGGACGGGCCGGATCGACATCTGCCTGGGCCTCCTGTTGCTGGGAGGCAAATATAGGCGTTCCCCGGTCGCTGGCAAACGCCGGGGCGGAAACCCAGTGTCTCCGCCGCGGGAACAAAGTCAGTCGATGGTTTCGGGAATGGGCAGGCCAAGCCCGGCCAGGGCCTTGCGCACCCGGGCGGGCGAGATCAGCGCGATGCAACGGCAGGCGCCCTGCTGAAAGCGCTCGGCGAAGCCGGGTTTGCTCTCGCAGGGCGCGCAATCGGTCTCGGCGGCGAGCACGATCGAGCGGGAATTGAGCGGGGCGCGGGTTAAGGGATTGGTCGGCGCGAAGAGCGCGACGACCGGCATGCCAATGGCGTTGGCGATGTTCATGACGCCGCTGTCATTGGTGACAAGCACATCGCAGAGCGTCAGCTCGTCGGTCATCCGCTCGATCGTCAGCCCCGTCTTGTCGACGGTGCCCGGCACATATTCGCCGGCGACCCCGAGGCTGACCACATCGACGCCGAGACGGGCGAGCGTCCGGGCAAGCGCCGGAAAATGCGGCCAGCGCTTGGCCACCCAAATGCCGTCCTTGGAGCCGGCATGGAAGGCGACGCGCGGAGCGCGGGAGGGCCTGACAACCGGGGACCAGCGCCAATTGCCGAGGAAATAAGCGCCAACATCTTCAGGCTCGTAGCCGATGCCGGTGACGCTCTTCAGAAAGGCGAGGTTGAACTCGGCTTCGTGCAACTCGCCGGCCGGATCGAAGAGATCGGTGTCGCGGCTGACATGGACCGTCGGGCAATTGAACGCGGGCACCACCTTGCCGAAAGAATGGGTGACGAACACCTGGTCGTAGGCGCGGTGGGCGACATGCGCGCAGGTCTCGAAGACCGAAGCGACGAAGGGCGCGCCGGCGAGCAGCGCGCCGCTGCCGGGAAAGTCGCCGGCGACGAGCACATCGACGCGGACGCCGTAATGGGTGGCGAGGCGCCGGATCGTTGGCGTCGTGTGGCAGACATTGCCGATGCCCGAGCCGACGCAGACCAGAATCCGCTCGCGGTCGACGGTAACCGGCAGGCGTGCGAGGTCGTCGAGGAGTTCTTGATGGGAGAAGCGCTCGCTCAGCGCCACCGATTGCCCGGTCAGCCGCGTATGGAAATCCGCGTCTTCGTAGAGCCGCTCGATCTCGCCGATCCAGGCGCTAGGGTACTCGGGCAATAGCAGCTCGGTGCCGGCGCCAAGGCGCGAGAGATTGCCCGCGTCCGCCATCAGAACCGGCTTGCGGTGGCGGCCGGCCTCGATGGCGACCCGCGAGAAGGTCTCGACAAAGGCAAAGCTCGGCACAACCACGAGCCGCGCGTGGCGATAGAGCGTGTCCATCTCACCCGTTCGCTCGACGACGGTGAGATTAAAGAGACTGCGATGCTGGACGTCGGCGCGGGCGGCTTCCGCATCGGTCTGGCCGGCGACGGCGACGAATTGCCGGCCAGGCAGCGCCGCAGCGATATCGAGCAGCAGCGACCAGCCCTTGTCGGCGCGGCAGTTAGCGAGCAGCACATAATCTCTTTGCCCGAAGGTGCGGCGGCGCGGCGCCTGTCCCACATCGGGCCCGGCCGGCGCCGAATAAAGGACCGGCGGACGCCAATTGTAGAGGCGCTCGGCGAGGTCGCGGCAATAGTCGGAATTGACGTAGGCGAAGTCGGCACGGGCGAGAATCTCGCCGAAAATCGGCGCGGGCTTAACCGATCCGTCGCGGCCGAAATGCGGAAAGAAGGGCTGGCTCAGTACCCTACCGGCGACGAATTCGCGCCAGAAATGCACGCCATAGACAAACCGGACATTGAGACCGGCGCAGGCGTCGAGCACCAGCTCGCCGAGCCCGGAAATGGTGTGGATGGCGGTGACGCGATTGGCGAGGCAGAAGCCTCGCAGCGCGTCGGGGTCCTCGCTCAGGAAGCCTTCGGCCAGCGGACGCAACCCAGGCCAGGCCTCGATTGCCTCGGCCGGATCGTCGGTGAGACCGGCGAAGAGCACTTCGGTAGCGGGCCGGGCCGCGTATTGCTTCGCCGCGTCGGCGAGGAATTGCTCGCCGCCGCCCAGCCGCTTCGGGCCGTGGCGCGAGAGCACGAGTACCCGGTTCGGTCCGTCGAACGGTGCGCCGAGAGCGGCATCGGGCGCTTCGGGCGCGACCCGTTCGGTCGCGTTTGAAAAAAGCCGCAACCGGTCGAGCGCGAGGCGCGTTGCTTCTTTCCAGTCCGGCCGGCTGGGCTGCGCCGAGACGAGTTCGTCCCAGGCCGGCTTGCGCAGGACGAGATTGGTGACCTCGCCATTAGCGGCACGGGTCGCAATGCCGGCGAAACCGGCCGGCAAGGATGCGAGCCTCGCGTTGAGCTGCCGGATGGCGCCCCAATGGGTCGTCCGCAGCGGCACGACCCAATCGGCGGCGACCGAAAGCGCCTCCCAGGGGTTGCCGAAATTCCCCCGAACACGGGGGCCGAACCAGCCCTTCTCGCGGCACGGTCCGGCGACCCATGCATTGGCGGCGGGGTCGAAATGGATGGCGATGGCGCCGGCAGCGGTTTGCGGTTGGGCGGCGTGGTCCCCGCCGAGGAGGGCCCGGGCACGGGCGAGGATTCGCTCACCCGCGGCGAACTCGGCGAGATAGTCGAGCCTCGCCACCTGGTTGAGGTGGCCGCCGCGGGCGAGCGCCAGCGCCAGATTGATCGCGACGCGCGAAAGCCGCTCTTCGTCGAAAGTCTGGCGGCGCGCCAGCAAAGACTCAAACGACGCGACCGCTTCTTCGACCTTTCCGCAATCGAGGCGCAACATCAAGCGGCCGGACAGGGCCTCGAGATTGGCGGGCTCGATGTCGAGGGCGCGGGTGAACGCAGTTTCGGCGACGGCAAGATAGCTGCCCGAGCGGGCGCCGTCGGTGTGTCCAAACCCCTGGAACGCCAGCGCATGGGCGATCTGGCCAACGGCGGCATGGATTGCCGGATTGATGGGGTCGAGCAGCTGCGCCGTGGCCAGGCAATTGAGCGCGTCGTGGAAACGCCGGGCGCGCTGAAAGGCGCGGCCGAGGTAAAACAATCCGTCGGCGTCGGCGGGAAAGGTCTCGACGAATTCCGACAGCATGGCCAACGCGGGCGAGACTTCGTTGAGGTAAAGCGCGCAGCGGCCCGAATTGAGGGTGCATTTGCGCTGATCGACGAGAATTGAGCCGCTGCGCAGCGCCTCCACATAGAGGCGCCAGGCGGTCTGCCAGTCGCGATTGGCCAACGCTTGGTCGGCCATCGCTTCGAGCACATAGGGCGGCATGTCGGTGGCGGCCGGATTGGCGAGGCGCCAGGCGTCATGATGGCCAACCGCGCGAGCCGACACCTCGTGCAGAGGCACCTTGTTCAGCAGCACGGCTCACCCTGCGGGCCGGCTTGATTCATCGTCGTTTCCCCCACGCCGCGAATGCGGCGGTCAATAGATCGAAAGGTCCGGCTCGGAATAAATCAGGAGTTGGCTGGTGCTATTCACCGGTAGCGGCGGTGCAACAGCGGCGAACGACATAGCCGCCGGGCCGAAGGCATAGAATTGGTAGACAAGAGGCGACTGCGCGCCGGTGGCGGCCGCATCGGCCAGCTTGACCGGGGTTGAGGGCGCGGCGACTTCGTCGAAGCCGAGCCTGACGAGGTCGGTCCAGCTCGGCAGCGAGGGCAGCGCCCCTTCAAAGAGCTGGGAGACGATGATCGCGGTATTGCCGATCAGCGTTTTCGGGTCGACGTCGGAATAATCGACGAGGCCCGAGACAAAGTTCTTGCCGAGCGTGCGGCCGATTTCGGTCGCAATGGCGGAACTGTCGCGCCCGCTGACCAAGAGGTCGGCGACCAACGCCTCGATGCCGGCGGTGAAGCGGGCGACCGAGACGGCGTGCAGGTCTGCCGAAGCGAGATCGAGCATCGGCGCCGCGGTTGGCGCAAGCCCCGCATCCGCCTCGGGGACGAGACTCTCGTGCGCGACGGCCAGGGCCTGATTGTCAGGCGAGCCCAGCTTTTCGGCGACGATGAGCGGGATAGAAGTGATGAGAACCGCGGCCGACAGGGCTGTGGTACGCATCAGCCAAGAGCCGAGAATCGGCTTTCTTGTCGAGGGCATACGCGTCACTTTTACCACCCGACGCTTTGTTATTACTCAACAACGAGGGGCCATTTCATCGGCCAAAAACGCCGATTCCAAGGCGACCTTGACGCAAATTCGTGATTCTTTATCGGGCGTTAGCCGCCAATGGTTCTGACGGCTGCAAGTTCGACTTCGATGCCCGCCGCCGGCTCGGGCGCTTCCTCGCCGGTCGCCTCGGCGGCGTAGGATTTTTCCTCGACCAGCGCCGAACCCAGCACCTCGTTAATCCGCCTTTTGATCGCGGCGCGCCGGTCGTTGGTGCGATAGACGGCGCGGGCGAGCGCGATGAAGCGGGGCCCGAAACGCGCCGCCGCTTCTTCGGCGCGGATGGCGTCCTCGATATCCCAGAGCGCTTCGTTGACGGATTTGAGTTCGCGCACCAGCGGCAGCAAGCCGTCGAAGGGCGGAATGGCGGCGTCGCGGGCCGCGATCAAGTGGGTGAGTTCGGCCTGCACATGGGCAAGCTTGTCCGCATCGGCGATGCGCGCCGCCTTGATTTCGAGAATGACGATCTTGTCGAGCAATTCGCCCGGGGCGATCTCGACACGGATCGTGCCTTGGGTTGCCATGGCGCCCTCACCTCCCCGGCCAGCCTGGCAGTCCGGCGCCTGAATCAGCGCGCCTGAGGCAACCGCATAGCTGCCAAATTCGCCCGCATTGTGCCGGGATTGCGCCGGGATTGGGTCGAAACCGTGCCGGACTAGGGATTGAGATTGATGGTCACCCCGGTGAGGAACCGGATCGGCTCGCCGTAATAGGGCTCGGTCATATGTTGCGGGGGCGAACGCAACACCTGGCGGCTGAGCGTCGTGCAGGTGCCGAGACATTCGGTGTGGCCCGGCAGGCTGACCGAAATCACCGTCGGTTTGCCGAAGAGAATGTCGTTCCACCAGTGAGACTCGTTCTCGCTGGTCGCCATCGGCTCCATGCGCATCAGGCGATTGTCCCAGACGTCGACGATGTTGGGCTCGGGCACCATCATGAGACTGAGCGTCTGGTGCGGCCGCAAATCGACGTCCTGCGACAGGCCCAGATAGACGCCGACGCTATCGCTGACCCCGACACTGATGCCTTGCAGCCGGTCGGGTCCGGTATTGACGAGGGTCAGGCGGTAGGAGGGCGGGATGAATCGGTTTTCGCAGAGCGCGTCGTTGTTCGGGGTCGACGCCGCGGCTTCCAGTTCGTCGGAGGCGCGGACCAGCGCCTCGCGCGAGCGGCGCTCGAGTTCGTCCTGCAGGCGCTCGCGCAACTCGTCCTCGGCCATGCCAGCCGCGACGTTGACACCGATATCGGCGGCGACGTTGCCGAGACTGACGGCGAGGTCGGCGGCGGGGATCTGCGAGACTGCGGCCTTGGCCATCTGCACCGCCAGCTGGTCGATCCCGCCGGAAATCATTTCGTCGAGATTGGGAATGTCGGGCGGAATGCCGGCGGCGGCCAGCGCGGTGTTGAGCGCAAATTCCAGGACGCTCTCGGGAATGACCCCAAAGGTCAGCGCCGAGGCGATGTCGACGACGCGATCCTTGGCCCATTGATAAGCGTCGGCGGCGAAGTTCCAGATGTCGGCGAAAGCGTTGCCCACGTCCTCGAGAAAGGTCGTCTCGAGGGAATCGCGATAGTCCTCCCATTGCAGGCAGCCTGCGGGCCAGTCGATGTTGCGATAGGGCTTGAATTCGAGCGAGACGAGTTGAACCGGCGGCGCTTCGGCGACGATTTCAGGCGAGTAAATGACGATCGGCGGCTGTTCGGGGAGCTTGGCGCCGTAATAGACCCGCATGACGTTGGAAGGCTGGCCGATAATCTGGCCAAAGCCGGAAGAAGCGACCGGCAGGATGCGGAAATGGAGAATGTGTCCCTCGGCGCCGGCGCGCGGGAAATCGGGAAGATTTTCAGCGATCGCTTTGAGATCGAATTCGTAGAAACTGCTTACCCGATCCTGGCGGCCGGAGAAAAGCAGGCCCGGCGGCGCGAAATCGGCGTCGGAGGCGTTGGCAAATGCCGGGAACGGCAGATAGCTCACCTGCCAAAGCGCGCCGCCGGCGAGCGGCACTTTGCTGACCGAATAGCTGAGGATGAAATACTGGTCTTCGGCGAAGGGGTCGATTTCGGTGTCGTAGTCGACTGCGAATTCGCAATCCGAGCGGAGGCATTTGTAGATTCTGGCGCCGCCAGGATAGACGCCCATCTGGCGGATCGTGTCCGCCCAGCGGATTGCGACGGCCTGGGAGGAACGGCTGGAAGTCGAAGGCGCCGACCGAACAGGGGGCGGCGAGGCGATTTGGGCAAAATCCGGGTTGAGCGCGAGACTGACCGGAGGCGGGGCGAGCTCGACGGTGTTGGGGACGATCGCGGCGGCATTTTCCGGCCGGGCGCGCGGCAAGGGGACGGCGGCGATCGGCGGGATGACCGGTTGCAAACTCTGCGGGCGCGGCAGCGGTTGCGGCGCGATTTGGGTTGGCGGCGCCAGCAAGATTGTCTGGCTCGGCGCAATCGTCGGCTGGGGAGCGGCCGGGACCATGATTTGTGTGCCGGGCGTGGGCGGGGAAATCGGCTGGCCGGCAACGCAACGGATCTGGTTGAAGGCGGAGCAGTTCGGGCCCGAGCAAATCGCGCCGTCGCCGAAGATCAACGTCTGCACGCTGACGGGGCCGGAAGGCGTCCAGGCGCTGGCGCGCTCATAACCCATCTGCTGGCAGAACAGGTCGGCCGCCGGCTGACCGCATTCACGCCCTGCGTGGCGGCAGAAATCCAGCCGGAAATCATGGACGCCGGGCCGGGTGAAGTCGCCGAAACGCTCCTGTGCCGCGCCCCCCGCGGTCAGCGTGAGTGCGACCAACAACCCGAGCGGAAGCGCGTGCCACCGAGCCATGGCCCTCCCCCAGGCAAGCATCCTCGGCCCATTGTGCCAGTAGCGGCGGGGCAGCGCCAGCATCGGTTTCGCGGCCAAAGCGGCTGGCCTTGACGCATGTCAAAGCAGCCGTCGGTGCGGCGTGGTCGGATGGGGCCGACGGATCAGGAGCGATAGTGTCCCTTCCACCCGAACCCGAGATTGCAGGACTGATCGAACAGGCTCGGTTCGAGCTTCTGGCGCTTTGCGAGGAACTGGAACGGCTTGCCGATGCGCTTCCGGACCCGGGGGTTCGGCAGACTTGCATTCACCTCGCCCGTTCGGTCGGGCCGACGATCTCGCGCTGGCACCGGCTGGAGGAAGATGTAATGTTTCCGGCGTTGATGACCCGCAGGGGCACACAATCCGATCTTGCCGCTTCGATCGAACGGCTCAAACTCGATCACTACGAGGACGAATGCTTTGCCGAGGAATTGCAGGGCGCGCTGCTGGGCTACGGGTCGGGCTCCTCGACGCTGTCGGCGGACGCGATCGGCTATATGCTGCGGGGGTTCTTTTCGGCCAAGCGCCGGCATATTGCATTCGAGCAGGAAATCCTGAAGCCGCTGCTTCGGATCACCGGCGGACGAAACAACGGGTCCGCTCCCGACTAGCCACAGCGCTCGCGCAGTCGCTCGAGGTCGGGGACTTCGATATGGCGGTTGTTGACGATTTTGATCACGCCGTCGACCCGCAGCTTGGTGAATTGGCGCGAGACGGTTTCGATGGTGAGACCGAGATAGTCGGCGATGTCGGCGCGGGAGAGCGGCAGGTCGAAACTTGTCGTGTTGCTGTCGTCGTCGGCGAGCGTCGGATTGTTATGGGTGGCAATCAGACAAAGAAAACTCGCGACCTTCTCGGGCGCCGTCTTGCGGCCGACGGTGACCATCCAGTCGCGGGCCTCGTCGAGTTCGCGCAAGGTCTGCAACATGATGCGGTGCTCGAGATCGGGATTGGCGGCGATCATCGCCTCAAGCGCCTGGCGCGGCAGCTTGCAGAGACTGACCTCGCCCACCGCTTCCGCGGTGAGCCGGCTTTCCTCGCCGAAGAGGCGTCCGAGGAAATCGGGGGCGAACTGCAGCCCGACGACCTGCTGGCGGCCGTCCCGCAGGGTTTTGGCGAGCTTGACCACGCCGCTGGTGATGGTGGCGTAGGAAGTAATCTCGGTCGCCTCGCCGACGAGTTCATCGCCCGATTTGTGGGTCACCTGCCGAGTATGCCGGGCGAGTTCGGTCAATTCCCCGGCGTCGAGTACGCCACAAATGCCGGTGTGCCGGGCTTCGCAACTGCGGCAGATCACCGGCACATTGGAATTGTGAATGTCCTGGCGCTTGAAACTCTCGTTCATCAGTCCTCCTGCGAGAGCGCAAACATAGGCCGCTGGGTCGTCGCAAACGAGGCAATTCGGCGTCATCAACGAAATCGTCCCGGCAACAATATAGGGACAGAGCACAGCGTGGTGCTTCCCTCCAACCGCGAAGGCGTGACGGCGGGTCATTTGCAGTGATTAGAATGGCGCTCGCACCCTTGCGCTCTCAAGGATTAGCTTGCCTAGCTGGCAGGCGAGCCGCAAGGGCTGGTGTGACGCGCTAGGATGCAGCCAGTGTAGTGCGCAAAGTTGGGGAACTCCGGGCATGACGGCCGACCGAGTCGAGCGCCGGCGCCGATTGCAGCCCTGGTGCGGCTTCTACTGAAGCCCGCCGTTTGTTATCGTCAACGCCGTTACAGAGTCCATCTGGGGAATTTCGGCCCAGGGGAACGCTTCGGGGAGGAAGCCGAGATGCAGGCGGAGACGAAAAACGAATTCGACGTCGCTGATCAGATCGTCGCGTTCAAGAAGGCGATGGCGCCCCGCCGGGGGGCGCTGACGCGCGCCTATGCCGACGTGAAGGACTATGTCAGTCGCGCCGCCGAAAAGATTCGCACAGACAACGCCGCCGGCAGGCCGACGATCCCTGAGCTCAGCTATCGCGACATCAAAGAGGGCAAGATCTCCGATACGACCCGAGCGGCGATCCGGAAGAGCGGCTGCGCAGTCGTGCACGGTGTGTTTCCGGCAGCGCAGGCCATCGAATGGTTTGAGGAGGTCGGCCGCTATCTCGACGGAAACGAATACGAAAAGAAGGAAGTTGAGAAGCGCAGCCTCGATAAATACTTCTCGGCGCTGAAGGCGGGCAAGCCACAGATTTTCAACGTCTATTGGTCGAAACCCCAGGTGCTTGCCCGGCAGGACCCCAAACTCGCCGAGACGCGCTCGTTCCTCGACCGGTTGTGGACTGGCTACGAGGACATCTTCAATCCCGATCTACAATGCACCTACGCCGATCGCGTCCGCCGCCGTCAGCCGGGCGACAAGACTCTCGGCCTCTCGCCGCACATGGACGCCGGCACGGTCGAGCGCTGGATCGATCCTGGCTATCAGCGCGTCTACGAAAAAGTCTTCGCCGGCGACTGGCGTGGCTACGATCCATTCGACGCACGGCATCGCCTGGAGACGCGCGAGATCCCTTCGCCAGCCGTGTCTAGCGTCTTCCGGACATATCAGGGCTGGACGGCGCTCACCCGTCAGGGTCCGAAGGACGGCACGCTCCGCGTCATCCCGATCGCGAAAGGCATCTCTTATGTGCTCCTGCGCGCCATGCAGGACGATGTACCGGAGAACGATCTGTGCGGAGCGGCACCGGGTCGCGCGCTTGGCGTCCGACCCGAGTGGCACCCCGAGATGATGGCGGGCACCGTCTCGATCCCCGAGGTGCAGCCGGGCGACACCGTGTGGTGGCACACCGATATCTGCCACTCGGTCGCCGATGAGCACGCGGGTAAGGAGTACGCCAGTGTCATCTACATCGGCTCGGCGCCCGACTGCGCCAAGAACCGCGCGTACCTCGCTGGCCAGAAGGAAGCCTTCCTCGCGGGCAAATCGCCGCCCGACTTCGCGCCGATGAATTTCGAGGTCGACTTCAAGGGCCGTGCCACGGAGAGTGACCTGACGCCACTCGGCCGCAGGCAGATGGGGTTCTGAGCCGGGGTGCAACGACAGCTTTGTTGGCCGCCTGACGACAACCGAGATGGCCGGAGCGTGATGGGCCTGTCAGCTTTGCCCCCTGCCATCGCAGGGGGCGCAAAGACGATGCCGGGTGAGTGGATCACGGACCGCCCGTGCAGGCGGTATTTGGAACGCAGGCGATTGGGCGAAACGCGGGCCGCTGCAGCGGCGAGGGCGGGGACCGCCGGGACGAATGCCTGGTTCGTCTCGTGTTTAAACAAGAAGACGTAGCACTTTGCGCCGAGATTCCGGAGAGCCGCTGTAGTGCGATCGGCGGGACCGCACTCATGCAACGTTGCGCCGACCTTCCGATAGACCAGCTCCTGATCTGTGAGGTCGCCGTGGCCCAGGAACCCGGCGCCGTCGAAGCTTGCGACGTTGCTTCAGAGCCAACGGGCTGCGTAGCCGCGGTTGCCGCCAATCGGATGGACCTGCAGAATATCCTAGGTCATCTTCGCGACCCGCAGGCGCGCGACATGGCCATCGCGCTTAATGCGACCGAGTTGCGTGATCTGAGGGCGATTGACCTCATCGAAGACAATCACGCCCTCGACCTCGCACTCGTGGCAATCGTTTCGAGCATCGGGATAGGCCTGAGCGAGGTGATCGACCCGGCCCGTTGCAACAGGTTGCGCGGCGGCTATGAAGACGCGTCCGTGGGCCGCGACGAGGAAGGGGCGGTCAGGAGACTGTGCGGGTGGGCTGTCGAACTCTCGAACTTCGCAGTCATGCGGCAAAACATGGCTGAGACTGACCAGGAACGCGCTGCCTTCGTCTCGATGTTCCGGGAACTGGTAGGCGCTCTTGAGCGCGGCGAGGTCACATTCGACGAACTTTCGGCGCCCACTGGCACCAACGATCCGTCGGACTAGTCTTGCGTCCTGTATGCTGGGCGTGCCGTCGGGTGATTGAACCTCATCCAACAAGGGACCTTTGCATCGGCGGATGGCCTCGGCGACCGTCGCCACCAACAGGCGAACGGCGGTTGCCGCTTCGGTCGGTGATATCGGTCGAGGCAAGCATCAGTTCGATGTGTTAGTTTGCCTAGTGTCGCCGGTCGGACTCTTGCCAACGCCAGGCCGAGTCGAGAACGCCTTGCAGGCCCGAACGCCGCGCTTGCCAGCCGAGCGCCTTTTCCGCGAGTGTGGGATTTGCAATCAGTGTCGGGGGGTCGCCGTTTCGTTTCGGCTCTTCAATCGTTCGGATCGGCCTGCCGGTCATGTCTCTCGCCGCTTCGATGATCTGCCTGACCGACCAACCCCTGCCTGTGCCGAGATTATAGGCCGTAAAGCCGCTTTGCCTAGGCAACCGCTCGAGCGCGAGCACATGAGCGTCGGCAAGATCGGAGACGTGAACGTAGTCCCTGACACATGTCCCGTCCGCGGTCGGGTGGTCCGTGCCGAATACCGAGACCGCCGGTCGCACCCCCTTCGCTACCTGCAGAATTATCGGGATCAGGTGAGTTTCGGGATCGTGGTTTTCGCCGATCTCGCCATCGGGATCAGCACCCGCAGCGTTAAAATAGCGAAGCGCCGTTACCCGCATGCCATAGGCTGTGGCGGCGTCGGCGAGGATCTGCTCGACCATCAGCTTTGACCGGCCGTAGGGATTTATGGGGACCTTTGGGCTTTCCTCGGTGATCGGTAGTTCCTTCGGTACGCCATAGACCGCGCACGAACTCGAAAAGACGATCCGGTCGATTCCGCAGTCGCGTGCCGCCTCGAAAAGGCTGATCGATCCACTGACGTTGTTCGCGTAATATTTGAGGGGTGCCTCGGTGGATTCTCCAACATAGGCGCTGGCTGCAAAATGCAGGATCGCCTCGCATTTCCATTGACGAAGCACCGCGACAACACGCGCGCGGTCGGCAATGTCGCCGCGCTCCAAAGGTCCCCATCGAACAAGGTCGGCATGCCCTGTCGAGAGATTGTCGAAGGTCACGGGTTCGTGCCCGGCGGCTTTCAGCGATTTGCAGGTGTGGCTGCCGATATATCCGGCCCCACCTGTGACGAACACCTTCATTTGACCTCGAGGGGCCCGGGGGTGCCGGAATCGTCTGAATTGCGCCCGGTCCGGCTTATTTGATAATGGAAAGCGCTACAATGTCGCTTACCGCTTAACCTTTCCGCGGCTCCAGACTTGCGCTGGCGAGCGGCCCCGCCAACAAACGCTTTTTCCTACTAGGATACAATCCGGCCGATGTCTGCCAAAGGTCTTGTTCCTCTTGTTGTGTCGTTGGCGCTCTGCGCCGGGGCAATCGTCGCCGGATCACTCGAGCTGCAGCCGCTTCTGACGGCCGGCTCCTCCGCCGGCACCTATGCGGCGCTTGCAGAGGCGCCGCCTCCGGCTGGCCTATCGATTCCGTCGCAGCAGGCGGCGCTGCGGTCTTGCGTTGAAGCGCTGACCTCGATCCAGCAGCAGGCACAACCCCGGCTAGTTTCGGATCGAGTCAACGCCAATTGCGCTTCCTTGGCTCGAGACACGCTTGGCGCGAACCCTGTACACTCCTTTGCTTGGTACGTCCTGGCGGCGGCCGCCGTGGAACGCGGCGACCTCGACGAATCCGTCGTGGCCCTGCAACGCTCCCAACAGACCGGGCAGGCCGAGCAGTGGGTCGGTGAGATTCGTGTTGAACTCGCTGAGCGGATACGGCCGCTGGTCGGGGATGAGGCGCTGGCCTTCATCGATCGAGATCTGGCGATGCTGGTGCAAAGCCGGAGCGGCATTGGCGCTATCGCACATCGATATGTCAGCCAGCCCGGATTCCGCGCCCGCATAACCGAAATTGTCGAGACCCTCTCCGAGGAAGATCAAGCGAGATTTGTCGGTTGGGTTGCGTCGGTGATCAGAAGCGTCAGGTCATGAAAGCACCCGAACTGGCCGCCCCGCTTTCCGCCAGCCGGCTGCGGCGCCTGACGCGCCCGAACGCTTTGCTCTCCGTTGCAATTCTGACCATCGTCGCTCTTGCGCCAGTGCCCGCCGCCAGCAACCGCCCGGTTTTCTGGGCGCTGGCTGCCCTTGTCGTCGGATTGGTCGGGATCGGCTACTCGGCGATGCTCCTCGGTCGAAGCGCTGCGCCGCGCCTGGCGCTGCGCCAGTTTCCGCTGCAAGTCGGCATTGCCGTAGTGATAGTGGCTTTCTTGCTGATGCAAGCTCTGCCCCTGACTTGGATGCTTGATGCAATCGGCGCGCATTTTCTTTTGGGCGGTCTAGAATCGCCTGCGATCAGCATTGCATCAGGCGCAACTCTGCTGGTCCTGCTGCAGTTCGCCACCTATGCCGTCTTCTACTGGCTAGTGTTGCAGGCCACTTCCAACCGCGACCGGGCGCTGTGGGTGATCAATGCCGTTCTCTACGTCGTGACCGCCCACGCCGCTTATGCGCTGCTCGCGCTGACACAGCTCGGCGATCCCATGCTGCTGTTTCCGAAATGGGCCTACCAGGGCAACGCGACTGGCACCTTCGTCAACGGCAATTCCTTCGCGACATTCCTCGCCATGGGAATTGTCGTCGGGCTGGCGCTCCTGCTCCGCAAGGGCGAAATGCAGTTGAACAACTATCGGAGAGGCTCCCCGTTCGGGACGGGCGGGCACCTTTCCGCATTGATCATCATTTTCGTTTGCCTGCTGATCCTCGCCGCGACACTCGTGGCCACTCAGTCTCGGCTTGGCACCTTCGCCGCAGCCACCGGATCAGTCGCAGTTTTCGTCGCCTATCTCTCGCGCCACCGGGGAAGGGGAGCCGCCACATTGATGGCCGTTGGCATTGTCGCCGTTCTCGTCGCGCTCGGCGCTCTGGCGCTCTTCGGCGGCGCGCTATTGGAGCGACTCGGATCGCTCGAAGCTGCCGCCGACGTGCGCGGCCAGCTCTATGCCCAGATTCTCGAGATGATCGGGACGCGACCCTTCGTCGGGTTCGGTGCCGGCGCCTTTGAGGCGGCTTATCCGGCATTCCATCGCCTTCCGGTAAGCGCCGACGTAAACTGGGACAAGGCCCATTCAACCTATCTTGCTTTATGGTCCGAACTTGGTCTTGTCGTGGGCAGTCTGGCCATGTTGCTGATTGGCTGGATGGGGTTTCGCCTTTTGGGAGTTGCGCGCAGGCGCGACAGGGACTGGGCGTCGGCGCTGGCTGGATTTGGAGTGATTATTGTCGCCGCGACCCATTCGGTCGCCGATTTCAGTCTCGAGATCGAAGCAAACGTTCTTCTGTTTCTTGCGATCGTCGGGATCGGCATGGCCGGCGCGATCGGGTCAAAGAAGGGGGGAGGCCGGACGTGAGCGGCACAGGTCTTTTTCGCCGGCTCTTCCGGCGGCAGCCCCCTCCCGCCGGACCGCGGCCGCGTCTCGTGCTGAACGAGGCGCCCGCGGTCATTTACGCCATCGGCGACGTGCATGGATGCCTCGAGGAACTGCAGGCCCTCGAGTCCCGCATCATTCGCGACGCCGAGGCGATCGCGGTATCCAAGTTGATCGTCATGCTCGGCGATTACGTCGACCGTGGTCCCGCTTCGGCGGCGGTCCTCGATCATCTTACCGCCCCGTGGCCGGACGGCTTCGAGCGGATATGTCTTGCCGGCAACCATGACCAGATGATGCTCGATTTCATCGCCGAGCCCGCCGGATCGCCCGGCTGGCTCGACTATGGCGGCAGGGAAACACTTTCATCCTACGGGATCGGCGACGCGGAACTCCATCACGCCAACCTCGGTTCGCGGCGTTTCGGCTACTTGCTTGCGGCGCATATCCCTGAAGACCACCTCCAGTTTCTGGCGCGCCTGCCGGCCGCCGTCAGTATCGTCGACATGCTATTCGTGCATGGCGCAATCGCCGGCGACGAACGAATTGACTATCTTGAGGACGAGGCGCTGTTGTGGGAGCGGTCGAAACCAGCCAGATCGCGCCAGGGCGGACCGGCGCTGATCGTGCACGGCCATGTGCCGCGCCCCCAGGTCGAAATGATCGAGCAACATGTCTTCGTGGATACCGGCGCTTACCAGACCGGCGTGCTCAGCGCGCTCAAAATAACCCCCGGCCGGCCGCTTTCGGTGTTAACCACCGTCGCCGATACCGCCGTCGAAATCGGTTTCATCACCGGTCGCAATTGAAGGTTGCGTTGAAATCCGCGAAAATGACCCGCCAACAAGATAGCCACGAGCGCCGCAGCCTGAACCCCTGATCTGGGCCCCTCCACAGCATGAGCACGGAATATTCTGGCGAAGAGCGCGAAATCGATGTGCGCGCCATATTCGGCCTTTTGCGCCGCCAGATCCGGCTGATCGCGGTATGCGTTCTGCTGGTCGTTGTCGTGACCGCTTTGGTCACCTTCTCGCTGACGCCAAAATACACCGCCGCCGCGCTCGTGCAGGTGGAATCGGGCCAGCGTAATCTGCTTGATCCGCAAGCCGCATTCGCCGGCGATTCCTCCGATATTTCGAGAATCGAGAGCGCAGTGGAGATTGCCAAGTCGGATTCCATTCTGCTCCAGGCAATCGACGACCTCGATCTCGTCGACGATCCCGAATTCGGTGTTTCGCTGGGATTCCGTTCCTGGCTGACCAGCGTCATTCGCTCCACGCCCCTCGAACTTCCCACCGGCGAGGAGGCACTGCACCAGATTCTCGGCAACCTCAAAGGCGCATTGTCGGTTAGCCGCCGCGGATTGACGTCACTCATCTCGATTGAAGTCGAATCCGTGGACCCCTTTCGCGCCGCTGTGATCGCCAATGCGGTCGCCTCGGCATATATTCAGGATCAGATCGACACCAGGATATCCGCAGCCCTGCAGGCTCGCGACGTGCTGCAACGGCGGATCGCGATCGCCACCACCGACGTCACCAGTTCGGAGGAAGCGATCGACCTATTCGTCTTCGACAATCTCGATCGCATCACGGAAGAGACCGGCCGCGAAGACATCGCAAACATGCGCGCCGAAGTAGCGGCGTTCGAAGCCGAACGCGAACGCACCAATGCCCTTGCCGACGTTCTGGCCGAGAGCCTTGACTCGCAGGACTTCGACTCGCTGCGCCAAAGTCTGCAGTCCGACGCGGCGCGGGCGCTCGAACGTCAGCGCACGCAACTGGAGGCCCAACTATCGGGCCTCCCCGAATCCGCGCCTGAGGCTGTCGATCTTCGGGCCGAACTCGCCCGTCTCGACCAGGAACTGCGGCGAACCGCAAGAATCGAACTGGGTTCACTGCGTGACAGCCTGGCCCAATCGCAGGGTGCACTCTCCGACTTGCGCGGCAGCATCCGAAATGCCGCGCTCTCGGCCGAACTCCCCACTGACCTGTTGACGACTGTGTACAGTCTGCAACAGGAAGCTAGCGTCGCCCGGTCGCAATATCAGGTGTTGCTGTCGCGGCTGCGCGACGTCGAGGCGCAGGCCGACCTGCAACTGGCCGAGGCGCGCATCGTCTCACCCGCGCTCGAGCCAAGCGGACCTTCGTTTCCCCGGGTTTCGTTGATCCTGGCTGTCGCCACCATGTTTAGCCTTGCCCTGGGAATTGGCATCGCCTACTTGCGCGAAAACTATGTCGGCGGCTTTGTCAGCGACCGGCAGGTCGAATCCGTCCTGCGCCTGCCGACCTCGGTCTCCGTGCCGCGCTTGCGAACGCACGATGATACGGGAGAATTGGCGCTCTTGTCGCCCGCCGATGCCATCGTCACCGCGCCGATCTCACAATATTCGGAAAGCGTCCGCCGAATCGGGGCCAGCGTCGATCAGCTGCTCCGAAGTCGGGAGCCCGGCAGTGGCTCCGCCCGCGGCAGCGTTCTAATGGTGTGCTCAGCCATTCCCGGTGAGGGAAAGTCCACTCTGGCGCTATCGCTTGGTCGCAGTTACGCCTTGTCTGGGAAAAGGCCCATTCTGATCGACTGTGACCTGCGAAAGCCCAGTATCCATCGACACCTCGGCATCCAGCCCTCCAGGGGTCTGTATGAATTTCTCGCAAGTCATGGGCAACAAATAAAGTTCTCAGACATCGTTGTCAGGGATTCCCAAACCTTGCTGGCCATGGCCATCGGTGCACGCGGCAGTGGCACACCCACGGATCACCTGGTGTTCGGCACCGCATTCGAGCACTTGGTTGAATCTGCCGCCGCCGCTTTCGATACAGTTATCCTCGACACACCACCCATTGGCGCGGTGGTTGACGGTCTTTACCTCGCCAAGCATGCCGACGTAATAGCCCTCGTCGTTCGGTGGGCCAGCACCTCGCAGGATGAGGTGCGCTCGACGATGAAAACACTATTCGCCGCCAAGCGGCCAGACACGCCGATCCTCGCCGTGCTGAACCAGGTGGAAGGCGCCCGCAACCGCTACAACAGCCGGTATGCGGGATATTTCGAGGAAGGATATTGAAGACGAGCGTTCGCTGCCACCGCCGGGGGCAACTATGTTCCGTTCAACGTTAAGGATCTTGGACCGCTCCCTTCTGGGAGGGACGATCCGAAAGGCCTTTTACGCCACCAAACTAGCTCAAACCAAACGCTCCATATCCAAAAGGAGTAAATTGACCTCAACCGTCTATCACGTGAGTCCAAATTCCAGCCTAATTGCTCAATTGTGCGACAAGTATGGTTCCGACAAGGACTCGGAGCGGGTGGCCGGGGTGTCATATGCATCGGCGCCGCACACCTACGCATGGGTGTACTCGTCATTGTTTGAGCACTGCAGACATGAATTTCGAAAAGTTTTCGAGTGCGGAATTGGAACGACGAATGTTCAGATTGCCTCGAACATGGGAAGTGGCGGAAAACCTGGCGCTTCTCTGAGGGTCTGGCGAGACTATTTCCCCAATGCCACAATATTTGGCGCCGACATCGACCAATCAGTGCTGTTCGGTGAGGACCGTATTGCCACGTTCCACGTGGACCAGACCGATCCAACGTCCGTCTTCAGAATGTGGCGCATGATGGGCGAACAGGAATTTGATTTGATGATTGATGACGGTCTGCATGAGTTTGCGGCGGGAGTTTGCCTGTTCGAGAACTCTCGGGACAAGTTAAGAGAAGGCGGCGTATATGTCATTGAAGACATCCAATTACGCGACCTTCTGCGATATCATCGCTACTTTCATGAGCAAAGACTGTCGGCCGATTTCTTCATGATGGTCCAGCCTTTCGAAAACTCACTTGATAACTCACTAATTGTTCTCAGAAAACAATGATTTTGTCCTCGCTTGCAGGTAATCCTCCTATGATTCCCCTTCTGCTTTTTCAATTTCCAGTCCTCTAGCCTCCTCCTCCCGCCGAAGGGCCCGAAATCGCCTTCCGATCAGCCAGTTGTGCGTGGAAGGATGAGTCTCCGTTGTCGGGACGTCGTAGAACGGAGCTCCCACATTTGCGTGAGAAGTGGCCGCAAATCCCAGCCGACATCGCACGTCCATCGCCATCATCATTGGGACTCGCCAAGTCGCCTCGTAGGTGAATCGGACCGGGTCGGACGAGAGCAACGCAACGGCGGCCGCCAAGGCGCGACGAAAGTCACCCGCGCCAGCAGCCGCCCGGCAGGTCATTGCATGTACCGTGCCCCACGCCATTCGCCTACAGCGTTTGGGCATGCTCGGGGACTCTGCCAACTGACGCGCAACAATTGCCCGCCGAGAGGCGACCATTCTTAGGCGATCTCTGGACATTCCGGCGGCGTGCTGTCGATATCCAACTAGGTATTCTGGAACAACAACGAATCGGTATCTCTTTGCTATTCTCAACTGGAAGTCGAAGTCTTCGCACCCCCCCACGCCCGCCGCGGCCAATCCGGAATCGAATCCGCCAACCTCCCGTGCAACGGCAGTGGGACACATCAGGGAGCTTCCGTTGCCGACAAAGTTGAGCAATAGGTGTCGCAGATAGACCCATCCTTCGATTTCACAGTGCTCCCAAGAGCCGATGACCCTGTCGTGGTCGTCGACTGGTCTGCAAAGCGCGTAGACGGCGCCGATTGCGGTATGATCACGGTCAAACCGTCTAAAGGCTTCGACTTGACGCAAGACCTTTTCGGAGTGCCAAAGATCGTCAGCATCGAGAAAAGCCACATAAGTGCCAGTCGCCGCTTTGAGGCCGAGATTGCGGGCGGCGGCCACGCCTTGATTGACGCTGCGGATGACGTGAATGCGCCGGTCAGTTTCCGCCAGTCCCATCGCTAGTGTCGCGGTCGCGTCGGTCGAACCGTCGTCGACGACGATGAACTCGATGTTGCGCAAGGTCTGGGCCTGTGCGCTTTTCAAAGTCCGGACGATAAAGCGCTCAGCGTTGAACGCCGGCACGATCACGGAGACGAGTGGCGGGGCGGTCATTGGATTATCCGCAGGTCCGTTGCGCAGCGCCCGCTCCCAATGCCGCGTCTTCACGCGCCAAAAGTATCAGCCGGTGGCGCATGAGAAGTGGCAGACGTTGCGGTCGCGCCCTCGTCGGATCGGCGAAAGCAAAGGTCTGGGAGGGTTCTCGTTCGAACCCGCCCACCGCTCGCGACAGGCGTGCAAGCGCCTCGCCTGGCACCCGGCAGACGGCCTCAAAGGCGAAGCGGACGGGATCAATCGCCGCCAACCGGAACGCGGCGGCTAAGGCAGCCATCGGACGGCCCGCGGCGAGGAACGAGCGGACGGCCATCGCTTCCGTCCGTCCGCGGACGAAGCGGCGGCATTCGATTGAAAGCTCAGGGTGGGTACTGAGGTAGTCGCCGGCGATCAGTCGATGCGACTGCGTCATCGTTATGCCGCTGAGCGAACGACCGCCGGCGTGCCGGCGATAGCCGACGAGATAGAGCGGCACCAAGGTAAACGAGCACCGCTCAGCTAGCCTCAGTTGGAAATCATAGTCCTCGGCGTTGACTGCGACGTTAAGATGGGCACCGCCGAAACCTCCCACCTTGCGAGCAAGATCGCTTCGGCAAATCAGGTTGCTGCCGCTGCCGACAAAATTGTATGCGAGGTGGCGCGCCAGCACCCAACCATCCACCGCCAAGTTTGGACCGTCGGCGAGGACGAAATCGTCGCTCTCGATGAGGCGTGTAAAACAATAGGCGGCGCCGGGCGGCGGAAGTTCCGTTGAACGCTGCAGTGCCCCGACCTGCATTTCGAGTTTGCGCATATGCCAAACATCGTCAGCGTCGAGCGGCGCGACGAACTCCCCCCGCGCCTCCCAGAGACCCCGATTGCGCGCTGCAGCAACACCGTGATTATCCGTCCTGATAAGCCTGAGCCGCTCATCCGTCTTACCCATTCGCTCGACAATGGCGCCGGTCGCATCGGTTGAACCGTCGTCGACGACGATGATTTCGATATTCCGCATGGTCTGCAGAGTCGCGCTCTTCAGAGTGCGTTCGATGAATGCCTCGGCATTGAACGCCGCGATGATTACCGAAACTGTGGGGTTCGAGCTCAAATCCTCGGCGGAGAGCGCACCTTTAATGGACATGGGACAATTCCGCCGGGTCCGGAACGTCGAGCCGGCGGCCTACGGTTCGCCGCTCCGCATAGAGCATCGCCGCGAGCAGGGCAAATACCGGCAGCTGGCCCTGGTTTTCGAGCCAGGCATTGAAGGAGAGGCCGATGGCCAGCACGAGGTAAAGTACCGCGTGTATGCGTGCGGGGGCACGCAACCGCCTGCCCATGAAGATGGCCCACCACAGGAGCGCCGCAGCCGGCAGGCCCATGCGTAGCGCTACGTCGAATAGCGAATGATGGTTGGAGATGATCTGGGTCGCAAACAGGCTGTTGAGATAGGGATGCTCCGTTGCATAATTGAAATTGGTCGGCCGGTACGGCGCCTCGAAGCCAATGCCGAAGATCGGCGAGTTTTGCAGGTAATACCAGGCGCCTCGCACGAAGTCGGCACGGATGCCTGAATTGTGGTCGAGAGCATAGAGCCAGCGCAGCGCGTCGGGCGGCAGCGCGAGATACAGGACGATCGGGCCCGCCAAGATGACCGTGGCGAGCGCACGTATAGTCCATTCCGGCAAATCCACCCAGTAAAGGACGAGGATCAAAGCGAGGATTACGCTGAAGCTCGCCCGTGACGATATCAACGCCAGCGGCAGGCAAATTGCAATCAGGATGAGAAAATGCGTGAGCCGCTTGCCGCGCTGGCCGCGCATGAACAATCCCGCCACCAGCCCGAACAGGGCGAGATTGAATTCCGAAAAGCCTGGACTGCCCCACTGAACCAGCCCGAAGAGCGACTCCAACGCCAGCACTCCCGCCGCGGCAAGCATGAACCGGCGATCCATCCAGATCGCCCGCCAGTCGCAGACGGTCGCGAGATGCACAAACGCGTAGTAGTAAAAGATGAATTGGATGAGGTGATTGGTATGGGAGAACAGATAATATGCCGATACGGTGCCGCCGAGACTGAATGCCAGTTGGCCGAGGAAGACCAGCACGAAAGCCAGCATCACGACGTTGAGCTTCGGCAGTCGTCGGATCGATAGCAGCAGGAGCGTGGCCACGACCAGCGCCAGGAAGCCGAGATTTAGGGACTGAGGCAAATAGGAAAATGGCCAAAAGCAATATGCAATGAAAATCACCCCGTAGATGGAAGCGCCGCGCGCTGTCCTGGACGCGGCGGTTCCTCGTCGGACGAGCTCATCGGTCCCGGTTTGCGCCACGGCGTTCATCGCCCCACCCCGGAGCAGAATCTTTCGCGCCGGTTTCCCTCCGCCGAGATTTCTGCCAAGACATTCGTCCCGCCCCCGCCCGCACGGTCGCCTCTGTGAAATTCAGCGTCGTCATTCCGAGCTACAACTACGCGTCGATGCTTCCGGACGCCATCGACAGCGTGTTGCAGCAGCGGCGAAGAGATGTTGAAATCATTGTGGGGGACGATGCGAGCACCGACAAAACCGCGGGGGTTCTCGGGCGCTATGGCCGGCAAATTCGCGTGTTCCGCAACGAGACCAACAGCGGCCATGGCCCCACCTGGGCGAAATGCATCGACGCGGCGCAAGGCGAGTTTATCGTCAATCTCGACGCCGACGATTGGCTTCTGCCCTCTTATTTCGACCGAGCGGAGGCAGGCTTCGACGCCGGCGCCGGTGTCGTCGTCTGCTCGAACTACGATTTCCGAACCCCGACCGGTACCTTTGTCGAGCGGCACATCGCACCGCGCGACGCGCTGCTCGAGCCCGCCCGATTCCGCAACCGTCTCCTCAGGCGCATCTTCTTCCGCTCTCCCGGCATGGCCTGGCGGCGGAGCCTCAGCCTCGCCAACGCGCTGCCGCGCGCCGACATCTGGCACGACGACTGGGAGTATTTGCTGCGCGTCTCGCGCGGAGCGGCAGGGTTTCTGATCGCCCGACCTGCGGCGGTCTACCGCATCCACGGCGCTTCGATGAGCCAGACGTCGCTCGACCGGCTGCCTAAGATCCGCGAGCGCATCGAAAGCTTCGCCCGCCTCGTCGCCGAGAAGGCCAACGACGCGTACCTCCCGAAGCGCGAACGCCGCCTGTTCATGGTCGGCCTCGCGGAACTCTATCTCAGGATTGTCGGCACGCGCCTCGCGCTTCGCGATCTGCCGGCTGCATTCGGCCATCTTGCTTACGCGACGCGCCTGGCGGCCGCCGAAAGTCCGGAACTCGGTCTCGTCGCCGCCGGGCGGGGACTCGCACTGGCAATGCAACGGGTCGGTCAATCCATCCTCCCGTCGCGCGTGATCAATCTCCCAGCTGAAATGCTCAAACCGGTGCCGTTCGCAGCTTCGGCCGATTCTCCAGCCGTCCCCGTTGACGGCGCGACACCGCCGCCATCCAAGCGTTCATAGACAGCGCTGACGCGCGAGGTCCAGGTCTGCCGCTCGGCCCAGGCGCGCGCGTTGAGTGAACGAGTCTCGAGCCGAACGCGATCCGTTGCGATCTCCACCATTGCCTCAGCCAGCGCGGCAATTGCGCCACCCTCGCTGAGATTCTTGACCTCCACTGCTTTGCCCCAATCATCCTCGACCAGTTCACCCGGACCGCCGAGCTTGAGGCAGACAACGGGCAGGGCGTGAGCGGCGGCCTCGTAAACGACATTGGCGCCGGAATCCCGAAGACTTGGAAACAACAGGATGTCGTGTTCCCGATAGAGTTGACCAATTTCTTCAAAGGGCACTGCACCGAGAAATCTGATCGAACCGGCGGCGCTAGAGCGCTCGGCAAGCTCCCTCCATTGCCCTTCTTCCGGACCCCTGCCGGCAATGGTGAGCGTTGCGCCCGGCAATTGCTGCAGCGCGGTGGCGAAGGCGGGAATACCGAGATGCATGCCCTTGAGATAAAGCAGCCGACCGGCATAGAGGAACCGAACCGAACCCGGCGCCCGTACGTGCACGGGCTTCGGCTGGGGACACCGGATGCCGACTTCCGACACGCGGAACACCTTCGGGTGAAACCGGCGAGGCACAACGGCCAGATCGCCTTGGGTACGAATGAGAATGAGACGGGCGCGCCTTAGCGTCGCAAGCACCAGCGGGTCGAAAGCGACGAGGCGATTGAGCAGGTCGCGCAGGGCGTCCACCAGCTTGCCCCTTAGAGGGAATCCACGACGCAGTGCGCTCGGCGCCGACTCGCCTCCGCCGGCGGGGCCGAAGACGAATGGAATTCCGAGCCCGCCCATGAAGGAGGGAAACCGGACCGCGCCGAAGGTGATGTGGTGGACAAGATCGAACGGCATCTGTCGGTGCAATTGCTGCGCAGTTCGCCAGGCGAGCCACTGCCAGAGATAGACATAGCCATACGTCAACGCCTTGCCCGCGCCTTCCCAACTGAGCCGCCTGACCCAGTCGACATAGACAAAGTTGAGGCGACCCTCCTTGGCGATTGCGAGGTTCGCCGCCTCGATCGCCGGTTGGAATTCTCGACGCGTGATCACAGTAACGTCGTGGCCGAGATTGGCGGTTTCCAGCGCCCAGTTCCAGCCGACACCCGATTCCGAGCCGTAGGATGGCGAGCAAGCGAATGCCGACAACAGAACGCGGCGTGAGGTGGCCATCTCAATTCCGGCCCTGGACGGGAGGCTTGCGAAAGACGAAGTAGGCGATGCCCTGTCCCAGTGAGCGACAGTTCTCCCTCGACCGCTGCCAGAATCCCGGCACGGCTTTCCGGACCGCATATCCGACAGCGCCCTCGACCGCCAGCAACCCATAGCGCGCGGTCCAGCGCAGGGGGCCGAGTTCGAACCGGCCTTGGCGCACGGGCATGCAGCCGGCTTGTTCGAATAGACCGCACATGCTTTCGCCCGAGACAAGATGCAGGTGTTCGGGCGGCGAGAACCAGCGCGTTCGTCCGAGAGCATTGCGATCTGAGAATCGGCCGATCTCGGGCGTGGTCAGGACCAGATAGGCGCCCGGCCGGGCGAGCCCGGTAATCATCTTCACCCAAGCGCGCGGATTGCGGGTGTGTTCGATCACTGCGAAGCTGGTCACAAGGTCAAACGATTCCATGGGAGCGTGGGGCGCGGTATCGCCTTCCTCGTCGAAGGAGAGGTCGATGTACCGTACGCGCGGATTGAGACCCGAGGGCTTCGCATAGTCGGCGACCGCGACTTCATAGCCCGCATGCACCAGCAAATTGGGAAATGGACTGTTGGCAGGGCCAATGTCGATCGCTCGTCCCCGCGGCACGTAGCGGCCCGCGAGCTTTAGATAGCTAACAGCGTAGCGCCATTGGCGGCGTTGGGCACCCGACTTGCGCCCTCCCCCGTGATAGTCGTCGTTGTACGACGCGTAGAAATCCCGGAGCGTCTGGATGCTTGGCAACCGCAGCACCGACACCGAGCCGCAGGCGACGCATTCGAACCCTTCCCAACTGCGGATAACGCCTTGACCGTTGCAGATCGGGCAGGTTGCCATTGTCTGAAATTCGCACTGCATCGCGGCCCGCTATCCTGTCACCGCGAAGGAGCGACGGTATTCTCGTATTGCGACCAACAATCCGATCAGGTGGACAAGGACGACGCCCGCAACGGCGCCGGGTACGCCGAGCCAGTTGACCAGGGGGTAACTGGAGGCCAGCGCAAAGGCCGCAGCGATGACATTGACCTTGAAGATTGACTGAGTCCTCTCCATCGCCAGGAATGCAAGGCGGAGCGGAACGGAAAATGCAAGCAGCAGGTACACCGCCGCGTAACCAACTACAATTAGGCCGTACCCCTCGAAGGTCGGCCCGAAAACCAGCGTCAGCCAGTAGTCCGGAAAGCCGGCGAAGAGGAGGCAGAAGGCGCTGGTGAGGGCGCCAAACGCAAAGCCAGTTGTCCGTAACAGTCGGCGGAGCGCCGGTGCGCCATCCTCGTGAAGTACACGCGCCGCCAAAGGCGACAGGACGTTTTCGGCGGCCTGAAAGTAGACATGGGTAACCCCCAACAGATTTTGTGCAGCGCGCATGGCGCCGACCGCAGTGGGACCCAGAAGAGCGCCGACGACAATCAGGAAGGCATTGCCGGTTGTCCATTGCACTAGCGCCGCGCCGAACAGCCATTTCGAGAATTCGACCTGATGGGCTACAATGACATGCAGCCGGGCGAACGAGTGAGGGATGATCGGCCGACCCTTCAGTAGAACCAACCCACCGAGCAGAGCGCTGCCAGCGATCACCAGAAGGGCGCCGACCACGCCCGTCGCTGCACCATAAGCCACGAAAAGTGCCAGAAGCGCAGCAAGCTGGGTGCCGTAGCGGACGGCGTCGGAAAGTAAGACTAGACCTGAGCGGCCGCGGCTGAAATTGTAGCGCCGCAGGAATTCTTGGGTCTGCAGAGCTACGACGACCGCGATCAGCGCAGTCAGCGTGCCGACGTCGATCGGCAACCGGTTCGAGACCGCCACCAGCATGCTGGCAGCGACGAGGGCCGCAGCCGCGCCGGAAAAGGCGAATTGCTCCAAAAACATGATGCCGTAATATTCTTCTCGCTCCTGCTTGGTCTGCTTCGGCCCGATACTCAGCATAGGGCCGGCGATAACAGCGGCCTGGATGCTCTCGAATAGAAGTACCACTAGCCACGCTAGCGAAAAGACGCCGAATTGATCGATGCCCAAGAATCTCGCAATTAAGACGCCGGTGACAAAGTTCGATCCGCTAACCACAATCTGGTCGGCGATCGACCTCGTCATGTGCACCTGTTCGATTGCGACGCCCATCTCTCGCGTTGCGTTCGATATGATCCAGATCGCGGCGGCGCCAAGTTGCCGCGCGCGCATCCCAATACGGTCGCGTCCCGTAGTCTTCACGGGGGACTTCATCCGAAGTTGAACGAGGTGTCGGGACGGCGCTCGCGGCCGAAACGGATGCCCGGCAGACGCAACAGTTGCGCGCCGATCATCGCGCAATAAAGCGGGTTGAGCAGCAGATAGCGCCGCCACAATCGGCGCGGCTCCTGAATAAGGCGAAACAGCCATTCGAGGCCGCCCCGCTCCATCCAGCGCGGCGCCTTCGAGAGTGTGCCGGCGCCGAAATCGAATGCCGCGCCGACTGCGACGAGCGGCAGCTCCAGCCCGCTCGCATGCTCGAAGGCAAAGACCTCCTGCCGCGGGCAGCCAAGTCCCACAAAGACGATGTCGGCGCCCGAAGCGCGGATGCGCTGGTCGATCGCCGCGGCCTCTTCCGGCGTCACCTGGCGGAATTTCGAAGGCTCGGCACCAGCGATCTTGAGGCGTGGGAAGGCGCGGGTGAGATTGCCGGTGAGGGCGCGAAGCGTCTCGGCGCTGCTGCCGAAGAAGAAGACGCCGAGGCCTTCCTCTGCGGCGCGGGCACAAACGGCCGGCATCAGTTCCGGCCCGCTCACCCGGTCTGGTAGTCTCTCGCCGTGCAGCAAACGCAGGGCCCAGCGCACCGGCTGGCCGTCCGGGGTGGCTAGATCCATCCGATTGAGGCGAAAGCAATGCTCCGGATCGAGCGCGCCGGTCATAACCCCATGCACGGCAAGCGCGGTCGCCGTCAGGGGTTGCCGCGCCTGCGCCGCGCCGATGATCCTCGAGACGGCCGCCTCAAGGTCGATGACGTTCACACCCACGCCCAAGACGCTGCGCTTGCCGCGGTCAATCATGCGCCGCGCCGCCACCTCTGGGCGCCGGTCTCATGAATGTCCTCGAGCGTGGCGCGAATGTCGCAAGTGAGGGTGAACTCGGGATAGTCGCTCTGAAATGCGGAAATGTCGCTCACCCACCAGATGTGATCGCCCCTACGAGGCTTGGCCGAATAACGATGGAGCAGCTGGCGCCCCGAAATCTCCTGACATAGATCGATGGCTTCAAGCATCGAGACATTGGCGTAGCGGCTGCCGCCGATATTGTAGACCCGGCCGGATTTCGGGTTCTCGGCAAACGCCCAGAGCGCCGAAACCAGGTCGCGCGCGTGAATATTGTCGCGCACCTGTTTGCACTTGTAGCCGTAAACGGTGTAGGGCCGCCCCATCACGCAACATTGCATGAGATAGGCCAGGAATCCGTGCAGTTCGGCGCCCGAATGGCTGCCGCCGGTCAGGCAGCCGCCGCGAAAGCAAGCGGTCTTCAGTCCGAAGTAACGGCCATATTCCTGCACCATGACATCGGCGGCAACTTTCGACGCGCCGAAGACGGAATGGGTCGACTGGTCGATCGAAAGAGACTCGTCGATGCCGCGCTCGGCAAATCGGTGGGCAGGGTCGATCTCCCAGCGCGTCTCCAACTCCACCAGCGGCAGGTCGTTCGGCGCGTCGCCATAGACCTTGTTGCTCGAGAGAAACGCGAACGCCGCTGCGGGTGCGTGCAATCGCACCGCCTCGAGCAAATTGAGCGTGCCCTGCGCGTTGACCGCAAAATCGGTAAGCGGCTCGCGTGCCGCCCAGTCGTGGGACGGTTGCGCCGCCGCGTGGACGACGAAAAACAAATCGTCTCCGATGTCGGCGACGAGTTTCGACACCGCGTCAACGTCCCTTATGTCGAACGCGTGATTGCGGAAGCGGCGATGACGGGCCTTCAGTTCCGATATGCGCCAGTTCGTCGAGGCTTCCGGTCCGAAAAAGCGGCCGCGCATGTCGTTGTCGATCCCGACAACGTCGAACCCGCGCTCAGCGAGCATGTCGACCGCTTCCGAACCGACAAGGCCACCCGCCCCGGTGACAAGCGCAACGCTCATGAGACTGCGATCAATTCCAGCGATCCAGCCGTCTCACGAATGGGCGCCGGCCTCGACAGTAGAGTGTCGAAATAGGCGATGGTGCGGCTAAGTCCCGCTTCAATATCGATGACTGGCGTCCAACCGAGAGTCTCGGTCGCCTGGGAAATATCAGGCTGGCGCTGACGCGGATCGTCGACCGGCAAGGGGCGATGAACGATGGTCGACCGCGAGCCGATGAGCCCAATAATCAATTCCGCGAGGCTGCGCACGCTCATCTCTGCCGGATTGCCGAGATTGATCGGCCCGCTCACCTCGAATCCGGTTGCCATCAGCCGGACGAGCCCATCGACAAGGTCGCCGACATAGCAAAAGGATCGCGTCTGCTCGCCCTCGCCGTAAAGGGTGATTTCGTCGCCCCGCAGCGCCTGAACGATGAAGTTCGAGACGACGCGGCCGTCGTTCGGGTGCATGTTCGGGCCGTAGGTATTGAAAATGCGCGCGACCTTGATGTTCATCCGGTGCTGGCGTCGATAATCGAAAAACAGAGTCTCGGCGCAACGCTTGCCTTCATCGTAACAGGAGCGAGGTCCGATCGGGTTGACGTTCCCCCAATAGTCCTCCGTTTGCGGATGCACTTGGGGATCGCCATAAACTTCCGAGGTCGAGGCCTGCAGGACCGGCGTTTTCAGGCGCCTGGCGAGGCCGAGCATGTTGATTGCGCCCATCACGCTCGTCTTCGTCGTCTGCACCGGATCGAACTGGTAATGGATCGGAGAGGCGGGACAGGCGAGATTGTAAATCTCGTCGACTTCCACATAGAGCGGGGAGGTCACGTCGTGCTGCAACAATTCGAACTGGGGCAGGCCGAGGAGCGACGCAACATTCTCCCGGCAGCCGGTGAAGAAGTTGTCGACGCACAGCACTTTGTCGCCACGATCGACCAGCAGTTTGCTGAGATGCGAGCCGATGAACCCGGCTCCGCCAGTGATCAAAATACGCTTGGTCAACTCAATACGCTCCGTCGCTATGGACCGGCCTAATGGCCCGAGCCGGTGAGGAATTCACGCCGCAATGTCTGGATCAGAATCTTCACGTCCAACAGAAGCGAGAAGTTCTGGATATAGGCGATGTCGTGTTCAATACGCCGGCGCGAAGCGGACGCGTCGTCGGTCGGTCCCCTCAACCCGTTGGCCTGGGCCCAGCCGGTGATGCCGGGTCGCATGGCGAAGCGCGAAAAATAGTAGTCGACGAATTGCTCGTACTTGACGCCCGCCGCCATCATGCCGACGGCGTGGGGGCGAGGTCCGACGATCGACATGTCGCCCATCAGAACGTTGATGAGTTGCGGCAGCTCGTCGATGCTCGACCGCCGGATGAATCGGCCCACCGGTGTTATCCTCGGATCATCGATCCGGGTTTGCTCGACACCAGTGGGATCGCCGAGATTCTGGTACATGGTGCGGAACTTGTAGATGCCGAAGATGCGGCCATCCTTGCCGTACCGGCGCTGCCGAAAGATCGCCGGTCCCGCGCTCGTCGCCCGAACTATCAAGCCGACCGTGATGAGCGGCACGGCGAACACTGCGAGCGCGGTCACCGAAGCTGCGATGTCTAATCCGCGCTTCGCCGCTAGCGACAAACGTCGCCTGTACGTATTTGACGCCGTGACCGGCTGCCCCGCGCGTAGGCAAAACTCGAGCCCGCTAGCAGCGAGCCCACCGCTTCGCTCGCGCAACCGCGCAACGCCACGAGGAGATCCGGTGCCCGGTGGCTCCAAAGCGATGTTCTCGTTTGCTTCCTCAGTTTGTGCAACTTCACTCAATGTCGGATCCAAAGTCCTTAGGGGGCGTGGGGGCGCCGCGCGGTCAACAAGTCATCTTAACACTTTGTTAAGATATTGAACACGACTCCGGCGGCGAGTCACGCGGCCAGGTTCACGAATTGGCGAAGTGGTTAAGTGGCTAGGCCGCTTGGCCATGTGGCGGGGTGCGCCGGCTGCGGCGGGATGCTGCGCCGGACCGCACCCCTCGGTACTGGGGCATTCGAGTCCACGAGGCACCGCCTTCAAAATATGCCAGCAGGGGTATCCTCCGGTTGACACTCGGCTCCGGCGGAGGCGGCCGGCCGGTGCGTAAAATGCTGCTAAAATCTTAGGCAATCCCCGAAGGGCTTTGAAGAGCGCTTTTGCGAAACCTGTCGCCGCGTTTGGTCGCGGAGTGACGGGCGATGAACAAGTTCGGGAAATTTCTGGTGGCCCTGATTCTGGCGTCGGGTCTTTTGAGCCAAGCAGCGTTGGCGGCACAGCGCAGCAGCGCTGGCGGTTCGGTGAGCCGGATTTCGACCGGTCAGTCGACGGCCGCCCCGGTCGGCTTTCTGATTTTCTGCGTCAAATACCCGTCCTACTGCCGTGGCGGCGGTGCTTCTCAAGTCGTCATGACGGACCAATTGATGACGCTCTTGAGTTCGGTCAATCGCACGGTCAACCGTTTGATACGGGCGCGAAACGAGCGCCGCGATACATGGGAGATCAATGTCCGCGTCGGCGATTGTGAGGACTTCGTTCTGGCCAAGCGCGCCAAACTGATTGCGGCCGGCGTGCCTGCGTCGGCCTTGCGCATTGCGACCGCCCGCACCCGCTCCGGCGTTGGCCATGCCGTCTTGGTCGTGCGCACCTCATCGGGCGATCTGGTGCTCGACAATCTGTCGAGCCGCATCCGCGAGTGGAACCGCACGGGCCTCGTCTGGATCGCCATGTCGGGCGCCAATCCCCGCCGCTGGTCGACCATCTAGCTCCTGCCTCGCCAAACGGGTCGCAAGATCGCCCGGAATCCGGTGCGTTTCTCGCGCACTCGCGTTCAACTTTTAGCGCATCGCGTAACCAATCATTGACTGTTGGCGACGCAGGAAGGTATTTATCGGCTAGCTGCGGCCCAATGTGAGTACCTTTGCATGCACTTTCCGGCTTTGGTGGTTTCCGCCCTTCTGTTCGCGCTGGCGCCCGCGGCAGCTATTGCGCAGGAAGACGCGGCGTTGGCGCCCTTCATTGGCGAAGCCGCAATTGTCGACTTCTGTGAAGTCCCACCGGATTATTTCACCGGCAATTGCCCCCCCACCGTCAGCGAACAGTTCGCCGCACTTCTGGCGCTGGGCACCGGGCCGTTCGACATTGATATCCAGGTCGCCAATGTCGCTGTGGCGCTGGCCGAGCGCGGTCAGCTGGCCGCAGCCGAGCTCGACATTCCGCTGTGCATTGACCTGGCTCAGGGCATCATTCAGGTCGCGCAGTACTCTTCGGACGCCGAACAACGCGCATCGATCATCGAACTGGCGCGGTTTATGTGCTGCGTCGTCATTGAGGGGGCAAGCTACGGACTGGGCTACGGCGCCACGCTTGAGCTGCCATTGACCGGCCCGGCCAATGACGGCGGTGTGCTCAACGGCGCAACGATTTTCGAGTCGGCAGGCGCCTCATTCATCTCGGATGACATTCGGCCGGGCGACCTGCTGGTCATCACGTCCGGCGAGCAACAGGGGTTCTATCTGATCGCAGAGGTTGTCAGCCAGACCACGCTGGTCCTGCGGCAGGACGAAACGGTGGCCTTCCCGGGCTGGCAGAGCACCGAGATTGCGCTCACCTTTGAAATCCGGCGTCCTGAACCCGGATATGAGGACGCGGTCTGCGATCCCGGTTTCGAGACCGCGGCGATTATTCCCGAGGATCCCCCGCAGGCGAGCGCCAACTAGCTTCCAGCGGATTGAGCCGCCTGCCACCGCGCCGGCCAAATTTCGGTGCCTGTGGCGGCTTGAGCGAATTTCCACACAATTAGCCTCGAATCCCAGACTTCTAGTTATCTCCGTGTTGAGGCCGGCGCGCGATGCTGGTCCGGCAATATGCTGAAAGGCAGGAGATGACGATGACGAAGATGATGGGGCGCCTGGCGCTGCTCGGCCTTGCCGCGTTTGCGTTCACGCTGGCGCCGCTTGTGATGAATCTGCCGGTTCCCGGCGAGGCGGTCGCCATGGCGAAGAATACCAAGCAGCCGGCCGCCGGAAATAACGGCAATGGCGGCAATTCCGCCGCGGCCCATGCCCGCCACTCCCAGACCGCTTCCGCCGAAGGCGTCTTCGTGCCGCCCGGGCAAGAAGGGGAAAAGAACATCCACGCCCTGCTCGGCGGCCTCAACTCGCTCGGCCGCAACATCAACGGCCTGATGAACAGCGCCGATTCGCGCATGGAGACCTTCCGGGCGTTCGTGGAAGCCAACGCCAATTACGATCTGGCGCTCGAGGCGCTCGAGGAGGCGACCGCCCTGCTCGGAACGGCCGACACCGCCTATCGGGCGCTGGTTGCGGGATTGCTCACGGCCATCGCTCTCGATCCGGCCGTGTATCCCGACCTCTATGTCCCCACTCTGCAGGCCCGGTACGACGAGCTCGCCGCCCTCGGCTTGATTCTCGGCGATCCTGGCTATGAGGAAATGATCGGTCTCGCCGCCGTGCTGGGGCAGGTGCAGACGAGCCAGGAATTGCTCGACCTCCAAGACGCCCAAACCGCCTTCGGCACTGCGGAAGCCGATGCTCTGGCCGCTTCCGTGGGCACCGGCGAAGACGCGCTCGTCGCTGCCCTGCTGGAGGGCGCCAATCCCAATCGCTCTTACACCGATGAAGAAATGGCGCGCATGGTCGCCTGGGCGAATGAAGTTCTCGGTGTCGGCGACTTCGACGGTACGATCGACGAGTTATTGGCCTTGTGGGCGAGCGAAGCTGCGGCTGACGTGGCAGCGCCCATCTAAGCGCGTCTCACCGAGCCGAACCCCAATTCCAATCCCGGCGCCTCGCGCCGGGATTTTTTCATGGATCTACCTTGCCTGTCGAACGCGACGCGGGTCCCTGTCCGGGCGCCGACATCGGCTATTCGAAATCCCCGGCCGGCGGCGGTAGGTTTCCGTTCTTGTATAGGCCGTAGTGATTGCCCGGATTGCCGGCGGTCTCGGACCCGATCGGCCGGCGACGCTGATCGCCGGCAGCCGGGGCATTCTTGGCACCAATCTCGAATATCTCGACGAGCTGGCCCAGCGCCTCGACGAGCTTGACGTGCCCGATCCCGGCTTCTTCGAACTTTATGCGCGGGCCCGCGCCATCGCCTCGGCGTCCGAAACGGCAAAATCGCCGGCCCGTCCCGGGATCAGCGGGTAGAAGTCGGCAAGCCGGGGCTCGACCGGACCGGCAAGCGCCCGGCAATCCTCGAGCCCCGCTGCGTCCATCTCGCCCTTCGCGAGCGAGGCGACGAGCAGCGCATGCGCCTCCGCCAGCGCCTTAAATCCGGTCGAGCGCGCCATCGCCGCGTCGCCGACGAGGATATGCACCGGTTCGCGCTCGCTTTTGCCCTTGAGCCCGAGCGAGCCCGCCCCGAGGAAAGCGAGTTCGCTCGCCGCCTTACGCGTCTCGTCGGTTACCGCGATGTCGAAGCCAAGTGCCTTGCAGGTGCTTTCGACACGCGAGGCGACGTTGACCACGTCCCCGACGCACGAATAGTCGAAGCGTGTCTCGAGCCCCATATTGCCGACAAGCGCCCGGCCGGTCGCAATCCCGATGCCGATCCGGAGCTCGCCGACCTTGTTCCCCGAGGCCTTGAGCCCGAACCCGTCCACCGCATTGATCCGCGCCAACGCGACCCGCGCCTTGAGTGCGGCCTCGCAGGCCTTCAACGGATGGCGTTCGACATCGAGGGGGGCGTTCCAGAAGGCCATGATCGCATCGCCGATGAACTTGTCGATGGTCCCGCGGCTTGTGGTGATTTCGGCGCCAAGCGCCTCGAACATCCTGTTGAGCATCCCGACCAGCGCCTGCGGCGTCATCGCTTCGGAAATCGTCGTGTAGTTCCTTACATCGATGAACATGATGGTAAGGTCCTTTTCTTCTCCACCAAGCTCGAGCTTTTCGGTCCGCTCGATCTCGCTCAAGACAGCGGGGGCGACGTAGTGTCCGAAGGCGCGGCGGATCTGCCGCTTGTCGGCGTCGGCGATGGTGAACTGGAAAAAGATCATCGCCGCATAGACGACGAACCCGCCCCCCAGCGGGAAGGTCGAATCGATCAAGAGCCCGTAATTGCGGAACGCCATCCAGCTGAAGGAGAGCCAGGCGATGACGAACCCCGCCCCGATCGCCAGCGACAGGCGCGGCCCGGACCTGAGGATCGCCCCGATGATGGCGAGACCGATCAGCACGAAGCCGAGGATTTCGAGACCGACCACCCAGTCGCTGCGCTCGAGGTACTGTCCCGACAGCATCTGCTCGATGATCTGGGCATGGATCGCGACCCCCGGCACGTCCTCGCCGAGCGGGGTCGCCTTGATATCGAGCAGCCCCTCTGCCGAGGTGCCGACGAGGACGATGTGGCCCGCGATCAGCGGCGCCACATCCGCGTCATCCTCGCCGAGAAGCCGGCGCGCCGAAACATAGAGCTCCGGATTTGCCGCGCTGTAGTAGACTTGGAAGAGTCCTTCCCCGGTTGTCGGGGCCTCGAAATCCCCGACCCGGACGCTCGACATCCGCCCCTGATCGTCGCCGAACACCACCAGCGTCCCCGCCCCCTGCGCGACCCGCAGCGCCTCCAGCGCCAGCGCCGGAAAAAGCGTCGTCCCGTCCGTCCAGACCAGCGGTACCCGCCTGATCACATCGACGGCATCGACAGGATTGAGATTGATCGCGCCGAGCCCGCGCGCGCTCTCGAACAACCGGGGCAGAGGGAGCACCGCCCCGCGCATCCGGTATGCCTTCCGGCTCGGATCCGGCCCGACGATCGCGACGCCGGATTTCAGGGCTTGCGGAAGCGACCCTGTGCCCGATGAGACCAGGAACGCCAGTACGCTCGGCGCGGCCGCCAGCGCCTCCGCGAAACCTTCGTCGAAATCGGGCAGGCCGGCGATCTGGTCTGCGGTCAGCGCCGCGCCGGGCCCGAGGCTTTCGGCCAGGCGGAGCGGGGAGGCCCGGTCGGCCTCGCTGAAGACGATATCGAAGGCGATCGCCGCCGCCCCCAGCTCCGTCAGCCGGTCGGTCAGCCTGGCGAGCACGTCGCGCGGCCACGGCCATTGTCCGATCTCGGCAAGCGAGGGCTCGTCGATATCGACGACCCTCACCGGAAACGTGCCCGCCGGGCGCGGCGCGAGCCGCTGGTAGAAGTCGAAACCGATGTCGCGCGCCGCTTGCAGCGGATAGGGGTTCCACAGCCTTGCCCCCGCCAGCGCCGCGAGGATGAGGAGCCCGAGCAGGGCCGCGATCAGCTGCCGCCGGCCCCTCATCGGCTCACGTCAGCCCGGCGGCAGTAGGTTACCGTTCTTGTATAGGCCGTAATGATTGCCCGGATTGCCGGTCTCCTCGTCGCCCTCCGCACATTCTCCGCCATTGCCGTATCCATTGTTGCACCCGCCGTCGTCAATTGGAGACGGTGGCGGCGGTGGAGGCGGCGGCGGCGGCGGCGGGGGCGGCGGCGGGGGCGGGGGGGGCGGGGGCGGCGGGGGCGGCGAAGCTTCGCTGGTCGCGACGCGCGACGGCGGCTCGCAGTCCCGCGCATTCTCGATCCGGAATTCGCGTCGCAGACCCCCTTGGTTGAAGGGGAAGGCCTCGAGGAAGGCGCGCAGACGCAGCTCGGCAAGGTTCTGGATGCCGGGTTGGAGGCTCGATCCCATCACCCCGAGTGAACAGGCCGCGACCATTTCGATGCAACTTGCCCCGCACATCCCGACCCCGCCCCAATAGAGCAGCAGGTGTACTTCGAAGGTCACCGGATCAACGTCGAAATCGAACGCCGTACCGCGCACGCCGATCGTGCCCGTCGGCGTCTTGATCTCATAGACGTTGTGATCGCTGTCCCCGGTGATGAAACGATAGGTGCCGCCGAGCGCGTTGATGGTGAAGCGGCTCAGCGTCTGATCGTTGCGCAAGAGATATTCCTCGATCAGCAGCGAGGAATTTGGCCCGACGACCATCTTCGTATTGTCATTGAAGATGATCTGGACCTGTCCGGAGGCGGTGGTGACGACCTGTTCTCCCATGAACAGGTCGGATCCGTCCTCGAGCCCGCGGGGCACATTGTCGAGCGCTGCAACGGCATTGGGATCGACCTCGACGGCAATCCCGGCCAGTTGCGCCGCTTCTGCCGGCAGCGGTGAACCGGCCACCGCCAGAGCGCAGACAACGAAGAACCACAGACGCATTTCACTCACTCCATTCCTTGCCGATTGGATATCATATCACCAGATTTCCAACCGCAAAGACCTTGACGAGAATTCGGTCCTTGTAGGCGCTGGAGACACACTGGTGCTGAGATCGCCACTTTCGCCTCGAGGCGCCCAATAACGCCATTCCGCGCGTGCCCGGTGGCGACCCAAGCTTAGTCTTGGTGTCGATGCGCTTTGAGCGTCCGTCTTAAGAATTTGATTTTGTTCTGAAAGAAATGGCGCGCCCGAGAGGATTCGAACCCCTGACCCCCAGATTCGTAGTCTGGTGCTCTATCCAGCTGAGCTACGGGCGCCCTAAAACCGCGGGCGAGGATTATACCGGGCCCCGGGCCATTGCAAGCCAACGGGCCCGCGGCGCCCGGCGGACCCTTCAGACGACGCTCGAAGCCGGCAGATCGACGGCAAAGACGGTGCCGCGGCCGTTGTCCACGTAGCGCAGCCGGCCCCCGTTGGCCTCGACCAGTTCGCGGGCGATGACCAGGCCCAGCCCCGTTCCCCCTGCCCTGCCCGAGCCTTCGAAGGCGCGAAACAGATTCTCCCTGGCGCGCGGGGGAAGGCCCGGCCCGTTGTCGATGACCTCGATCGTCACCCAGCTCTCGTCTTCCATCGTGCGGACCGAAATCTTCGGCTCGACGATCTTGTCGGCCACCCCTTCGATCGCCTCGCGGGCGTTCTTCAACAGATTCACCGCGACGCGGCCAATCTGCTCGGGGTCGACCCTCAAGATCAGGTCGTCCGGAATCTCGTTCTCGAAGGCGATGAGGGGATGGCCGAACAGCGCCGCTTCGGCAGTGGATTCGGTAACGAGCGCGCGCATGTCGACGGGCTGCGGCTTGGGGACGGTCGTCGACTGGCGCCCGTAATCGAGCACCGACTGGGCAAAGCCGATGGCGCGGTCGAGGGTTTGCAGGAGGCGCGGAGCCAACCGCTGCACTTTCGGGTCGTCGAGGGTCGCGACCTGATCGGAGAGAAGCTGGGCCGCCCCGAGCGTGTTGCGCAGGTCGTGATTGATCTTGGCGACGGCGAGTCCGAGATCGGCGAGATGCTTGCGCTGGTGCAACATTTCGAAGAGGTCGGTCTCGAGTGCCGCGAGTTCGCGCTCGGCGATCCCGATCTCGTCGCGGCGCCTCGAGGGGTCGATGATACGGCTGGCGTTCTCCGGGGTCTCGCGAAAGGCGATCATGTTGGCGGTGATCCGCCCGAAGGGCCTGACCAGGAGCCGGTCAAGAAAGATGTAGATGGCGAGCGACGTGAATGCGGCAACGAGCAATGAGAGGATGAAAATGTTGCGAGAATTGACCAGCATGTCGTCGCGCAGCGCAGCATCGCTCATCAGGAGTTCAATGACGGTGTCGGTCGACCCAGGCGGATTGCCGATGATGCGAACGATGCGATCGCCGCCGAAGGCCAGCGTGTCGATCGCGGCGCCGACAAGCATCAGCGGATTTCTCTCGCGCATGTCGGCGGTGACGTCCGCCTTCGGCATCAGAACGTCCGGCCGTTCGATGAGCTCGCTGCGCCCTTCCCGCCTGATGACCAACGCCACGGCGTCGGCTGAGCGCAACAGCGCTTCGGCGAGTTCGGCCGGCACGTTCATGTCTTCGGGGACGACGTCGATGACGCGCGCCGCGACCCCGCCGACCCGGACCCGGTCGTCGAGCCAGGAGGCGCGGAAATTGGCGACCGACGGCAGATAGATCAGAACCTCGACCCCCAGGATCGTCACGACGATCATGGTGATCAGCTTCAGGGAAAGGCCGAATTTCGGCCGCTCGCCGGGTGGTGGGGAGATGTCCGACATGGTTTGACTATATGCCGGATAGTTTCAGCCCAACAAACGGTTAAGCGCCATGAGCCGCTTCAGCCAGGGACTCGGGGCCCGGTCGCGGTAGAATTCGTAGGCAATGCGGGTGGCGACCTCGTTAAGGGTCGGATAGGGCATGACGGCCCTGGTGAAGGCTCCGACATTGAGCCGGTTGGCGATGGCCAAGGAGTAGAAGGAAATCAGCTCGCCGGCGTTCGAGGCGACGGCGCCAGCGCCGAGGATGCGGCCTTTTCCGTCGGTCAGGACCTTCAGTATCCCGTCGGTCCGGCGTTCGGTGCGGGCCCGGTCGATGCTGCCATAGTCCCAGCGCAGCACCTTGAAATTGTCGCCATAATGGGCCCGGACTTCGGCTTCGGTCGGGCCGACATGGGCGATTTCAGGGTCGGTAAAGGTGGCGTGCGGAATGATGGCAGGGTCGACCCGGACCGGCAGGCGAAAGAGCGCGTTCCGGACGACGAGGCCGGCATGATAGCCGGCGGTGTGGGTGAAATGCATGTCGCCGACGACGTCGCCGATCGCATAGACGCGGCGATTGGTGGTCTTGAGACCCCTGCCGACCCGGATGCGGCCGCCCGAGAGCCTAACCCCGGCGACCTCGAGGCCGAGGTCTTCGACATTCGGCGCCCGGCCGGTGGCGATCAGCAGGTGACTGCCGGCAAACTCCTGCTCGCCCTTGCCGGTGTCGGCGATCACCGCGATGCCATTGGCCTTTTTGTGGACCCGAACGACGGTCGCCCCGCCGTGGATCGAGACGCGTTCCTCGCGCAAGTGGCGGAGCACAATTTCAGCCAGCTCGGGATCCTCGCGATGCAGCGGCTGCGCCATTTCGAAGACGGTGACCTCGCTGCCGAGGCGCCGATAAGCTTGGGCGAATTCAAGCCCGATCGGGCCGGCGCCGATAATTAGCAGGTGCGAAGGACGGGTGGTCAGATCGAAGACCGTCTCGTTGGTCAGAAAATCGACCTCGTTGAGCCCCTCGATTGCCGGGGTGGCCGGGCGCGAGCCGGTAGCGATGACGAACCGGCGGGCCCGGATCAGCTGACCGTCGGCCTCGACGGTACGCCGGTCGATGAAGCGCGCCGTCCCCTTGATGACGGTCGCCCCGAGGCCTTCGAAGCGCTCGGCGGAATCGTCCGGGGCGATGGCGGCGATGACCGACTGGATATGTTCGCGGACGCGACCGAAATTGACCCTTGGCTCCTCGGCGGCGATGCCGAAGGGCGCTGCCGAGCGGAAGGCATGGGCGATCTTGCCGGCGGCGATCAGGGATTTCGACGGCACGCCTCCGGCGATGAGATCTTTTCCGCCCATCCGGGCCTTCTCTATGACGACCACCGAAGCATCGACAGCCCGCGCCGCGGCGGCGACGGCGAGGCCCGCCGGCCCGCCGCCGATCACGCAGAGATCGGGGTGGAGATAGTCAGCCATGAGTGCATTTTCCCAATTCTCAGCCGACGAGCCGCCTGCGAAGCCGCGTATAGACGGTGGCCGCGGACAAGGTATGCCGGTCGGCGGCCGATAATGCCCCACTCGCCGAGCTTTGACGACCCATGAGAAGAAAGCGGAAAGGCTGCCAAAAGCGGCTGCGTTGACTTCAAAACCGGGTTTGCCTAAAAGCTGGGCCAACCCGCCACGATCCCTCGCGGACCGCGGGCGCAAATCCGGGATTTGCGCCTTGGCAGAGGACCCCGGAGCACTGCGTCCAACGATCGAGGAGCCGCGCCGCGCGGTTTGAAGCAATGAAGCGTACCTTTCAGCCGAGCCGTCTGGTGCGCAAGCGCCGTCACGGTTTCCGCTCGCGCATGGCGACCAAGAACGGCCGTCTGGTACTCAATCGCCGCCGGCTCAAGGGCCGCAAGCGCCTGAGCGCTTGACCTTTCACATCCCGGCCAAGACCTCCAACCCAGAGAGCCGCATGCGCCGCCTGACCAAACGGGCGCAGTTTCTCAAGGCGGCGCGCGGGGCCAAGGCTTTGCGCCGCGGTTTCGTGTTGCAGGCCGCGTCGAGCCTTGACGACGAGCCCGGGCTCGGCTTCACCGTCAGCCGGCGCGCCGGCAACGCCGTCGAGCGCAACCGGATCCGGCGGCGGCTAAGGGCAGCGGCCGGCATGAACGCGGTGCACTTCACCGCCGGACACGACTATGTGTTGATCGGGCGGCGCGACGCCTTACATGAGCCATTCGATCGCCTGGTGGGCGGCCTCGCGGCGGCGCTGGGTGAAATCGGCAAGAAGCGGGCGGAAGGCGACAACCGGGGCCGGGAATGAACGAAACCCGCAACTACATTCTCGCCATCGTGCTGTCGCTCGTGGTGCTGATCGGCTGGCAGTTCTTCATCGCCGGACCGCAACTCGAGCGCGCCCAGCGCCAGGCCGAATTCGCCCAACAGGACGAGCTGGCGGCCGGCCAGCCGAACCTGCCGGTGCCGGGCGCAACCCCCTTAACCGATGGCTCGGCGTCGCCGGCCGCGCCGGGCAGCGCGGCGGCGGCGGCGGCCGGCACGCGGGAGGAACGGATCGCCACGACCCCGCGCGCCAACATCGACACCCCATCGCTCGTCGGCACGATCAATCTCAGAGGCGGGCGAATCGACGATCTCAGGCTCAGGAAGTACCGCGAGACGGTCGAGGCGGGCAGCCCGATCATCACGCTGTTCTCCCCGAGCGGGTCGCCGCATCCCTTCTATGTCGAACAAGGCTGGGTCGCGACGCCTGGCGCAACGGTCGCGGTGCCCGATTCCGAGACGCTCTGGCAGGTCGAGGGCGAGGCGACACTCACTCCGAGCCAACCGGTCACCCTCGTCTGGGACAATGGCGCGGGGCTGGTCTTCCGGCAGGCGCTGGCGGTCGATGCGGACTATCTCTTCACTGTCACCCAGATGGTCGAGAACCGGACCGGGGGCGACGTGGCGCTCTATCCCTATTCGCTGATCTCCCGCCACGAGACGCCGCAAACATCCGGGTTCTTCATCCTGCACGAGGGCCCGATCGGGGTGCTCGGCGGGGAGCTCAACGAGATCAACTACACGGCGGTCAAGGAAGAGCGCCAGAAAAACTACGATTCAACCGGCGGCTGGCTGGGCATTACCGACAAATATTTCGCCGCGGCCATATTCCCGCCGATCGACCAACCGATTGCCGCTCGGTTTTCATACACGGCGATCAATGGCGGGGATTCCTATCAGACGAGCTTCGTCGGCAATGCGCCGGTCGTCGTGCCGGCGGGCGGAGAGGCGAGCGCAAGCTCCTACGTGTTCGCCGGCGCCAAGGTCGAAGCGATCATCGAGCGCTATGAGTCCCAGCTCGGAATCGACCGGCTTGAGCTCCTGATCGACTGGGGCTGGCTGCACTTCATCACCAAGCCGATGTTCTACCTCATCCGCTGGCTTTACGGGATCATCGGCAACTTTGGCGTGGCGATCCTGGCCGTGACCGTCATCGTCAAGATCGCATTCCTCTGGTTCGCCAACAAATCCTACGCCTCGATGGCGGGAATGAAGAAGGTGCAGCCGGAGGTCAAACGTCTCCAGGAAGAATTCAAGGACGATCGCGCCGAGCAGCAAAAACAAATGATGGAGCTCTACAAGCGGGAGAAGATCAATCCGCTGTCGGGCTGCTGGCCGGTGCTCATCCAGATCCCGGTATTCTTCGCGCTCTACAAGGTGCTGTTCATCTCGATCGAGATGCGGCACGCGCCCTTCTTCGGCTGGATCAGGGATCTCGCGGCGCCGGACCCGACCCACGTTTTCAACCTGTTCGGGCTCCTGCCCTACGATCCGTCGGCGGTACCACTCATTGGGCCGTTCCTTGCAATCGGGGTCTGGCCGCTGGTCATGGGCATCACCATGTTCCTGCAAATGCGGCTCAACCCGCCGCCGCCCGACCCGACCCAGGCACTGATCTTCGCCTGGATGCCGGTCTTGTTCACCTTCATGCTGGCGGGGTTCCCGGCGGGGCTGGTGATCTACTGGGCCTGGAACAACTCCCTGTCGATCGCCCAGCAGTATGTGATCATGAAGCGGCACGGTGCCGATGTCGACCTGATCGGCAATACGCTGTCGGCGTTCCGGCGCAAGCCACCCGACGGCGCCAAGGGCTGATCCGTCGCGCCGTGGACGACCCCCTCACCGAGGCGGAGATCGAGGCGGGGCGGCGGCTCTTCGCCCGGCCCTGGCAATTCGTCAAAAGCTGCGTTTCGGTAGGCGACCTGCCGCCACCGGACCGGGTCGAAATCGCGTTCGCCGGAAGGTCGAATGTCGGGAAATCTTCGCTGATCAATGCCCTGACCGGCCGGAGCGAGCTGGCGCGCACCTCGAACACCCCCGGGCGGACCCAGGCTCTCAATATCTTCGAAAGCGAGGCGTCACCGGTCCGAATTGTCGACATGCCCGGCTACGGTTTTGCCCGGGCGCCCAAAGACGCGGTCGCGCGATGGAACCGGCTGATCCATGCGTATCTGAAAGGCCGGCCGACGTTGAGGCGCCTCTACGCGCTGATCGATGCGCGGCACGGAATCAGGCCTGCCGACGAGACGATGATGAATGAGCTCGACGAGGCGGCGGTGAGCTATCAGGGCGTCTTGACCAAGACCGACAAGGTCAAGGCGGTAACGCTGGCTTCGGTCGTCGCCGACACCGGAAGGCAGCTCGTCCGCCGCAGGGCGGCCCATCCGCGGCTGCTCGTCACTTCGGCCCAGACGGGGGACGGAATCGATCTCTTGAGGGCGGAGATCGCCCGGCTAGCTTGAGGCGGCCTGGTAGAAGCGGGCGATGTAGGAGCCAAGCAGCGCGCTGTCGTTCGGCGCCCTGAGCGAGGCGATTGCCGCATCGACTCGCGCATCGCCGACCCGGCTGCGATGCCGCAGATCATGGAGTGCGCTGGCGAAATCCGGCGAAAACTCCGGGTGCGGCTGAAAGCTGACCGCTTTGCCACTTCGGTAAGCGAGCCCGGCATTCGGCGTGAAGGCCGAGTGCATGATCACCTCGGCGCTTTCGGGCGGGGCGATCACCTGGTCCTGGTGGCTCGCGGGAATGGCGAGAGACTCCGGCGCATCGGCCATGAAATCGGGTCTTCGGTCGATCGAATAGACGTGCCGGCCGATGCCCCACCCCTTTTCGGATTTGCGCACATCGCCGCCCAGCGCGTGCGCCATGATCTGGTGGCCGAAGCAAATGCCGACCATCGGCACCTCCCCCGCATAGGCGTCGCGGACGAATTCCGCGAGCGGGGCGATCCACGGCTGGTCGTCATAGATCCCATAGGGCGAGCCGGTGATGAGGATGGCGTCGAGGTTTTCGGCCCTGGGGAGGGGTTCGCCTTCCAGCACCGCGACCGAATTGAAGGAGAACCCTTTGCCGGCGCCGTTAAGCAGCTGGCCAAAGAGATCCGGATAGGTGCCGAAACGCGAGTCAAGCGGGCTCGGAGGCCGCCCGGTCGCCATGACGGTAATCTTCATTGCCGAAACCTCGTCATATTTCCGGACATGATATCGGTGAAGGTGCCAGACTTATCAAGCTCGGTCGGCCGGGTGCGAGGTCACGCCGCGGGGACGAATTTCAGGGACAAGCCGTTTATGCAGTAGCGCAATCCGGTCGGCGCCGGGCCGTCATCGAAGACATGGCCGAGATGGCCGCCGCAACGCCGGCAATGCACCTCGGAGCGGACCGTACCAAGAGTAGTGTCCTCGCGTTCCCCGACCGCGTTGTCGAGCGGTTGGTAGAAGCTCGGCCAGCCTGTGTTGCTCTCATATTTGGTCGACGCGTCAAAGAGTTGTAGGTCGCATCCCCGGCAGGAGAAAATGCCGGCGCGGTGCTCGGCCAAAAGCGTCGATGTGTAGGGGCGCTCGGTTGCCTCGGTGCGCAGCACGGCGAATTCGGCGTCGGACAGGATCTCGTGCCATTCGGCTTCGGACTTCTCGATCTCGAAGCCGCCCTCGACGGCACTTGCCGAGGGGATTGCCGCGCCACGGGAACGGAACAACCAAGCGCCTGCGCCGACGACAACAACGGCGGCGGCGCCGAAAAGCAAGGACCTGCGGGCGATGGCCATTACACGCCTCCCAAATCGACTGCCCCCGCCATGGCTTTTGGAGGGGGTGCGGGGCTTTAACGCGGCGCAGTCTTATCGTGCGGGCCGGCTCGACGCACGTCAAAAGAGCGTGTCCCGCCGGTGATCGGCGACTGCGGAACCCTTTGCCCCAGCGACAAGGTGCATGGACGCAATCGGGGCGAGACAGGACGGGCCGATTTGGCTAAAGACTGGCGCCAACGGGAGGCCCGACGCAATGGACGAGCCGAGCAATGTGAGCAAGGAAGCCGCGATCCTGGCGCAGGCGCTGCCCTTCATGCAGCGCTACGAGGGCAAGACCGTGGTTGTCAAATATGGCGGCCACGCGATGGGCGACCGCGAGCTCGGCAAGGCGTTCGCCCGCGACATCGCGCTTCTCAAGCAGTCCAAGGTCAACCCGATCGTGGTGCATGGCGGGGGCCCGCAGATCGAAGAAATGCTCGCCAAAATGGGCATTGAGTCGAAGTTCGAAGGCGGGCTGAGGGTGACCGACGCCAAGACCGTCGAGATCGTCGAAATGGTGCTGGCCGGCTCGATCAACAAGCAGATCGTGGCGATGATCAATGCCGAGGGCGAGTGGGCGATCGGGCTTTCCGGCACGGACGGCAACATGGTCTTCGCCAAGAAGGCCGAGAAAAAATGGCGCGATCCGGGCTCGAATATCGAGCGCGTACTGGACCTTGGCTTTGTCGGCGAGCCGGTCGAGGTCGACCGGACGCTGATCGATTTGCTGGCGCGTTCGGAAATGATCCCGGTGATCGCGCCGGTCGCACCGGGCCGGGACGGGGCGACCTACAACATCAACGCCGACACTTTTGCCGGCGCGATCGCCGGGGCGCTCGGCGCCAAGCGCTTGTTATTCCTCACCGATGTGCCGGGGGTGCTCGACCGTGACGGCAAGCTGATCGAGGAGATGAATGTCTCCCGCGCCAAATCTTTGATCGATGACGGAACGGTTACGGGCGGGATGATCCCGAAGGTCGAGACCTGCATCGAGGCCCTGGAGCGCGGGGTGGAAGCCGTTGTAATCGTTAACGGAAAGGTCGCGCATTCGGTCTTGATCGAGCTCTTCACCGAGCATGGCGCGGGCACGCTGATCCGCCGCGACTGAGCCGAAAAGCGCTGTTGCGCTAACGGTTTACGAAGACCGGGTCGCTCAATTCGACGGTCCCGTCGGCCTCGTTGACGGCGACGGTGCCGGTGATGGCGACCGAGCATAAAGGGATGGATTCATTGATGAATCCGGCGCAGGCCGCAACGTAGGGGGCAAGCGCCGCCGCCGGCACATCGCGGGTCAAAACGGTGATCGTGCCGCCGTCGGCGAGATTGGAATATTGCAAAAAGCCGTAATCCGGCAAGACGTTAGCAACGAAGCCGCCGGTGACGGTGAGGCGCTGGCCGTTGTAGAGGAAGGGGTTGGCGGTGAGCTCGCGCAGCCGGACGAAAGTGCCGGCGATGAACCAGCGGCCGGTGCTATCCTGTTGAAGTTGCATGCCATTTTCGAGCTCGACGATGGCGCCCGGGGTGAAGAGCAGCTGCCCGTCCGGGGTCAAGGTGACGAGGACGCCCGAGCGCGCCGGGACTTGCGCGATCTGCTGCGCGGGGGCGGCGCCAAGGCTCAGTAATGTCAGGGCGATTGCCGCCGCGGTCCGCCGTCCCGTCATCCCCCGCCCCTTTTTCACCCTGCCATTGTGCGGGCAGACGCGCGTCGGTGCAAGGCGCTACGAGGGCGTTCGTAGGTCGAACCTCGACGTTCGTATGCATGAATTCCATGAACTTCTGCCATCTCGTCTTGACGCGGGTGTGGCGATCTCTGCGATAAGGGTGAAATGACCCTCCCCGACTTATCCCCGGCGCCGTTTTCCACGATCGACACCTGGGTGTTCGATCTCGACAACACGCTTTATCCGCGCTCGTGCAATCTGTGGGCGCAGATCGACCGGCTGATCACCCTCTATGTGATGGAGGTGACCGGGCTCGGCCACGATGACGCGCGGGTGCTGCAGAAGGGATTTTATCGCGACCACGGCACGACGATGAACGGGCTGATGGATCGCTACGGCATCGACCCCGAAGATTATCTGGCGCGGGTGCACCGGATCGATTATTCGCCGGTCGGCGCCGACCCGGGGCTGGTCGCGGCGATCGCGGCGCTGCCCGGACGGAAGCTCATTTTCACCAATGCCGATGCGGGGCACGTGGGCGAAGTGCTCGGCCGGCTCGGCGGGGGCGATCTGTTTGAGGCGGTGCACGACATTCGCGCGTCGGCTTTTTCGCCGAAGCCGTTGCGGGCGGCGTACGATCGCCTGCTCGCCACGCACGGGCTCGACCCGGCGCGAACGATCATGTTCGACGATCTCGAGAAGAATCTCGTGGTGCCGCACGAGGTCGGGATGACGACGGTGCATGTGGTGCCGACGGGCGCGTTCGCATCTGACGCGGTCGAGAGCTGGGAGCTCTCCCGCGCCGACGAGGCGGCGCATGTGCATCACGTGACCGACGATCTGGCGGGGTGGCTGAGGAGGGTGTGAGGGGATGGGAGGGACATCTCAGTTCGCGAGGAATTGGCGCACCTTACCCACCAATTTTGGCCGATCTGACCGTGAAGTTTCGCACTCCCACACTTCCAACAAGTCCCACCCGAGATCGCGCAACGCGCGAGCATTTGCCTGATCCCGATGAGCGTTTCCTTCCAGCTTTGGTATCCAAAAGCCCTGTCGGCTCTTAGGTAGCCTCGCGAGCGGGCAGGTGGGATCACGATGGCGGTGCCAGAAGCACCCTCGGACCTCAATCACCTTGCGCAGACTTGGCAAAACAATGTCGGGTTTTCCCGGCAAGTCCTTGCGGTGAAGTCTGAATCGATAACCCATCGCGTGGACCAATCGTCGAACCACCAATTCGGGGCTGGTGTCTTTGCTACGAACCAGCGCCATTTGGGCGCTTCGGTCAGCGTCGATCAACGCGCCGTGGCGGCTTTGCGCAAGACCTCCAATAGGGAGCCGTACGTCGTGTCCTCCTTGTAGAGAATCACGCGGCCGGGCAGAGCCGATACCTGCCAGCCCTCGGGCAGGGAATCCAGGATCAGCGTCAACACCAGACGCGTCGTCAGGACCCTTTGGGGCACTACGATCATTTTGTCGATCATGTCCACGTGACCGGTTCGCCAAGTGCCTTCCTCGCCAGTGTCGTATCTGAGCAAGTAGGGCAATTCATTCTTCAGCGCCAGTAAGGCTGACATCAGTGGGTGCTCGCCGGCGGGCAGAAACGCAACCTCTCGGTCAATGTCGACTGAATACTGAAGATCGAACTTCGCCGGGTCCTGCGATTCCCGCCGATGCCCTGGGTCATTCGAGCCAAAACCTGAGTAGTTCCAGACCGGGCGTCCTCCCTCCCGCTTCGCGTATTCGTCAATCAGCATGGTTTCGAGGTCGAAATTCGAGAACACGAAAATGCGTACCGCCTTAAAGCGCACCTGCTCAGGGTCGAGGTGATGGCGATGCCTGACATTGTTGAGGTGCCGGAGCAGGCGGGACCTGAACCCCACCTCCGCGTCCGTCTTGCCAATGTAGACCAGACTGTTCTCCAAAAAGAGAAAGTAGGCGCCCTGCGCCTGGTTCGGGATCATTCGATTGAGATTCTCGAGCGTGAGCGGCGACGCGGACATTGCGTCAAAATACTTGGGCAGCTCCGTCCGCATGACGCCAGGGATGTCGAGCTCAAACTCGGCGTAACCCATAGACTATGCCGCTTTGTTTTCGAACACGCTGCCGCGATGCACGATTCCAACCAGACGCCGTCCGAAGAATTCCGACAGCTGGGTTGGCACCGCGTTTCCGAGCTGCCTCATGTTTTCGGTCCAACTGCCAATGAACTCATAATCGTCCGGCAGGCCTTGCAGGCGAGCCGCTTCCCTCACCGTTAGATATCGGACCGTGTTGTCGGAAAAGGAGATCATGTTCTCACCGCCGGGCACACCATGCACTCCGGCCTTGAGTGCTTTCGCGGGTTCATCGATGGGGCTACCGGTGTGGCCGGAATAGGTTTTCGCCCCTGGTTGGAAAACATGATTGGGAACATCTCGTCGCGAGCCTGGCTCTCCAAGGCCGGCGATCGAGTCCCGAACTGTCAGCCAAGGATTTCCCTTCGGTTTCACTCCCCGATTCCGAAGGAGGTCGACCATGCGGGCATCGGTTGATCTCGAGGGGAGCGCTCGCGGTCGTCTGAGTTCATGTCGTTCCCAATACTCGCCGGACACGTATTGATCCCAAAGCAGGCGCGCATATGAATGGGTCGGTCGAGGCACATCGTGGATGGGTCCGATATCGCGGTGGATTCCCATGATCAACACGCGGTGTCGTTTTTGGGCCGCGCCGAAGTCTGCAGCGTTCACGCTCATCACCGTCACAACATACTCGGCATCCGTTTCGTGCGCGCGCAATTGCACAAGGTGAGCGGAACGGTCCTGATCGCCTTCCTGCTCCAAAGCTGGAATTGAAAGTGAAAGGCGTATCCATTCAAGATGCTCGGCGAACTTGGGACGCGCAAGACCACGGACGTTTTCAAAAAGGAATGCCCGCGGCTTAATCTCCCGCACGGCGCGCACGGCCTCGGGCCACAAGTCACGCCCGTCCTCCTCGCCCCGGTGCAGCCCGCCGATGGAAAATGGCTGGCAAGGCGGCCCCCCCGCCACCACTTCAGCCTTTCCCCGATACTCCGACCAGCCGAAAGAACGAACATCGCCGTCGTGAACTTTCCAATCCGCGACGTGTTCGATGCCGCGTCTCGAATTGTGCACGACGTTGGCGACGGAATGGTGGTCTCGCTCGACAAGCAGCAGGTGGCGAAGCCCCGCTCGCGCCAACCCTAGTGCCAAGCCGCCACACCCGGAAAACAACTCAACGCTGTCCACTTGTTCCCCCGAACTCCTAGACATTCGATGGCTGGATTTGACCTCGATTCTCAACTGGACATCATCTCTCCACAGAATTCAAGAACAATTCATGAACAGAGCCGAGTTTTCCCCGTCCAGCGCCTCGCAGATCCTGCCGCGGTCGGGCATCCATGGATCGCCGGAACACGTCCGGCGATAAGGGGAGCAAAGAACACTTTCCCTCCCCTTGATGGGGGGGGGGCAGGGTGGGGTGACGAGCAGGGCACGGTGCAAGTGGCTCACCCCCACCCCGCCGCTGCGCGGCGACCCTCCCCGCAAGGGGGAGGGAGTGCAAAGTGGGCGCCTCCATTTCGCCTTTCCTCATGCCCGGACTTGTTCGGGCCATCCAGTCGCGCCGCGCCGGCGGCGCGAAAGACTCATCGGTGCAACGGACGTCGCGCCACTGGATCACCCGGACGAGCCGGGTGATGACGAAGGAATAGTGGATCGCTGGGAAAACCCCGGGCGATGAGGAGGGAGAATGGACGCCGGGACGGACCCGGCGGTCACGTCACCGCGTGGGACGCGGCGGCAACGGCGGGGAGGTTGTAGAACCGCCGGACGACTTCCCAGCCGTCCTCGGCATTGTCGACAAAGGTCAAAAGGTCGGGATCGTCGGGCGAGATGGTGCCCTCCTCGGCGAGCGCATCGAGGTCGAGAACGCGTTCCCAGAATTTCGCCCCGAACAGCAACACCGGCACCTTGTCCATGCGGCCGGTCTGGATCAGCGTCAGGGTTTCGAAGAATTCGTCCATGGTGCCGAAGCCGCCGGGAAAGATGGCGACGACCTTGGCGCGCAGGAGGAAGTGAATCTTGCGGGTGGCGAAATAGTGGAAGTTGAAGCTGAGCGCCGGATCGATATAGGCGTTCGGCACCTGCTCGTGGGGCAGGACGATCGAGAGGCCGATCGAGGGCGCGCCCACTTCCGAAGCGCCGCGATTGCCCGCCTCCATCACCCCGGGCCCGCCGCCGGTGACGACGATGAATTCCTTGTAGTCGAGCGAGGCGGCGGTCAGCGAGGCGAGCTGGGCGAAGCGCCGCGCCTCCTCGTAATAGACCGAGTTTTTTTCGAGATTCTGCTTGGCGATCGGGGTTTTCGCCATCAGCGCCGGCTGGCCGGGGGCGGGAATGCGGGAGCCGCCGAACAACACCACGGTCGAGACGATGCCGCGCTCGCGCAGCTTCATTTCAGGCTTCATATATTCGAGCTGGAAGCGCACCCCGCGCAATTCCTCCGAGGTCATGAAATCCTCGTCGGAGAACGCCAGCCGGTAGGCCGGCGATTGGGTCTGCGGGGTGCGCGGCACCTGACGGGCGGCCTTGATGTCCTCGCCCGAGGTTCTGAACGAGGTCGGTGTACGGCGCCTGGCCATGGAAATTTCCGTCAAAGGTCGCGATCTTGGGTCAGAATAGCGCGAGCCTTGCACATACGGCGTTAACAGCGATAGGTACTTCGCACCGGTGGCGGGGGAGCGAAATAGATGCACAAAGCCAGCCTCGAAGCGGCGATCGAGGCCGCCTGGGAGCGGCGCGAGGAATTGACCCCCGCGACCAAAGGGGCGGCGCGCGAGGCCGTCGCGGCGGGGCTCGATTTGCTCGATCGCGGGGCGGCGCGGGTCGCCGAGCGGGTCGCCGACGGGCAATGGCGGGTTAACCTTTGGCTCAAAAAAGCGGTGCTGCTGAGCTTTCGCCTCAACGAGATGCAGGCGATCCCCGGCGGGCCGGGCGGGGCGAGCTGGTTCGACAAGGTGCCGTCGAAATTCGCCGGCTGGGACGAGAGGCGGTTCCGCGAGGCGGGGTTCCGTGCCGTGCCGGGGGCGATCGTCCGGCATTCGGCGTTCATCGGGCGGGGGGCTGTCCTGATGCCCTGCTTCGTCAATCTCGGGGCCTATGTGGGCGAAAATACCATGGTCGATACCTGGGCGACGGTCGGCAGCTGCGCGCAAATCGGCAACAACGTGCATCTGAGCGGCGGGGCGGGGATCGGCGGCGTCCTCGAGCCGTTGCAGGGGCGCCCGGTCGTCATCGAGGACAATTGCTTCATCGGGGCGCGGGCCGAAGTCGCCGAGGGCGTGATCGTGCGGGAGGGATCGGTGCTGTCGATGGGGATCTATCTTTCGGCCTCGACCAAAATCGTCAACCGGGCGACGGGCGCGATTTTCACCGGCGAAGTGCCGGCTTATTCGGTCGTCGTTTCGGGGACGCTGCCCGGAAAACCCTTGCCCGGCGGGGAGCCGGGACCGGGGCTGTATTGCGCGGTCATCGTCAAGCAGGTCGACGCCAAGACCCGCGCCAAGACCTCGATCAACGAGCTGTTGCGGGACTGAATTCCCGCTGGGGGCAACCCTTGCGGGGGGCTGCCCCGGCCCGGAATTTCGGCTAGGGTGACGCCGGATGGCGCAAACGCGCTGGGTTGCGGAGGGAAATATGAACGACTATCTCAAGATGTTTATGGGTTTCGACGGGCGCCTCAACCGGCAACGGTTCTGGCTCGGGGTCATCGGGCTGATCGTCGCCTCGATCGTGGTCAGCATGATTCTCGGATCGATCTTCGGGGTGCAGATGTTCAACTTCGCCATGGTGGCGCTGCAGCCGGACGCCGACCCGGCGGCGATGGCGCTCATGGCGACCAACATGATGAAGACCTCGGGCTGGGTGAGCCTCGTCGCGCTCATCATCCTCGCCTATCCGGGCATGGCGCTGTGGATGAAGCGCGCCCATGACCGGGATTCGAACGGGCAACTGGTCTATGTGTTCTACGGGCTCCTGGCGCTGAGCTATGTGCTGCAGGGCCTGGGGCTGACCGTCGGCACGATGGATATCGGCGGGGTCTCGTATCCGAGCATCAATACGATCGGCTGGATCCTGTCGGTTGCGAGCGGGCTCCTGGGGCTTTATCTCCTCATCACCCTCGGCTTCCTCAAGGGCACTTCGGGGCCGAATACCTACGGGCCCGATCCGCTTGGGGCAAAGGCGGCGGCGTAAAGGCCGCAGAAAGGCGGGGTATGCCGGGCGAGACGAGGCGCAAAGCCGACCCCGCCGCACTCCTTCAGAAGCTCATCCGCTGCCCGTCGGTGACCCCGGCTGAAGCCGGGGCGCTCGACGCGGTGGCGGACGCGCTCGCCCCGCTCGGCTTTGCGGTCGAGCGGCTGCGCTTTGCGACGGGCGCCTATCCGGTCGACAATCTCTTCGCGACGCGCGGGGACGCCGGGCCGCATCTTTTGTATTGCGGCCATGTCGACGTGGTGCCGCCGGGAGAGGCATCCGACTGGACGCATGGGCCGTTTTCGGGCGATCTCGCCCAAGGCGCGGTCTGGGGGCGCGGCGCCATCGACATGAAGGGCTCGATTGCGGCGTTTCTGGCGGCGCTTGACCAGCTCGAAGCCACCGGGGGGCTCGATGGCGGGCGGGTGTCGCTGATCGTCACCTCGGACGAGGAAGCCGATGCTACCGACGGCACGATCAAAGTGCTCGAATGGGCGGCGGCCAAGGGGCACAAGTTCGATTTCGGGCTGGTGGGCGAGCCGACGAGCAGGGAGAATTTCGGCGACATGCTGAAAGTGGGCCGGCGCGGCGCGCTCGTCGGCATGATCGAGGTCAAGGGCGTGCAGGGCCATGCCGCCTATCCGCACGAGGCGAAGAACCCCCTGCCAACTCTGGCGCGGATTTCGACCGCGCTGGCGTCCGGCAAGCTCGACGACGGGACGGACCACTTCCCGCCCTCGCACCTGGCGCTGACCTCGATCGACACCGGCAATCTGGCGGGCAATGTCATTCCGGCGCGCGGCCGGGTGAAGTTCAATATCAGGTTCAACGACCGCTGGACCGAGGCAACGCTGCAGGGCTGGCTCGCCGAGCGGATCACCAGCGTGCCGGCCGAAGGGTGCGACGTGAGCCTCGAAATCTTCCAGCCGGTGGCGCAGGCGTTCGTCTCCGCCGACGCGCCGGCGGTGGCGCTGCTGGCCGAGAGCGTCAGGGCGGTAAGCGGGCGCTCCCCGGAGCGGTCGACATCGGGGGGAACGTCGGACGCCAGATTCATCGCCCAATATTGCCCGGTCGCCGAATTCGGCGGTATCGGCAAACTCGCCCACAAGACCGACGAGCGGGCGAGCGTTGCCGAACTGGTTGAATTGCAGGCGGTTTACGCCCACTTTATCGGCGCGTTCCTGCGGACAAAGGGCCAATGACGCTGATCGAAGAAGCAAGAGCGGCGGCCATGGGCTGCCTCGCGGTGCTGCGCGGCGAGCGCGACGCCCCGGCCTATTTCGACCTGACGCTGCGCGGGCTTTTGGGCTCGCTGATTGCGCTGCTGGTCGTCGTCGGCATTGAAGTGCACCTGCCCGGGGGCAGCGACGCCGGGGGGCCGGGGCTGACGCCGCTCGGCCAGCTGCTGTTCGTCGGCGCGGTCGCGGCGCTGTGGATCGTCGTCCTCTATTATTTCCTCAAAACGATCGGCCGCGACAACCGGCTGGTGCCGTTCCTGGTGGTCAATAATTGGGGCAGCGTCTATGCAGGTCTGATCTGGATTGCCCTGGCGCTGTTCGGCTTCGGCGGGGTTTTCGCGACGTTCCTGGTCGGGATCGGCTCGATCTACTTTTTCGTCCGCACCGCCTTGATCGTCATCGAACTGAGGCCGGTGATGGTCCTCGCTTTGATGGGGGTGCAGCTGGTCGCGGGCCTCTTTGCGCTGATGCTGCTCGGGCTGGTGCTGCCGGGGGCGGCGCCTCAGTAATCGACGCGGACGAGATAGAGCCCGCCCGGCGGGGCGAGCGCCCCGCAGGCTGAGCGGTCGGCGGCATCGAGCGCGGCGCGAAAATCGCGCACCCGCCATTTGCCCTCCCCGACAAGTTTCAGTGAGCCCGCCATCGAGCGGACCTGCGAATGCAGGAACGAGCGCGCCGAGGCGCGGATGAGGATCGTCTCGGCCTGGCGCGACACATCGAGCCGGTCGAGGGTTTTGACCGGGGATTTGGCCTGACATTCGGCGGCGCGGAAGGTCGAAAAATCGTGCTTGCCGAGGATCGACTGCGCGGCGTTGTGCATGGGCTCGGCGTCGAGCGGGACGGCGACGTGCCAGACGCGGTTATGCTCGAGGGCGGGCGGGGCGCGGCGATTGAGAATGCGGTATTCATAGTGCCGCGCCCGGGCCGAGCGGCGGGCGTCGAAATCCGGGGCGGCGGGTTCGGCGGCGAGGATGGCGACTGGATCGGGTTTGAGGTGAAAGTTCAGGGCCTCGGAAATCCGGAACGGGTCCCAGTCCTTTTCGAGATCGACATGGGCGACCTGGCCGAGCGCGTGAACGCCAGCGTCGGTGCGGCCCGCCCCCTGCACTGTCACAGTCTCGCCGGAAAAGGCGAGGATGGCGCTCTCGAGGGCACCCTGGACGGAGGCGCCGTTGTCCTGGCGCTGCCAGCCGACAAATGGGGTGCCGTCGTATTCGATGACGAGCTTGTAGCGGGGCATCAGGGGAGCAGAAGCCCGGTCAGCGGCCCGGTGCCGCGGACGAAGGCGTCGACGTCGGTGGGGACCTTGCCTTCGCGCTGCACGCGGGTCAGCCGGACGGCGCCCTGCCCGCAGGCCACGGTCAGAGGGGCGGCGACGACGGTCCCCGGGGCGCCCCGCCCTTCGGCCACCGAGGCGCGCAGCGCCTTGACGCGAACGGCCTCGCCGTGGAGCTTCAAGGTGAACCAGGCGCCGGGGACGGGCGAGAGGCCGCGAATATGGTTGTGGATTTCTGCCGCGGGGCGCGACCAGTCGATGCGGGTCTCGGGGTTGGAAATTTTCCTGGCGTAGGTGACACCGGTCTCGGGCTGCGAGGTAAACTCAAGTACGCCACGCTCAAGCGCCGCCAACGCGCGAGCCATCAGGTCGGCGCCGCGGCGCATCATCTCGTCATGCAATTCCCCGGTGGTCGCTTCGGGGGCAATGGGAAGCTCCTCGACCAGCCCGACGGGGCCGGTATCGAGGCCTTCGTCCAGCTTCATCACCGAGACGCCGGTCGTCGTGTCGCCCGCCATCACCGCCCGCGCGATGGGGGCGCCGCCGCGCCAGCGCGGCAGCAGCGAGGCGTGGAGGTTGAGGCAACCGAGCCGGGGCGCATCGAGGATCGCTTTGGGCAGGATCAGCCCATAGGCGACGACGACCGCGACATCGGGGCGCAGCGCGGCGAATTCGACCTCTTCGGCGGCGGATTTAAGCGAGGCCGGATGGCGGACCGGCAGGCCGAACTTTTCGGCGGCGAGGTGAACCGGGGATTTGCGCAGGGCCTCGCCGCGGCCGGCGGGGCGGGGCGGCTGGGTGTACACGGCGGCGATGGCGTGGCCGCGCGCCACGAGTTCGGTCAGCGTCGGGGTGGCGAAGGCGGGCGTGCCCATGAAGACGATGCGCATGGGGAGTTCATCGGGCGCAGGCGGAGCGGGGTCAACCCCCACCCGACCCTCCCCCTTTCTGGGGGAGGGTGAAGAGATCACCCCGCGCGCTTCGCCTGTTTGGCGAACCGGCGGGTGACGATGCCGCGTTTGAGCCGCGACAAATAGTCGATGAAGAGTTTGCCGTTGATGTGATCGACCTCGTGCTGGACGGCGGTCGCCAGCACGCCCTCGCAGTCGAGCGTCTGGCGATTGCCGTCGAGATCGAGGAAGGCGACGCGGCAGCGGTCGGGCCGTTCGATCTCCTCGAAATAGTCGGGGATCGACAGGCACCCTTCCTCGTGGATGCGAAGCTCCTCGGAGACCCAGGCGATTTCGGGATTGACGAGGGTGATCGGCTGGCGCGGCTCGGTGTCCGGATCCTTGACGGTGTCGATGACGACAACGCGCTTCAGGACGCCGACCTGATTGGCCGCGAGCCCGATGCCGGGGGCGGCGTACATGGTCTCGAACAGGTCGGCGACGAGCTCTCTGATCGCGGCGTCGATCGCCGCAACCGGCGCGGCGACCTTCCGGAGCCGTGGATCGGGGAGCAGGAGGATGGGGCGGATGGCCAAAAGCGGGTCACTCCGGGAGATTGAGCTTTCGATATGGTATTTATCGGCTCCCGGTCAATCGGCGGGGGGGTCGCGACAACCCCCACCCCATCCTCCCCACGCGGGGGGAGGGATTGGTCGGAAGGCTTGACCCCGGGCCGGTTCGGGCATTGGCTAGGATGGGGACAGAGCGGGGTGCGGCGGGAAGGGCGGAATGGATCAAATCGTCTGGACCGGATTGGGTCACGATTTCACCGGCTTCGAAGCGGGGCTGATCGGCGCCGGATTGTTGGCGGTTTTGGTGCTGACGATCGTGGCGATCGTCTTGTCGCGGGCCGGGCGCGGACGGGCGGCGATCGAGGCGATGCGGGCGGCCGAGCAAGCCATGGCGCTCGAGCAGCGGCTGGCGCAATTGATGCAGGTGCAGTCCGAGATGACCGGGCGCATCCAGTCGCTCTCGGAAATCTTCGGGGCGCGGACCTCCGACCTCGCCAGGGTGTTGAGCGAGACGATCGACAATTCCTCGCAGCGCATGGGGCAGTCGCTCGCCGAGACGCGCACCAAGACTGAAGAAAGCCTCGGCAAGCTCAACGAGCGGCTGGCGGTGATCGACAGCGCGCAGACGACGATCACGCGGCTGTCGACCGAAGTCGTCGACCTGCAGAAAATCCTTTCCAACAAGCAGCAGCGCGGCGCCTTTGGACAGGGGCGAATGGAAGCGATCATCGGCGACGCGCTGGCGGCGGGCGCCTATCAGTTCCAGGTGACGCTGTCGAACGGCAAGCGGCCGGACTGCGTGGTCAAGCTGCCGAACGGCGCGCCGCCGCTGGTCATCGACGCGAAATTCCCGCTGGAAAGCTGGCAGCTGATCGAGGCTTCGCAAAGCCCGGACGATCTGGCGCGGGCGTCGACCCAATTCCGCAACGATATCGGCGTGCATGTGAAGGCAATCGCCGGCAATTATCTCTTGCCCGGGGAGACGCACGATGTCGCCTTCATGTTCGTGCCGTCGGAATCGATTTTCGCCGATCTGCACGAGAAGTTCGACGACGTGGTGCAGAAGGCCTCGCGCGCCCGGGTGATGATCGTCTCGCCGTCGCTGCTGATGCTGTCGGTGCAGGTGGTGCAGGCGCTGATGCGCGACGTCGAGATGCGCAAGCAGGCGCATCGCATTCAGCACGAGGTCACGATGATCCTCGAAGATGTGCGCCGGCTCGGCGAGCGGGTCGACCTTTTGCGCACCCATTTCCGGGCGGCCGACCGCGACATCGAGCAGATCGAGACGACGGCCGCCAAGATTACCGGCCGGGGCGGCCGAATTGGGCAGCTCGAATTCGAGGACGCCCCCGCCCGGCTCGACGCGGCGGACTGAGTGTTCTCACGTCTGTGTGAGACGCCACACCAGCGTCATCGCACTCGCTGACTTTCGACTGCCCAAAACGCCCTTCGTGAGGAGTTCGCCATGAACGACCAAGGACAGAGGCCGGTCATCACCCCGCAGATGATCGCGCTCTACGACGACTACACGCATCTGTCCCCCGACCGCCGCAAATTCATGGAGGCCATGGCCAAGGTGGCCGGCTCGATGACGGCCGCGGTCGCCGCCACCGCGCTGATGGCCGCCAACGCCAAGGCGCAGCCGGTTATCGCCGATGGCGATTCGCGGATTAAGACCGCGGCGGTCACCTGGCCCGGCGCGACCGGCGAGATGAAAGGCTATTGGGCGCAGCCCGCCGGCGTTTCGGGCAAGCTGCCGGCGGTGATTGTCGTGCACGAGAACCGGGGCCTCGTTCCCCATATTCGCGACGTCACGCGCCGGATGTCGCTTGAGGGGTTCGTGGCGCTGGGGGTCGATTTCCTGTCGCCGCTCGGCGGCACGCCGGAGAATGAGGATGAGGCACGAGCGCTGTTCGGCCAGCTCAATGCGGCGGATGTGGCGGCGAACGGGGCGGCGACTGTCGCCTGGCTCGCGGGTCACGAAGCCACCAACGGCAATGTCGGAGCGATCGGATTTTGCTGGGGCGGCGGCACCGTCAACGCCATCGCCGTGGCCTCTGCCGCGCTGAGGGCAGCGGTTCCCTATTACGGCGCCCAGCCTCCCGCCGCGGACGTCCCGCGCATCGAGGCTCGACTCATGGCCCACTACGGCGGGCTCGACGAACGCATCAACGCCGGCATTCCGGCTTTCGAGGCGGCGCTGACGGAGGCGAGAGTCGATCACCAGATCTTCATCTACGAGGGCGTCAACCACGCCTTCAACAACGACACGTCGGAAGCCCGCTATCATCCCGAGGCGGCGATGCTGGCCTGGCAGCGCACGGTCGATTTCCTGCACGAGACGCTGGACGGCTAGAGCGGGAAAGATCAGAACGCGGTGCGGGCTTTCAGCGCCTGGGCCAGCGTGCCCTCGTCGAGATAATCGAGCTCGCCGCCGATCGGGACGCCGTGGGCGAGGCGGGTGATTTTCACCCCGAGGCCGGCGAGCCGGTCGGTGACATAATGGGCGGTCGTCTGGCCCTCGACCGTGGCGTTGACGGCAAGGACGATCTCGGCGATGCCGCCACGCTCGACGCGGCGGATCAGCGGGTCGATCGAGAGGTCGTCGGGGCCGATGCCGTCGAGCGGGGAGAGCGTGCCGCCGAGTACATGGTAGAGCACCGGGCCGATGCCGGCGCGCTCCAGCGCCCAGAGGTCGGCCACGTCCTCGACGACGATCAAGAGCCCCGCCGCCTGCCGGCGCGGATCGGCGCAGATCGAGCAGGGCGAAATCGTATCGACATTGCCGCAAATCTCGCAGGTCTTCACCTTGTCGACGGCGCGGGCCAACGCGGCGGCGAGCGGGGCCATCAGCTGATCTTTGCGCTTGATGAGATGCAGCGCGGCGCGGCGCGCCGAGCGCGGCCCGAGCCCCGGCAGGCGCGCCAGGAGCTGGATGAGTTCGGTGATTTCGGGTCCGCCGGATTGGGTCATCGCGCACCGCCTGGGCGAATTGCCTGGATTCTCGGGTCAAGCCCGAGGATGACGAGGTAGGGGGTGGGGCCGCCGGATTGGGACAAGGGGACACTCATCTTAGGTCCTCGCGTTAAGCGCGAGGCTGACGAAGGAAGTTATTCAAAACGGCAGTTTCATGCCCGGGGGCAGCGGCAGGCCGGCGGTGAGCTCGCGCATTTTCGCCTCGGCAATGGCCTGGGCCTTGCCCGAAGCGTCGGCATGGGCGGCGATGATCAAATCCTCGAGAATCTCGACGCTGTCCTCCTTGAAGAGGGCCGGATCGATCGAGAGAGCGCGGATGTCGCCCTTGGCGGAGACGGTGAGGCGCACCAGCCCGCCGCCCGAGGCGCCTTCGGCCTCGATCGCGACGATCTCGTCTTTCATCGCGGCCATTTTTTCCTGCATTTCCTGCATCTTGCCCATCAGGCCGATGATGTCCTTCACGGCAAATCCTCCCCTTCGTCCTCGGTTATGGGCGCGTCGAGTTCGGATTGCGGATCGGCGGGAGGCGTCTCGCCAAGGGTGGCGTCACCCCGGCGGCGGACGGCGACGAGCCGGCTGCCGGGGAAGCTCGAGAGCACTTCGCGAACCAGGGGGTCGTCGCGGGCGGCGTCGAGGGTCGCCGAGTGGTCGGCGTCGCGCTGCTGCCTCAAGGTCGGGGCGAGCGGCCTCGTCGAGACCGTGACCATCCAGGGCCGGCCGGTCCAGTGCCGCAGGCGCGCCGACAGCGTCTGGATGATCTGCGGGTCGGCGCCATCGGCGAGCGCGACTTCGAGGCGCCCGGGCTCGAGCGAGACCGGGGAGAGCTGGGATTCGAGCGCGTGCTTGACGATGACGTCGCGGTTGAGCCCGGCCAGCGCGACGATATCGGAGAAGCTGCGGATTTCGGGGGGCCGGTCGGGGCCTGGCTCGGGGTCGGGCTCGCGCGGGGCCAAACGCGGGGCGGCCTGGGCGAAACTGCCCGGCCGCGGACCGCCAGAGGGGAGCGGTGCACGGGCGCCATTGCCGGGCGAGGCGGGGGCGTTGGCGAGTTTTTCGATGATCTCGTCGGGGGTCGGCAGATCGGCGGCATAAGCGAGCCGGATCAATACCATCTCGGCGGCGGCGAGCGAATCGGGTGCGGCGCGGGCCTCCTCATGACCCTTCAAGAGAATCTGCCAGGCGCGACTGAGAACGCGCAGGCCAAGTCGGTCGGCGAGCGCCTTGCCGCGATCGCGCTCATCGGGGGTCAGGCCGGAATCCTTCTCGGCGCCGGGGACGACCTTGAGGCGGGTCGCCAGATGCGCAAGGTTGGCGAGATCGGCCAGGACCGTCGCGGGGTCGGCGCCGGCGGCGACCTGCTCGTTGAGGCCCGCAAGCGCATTGGCGATGTCGCCCGCCATCAGCGCCTCGAACATGTCGATCGAGCGGGCGCGGTCGGCAAGGCCCAGCATGGCGCGGACGCTTGTCGCTTCGATCTTGCCGCCCGAATGGGCGATCGCCTGGTCCAAGAGCGACAGGCAATCGCGGACCGAACCTTCCCCGGCGCGGACGATCAAGGCCAGCGCGTCCGGCTCGATGGCGATTGCTTCCTGCGCGAGGATGCCGGCGAGGTAAGGCCGCATGATATCGGCGGGGACGCGGCGCAGATCGAAGCGCTGGCAGCGGGAGAGGATCGTCACCGGCACCTTGCGGATTTCGGTCGTCGCGAAAATGAATTTCACATAGGGCGGCGGCTCCTCGAGCGTCTTCAGCAGACCGTTGAAGGCGCTCTTCGAAAGCATGTGAACTTCATCGATAATGAAGACCTTGTAAGGCGCGGTGACCGGACCGTAGCGCGTCGATTCGTTGATCTCGCGGATGTCGTCGATGCCGGTATGGGAGGCGGCGTCCATCTCGACGACGTCGACGTGGCGCGATTCGATGATCGCCCGGCAATGCTCGCCCTCTTTCTCAAGATCGAGGGTCGGGTGCGGACCGGTCGCGTCGACATAGTTGAGCGCCCGGGCGAGAATGCGGGCGGTCGTCGTCTTGCCGACCCCGCGTACCCCCGTGAGCATGAAGGCATGGGCGATGCGGCCGGTCTTGAAGGCGTTGGTCAGCGTCTGGACCATTGCGTCCTGGCCGATCAGCGAGGCAAAGCTCGCCGGGCGGTATTTGCGGGCAAGGACGAGATAAGCGCCGCCTTTGTCCGGCGCGGCGGGGGGCGACGCCGCGGACGCGGGGACAGAATCGGCTGGATCGGCCGGTTTTTTCGCCATTTATCCCCGCTCGAAAACTCGCGGCCATAGGCCGGGGGGCCGTAAAGCGGCCCGGACTTTCGGGCATTGTGCGCGATGGGCAGGAGACTGGCAACGACCCGTGCAAAACTCGTTAGGGCTGCTTCCTTCCGGACCTGACCCGATTGGCGAGGAACACGTCCGCGCCAGCCTCCCGGGAGCTATGTGGGGGAATTTTTGGGCGGGGGCAAGGGTGAGAATCTCTTTCAACCCTGCTTCGAAAGAGGGAGGGAGAACGAGGTTTGCTGTCATCCCCCATCCGACGTAAGGGAGGCGGGTTCCGGGGGGCGGCAATGGCCGATCAAGCGCACAAGCCGAGACTGCCGGTCACACCGCTGATCGGGGCGAGTCTCTTTTTCACCGGCATCACCTATGCCTCGACGCTGAATTACGGGGCGATCGTCGGCATCGATACGCTCGGCCTGCCGAACACCACTTATGCGATCCTCTTGATGGTGGCCTCGCTGGTCAGCGCCGCCGCCTCGGTCGCGCTCGGCTACGTCTCCGACAGGATTCCCGACCGGCGCATCCTCGTTATCGGCTGCGCGCTGTTGGGCGGGCTCGGCTTCGGGCTGATCTTCATCTTCCGCAGCCAATTGGTCTTCATCCTGGCCGTCTGCGTGATCATGCCGTTTGGCGGGGCCCTGTTCTCGCAGTCGTTCTCGTTCGCGCGCAGCTATTACAATGCCAAGTCACCGGCGCGCGCCGAATTCATGACCTCGATCCTGCGGACCGTCTTCGCGGTGGCCTGGGCCATCGTGCCGCCGTTCGTGGGCTGGATCGCGGCCAATACGACGGTCTTCAACGTCTATGGCATCGCGGCGGCGGCGTATTTCGTCTGCGCCGCGATTTATGCGGTGCTGCTGCGCAACCCCGAGGCGAAGATCGGCACGCCCGCGACGAAAGCGGGCGAGGCCGCGCCGGCCCAATCGAGGGCCAGCATCGAGCCGGCGGTGGTCGTCGGCATCGTTGGGGTCACGCTCATTTTCATTGCGACCTATCTCAACAATGTCACCGTGCCGCTTCTCATCACGGTGACCCTCAAGGGCACGTTCGGCGAGCTCGGCATTTTCGCGGGGCTCGCGGCAGCGCTGGAGCTGCCGTTCATGATTTTGTGGGGGTATGCGCTGCGCTGGCTCAACAAGCACACGATCATCATTTTCGCCGCCCTGCTCTACGCGCTCTATCTCGCGCTCCTCAGCCGCGCCGGTTCGGTGACCGAAATCCTGTGGCTGCAACTCATCAACGGACCGGCGACCGCCGCGCTGATGAGCATCCCGATCAGCTATCTTCAGGATGCGATCAAGGGGCGGGTGGGGCTCTCGACCTCGCTCCTCGATGTGGTTGGCGTCACCTCGGCGCTGGCATCGGCGGCGCTGTTCGGCGCGCTGACCGCGGCGAGCCCCGATTATCCGGTGCTCTTTGTCGTGGCGGCCGGGGCGTCGGTTGCCGGCGCGGCAATCCTCTTTGCGGCGCATCGGCTGCTCGGGCAGCCGCCTGCCGGAGACAGACTGGCAGCGGGTTGACCAGCCCGCGGCCGCCGCACGGGTCAGTCGGCGAGGAGCCTGGCCGCTTCCGATCACCCCCGCCTCGCCCTCCTTCTGGGGAAGAGAGAGCCACGAGCCATTGTTGCTAATGCGTTGCAATTGCAACACTTCTCTGGCAGGATCAAATGAGAACAATCTGAGGAGGTGTTGATGTCCCTGCCCTTTGTCACCGACGCGACTTCGGCGGTGCAGTTCATCATGGCGGCGACCGGCGTGCTGATGGGATTAAGCCATATTGTGCAGCCGAAAATGTGGGTCGGCTTCTTCGGGCGCTTGCATGAGCAGGGCGAGAGCGGGGTCGTCACCCGCGTGATGATCGAACTCTGGCCGGCGATCCTGATCGTCGCCTTCCACCAGGTCTGGTCGGGGCCGGGAATCGTGCTGACGCTCTATGGCTGGGCGCTGTCGCTGAAGATCGTCATCGGGTTGCTGGCGCCGCAGATCGCGGTCCGCGGGCTTGCCCTGTCGCAAGGCGGGCAATGGCGCTTCGTGGGGGCGGGCGTCGTCTTGCTGGTTATCGCCTTTTGCGCGGCCTGGGCGCTGTGGGCGGGGATGCAGGTCTAGAGCCGCCATCGCCTGGCTTGCCGGCAGGGTAGACGCCAAGAATCTTTACATGGTCGGTGAAGAAGCCGAGTTCCTCCATCGCGTGCCTGACGCCGATGTCCGTCGGATGGCCTTCGATGTCGGCATAAAACTGGGTGGCGGTGAACGAGCCGTCGAGCATGTAGGATTCGAGCTTGGTCATGTTGACGGCGTTGGTCGCAAACCCGCCCATCGCCTTGTAAAGCGCGGCCGGGACATTGCGCACCCTGAAAACGAAGGTGGTTTTCACCCCGGGGCCCGGGGGCGCCTCGAGCTTTTCGGGCGACATGACGAGAAACCGGGTGGTGTTGTGGTCGGCGTCCTCGATGTCGGGGGCGAGCACCTCGAGGCCGTGAATCTCCCCGGCCAGCCGCGAGGCGATGGCGGCGACCGACTTGTCGGCGCGCTCGGCGACCTCGCGGGCCGAGCCGGCGGTGTCGACCCCCGAGACGGTGCGCAAACCGTGACGCGCGATGAACTTCCGGCACTGGCCGAGCGCCACCGAAAGCGACTGCACGGTTTTCACGCCGCTCAGTTTTGCCCCCGGCACGCCGAGCAGGCAAAGCCGGACGCGGTGGTAGTGTTCGCCGATGATGAAGAGGCCGGATTCGGGCAAGAGGTGATGGATGTCGGTGATCCGCCCGTAGAGGGAATTCTCGACCGGCACCATGGCGAGCTCGGCCGCCCCGGATTTGACCGCGGCAATGGTCTCTTCGAAGGTCAGGCACGGCAGCGCCTCGTCGCGGGGAAAAACCGCGTGGACGGCGGCGTGGCCGAAGGCTCCCGGCTCCCCCTGAAAGGCAACCCTGCGCATGCCGAAATTCTCCATGCCCCGAAAGGCGCGCCACTATTCACAGCGGTCTTGCGCAAGTCAATCGAAGCGCCCAAGCGGTCTGCCGGGGATAAGGGAGGAGAATTGTCGCACTCCCCCTCTCGCAGTTGCCTCCCCCAAACTCTGCCGATAAGGTCCGCGCGCGACCGGGACAAAAGGCCGAAAGGCCAAGAGATTGCGGCCCATTGCGCCGGCAGCGATAGCGTCCGACCGGTCAGGGCCAAGGCAGAAGAGACCTCCTGATGGACGGGTTCGAGTGGAACAAGATCATCGGCGCGATTCTCGGCACGATGCTGTTCGTGCTGGCGATCGGGTTCATCGCCGAGGCGATCTATCGGCCGATCGAAGGGCGCGGGGTCGGCTATGCGCTGCCGGAAGTGGCGGTGGAAGGCGACGGGCCCGAGAACGGCGGCGGGGATGTCGTGGTAGCTGAAGTCTCGCCGCTGGCGGGGCTGCTGGCGGCCGCCAATGTCGATGCCGGCCAGCGGCAGTCGCGCAAATGCTTCGCCTGTCATAATTTCGAGGAAGGGGCCGCCAACAAGGTCGGCCCGCGCCTCTGGGATATCGTCGGCCGGCCGGTCGCCTCGGAGGACGATTTCAACTACTCGGAAGCGATGCAGGAGTACGGGGCGAGCGGCGCGCATTGGACCTATGACGAGCTCGACCAGTACCTCACTTCGCCCAAAGCACTGGTCGCCGGCACCAAGATGAGCTTCGCCGGCATGTCGAAACCCGAGGAACGGGCGGACCTGCTGGCGTTCCTGCGGACGCTCAGCGCCACCCCGGTGCCCTTCCCGGACCCGCAAGCCACCGCGGCAGGAGAGGCGGCGCCTGTCGCCGAGGGCGAATCGCCGGGCGCCGCTGCCGAGCTCGAAGCGCCGCCTGTCGCCGAGCCCGAAGCGCCGCCCGCCGAGCCGGTCGCGGCGGCGGTTGCCCCGGTTGCCGACGGCCTGGCAGCGAGCGTTGCCGCGGCCTCGACAGATGCCGGCGAGCGAGTTTCGCGCAAATGCGCCGCCTGCCACGATTTCAGGGAAGGCGGGGTCAAGCGGGTCGGTCCGCCGCTCTGGGGCATTGTCGGCCGGGCGGTCGCCGCCGAAGGCGATTTTGCCTATTCGCCCGCGATGGCGGCGTTTGGCGCGACCGGCGCCGCCTGGACAATTGAAATTCTCGACGCCTACCTCGCCAATCCGAAGGCGCTGGTCCCGGGGACCAAAATGACCTTCCCCGGCATTGCCGATGAACAAGAGCGGATTGAGCTCCTGGCTTACCTGCAGACGCTGGGCGGCAGTCCGCCGGCGGCCGAATAGGGGCGGATTGCGGCGCTTCCGGGCGGGTCCCCGAACCTCGATTTTAACCAGCCGTTAGGGTTAATGATTTATTGCTCGGGCAAGGCGGGCCGAGGCGCCGCCGCCAGCTTTGCCGAGGGCCCCTTGCCGAATTCCTCCCGCCCGGTCCTGAAATCCTTCCGTTTGATGCTGCTGGCCGGGGTCGCGGCGGCTACCCTTGCGGCTTGCGCGAGCAACCGCGCTTCCATCGCCTCGCCCGACTATTCTGGGCTGACGACCGAAGAAGCGCAGCTGAACATCGCCGAACTCGGCGCCCGCTACGAAGGGCGGCCGAACGACAAGCGCAACGCCATCTATTACGCCGCCGCGCTCAGGGCCGCCGGCCAGCCCGGTCAGGCCGTGGCGGTGCTGCAGCAGGCAACGCTCACCCATCCGGACGACATCGATATTTCCATCGCCTACGCCAAGGCGCTTGCCGCGGAGGGCAAGTTCGACCAGGCGCTGACCATCATCGAGGGTGCCATCCGCACCGATTCGCCCGACTGGCACGCCCTCAACGTCAAGGGCGCGATCCTCGACCAGATGGGGCGCAACGGCGAGGCGCGGGCGATCTACAACCAGGGGCTGCTGATCGCTCCCGAAGAAGCGGCGATCCACGCCAATCTCGGGCTCTCCTACGCGATGACCGGCGACCTGCCGACCGCCGAGCTGCACCTGGCGACCGCCGTCACCAAACACGGCGTGACCAGCCAGATCAGGCAAAACCTGGCGCTGGTGATCGGGCTGCAGGGGCGATTCGACGAGGCGCGCGCTATCTATGCCGCCGAGCTCGGCCCCGAGCAGGTCGAGGCCAACATGGCCTATATCAGGGCGCTGCTGACCCAGCAGAACAGCTGGAACCTGATCGCCGGCGAGAACGGCTAGCCTCGCTTCCGGTTTTGAGCGGATGTTCAAAGGGCCCCGACGGGGCCCTTTCGATTTCCCGGGACGGTCGGCGCGATCAGCCGCCGAAGAGGAAGCTCAGCGAGCCCTGCTCGACGATCTTGATGCCGGCGGGGGCCATGATGACGATGAACAGCACCGGCAGGAAGAACAGGATCAGCGGCACGGTCAGTTTCGGGGGCAGCGCGGCGGCCTTCTTCTCGGCCTCGGACATGCGCTGCTCGCGGCCTTCCTCGGCCATCACCCGCAGCGCCGTGCCGACCGCGGTGCCGTAGCGTTCGGCCTGAATCAGCGAGGTCATCACGGTCTTGACGTTGTCGAGCCCGGTGCGGCGGCCGAGATTTTCGTAGGCGCGGGTGCGGTCCTCGAGGAAGCTGAGCTCGGCGGTGACCAGCGTCATCTCCTCGGCCAGCGCCGGGCTCGCCAGGCCCATTTCCTTGGCGACGCGCTTCAGGGCGAGTTCGATCGACATGCCGCTTTCGACGCAGAGCAGCAGCAGGTCGAGGCAGTCCGGCCAGGCGCGGCGGATGCTCAGCTGGCGCTTGAGGATGCGGTTTTTGAGGAACAGCGCCGGCAGATAGGCGCCCGCAAGCCCGATGCCGAGCGCGTAAAGGGCGTTGAGATAGAGCGGGGTCGTCGGCAGGACGACGAGGGTCAGGTAGACGAAGGCCACCACCAGCACCAGCAGCGGGGTGACCGAGCGCAGGAACAGGTAGGTCGTCAGCGGCCCCTGGCCGCGCATCCCGGCCTGGGCGAGTTTTTCGGAGGCGGTGCCGTCGTCGAAGGCACGCTGGATCGAGAAGCGCTCGACGAAATTCTTCATGTAGGAGCGCGACTCGGTGGTCCGGATCTGGCGATCCTTGTTATCGCCGCGCAACCGCGTGATTTCCTGGCCGCGCAGACGCTCGCGCTCGAGGGCGACCTTGCGGATGCGCACCCGCATGTCGGAGCGGTCGAAGAATTGCGACCCGAAGGTGAAAACGACGGCGGCGGCAGAGACCGCCGCCAGCAGCGCCACCAGGAATTCCGGGTTGGTGAAGGTGTCGATGATGTCCATGGTCTAACTCACCCGGGAACTGAACTCAGTAATCGAACTGGACGAGGCGATTCATCACAAAGGCGCCCATCGCCATCAGGATCGCGGCGATGCCGAGCCAGAAAAAGCCTATCGTCGTGGTGAACAGCGGCGCGAGGTAGCTCGGCGAGGTCAGCGACACCAGGCCCCCGACGATGAACGGCAGCGAGCCGATGATCAGGGCCGAGGCCTTGGCTTCCGAGGACATGGCCTTGACCTTGCCCTGCATTTTCTTGCGGCTGCGGAGCACGCGGGCGAGGTTGGTCAGCGCCTCGGAAAGGTTGCCGCCGGCCTGCTGCTGCACCGAGACGACGACGACGAAAAAGTTCACTTCCGGCAGCGGCACGCGCTCGTAGAGAATTTCGACGGCCTCGTACATCGGCTTGCCGACGGCCTGCTGGTCGAGGACGCGGGCGAACTCGGTCTTGACCGGATCGCGGGTTTCCTTGGCGACAACCTTGATCGAATCGTTGAGCGGCAGGCCCGATTTGACGCCGCGCACGATGGTCTCCACCGCGGTCGGGAACTCGTCGAGGAACTTCGACCGGAACCGTTTGGTGCGGCGGGCGAGATAGAAGCGCGGGATGAGATAGCCGCCGGACGCGGCGAACACGACGGCGAACAGCAGCGGCACCTCGAGCAGGATGAGGACGATGAACGCGGCGACGCCGAGCAGCACCGAATTGCGGATCCAGACGGTGCGGCGGGTGCGCATGCCGGACATGTAGATGCGCTGCTGCAGGGTGAGGCGCTTCTTGCGCTTGCGCAGCTCGGCTTGCTGCAGGGCGAGGACATCCTGCACCGAGCGGCGGCGGCTCTCGCGCTGCTTGGCGACGACGATATTCTGGCGATCCTGCACCGCATCGCCGCGCTTGAGCGCCTTGATGCGCTTGTCGGCACGGCCGCCGCCGACGATTCCCGGCACGAAGGCGAAGGCCACCGCGCCGAGCGAGACCGCCACCAGGATGATCAGAACGAGGCTGGACATGGCGCTCCCTTTCAGGCGATGGCTTGCTGATGCTCGATATTCGACGCCTCGAGCGCATCGACGAGCGCGGCTTCCTCGTTGAAGTAGCGGGCCCGCTCGGTGAAGGCCGGCTTGGTGATGCCGGTCGAGCGGTGGCGGCCCGTCAGCATGCCGTGCGCGTCCTCGCCCATGATGTCGTAGATGAAGATGTCCTGGGTGACGATGACGTCGCCTTCCATGCCCAGCACCTCGGTGATGTGGGTGATGCGGCGGGAACCGTCGCGCAGGCGCGCGGTTTGCACCACAACGTCGATCGAGGAGACGATCATCTCGCGGATGGTGCGCGACGGCAGCGAATAGCCACCCATGGTGATCATCGATTCAAGGCGCGACAGCGCCTCGCGCGGCGAGTTGGCGTGCAGTGTGCCCATCGAGCCGTCGTGGCCGGTGTTCATGGCCTGCAACAGATCGAACGCTTCCGGTCCGCGCACTTCGCCGACGATGATCCGCTCGGGACGCATACGCAGGCAGTTCTTGACGAGGTCGCGCATGGTGATCTCGCCCTCGCCCTCGATGTTGGGTGGGCGGGTTTCGAGGCGCACCACGTGCGGCTGCTGGAGCTGCAGTTCCGCCGAATCCTCGCAGGTGATGACGCGCTCGTCGCGTTCGATGAAACCGGTCATGCAGTTGAGCAGCGTCGTCTTGCCCGAACCGGTGCCCCCGGAGACCAGCACATTGCAGCGCACCCGGCCGATGATCTGCAGGAGCGTCGAGCCCTCGGTTGAAATCGAGCCGAACTTGACGAGCTGCTGCAGGGTCAGCTTGTCCTTCTTGAATTTGCGGATGGTGAGTACCGGGCCATCGATGGCGAGCGGCGGGGCGATGACGTTGACGCGCGAGCCGTCGGGCAGGCGCGCGTCGCAGATCGGAGACGAGTCGTCGACCCGGCGGCCGACCTGGGAGACGATGCGCTGGCAGACATTCATCAGGTGGGCGTCGTCGCGAAACCGGACGTTGGTGAGCCGAACGCGGCCGCCGACTTCGATGTAACACTTCTGCGAGCCGTTCACCATGATGTCGGCGATGTCGTCGCGGGCCAGCAGCGGCTCGAGCGGGCCGTAGCCGAGCACGTCGTTGCAAATGTCCTCGAGCAGGTCCTCCTGCTCGGAAATCGACATGACGATCGACTTCAGCGAAATGATCTCGGCGACGATGTCGCGAATTTCCTCGCGCGCCGAATCGGCGTCCATGGTGGCGAGCTGGCTCAAATCGATCGAATCGATGAGCGCGTTGAAGATCGAGGATTTGGTCTGGAAATATTCGGCGTCGTGCGACCGCTCGGGACCGCTGACGTCGACGACGTCCTCGCCCTTGCGGGCGCCGGCCGACTGCCTCACCGACTTGGTCTCGGCGGCGGGCGCGGGCGACGCATCGGGGGCAGGCGCTTTCCTCGCCGGCTGCCGGGAGGGCGGCTTGGCGACAGGAGATTTGGGCTCCGCCGGGGTCGCATTGCCTCCGAAGGTGGTGCGTTTGCCGAACATCTTACCCGTGCAGTTGTTGTCTGACCGACTAAGCCAGTTTCAGTTTCTTCAGGAACCCGGGCAGCATTTTGCCGGCGGCGGCAGCGGCGGGGGTGCCGGTGCGGCCGGCGACCCTGAGGCCGACGTCACGGAAGGTCTCGTTGACCTTGGCGCCCTTGTTGACCTCGGCGATCATCTGGCCGTTGTTGGCGGCGGTGCCGAAAAGCGCCGGATCGAACGCAAACTGGCCGATCAACTGACAGTCGATCGAGGAGGCGAATTCGCGCGGCGTGATTTCGGGACGCTTGGCCATGCCGACCTTGTTGACGACCAAGAGCGGGTCGGCCTCGGTCGGACGCATCGCCTTGAAAGTGTCGACGAGATTCTTGGCGTTGCGAAGATTGGCGAGGTCCGGCTCGGCGACGACGACGATCTCATCGAGCGCCGCCAGGGTGTAGCGCACCCAGCGGTTCCAGGAATGCGGCACGTCGAGAATGACGGCCGGGACGTTGCGCTGGCAAATCTCGACGATGTGCTCGAAATCGCGCTCGTCGAAATCGTAGGTGCGCTCGAGGCTGCCCGGCGAGGTCAGGAGATTGATGTGGTTGGCGGCCTTGGTCATCAGCCGGTCGATCATGGTGTCGTCGACCTTTTCCTGGGCGAAGACGGCGTCGGCGATGCCGTTGGGCGGATCCTGGTTGAAGTTCAGCCCGGCGGTGCCGAACGGCAGGTCCATATCGAGGATCAGGACGTCCTGCTTGATCGATTGGGCGAGACCCCAGGCGACGTTGTGGGCGATGGTCGAGGAGCCGGCCCCGCCCTTGGCAGCGATGAAGCCGATGGTGCGGCCGATCGGAGCGGCCCCGTCGGCGACGAACATGTCGGCGATGGTGACGACGAGGGTGGCGACGTTGGTCGGCATCACCAGATACTCGGAGATGCCGGAGCGGATCAGCCGCCGGTAGAGCGTCACATCGTTGACATGGCCGATGACGATGACGCGGGTATTGGCGTCGCAGACTTCGGCGAGGCGATTGAGCGCCCCCGGAATCTCGGCCGGCGGCAGGGTCGTCTCGAGGATAACCAGGTTGGGGGTCGGGTTGGTCTTGTAGGTCTCGACCGCCGCGTCGACGCCGCCATTGTGGGTGGTCAGCGCCACCTTCGACATGCGGCGGTCCTGGGCCGCGGATTCAACCAGCTGGGCGGTCTGCGAATTCTGGCAGAACGCCTGGATGGTGATCCGCGGGACGAGCCGCGCCCCGGAGGTGAGCTCGGCCGCAGGTTCGGCGCTTTCGCCGTCGGCCGACTCAAGATCGTTATCGATATCGCTCATTTCAAATCTCCCAATGCCGCGCCAGGCGCTCAGTCGAGGACGAAGCCGACACTGCCTTGATAGTTGTTGCCGGAGCCGGGCTCGCCGGTGCCGTAAAGCGCTTCCAGATGCCCGAGGAACACTGCCTCGGCGTCGCCGGCGAAGATCAATTCGTCGGTCGGCAGGGTGAAGTCGGCGGCCACCCCGGGCTCGGTGAGGTAAGGGGTCACCAGGATCAGCAGTTCGGTCTGCGAGTGGACGAAGTCGCGGCTGCGGAAGAGCGCGCCGAGGATTGGGACGCTTCCGATACCGGGCAGCTGGTTGAACTGTTGCTTGACCGTTTCCTGGATAAGGCCGGCGATGGCAAGTGTGCCGCCGGAGGGCAACTGCACGGAGGTCCGCGCGGTGCGCTCCTTGGTGGCGGGAATGGTCACTCCGCCGGCGGAGAAGCCGCCTTCCGTCGTCGGTTCGGAAACCATGGTTTCGACAACCAGCGAGATCAGGTTGTTCGAGTGCACCGTCGGAGTGAAAGTCAGATCGACGCCGAAGCGCTTGAACTCGAAAATGATCTGGTTGTTGTCGACCCCGACCGGCACCGGGAATTCGCCGCCGGCGAGGAACTGAGCCTCCTGACCGGAGAGCGCGGTGAGCGTCGGCTCGGCAAGGGTCCGAAGCGCACCACGCCGTTCGAGGGCGCGCAGCGTCGCATCGATCGACACCGGGCCGACGTCGATATTGACGCCGAGGCTGTTGGTGGCGATGACCCCGGAGGCGCCGCCGAGGCCCGGCCGGTTCAAGAGCGAAGTCGTCAGCCCGCCAGCGGTGACGGTGGCGTCGAGGTCGATGCCGAGCTGGCGGACGGTTTCACGCTGCACTTCGGCGATGGTGACCTTCAGCATGACCTGCTGGGCCCCGAGAATATTGACAACCGAGACGACATTGCCGTCCCCGCCGGCGAACTGCGAGGCGATCGAGACGGCCTTGTTGACGTCGTCGTCGGAATTGGCGGAGCCGGACAGCACCAGCCGCTCGCCGAAGGATTCAACGGCGATCGAGGAGCCGGGGACCAGCCGGGCGATGGTCGCGGCAAGACCCGAGGCGTCCTGGCTGACCGAGACTTCGAGCACGGCGATGCGGTCGCCGCTGGCGTCGAGGAAGAAAATGTTGGTCTCCCCGATGCCGATGCCCTGCAGGATGGCGCGGCTCTTGGTGCGCATGATGGCGCTCGCCACGTTCGGCTGCGAGACAATGACTTCCTGAGCGTCGGACGGCAGGTCGATGATCACCGACTTGTTCAGCCCGACCTCGAGATACTGGGTCTGGCCGATTTGGGCCGCCGAGACACGCAGATGGCTGGCGTTGGAGGCCTCAGCCCAGGCCGTCCCGGCGAGGCCGATGGCCGCCGCCAGAAGCGTTGCGCCGATCAGCCGGCCAAGCGCCGTCGCGGGGGCGCCGCGCAGACTGCCGAGAGGAATGAATGAAGCGTGGGTCATTTTTCAATCTCCTCCCGGGTCACTCGATGACCGGGGCAGTGGCGGGTTCAGGTTCGGGTTCGGGCTCCGAGGCGTTCGGGTCCGCCTCGCCGGCATCGAAGCCGCCGGTCGAATCGAAGGTGTTAGACTCGAACGAGATCGGCTCGACGGCGGGCGCCTCGGAATTGTTCGAGGGCTCTTCGTCGCCCGTCGAGGTGACCGAGGTCTCCCTGCCGAAGCGAATCAGCTTGACCGAGGACGCGCCCTCGCGGGAGGCCCCGCCGGTCGTCTCCTGGTCGAAGTCGACGATCGAGCGCAGGACGAGCGACAGGTCGCCCATCAGTTTGGCATTGAGGATCGTCTCGGACTGGACCGGATTGAGTTCGAGGGTGGCGATGGTCGCCCGGTCGAAGGTCTGGGACTCGGGATCGTTGGTCTCGGCCTCGCCGGTGACACCGAGTTCGCCGAGGCGGTGGCCGATGGCGAGTACCCGGACGCTGTTGAGAATGGTCTGCGAGACCTCGATGCCCTCGAGCCGGCGGGTGAGCACCACATCGACCCGGTCGTTGGGGACGATGAAGCCGCCAGCGCCGGATTCGGCGGTGACGGCGACGGAGACGGCGCGCATGCCCGGGGTGATGACGGCGCTGAGATAGCCCTGGTCGGTATGGACGAGCTTGGCTTCGCGAATCGGCTCGCCGACGAAGATTTCGAAGCGGGCGACGGTGCCGGCCATCTGGGCCGGAGCGTCGGGAAGCCGGTCGCGGGTCAGGTATTCGGGCCTGAGCGCCTCGTTCGGCCAGTCCTGCCATTCCACGACGTCCGGCGAAAGCCGTTCGCCCATGCCGATCGAGCGGGCGGCGACCAGCACCTGACTGGTGTTGGTGTCGGCCAATGCGACCGGTTCCGCGGGCGGCTCGCCGCGGGTGGCAAAAAACGCCGCAAGGCCGCCTGCGACGATGGCGATGACTAGAAGCAGAATACGCGCCGGTCTCATGACTCACCCCGGTAATCTACGCATGCGCTGCTATTGCGCATTACCCGTTGGCGTTCATCTTGCGGGCAAAGGGTCAAAACTTGGTTAACCGACCGTTTGCCAGCAGCGTAAATGATCGGTTACCGGTCCGGGGACCGGCGGATCAGCTGGCGAAGTGGGCGAAGATCGAGGTGTCGGTGTAAACGATCATCCCGGCCACCGCGAGCGCGATGCCGTAGGGGACGCCCGACTTCTTGTCGTGCAGGCGGTCGATCCAGGAGACCTTGACGAGCGCCTGGGGGAGCGGCAGGTGGCGCAGCGCCAGGATGCCGAGCGTCAGCGCCCCGCCGAGCAGCGCCGCATAGATCAGGAACGGCAAGGTGTGGCCGAGCCCGAGCCAGAGAGAAGCTGCGGCGGCGAGTTTGGCGTCGCCGCCCCCGACCCAGCCGAAGGTGAAGAGTGTGAATCCGGCGACGAGGACCGCGATGGCGATGGCGAAATGGATGCCGAAATCCCGCAGCGGCATATCCATGAGGAACGCCGCGAGACAGAAGGCCAGCCCCAACAGCAGAATCAGCCGATTCGAAATCCGCATGGTCATCAGATCCGAGGACGCGGCAAAGGCCATCGTCACGGGGAACACCATCAGGATGACGAGATTGGCGATCGACATCGAGCCAGCCGGTGAACCAGAGGTCGCCGGAGCAACGCCGGCCTCCGCGATACTGCGCCGCCCCGGGTTATGAAGGGGTAAACAAAAAGGGGAGCCGGATGGCTCCCCCTTTCGCAGAGGTCGTCGCTTGAGAACCCGATTAGATCGAGTTCGCAGCGGTCTCCATCTTGCCGCCGATACCGCTAAACAGGTTCGACAGGCCGTTACCAAGAGTGGTAGCGGCCGCGATGATGCCAACGCTGATCAGGGCCGCAATGAGCCCGTATTCGATCGCCGTCGCACCGGACTCGTCTTTCACAAAACGGGCCACAATGTTCATTTGCTTGCTCCTTACTCCACGTCGTCAGAATGACAGCACGTTCGATTGATAGGCATCGAACAGGGGGCCACGCTAAGGCTGGTTTGTTGAAATAGAGTTAATCCAGAGCCGCAGATGCGGCCGGTTGCAAGCCGATTTACTCTTGGTCATCAACCTGTTAGCGGAACGAATCAAATTGCGACGGTTGTCGCGCGAGGCTCGCGGCACCGGGGGCTGACGATCGAGACGGGGAGAGAGCGCACCCGCCGGGACTCGACCAGAACGCTCGGGCGAGCGCCCTCGAGACGGGATCGGCACACCTCCAGTGATATTGCCGGGAAGGCATTTGCCATTTGTTCACCATTCCGGGCCATCATGCGTTCAGCGTTCAGTAACCAAAGCGTCGAGATTCGCCATGTCGCCCAAGAGCTTTATCCAAACCTCCATCGCGGCGTTGATGCTCAGCCTCGCGGCGCCCACTGCCTTCGCCGCCGATCCGACCGGTGAAATCAGTGTATTGATGAATATGGCGCGGGTGCTTCGCATCCCGACGCCGGCAGCGACCGTGATTATCGGCAATCCCGGGATCGCGGACGTGACCATCCAGGATCCCTTGACGCTGGTCTTGACCGGCAAGAGTTATGGACGCACCAATCTCATCGCGCTCGACCAGGACGGCAACCCGATCGCCGACATGATCATCGCGGTGGTACAGGGCCAGCCGGACCTGCTGACCGTCTATTGGGGGCTTGCCCGCACGTCGATGGACTGCACGCCGGAATGCCAACCGGTGATCATGATCGGCGACGATACCGGGTTCACCGCCGACACCATCGCCTCGTCGTCGCTGGTGGAAGGATCAGCCAACTAACTCTTAACCACCTTTTTACCTCGACCTCCCTGCCGGTCAAATTGCGCCTAGTTGCGCAAGCCTCCGGTAAGCATTGGCGCGCTAGCTTGCGCGTCAACGTGAAGGGATGCGGTGAGAAGGCATGTCGGTCCTCCTCCGAATCAAGCGCTACACGGCCCGGCTGAAAGCAGCCAGACTCGCCCGCGACGAAAGCGGCGCGACGATGATCGAGTTCGGCATCCTGGCGGTGCCGTTCTTCGCCATCATCGGGGCAACGCTGGAGACGGCGCTGGTGTTCCTGGCGACGCAGGTGCTGGACGGGGCGATCAACGACGCGTCCCGAATGATCCGCACCGGCCAGGCGCAGCAGGCTGAATTCTCGATCGACGATTTCAGGGTGGTCCTGTGCGACCGCACCTTCGGCATGTTCGACTGCAACCAGATCAAGATCAAGGTCCACACCGTGGACGTCTTCGCGACGGCGATCTATTCGGCGCCGATCGATGAGGACGGCAACTGGACGCTGATCGAGGACTATAACGACGGCGGCGCGAGTTCGATCGTGTTCGCCGAGGTCTATTACAAGTGGCCGACCATGCTCGACCTCTTCGGCTTCGATCTCTCCGACCAGCCGGACGGCACGCGTCTGCTCGGCGCCTCACGCGTCTTCAAGAACGAGCCCTTCTAATGGCAAAGAGTTTCGAGGCGATCAAACGGATTGTCGCCCGGGCCAAACGTTTCGGGCGCGCCAACGAGGCGATCGCGGCGGTCGAGTTCGCGCTCATCCTGCCGTTCATGCTGATCCTCTATATGGGCTCGGTCGAGCTGAGCCAAGCGGTCACGGTCGACCGCAAGGTGGCGGTGGTCGCGGGCGCGCTCGGCGACCTCGTGGCGCGGCAGAAGGACACGCTGCCGCAGACGACGCTCGACGACTTTTTCGCCGCGGCGCAGGGCACGATGCGGCCGTACAACACGACGGCGCTGAAACAGGCGGTGACCAGCGTCTATGTGGACGTGGACGGGGCGGCCACGGTGCAGTGGAGCACCGGCTTCAACGGGGCGGCCGCGCATACCGATAGTGCGGCCTATTCGCTGCCCACCGAGATCACCGATCTGGTTTCCGATGGCTGCGTCATCGTCGCCGAGGCGCAGTACCAGTATTTGCCGCTGATGGGGTATTTCTTCGAAGAACCCTTCGTCATGTACAAGGAGTTCTTCTACCTGCCGCGCTACGGCGAGTGTATCGCCGATCCCAGCTGAGCGGTTCGCGGCGCGCCCGCTAGCGCGTGCCGAACATGCGGTCGCCGGCATCCCCGAGCCCCGGCACGATATAGCCCTTTTCGTTGAGATGGCTGTCGATGGCGGCGGTGACGACCGGCACGTCGGGATGGGCGCGGGTGAAGCGCTCGATGCCTTCGGGGGCGGCCAAAAGACAGAGAAACCGCACATTGTTGGCGCCGCGCCCCTTGAAGCGGTCGACCGCCGCCACCGCCGAATTGCCGGTCGCCAGCATCGGGTCGACGACGATGACCAGCCGGTCGGCGATGTCGGACGGCGCCTTGAAGAAATATTCGATGGCTTCGAGCGTGTCGTGGTCGCGATAAAGCCCGATATGGGCGACGCGCGCCGAGGGCACGAGGTCGAGCATGCCGTCGAGGAGGCCGTTGCCGGCCCGCAGGATTGAGGCGAAGACGAGCTTCTTGCCCTTCAGGGTCGGGGCCATTGTCTTGGTGAGCGGAGTTTCGATCTCGATCTCTTCGAGCTCGAGATCGCGGGTGACCTCGTAGCAGAGCAATAGCGCGATCTCGCGCAAGAGCCGCCGGAAACTCGCGGTCGAGGTGTCCTTGTCGCGCATGATGGTGAGCTTGTGCTGCACCAGAGGATGATCGACGACCTTTACGCCGTGCATGTTCGTCTCCTCAAAGAAAGCTCCTGCCGTGCCCGCCGGGGGCAAGCCCCAGCCATTTGGCGACCGATTCGCCGATGTCGGCGAAGGTTTCTCGCCCGCCGGCCGAAGCCGGGGCGAGGAATGCCGAATAGCAGAGCGCCGGAATTTGCTCGCGGGTGTGATCGGTACCGCGGAAGGTCGGATCGTTGCCGTGATCGGCGGTGAAGACGGCGAGATCACCGGGGCTCATTGCGGCGACGAGTTCGGGGATGCGAGCGTCGAATTCCTCGAGCGCGTGCGCAAAGCCGGGCACGTCGCGGCGGTGGCCGAACTCGGTATCGAAGTCGACGAAATTGGCAAACACCAGGTCCCCGGCAGTGGCCATGGCCAGCGCGTCGAGCGTCGCATCGAACATCGCCATGTTGCCGGCGGCCTTGAGCTTGTGGGTTATGCCGTGGCCGGCGAAAATGTCGGAAATCTTGCCGACCGCAAAAGTCTGGCGGCCGGCTGCTTTCACCCGGTCGAGGAGCGTCGGCTCAGGCGGGGGGACCGCGAAGTCGCGGCGGTTGTGGGTGCGCTTGAAGGTTGAGGCGGTCTCGCCCAGAAACGGGCGGGCGATGGTGCGGCCGATATTCAGCGGATCGCAAAGCTCGCGGGCGATCTTGCAGAGATCGTAGAGCCGCTCGAGGCCAAAATGCGTCTCGTGGGCGGCGATCTGGAAGACCGAATCGACCGAGGTGTAGCAGATGGGCTTGCCGGTCCTGACGCTCTCCTCGCCCAACTCCTCGATGATTGTGGTGCCCGACGCGTGCTTGTTGCCAAGAATGCCGGGCAGCTTGCCACGCTCGATCAGGGTATCGGTGAGCGATTTCGGGAAGGCGGGGACCGTGTTGGGGAAATAGCCCCAGTCCCACGGGACGGGAACCCCGGCGATTTCCCAATGGCCGGACGGGGTGTCCTTGCCCGTCGAGACTTCGCGGCAATAGGCCCAGACGCCGGTGCGGTGGATGCGGGAAAGGCCGGGCGGAAGGTTGCCGGTTGACCCTTCGCAGGCAAGGCCAAGCCCGAGCCCGTCGAGATTGGGGAGTGAAAGCGGGCCGGAACGGAGCCCGGCGCGGTCGCCGTCCGCTCGCGCGCAGGCCTCGGCGATGTGCGGGATGGTCGCGGCGCCGGTGTCGCCGAATTTTTCGGCGTCGGGGGCCCCGCCGATGCCGGCTGAATCGAGCACGCAAATGATGGCGCGGGGTATCAGGGGAAGGCCTTTGGCATCAATTCCTCGAGGATCAGGAGGTTCTGACGCGCCGACGCGCCGATCGAGTAGGCGGCGACGAGGCGCTTTTCGGCTTCGTCGGCTGAGGATTTGTCATTGGCGTGAAGGCGCGCGATCGGGGTCTTGCGGTCAATCCGGGCGCCGAGGCCGGCGAGCCGGTCGAAGCCGACCGCGTGGTCGATCGCGTCGGACGACGCCCGGCGACCGCCCCCCAGGGCGACGACCGCCATGCCGACGGCACGGGTATCGATCGCGGCGACGGTCCCTTCGGCCCCGGCAAAGACATCGCGGACGATTTTCGCGGACTTGAGCTTTTTCGGATAGCTCTCGAGCAAGTCGGCGGGCCCGCCAAGGGCCTTGACCATTTTGGCGAATTTTTCGGCGGCGGCGCCGGCGGAGAGGGTCAGTGTCGCCCGTTCGCGGGCGCTGTCGAGTTTCACTTCGAGCCGGCCAAGCACCAGCGCCCGGGCGGCGAGTTCGATCGTCACCTGCCGGAGGCGCGGGTCCTGATGCTTGCCGGTGAGGAACTCGATGGCGTTGACGACTTCGAGCGCGTTGCCGGCGGCGGAGGCGAGCGGCTCGTTCATGTCGGTGATCAGCGCGCCGGTCGCGACCCCGGCGCCGTTGGCGACGTTAACGAGGCTTTCGGCCAGCGTCCGGGCGTCGGTCGCTGTCTGCATGAAGGCGCCGGAGCCGGCCTTGACGTCGAGGATCAGCGCGTCGGACCCGGCGGCGAGCTTCTTGGAGAGGATCGAGGCGGTGATCAGCGAGATATTCTCGACCGTCGCGGTGACGTCGCGGATGGCGTAGAGGACCTTGTCGGCGGGGGCTAGGTCGGCGGTCTGGCCGATGACGGCGCAGCCGACCGCCTTGACGGTGCGGCGGAAGAGGGCGCTGTCGGGATCGGTGTGGTAGCCGGGGATCGAGTCGAATTTGTCTACGGTGCCGCCGGTATGGCCGAGGCCGCGGCCGGAAATCATCGGCACATAGGCGCCGCACGCGGCGAGAATCGGGGCGAGGATCAGCGAGACATTGTCGCCGACCCCGCCGGTCGAATGCTTGTCGAGGACCGGCCCGTCGAGATGCGACCAGTCGAGCACGGTGCCCGAATCGCGCATCGCCTCGGTCAGTGCGACGCGCTCGTCGAACGTCATGTCGCGGAAGAAGACCGCCATGGCGAAGGCCGAAGCCTGTTCGGGCTTGACCTCGCCCGAGGTGAGCCCGGCGACGAAGGCGCGGATTTCGGCGGGCTCGAGCGCCTTGCCGTCGCGCTTTTTGGCGATGATCTCCTGGGGGAGGAAGAGCAACGGCTCAGGCCCCGTAGGGCACCCAGACATTCTTGATCTGGGTTGCCTTGTCGAGGAAGTAGCGCCCGCCGAGCTTTTGGGTCGAGGTCCAGTCGAAGGCGCGGCCGCGGCTGGTCCAGGTCTGCTTGAGATTGCCGATCGAGGCGCGCTCGATCTCTGCCGACCATTCGGACGGCCCAGCGAACCATATCGCGTCGACCCCGTCGTGCTCGGCCATGATTCTCGCCAGCGCCGGATTGTCGCCGGTGACGATGTTGACGACCCCGGCGGGCACGTCCGAGGTCTCCAGGAGCTGATAGAAGTCGGTCATCGATAGCGGGTGCGGCTCGCAGGGGACGAGCACGACCGTATTGCCCATGGCGATGGCGGCGGCGAGCATGGTCAACGAAGCGAGGAGCGGGAATTCGTTCGGCGCGGCGATGCCGATGACCCCGATCGGCTCGACCATGGCGACGGTCATCGAGCGGGAGGGCGGGTTGTGGATGGCGCCGTCGACCTTGTCGGCCCAGCCGGCGAAGCCGAAGAGGCGCTCGATGGATAGATCCACTTCGCGGCGCGCTGCGGGGAGGCTCGCGCCGGTCATGGCGCGCAGGCGCTGGGCGAACTCGGCCTTCCGGTAGTCGAGATTTTCGGCAAGGAAGAAGAGAACCTGGGCCCTGAGATGCGCATGGGTCGTCTGCCAGCCGAGCGCCTTGCGGGCGGCCTCCACAGCATTGCGGATGTCTTTGCGGTTGCCGTCGCCGACCTCCCCGACATGCGCACCGTCCGGACCGGTGATCTTGCGGACGTAAGGGGCGTCGGGGCGCGACTGCTTGCCGCCGATATAATTTTTGGCGGTGCGGTCGATCGTCCCTCGTCCTTCGACACGCTCGGGACGAGGGTGATGTGCGCGCATCGGGGAGGCGGGTTTCAGCGCCTTCTCCCAGGCGGGCTTGAGGTAGGCGGCGAGACCCTCACGGCCGCCTTCCCGGCCGAAGCCGGATTCGCGATAGCCGCCGAAACCGCACGAAGCGTCGAATTCGTTGGTGGTGTTGATCCAGACGACCCCGGCCTTGAGTTTTGGAGCGATGTCGAGAGCGACGTTGATATTCTCCGACCAGACCGTCGCGGCCAGCCCATAGCGGCTGTTGTTGGCGAGCGCCACGGCTTCCTCGGGGGTGCGGAAACTCATGGCGACGAGAACCGGGCCGAAGATTTCCTCTTGTACCAGCGTCGAGGACGGCGAGACGCCGGTGAACAGCGTCGGCTTGATGAAGCAGCCGCGCGCTGGCAACGCTCCCGGGGGCTGGAACTTGACCGCGCCCTCCTTCTCGCCTTTTGCCATCAACGCGTTGACGCGGTCGACCTGGATCGGGTCGACCATGGCGCCGACATCGATCGCCTTGTCGAGCGGGTCGCCAACGCGCAGCGTTGACATGCGCTTCTTGAGCTTGGCGATGAATTTTTCTTCGGCGCTCTCCTGAATCAAAAGCCGCGAGCCGGCGCAGCAGACTTGGCCCTGATTGAACCAGATGGCGTCGACCAGGCCCTCGATGGCGCTGTCGAAATCGGCGTCGTCGAAGACGATGTAGGGCGACTTGCCGCCGAGCTCGAGGCTGAGACCCTTGCCGGAGCCGGCGGTCGCCTTGCGAATGGCCTTGCCGACCTCGGTCGAGCCGGTGAAGGCGATCTTGTCAACGTCGGGATGATCGACGAGCGCCGCCCCGCTTCGGCCGTCGCCGGTGACGATGTTGACGACGCCCGGCGGCAGTCCGATCTCGCGGCAAATCTCGGCAAACAAAAGCGCCGTGAGCGAGGTGAATTCGGCGGGCTTGAGGACGACCGTGTTGCCGGCGGCGAGCGCCGGGGCGATCTTCCACGACAGCATCATGAACGGAAAGTTCCACGGGATGATCTGGCCGCAAACCCCGTAGGCGACGCGGCCGGGGAAAGTCTCGTCAAGCTGCTGGGCCCAGCCGGCGTGATGATAAAAATGCCGGGCGGCGAGCGGGATATCGATGTCGCGGCTTTCGCGGATCGGCTTACCGTTGTCGAGGGTCTCGAGCACCGCAAAGAGGCGCGACTGCTTCTGGATCTGGCGGGCGAGCGCGTAAAGATATTTGGCGCGCTCGAAGCCGCTGAGCGCCTGCCACGGAGCTAGCGCGGCGCGGGCGGCTTTGACGGCGCGGGAGATGTCGGCGGCCGAGGCTTGTGAGATTTGCGCCAGCTCCTCGCCGGTCGCGGGATTATGGCTTGCGAAGGCGTCGCGGGGCCGGGTGAACTTGCCACCGATGAAATGGCCGAATTTGCGCCCGCGCGCATCGAGCCAGGCAATGGCGGGGGCGGGGGCCTCGGGGGCCGGGCCGTAGTCGAGCGACTCGAAAATCTGGGTGATTTCGTTCATTTCGCCTTTGGGGTCTAAACGTTCCGGTTGGTCAAGTCGCCAGTATCCGGTTCTGAACGGTTGACGGACTTAGGGGATCGAAAACCGCGCGCCACCCAAAACAACCCCAATCCGACGAGGAACACAATCGTAGGCCAAGCGAACGTGCGAGCTGACCACTGTCCTATGACGTCCCTTGCGAGTCGATCGCGCGCTGCTTCCAATGCCAAATATTGACGCCACTCTAGCTGGCGATGGGTTTCCCACGGCGGCAACGGCGCCGCAGGCGGCACGATTGGATCCCATCCTTTCCCTTCGCGGAACTCCACTTCGGTCTGCGGGCTCCCAAAAACGTCCGAGATCGACTGAACAGGGACGAACACCAGACTGGCAGTGATCCAGAAGGCAGAAAGAACGATCCACAGTCGTAGAAAACCTCTTGACCAGTTCATTTCCCTACTTTGCCTAAGCCATCGGCATCCGGTAGTCCGCCGCATAGCGGCCGGTGGCGTTGTGCTCAAGCTGGCGCTCGATGTCGGTCAGGAGCGAGGAGGCGCCAAACCGAAACAGCGGCGGGGTCAGCCAATCGGTGCCGAGCTCGTCTTTCATCAGCGCCAAATAGGTGAGAGCGTCCTTGGCCGAGGCGATGCCGCCAGCGGGCTTGTAGCCGATCTCAATGCCGGTCTCGTCGTGGAACCAGCGGATCATCCGGACCATGGCAAGCGAGACGGGGAGCGTGGCGTTGACTTTCTCCTTGCCGGTCGAGGTCTTGATGAAATCGGCGCCGGCCTGCATGCAAACGAGCGAGGCGCGGGCGACATTGTTGAGGGTCGCCAGATCGCCCGAGCCGACAATCGTCTTCATATGCGCGTCCCCGCAGGCGGCGCGGAAAGCTTTCACCTCGCCGTAAAGCGCCTTCCAGTCGGCGTTGAGCACCTGATGACGCTCGATGACGATGTCGATTTCTTCGGCGCCGGCGCGGACCGAGGCCTCGATCTCGGCGAGGCGGGTCTTCAGCGGCATCAGGCCGGAGGGAAAGCCGGTTGAAACCGCCGCGACGGGAATTCCCGAGCCCTTCAGCGCCGCGACGGCGCTCGCAACGAAAGCGTGGTAGACACAAACCGCGGCGGGGACGATGCGCAGTTTTTCGGCGCCGAGGGCAACGAGGATGTCCTGGCGCACCGGGCGGCGGGCCTTGGCGCAGAGACGCTCGACGCGGCCGGGCGTGTCATCGGAATTAAGGGTCGTCAGGTCGATCAGGGTGATGGCGCGCAGCAGCCAGGCGGCCTGCCACTGTTTCTTGACGGTGCGGCGAGTGCCAATGGTTGCGGCGCGGCGCTCAAGCGCGGTGCGGTTCATCCGGATCTGCCGTAGCCATCCGAGGTCGAGATCGAAGCCCGGATTGCGGGCGGGAAGCGAATCTTCCGCCTCGATGGGCACGGCTCTGAGACTCATAGCTCCCTCACCAATCCGGCGATCAGCTTTTGCAGCTTTCCGGCGCCTTGCAGCGCCACCGCCTTGGTCTGTTCGTGGGAGATCGTCTCGCCGGGGTCGAGGCCCGCGCCGAAATTGGTGATCGACGAGCAGGCCCAGACCCGCAGTCCCAGAAACCGGCCGATAATCGCCTCGGGAACCGTCGACATGCCGACCGCGTTGGCGCCGAGGCGGATGGCCATCTGGATTTCGGCGGGCGTCTCGAACGAGGGGCCGGAGTACCACATATAGACCCCCTCCCCAAGCGGCACGCCGAGGCTTGCAGCAATCTCCCGCGCCCTTTGTCGCAAGGCCGGGTCGTAGGCGTCAACCATGTTGACGAAGCGAGCGTCGGTCGGCTCCCCGATCAACGGGTTGGCGCCGGCATAGTTGAGGTGATCGCGGAGCATCATCAGATTGCCCGGCGGGATGGCGCGGTCGAGCGAGCCGGCGGAATTGGTGAGGAGGAGCGTTTTGGCGCCGAAGGCGGCGATTGTCTCCAGCGCCGGGCGCATGGCGGCGGAATTGCCGTGCTCGTAATAATGCTCGCGGCCGGTGAGGATGGCGACGCGGCGGCCGGAGAGCCTGCCGACAAGCAAGTCGCTGCCGTGCCCCGAGACCCCGCCGCCGGGAAAACCCGGAAGGTCGGCGTAGGGGATGACCGAGCGGTCCTCGAGCGCCGCCCCGATCCCGGAAAGGCCCGAGCCGAGAACGAGCGCGGCCTCGATCGGGGTCGCCCCGGCGCGGTTGCGGATCAGGGCAACGCCGGGCAGCGCGTTCATCTGACGGCATCGAGATTATGCGGGCCGAAACTGTCGGGCAGCAGCTCGTCCGTGGTGTACGTCACGGTTCTGTCGGTCGCGTCGCCGGTGCAGACGATCCGGGTCTCCGGACCGGCAAATTCGCGAATCCGCTGGCGGCAGCCCCCGCAGGGGGTCACCGGCTCCCTGCCCGTTCCGATGACGAGGATGGTCGTGATGCGTTTGCCCCCGGCGGTGACCATCGCCGAGATTGCCGAGGCTTCGGCGCACGCGCCGACCGGATAGGCGGCGTTCTCGACATTGCAGCCGGCGTAGATGTTGCCGTCGTCGGCGAGGATCGCGACCCCGACCGGGAAATGCGAATACGGCACGTGGGCGTTGGCGCGCGCCTTGCGGGCGGCTTCGAATAGCGCCTCGAGCATGGCGTCCATGCGGCCCCTAACTTTCCTTGACGTAGGGAACCCCGCCGGCCTTGGGGCCAATTGCCTTGCCGATGAAGCCGGCGAGCAAAACGACGGTCAGGATGTAAGGCAGGGCCTGGATCGCCTGAACCGGCACTTCCCCGATCAGCGGCAGTTCCTCGCCCTGCAGGCGAATCTGCACCGCGTCGAGGAAGCCGAAAAGGAGGCATGTCCACATGGCCGGCCAGGGCCGCCATTTGGCGAAGATCAGCGCGGCAAGCGCGATGAAGCCCTTGCCGGCGCTCATATTGCTGCCGAAGCCCGACCCTTGGGCGATCGAGAGATAGGCCCCGGCGGCCCCGCAAAGGAGTCCGCAGATCATCACCGCCCGAAAGCGCAGCCAGTTGACGTGGACGCCCGCGGTGTCGACCGCGGTCGGGTTTTCCCCGACCGCCCGCAGACGCAACCCGAAGCGGGTTCGGAACAGTATCCAAGCGGTGAGCGGCACCATGGCAAAGGCGCCGTAAACGAGGAAATTATGCCCCGAGATCAGCTCGGAATAGAGCCCGCCAAGGATCGGGATGTCGTGGACCAGATCGGCAAAGGGCAAGTTGAGCGACTGGTAGCGGCCGCCTTCGTTGAGCGCCGGGGTGCGGCCGCCCTGACTGTACCAGGCCTGGCCGAGAAGGGTCGTCAGCCCGGCGGCGAGAAAGTTGATGGCCACCCCGGAAATGATCTGGTTGCCCCTGAGGGTGATCGAGGCGGCGCCATGAATCAACGACATTCCCACCGAGACGCCCATGCCGGCGAGGAGCCCGAGCCAGGGCGAGCCGGTCTGGAAGGCAACGACCGCGGCGCCGAAAGCGCCGGCCAGCATCTTGCCTTCGAGGCCGATGTCAAAAACGCCGGAACGCTCGGAATATAGCCCGGCAAGGCAGGCGAGCAGCAGCGGCACCGACAGCCGAACGGTCGAATCGAGAATCTGGATGAAGGTGTCGAAGTATTCCAAGGGGCTAGGCCTCCGCTTCTTCGGCGGCTTCTTTCTGAGGCCGGCGCAAACTCAACCAGGTGAAGAAGTTCTCGAGCGGGACGCGGAAGAGACCTTCCATGGCGCCGGTGAAGAGAATGACCAGCGCCTGGATGACGACGACCATTTCCTTGGGGACGTCCGGCATAACGAAGGCCAGTTCCTGTCCCCCCTGATAAAGCGCGCCGAAGAGGATCGCGGCGAGCCCGATGCCGATCGGATGGTTGCGTCCCATCAGTCCGACGGCGATCCCGACAAAGCCGTAGCCGGAGACAAAATCGAGGACGAGCCGGTTCTGGACGCTCAACACCTGGTTGACGGCGATCATCGAGGCGAGCGCCCCGGAGATGACCATGGCAATCATGATCAGGCGCGAATTCGACAGGCCCGCATAGTGGGCCGCCGAGGGATTGAGGCCGAGGGCGCGGAGCTTGTAGCCGAGCTCGGTGCGCCAGATCAGGATATAGACGAAGATCAGCGCCGCGACCGCGATGACCAAGGTCATGTTGACCGGCGAGTAACCGAAATAATCGAAGAATTCGCGCAGTTGCGGAATGCGTCCGGGGACCGGGATCTGCTCGGATTCGGGGGCCATCTGGCCGGGCTTTTTCAGCACCCTGTTCAGCATATAGACCATCAGCGCGGCGGCGATAAAATTGAACATGATCGTCGTTATGACGACGTGGCTGCCGCGCTTGGCTTGCAGATAGCCGGGTACAAAGGCCCAGGCGCCGCCGATCGCCGCCGCCGCCAGCATGCCGGCGCCCATCACCAGCAGCCAATGGGTATTGCCGAGCCAAAGGCCGACGACGATGGCGCCGAGCCCGGCGACATAGGCCTGGCCTTCGGCGCCGATGTTGAAGAGGCCGGCATGGGCAGCGACCGCGAAGGCCAATCCGGCGAAGACAAAGTTGGAGGCGAAAAAGAGGGTGTAGCCGACGCCTTCGCCATAGCCAAAGGCGCCGAACAGCATGACCTCGACCGCGCGAAGCGGGCTCTCGCCGATAAACAGAACGACGAGACCGGATACCGCGAAGGCGAGGATAAGATTGAGCGCCGGGACAAGGGTGACGTCGGCCCATTTCGGCAGCGGGCGGCGGGCGCTCACTCTGCGGCCCGCTTGCGTTCGATGCCGGCCATGAGGAGGCCAAGTTCGCCTTCGGTGGCGATTTCGGGGTCGGCTTCGCCAACAATCTCGCCGGCGAACATGACGAGGATGCGGTCGGAGAGCGAGCGGATTTCGTCGAGTTCGACCGAGACCAAAAGGATCGCCTTGCCGGCGTCGCGCATCGCGATGATGCGATTGTGGATGAATTCGATCGCCCCGATATCGACGCCGCGGGTCGGCTGGCCGACGACGAGGACGACGGGGTTGGCCTCCATCTCGCGCGCGAGGACAATCTTCTGCTGGTTGCCGCCGGAGAAATTGCCGGTCTTGAGGCGGACGTTGAGCGGGCGGATGTCGAAATTCTTCATCCGCTCGAGCGCTTCCTTGCAGGAGGCGTTGATCGAGAGGAACCCGCCGGCGCCGTATTTGTCGAGGTCCTGATAGCCGAGAATCGAGTTTTCCCATTCCTCGAAGGCGGTGATGAGGCCCAACCGGTGGCGGTCCTCCGGGACGTGGGCGAGGCCGGCACTGCGGGCGCGGGCGCCGCCGTCATCGCCGCGGAACGAGACGGGCGCCCCGGAAATCCTGACGCCGCCGGAGGCGGGGCGCCGCATGCCGGTCACCGCCTCGAGGAGCTCGGACTGGCCGTTGCCGGCGACCCCGGCAATGCCGACGATTTCGCCGGCTCGGACGGAGAAGGAGACATTCTTGACGCGAGGCACGCCGAAATCGTCGTGGACGGTAAGGTTCTCGACCTGCAAGACGACTTCGCCGGGTTTGGCGGGACCCTTCTGGACCCTGAGGAGCACGCGGCGGCCGACCATCAGTTCGGCGAGTTCTTCGGGACTGGTATGGCTGGTCTCGAGCGTGCCGACCATCGCGCCCCGGCGCATCACCGAGACCGCGTCGGTGATCGCCATGATTTCTCTGAGCTTGTGGGTAATGAGGATGATGGTCTTGCCCTGCTCGCGCAGCTGGTTCAGCACGCGAAACAAGTGATCGGCTTCGGCGGGCGTGAGCACCCCGGTCGGTTCGTCAAGGATCAGCACCTCGGCACCCCGGTAAAGCGCTTTGAGAATCTCGACCCGCTGCTGCTGGCCGACCGAGACATCCTCGACGATGGCGTCGGGATCGACGGTCAGCGAATAATCCTCGGCGAGGCGCTGCAGGACGGCGCGGGCCCGCGTCAGACTGGTCTTCAGGAGCTGGCTGTCTTCCGCGCCGAGAATGACGTTTTCCAAGATCGAGAAATTATCGACCAGCATGAAGTGCTGGTGGACCATGCCAATGCCAAGCTTGAGGGCATGGCGCGAATCGGTAATGGCGACTTTCGTGCCGTTGACGAAGATCTCGCCGGAATCGGTGGAGTAGAAGCCGTAGAGGATCGACATCAGGGTCGATTTGCCGGCGCCGTTTTCCCCGACGATGCCGTGGATAGTGCCGCGGCGGACCTTGAGGTCGATATTCTTGTTGGCGTGGACGGGGCCAAAACTCTTGTTGATGCCGGAAAGCTCGACGGCCCATTCGGAAACAGCGGCCGTCGCCGGCCGCTGCTCCTGTTTGGTGTCAGGTCTATCCACGAAGGAACCCCGTCGCGGCGATCACATCGGGCAGGAATCGTCCGACATGTAGTCGTGGACCTGGATCGCGCCCGACTGAATTTGGGCCGAGAGTTCGTCGACCCTGGTTTTCATCGCGTCGGTGATGAGCGCGGCGTTGTGCTCGTCGAGCGAGTAGCCGACGCCCTCCTGGGCAAGGCCCATTCCCACAAAGCCGGAGGTCCATTCGCCGTTCATCTCGTCGTTGAAGGCATCGATGACGGCGACGTCGACGCGCTTGATCATCGAGGTCAGGACGTGGCCGGGCTGCAGGTAGTTCTGGTTGGAGTCGACGCCGATGGCGAAAAGCCCGGCATCGGCCGCCGCCTGCAGAACCCCGAGACCCGAGCCGCCGGCCGCCGCAAAGACGACGTCGGCGCCGCGCTCGAAGTCGGCACGGGTCAACTCGCCGGCGGTCACCGGATCGTTCCAGGCCGCGGGCGTGGTGCCCGTGTAGTTTTCAAAGATTTCGATACCAGGATTGACCGCCTTGGCGCCCTGGGCATAGCCGCAATAGAACTTGTGGATGATCGGAATGTCCATACCGCCGACGAAGCCGACTTTGCCGGTCGCCGACTTCATCGCCGCGATGGCGCCAACGAGGAAGGAACCGGTATGCTCGTCGAAGATCACCGAACGCACGTTGGGCAGGTCAACGACGCCGTCGATGATGGCGAAATGCAGGTCGGGGAACTCGGCGGCGACCGTGGTCAGCGCGACCGCCCACGAGAACCCGGCCATGACGATCGGATTGGCGCCGCGGCGGGCGAACTGGCGCAGAACCTGTTCGCGCTGGGCGTCGTTTTGCAGCTCGAAGTCGGAGAATGGCTGGCCGGTTGCCGCGGCCCACTCCGTTGCCCCGTTGAAGGCGGCTTCGTTGAACGATTTGTCGAATTTGCCGCCGAGGTCGTAAATGACGGCGGGTTCGGCCATTGCCGCACCGGCAGTCAACGCGCCGAGCGCGATGCCGCCTGCCACAAGGGCCAGGATTTTGATGGATTTCATTTGTTTCTCCCTGTGTCGCAACGGAGTGGCGGATGGGCCGCCAAGAATACACCGCGCGCGATGGGGCAAATACAATCGCTTTAGGCCAAGCGCCGCAAGAGAAATCCGGCGTTTTTGAACAATCGGTCAAATTTTCTGGGATTTGCAACAGAGCTTATGACAGGGCTGCCCGCGACGCTGGCCGGCCAAGGCAATTCGGCTCGAGGGGCGGCGAGGCGGGGAGAGACATAAGGGCGTCATCGTCGACGGCGAGACTGGGCGGGCGAAATCCGGAGGCCAAGATGCGCGCATTGGCGATTTCTATCCTGACACTTGCGGTGGCCGCCGCGGCTCTGCCCGCCCCCGGCCAGGTGGCCCGTGCCGACGGAACGGTCAGGATTGCGACCTTCAACGCCTCGATGTTCCGCCCCAAGGCGGGGCAGCTCGCGGCCGAGCTCGGCGACGGCGAAAGCGCACACATTCAAGCGGTGGCGGCAATCCTGCAACGGGTCAGGCCCGACATCGTCCTCATCAACGAGTTCGACTTCGACCGGGCTTCGGCCGGGGCTTTCGCGAAAAATTATCTCGAGGTCGGCCAGGGCGGCGGACTCTCCCCGATCGCTTATGCGCACCGGTTCATCGCTCCTTCGAACACCGGGGTCGCAACCGGGTTCGACCTCGACAACAATGGCGAGGTGGGCGGGCCGGGCGACGCGCAGGGATTCGGGTTCTTCGACGGACAGTACGGGATGCTGGTGCTCTCGAGATACCCGATCCTCGAGAACGAGGCGCGAACGTTCCAGAATTTCCGCTGGACCGAAATGCCGGGAAACCGGCTCGAAGACATCGCCGGCCCGGAAGGGTTCTACAGCGTCGAGGAAGCGGAGGTGCTCAGGCTCTCCTCAAAAAGCCATTGGGACGTGCCGGTCGATCTCGAAGCGTGCGTGCTGCACCTTTTGACGGCGCATCCGACCCCGCCGGTCTTTGACGGCGAGGAGGATCGCAACGGCAGGCGCAATGCCGACGAAATCCGCCTCTGGGCCGACTATGTGGCCGGGGCGGATTACATCGTCGACGACAACGGCCGGACCGGCGGGCTGGCGGAAGGCGCGCTGTTCGCGATCGCCGGGGACTACAATGCCGACCGACTCGACGGCGACGGCCGCCGCGAGGCGATCGCGGCGCTGCTGGCCTCCGGACTGCTGACCGACCCCGGGGCGGCGAGTTTCGGAGGCGAAGAAGCATCGCGGCTACAGGGCGGCAAGAACCAAAGCCATTCCGGCGCCGCAGGCCTCGACACCGCCGATTTCGGCGACGTCGAAGCCTGGGATCCGGGCAATCTCAGGGTCGACTACGTGCTCCCCGCTTCGCGGCTGCAGCTTCTCGACGCGGGCGTCTTCTGGCCGGCCGAAGCGGAGGCCGACCGCGAATTGCTGGCGCTTGCCGACGGCACGCCGGTCTCCGACCATCACCTGGTCTGGGCGGATATTGCCTGCCCCGCCGAATGAGCGGGCAGATTGCTAGCTCGCCGGCAGCGGCCGGGAGGTCGCCCCGATGGCGCCGGCGAACCGCTCGAAAAACCGGTCGATCACCGATTGGGCGCTGCGGCCGACGAGCGCGGTCCCCATGCCGCCGATGGCGCTGTCGAGGGCGCCTTCGGCGGTAAAGGCGAGGACGGTCCCCTCGGGATGGTCGGCGATCCCCACGTCAGCTGAGCCGCGGACACCGCCGAGCCAGCCGCCATGGCCCTTGCCGGACAAGGTGTAGCGCTCGGCGACGATGATGTCGGACAGCGCCAGATTGCCCGAAAAGCTCAAATGGATTGGACCGAAATCGACCCCGATTTCAGCCTCCAGCGCGCTGTCGGAGACGAATTCGATGCGGGTGCAGCCGGGAATGCAGGCCTGCAGCGTCGCCGTATCGTTGAGGGCTTCCCAGACCCGCATGCGCGGGGCGGTCAACAGATATCGTCCTGCGAACTTCACCGGGATTCCCCGCTTATTCGGATCGGGCCCTTTACCTGAGGCTTTTTCGCACCAATATCAGCGAAATAGACGCTTTGCGGCCGGCTTTCAATTGTAAGGCGCGCCGGGAGCGGGAATCATCGGCCGCAACGGCCATCGAGGGGACCACGTCATGGCAAAGAACCCGGTGCAGACGGCCGACAAACCGCTGCAATATCTCGACAAGGCGATGGGTGCGATCCGCGACCTCGGCCTGTGGCCGCAGGTGGTCGAGGAGCAGCCGATCACGGGCCTGTTGCAGCAGATCACCGACCTCGACGAGACGCGAATCGTCCTGATCGGGCGGACGCTCAACCAGGCCTCGACCTTCAACGAGGTGGTGCGCGAGCAGGTGGCGGCGATGACGGTGGGCAGCCGCTACGAGACGATCACCAAGGGTTTCGACTCGATCCGCGACGACGCCAAGGGGCTGGTCGACCAGCTCGGGGACGCGAAGATCGATATGCTGGAGCGGGCCTCGAACATCTGGATGAAGATTTCGCGTGGCGACATTTCGACCCGCTTCAACAAGATCCGCGACACCTATCTCGACGTCTCCAGGGACACCAAGGAACAGATCGACCGCGAAACCACGATCCTCGAGGCGTATCGCGACTTCCGGGGGGCATTGAAACAATCCGAAGTGATGGCACTCGAAGTCCTGGCGACGGCGGAGGCCAAGCTGAACCAGCGGCGCATGGCGCTGGAAGCGGCGGCAAAGGATCTGTCGGGGTTTTCGAGCGGCACCCCGGCCGACCGGGCGCGGTTAGAGATGGCGCGCGACGAGCGGCTGAGGGAAATGCAGAACGAGGAGCGCCGCTACCAGATCGCCAAGGATCTCAGCGACAATCTGACGATCTCCTACAACACCTCGGAAGTGATCATGGCGAGGCTGATGCAGACGACCAGCGCCAAGGAACGGGTCTATCAGCAGTCGATCACGTTCTTCTCGACCAACGAGACGGTGCTGACGGCGCTTTCGGCCTCGTTCACCGGCATGTTCGGACTGCATGAATCGACCGAAACCCTCAACGCGATGAAGCAAGGTATGTCGAAGAGCCTGGAGACGCTCTCCGAGATCGGCGACAAGGTGCAGGAAGCGGCGCTGAAGGCCGGTTACGGGCCGACGATCCGGGCGGACGCGGTCAAAAAGCTCGTCGACAGCGTCGTCAATTTCCAGGAGCGCAGCCAGGCGATCATCGCCGAAATGCGCAAGCTCGCGACCCAGAATTCGGCGGAAATCCGCGAGGCGGTGGAAGACGGCAAGCGCCGGCTGGCGCGGCTCGCCGCCGAAGGCAATGCGCTCCTTCTGGAGACGCACTCCAAGGTTTAGGGGGAGCAAGAAGGCGACCTCCAACAGGCTGCAATGAGCGATACGACCCAAGACACACTGCCGCTCGACCACGTGATGCTGGCGATGGACGTGGTGGATACGCTGCGCCATCGGCAGGATCTGGTCGAGCGCGAACTCGACGAGGAGAAGCGCGCCGCGTCCCTGATCGGCAAGCTGCGCGGCATCTATGCCGAGCAAGGCATCGACGTGCCCGACCATATCCTCAAGGAGGGGGTCGACGCGCTGGCCGAAAGCCGGTTCGCCTATTCCCCGCCGCGTCGGGGGTTTGGCGGCCTGCTGGCGACTTTTTACGTCACCCGCGGCGCCTGGGGCCGGCCGCTGATCGCCATCGCGGTTGCCGCCGCGCTGGTATTTGGCGGCTACCAGTTCGCCTACCGGCCGTTCGTCGCGGCGCAACAGGCCGAGGCGTTGCGCCAGCTCGCCGAAGTGCTGCCGGCGCAGATGGATGGGCTCTACGACACGATCTACACCGAGACCAAAGAGCAGGAGGCGGTGCGCCGGGCGACCGCCATCCGCGAGCGCGGCAAGGTGGCCGCCGCCGAGGGGGATTCGGCGGGCGCGGCAAAGGCGGTGGCGGACCTCACCGGGGTGCGCGACCAGCTCCGCCGCGAATTCAGGCTCAAGATCGTCAATCGCGCCGGCGAGGAAACCGGGGTCTGGACCTTCCCCGACGTCAATACCGAGGCGACCAACTTCTACATCGTCGTCGAGGCGGTCTCCCCGGACGACGAGGTGCTGACGGTGCCAATCGAGAACGAGGAGAGCGGGGTGGTCGAGGCGGTCAGCAAGTGGGCGGTCCGGGTATCGGAACCCGTCTATCAGGCGGTAAGGCAGGACAAGCTCGACGACGGCATCATCCAGCAGAACATTATCGGGGTGAAGCAGTTCGGCTATCTCGAGGTCGACTATGTGGTGCCGGTGCTCGGCGGGGCGATCACCCAATGGTAGCGAGACGCGCATGCTGACCGGGCCGGAAGCGCTCAAATCGCTGAACGAGGCGCTGGACGAGGTGCGCGAGGAAGAACGCGGCATCGCCGGACGACTGTCGCAGGCCTCGGAGAAGGTGGCACGGCTGCGCGAGGCGGAGGCTGGGCATTTTCGCGGGCTCGCCGAGGAGCGTCTAGGCGCCGAGCAGCGAGCGGGGCTGACGAACCGGCTGTCGGCGGCCGAAAAGCGCGCCCGCGAGATGATCGACCAGCATATCGCCGACACTGCCGAGACGCAGCAGAAGCTTGCCGGGCTCGACGCCGAGCTCGCAGCGCTCGGCAAGCGCCGGCACGCGGAGAACGACAAGCTCGCGGCGGCGCAATCGGCGCTCGATGCGCTGGCTTCGACGGTGACCGCGGCGCTGGCGAAGGACCGAAAGTTCGCCGCCAGGCGCGGCGAGACCGGGCGGCTGTTCGAGGTGGCCGAGCGGGCGATGCAAAAGACCGCGCAAGCCGAGGCCGACCGCGAGGAAAAGGGCCGGCCCTACCGGTCGGATCTGTTGTTCATGTATTTGTGGGAGCGCGGTTACGGCACCAAGAACTACCGCGCCAACAACCTCATCCGGGCGCTCGACGGCTGGGTGGCGCGGCTTGTCGACTATTACAATGCGCGGCCGAATTTCGCGATGCTCAACGAAATCCCGATGCGGCTGCGCGAGCATGCCGAACGGCTGAAGGCGGCGGCGGAGGCGGCGAGCGACGGGCTCGAGGCCGCCGAGATCGCGGCGGTCGACAAGGCCGGCGGCAAGTCAAGCCGGCTCGCCATCGAGGCGGCGCAGGCGGCAATCGCTAAAATCGACGCCGAGGTCGTCGAAATCGAGGACGATCGCGACGAGCTGGCGCGGGCGCAGCGGCACCTTGCCGAAGGCAGCGATCCGGCGTTCCGGGACGCGGTGCAACTGCTCGCCGAGAGCCTGATTCGCGAGGATATCACCGCGCTCTTCACCGAAGCGCGGGCGACCCCGTCGGGGCGCGACGATTCGATCGTCGCCCAGATCGACCAGGTCCGCCGGCAGATCGCCGAGGACGAGACCGAGGTGCGCGAGGACAAGGAGCGGTTGAAGGTTCTGGCGGCGCGGCGGCGCGATCTCGAGGACATCGAGTGGGAATTCAAGAAGGAGCGGTTCGACGACCCGCGCTCGACCTTCGGACAGGACGAATTGGTCGGCGACACCCTGGGCGAGTTTTTGCGGGGGGCGATTACCGCGGCGACCTATTGGGGCCTCTGGCGCGCCTCGCAGTCGTGGCGCGACAGCACACGGCAGGCTGGTGGGCGGATCGGACTGCCGCGCGACCCGTTCCGCGGCACGCTCTGGCCGCCGGGCGGGGCACCCACTGCGCCGGCGGGCGTCTCCTGGGGCCGGCTGGGGGGCGCGATCGGCGGGGCGATCGCGGCATCGCTGTCGCGGCCGCGCTCGGGCTCGATGGGTTCCCGCCGGCATGGCGGGTTCAAGACCGGGGGTAAGTTCTAGCCGTCCTCGCCACAGGCCGGCAATTCGGTATCTCCCGAGCGGGCGAGAAGGTCGGCGAGCTTTGCATTGCTGACGAGCGGCGCGAGCCCGTCGCCGCCGGGCAGCGCCACCAGCACCGAAAATGTCGTGGTTTGCGGATCGAGGCCGGTTAGCGCGCAAAGCTGCGGGTCGATGTCGATGCCGAGGGCGCCGCCGGCGGCGGCAAATCCGCCGGGAAGGCCCCTGCCCCATTGCTGCGCCTCGCGCAGCTTTTCCTTGTCGGCGTCGGAGAAGCCGAAAACGTAATAGGCGCGGTCGCGGCCCGGCGGCGGCAGGGTGCCGACCACGGATTCGCCGTCGGCAGGGGTAAGCGCGGCCTCGATCAGCCGCTCGCCATGCGCGGGGGTGGTGGCCAGAATAGTGACGATGGCGCCGAAAGGGACCGGGGCGACGCTCGACGGCAGGTCGAGGGCGAGCAGCAGGGCGGCCATGTCGTCGTTGAAGAAGTCGAGGGCGCGCAGCGCATTGGCGGTCGGCAGGCTGAGCGAGGCGCAAGCAGCGAGCCCAGCGCCCAAGGTCGCGGCAGCGACCACCTGTAATCCCCGCATTTGAGCCCCCTCGCCTGCCAAGGCAGGCGAGACCGAGCATAGATGATTCGGACGCCCCGGGTGGCGGCGCGGGTCTCAGCCGAAGATCGACGCCCCGCGGTCGGCGGGGCCGACGAGCCCGCGCATGCCGGCGAAGAGCTCGCGACCGAAGCCTTCCTGCTCCCGCGAAAGGTCGGCGGTGGCGGGAGCGCGGGCGGCGAATTCGGCTTCCTCGACCAGGATATCGAGGGTGCCGGCGTCGCAGTCGAGGCGGATCAGGTCGCCGTCGCGGATTTTGGCCAGGGGGCCGCCATCGACCGCTTCGGGGGTGACATGAATGGCGGCGGGGACTTTGCCCGAGGCGCCGGACATGCGCCCGTCGGTGACCAGCGCGATTTTCAAGCCGCGGTCGAGAAGCACCCCGAGCGGGGGGGTGAGCTTGTGCAATTCCGGCATGCCGATCGACCTCGGCCCGGCGAATCGGACGACCGCCACCATGTCGGCGTCGAGCTTGCCGTTGCGGAAGGCGCTTTGCAGATCGGATTGCGAGGCGAAAACCCGGGCGGGCGCCTCGATAAGGCGATGCTCGGGTTTGACCGCCGAGACCTTGATGACGGAAGTGCCGAGATTGCCTTTCAGTACTTTCAGCCCGCCGGTCGCGGCGAAAGGTTTGTCGACCGAGGTCAGCACTTTCGGATCGGCGGAATGGGCGGGAGCCGGTTCAAAGACCAGTGCGCCGTTCGCGAGGCGCGGCCCGGCGGCGTGGGCGGCAAGGCCCTTGCCGAGAATGGTGGTCACGTCTTCATGCAAGAGCCCGGCGCCGAGAAGTTCACGGATCAGGAACGGCACGCCGCCCGCGGCGTGGAATTGGTTCACATCGGCCTGGCCGTTGGGATAGATTCGGGCGAGCAGCGGCACGGTGTCGGAGAGGTCGGACATGTCCTGCCAGGTGATTCTCAAGCCGGCGATCGCGGCGATGGCGATCAAATGCATCGTGTGATTGGTCGAGCCGGCGGTCGCCAGAAGCCCGATCATGCCGTTGACAATGGATTTTTCGTCGATGATGTGGCCGGCGGGGGTGTAGTCATTGCCGAGCGCAGTGATGGCCAGCGCACGGTGGACGGCGGCGCGGGTCAGGGCGTCGCGTAGGGGTGTGCCGGGATTGACGAAGCTCGCGCCGGGCAGGTGCAACCCCATGATTTCCATCAGCATCTGGTTGGAATTGGCGGTGCCGTAAAAGGTGCAGGTGCCGGGCGAGTGGTAGGATTTGGCTTCGGTCTCGAGGAGCACGTCGCGGCTGATCTTGCCTTCGGCGAAAATTTGCCGGATGCGGGATTTCTCGTCGTTCGGCATGCCGGTCGGCATCGGCCCGGCGGGGATGAAGACCGCCGGCAGGTGGCCGAAGGACAGCGCGGCAATCAACAGGCCCGGCACGATCTTGTCGCAAATGCCGAGATAAACGGCGGCGTCGAACATGTTGTGAGAGAGCCCGATTGCCGCCGACAGCGCAATGACGTCGCGAGAAAAAAGCGACAGGTCCATGCCGGGCTGACCCTGGGTGACCCCGTCGCACATGGCGGGGACGCCGGCGGCGACCTGGGCGGTCGCGCCGATCTCGCGGGCGGCGGCGCGGATCGCTTCGGGATAGGTCTCATAAGGCTGATGGGCCGAGAGCATGTCGTTGTAGGAGGTGAGAATGCCTAGATTGAGCGTCTGGTTGGCGGCAAGCGCTTGTTTGTCCCCGGCCGGGCAGGCGGCGAAGCCATGGGCGAGATTGCCGCAACTCAAAGTGCCGCGCCGGACGCCCTTCTCGCGCGCAATGCCGATGCGCCTGAGATAGGCCGAACGCGACGCCGCGCTGCGCTCTGCGATGCGGTCGGTCACGTCCCTGATCGTCGGGTTCAAGCCCATGTCGGTCTCCGTGGGGCGCCTTATGGGCACCAGTAGATGGTGAGCGGCGTTATCCGCTGGCGCAGGACGGCGCGGACCGGCATGTCCTCGACCGGCCCGGGCGCCAGCGCCCGCGCAAGTGTAGCGGCTTTCGCGGCGCCTTCGATATGCAGTGCCAGAAGACCGGCATTGAGCAATTCGCTGAGGGCGAAAGTGATGCGCGGCTCCCCTGCCCCCGGTACCTCGATGGCGACGAGCGGGGGCGCGTCCGGCGCGAGCGCGGTGGCGAGATTGTCGGCATTCGGAAAGAACGAAGCGGTGTGGCCGTCATTGCCCATGCCGAGGATCACCGCATCGAAGGGCCGGGCGAGCGTCCGCGCTGCGAGGGCCGAGAGCTCGGCGGCGCCTTGCCTGACGGATTTGCCCTGAACATAGAGCCGAAGGAAGCGGGCGGCGCCGGCCGAGCCGACAAGGAGATGCTCGACGACGAGCCTGGCGTTGGAGCGCTCCGAGTCAGGGGGCACCCAGCGTTCGTCGACGAGCGAGACAGCGACCTTGCTCCAATCGAGTTTTTTCGCCGCGAGCGCGCGGAAAAAGCGTTTCGGCGTCGAACCCCCCGAGACGAGGAGGCTGGCCTGCCCGCGCGCGGCAATGCCACCACGCAGCGCCGCCGCGACCTGGTCGGCAAGCGAGGCCGCCAACTCATCGGGGCTCGCAAAGTCGCGCCGGGCAGCTTTTTCAGAGGCCCTTACGGTCGTCATGGGCCTCGTGCCAGGTGCGGCCGTCCCGCTCGATCAGCGCAATGGCGCCGGTTGGGCCCCAGGTGCCGACCGAATAGGACTGCACCGGTTCGCCCGAATCGCTCCAGGCCTCGCGAATCGGGTCGATCCAGGCCCAGGCGGCCTCGAGTTCGTCGCGGCGCATGAACAGTGTCTGGTTGCCGCGGATGATGTCGAGCAACAACCGCTCATAGGCCTCGGGGGTCCGAGTGTTGAAGGCTTCGGCGAAGCTGAGGTTGAGTGCGACTTGCCGCAGCCGCATGCCGCCGGGGCCGGGATCCTTGATCATCAGCCAAAGTCTCACCCCCTCGTCGGGCTGCAGGCGGAGCACCAATTGGTTGGGGCGCGGGCGGCCCTCGGCGTGATCGAAGATCGAATGCGGAATGGCGCGGAACTGGATGACGATTTCGGAGACTTGGCGCAACATGCGCTTGCCGGTCCGGAGGTAAAAGGGCACGCCGGTCCAGCGCCAATTCTCGACCTCGGCCTTGATGGCAACGAAGGTCTCGGTCGTCGACGGCATGCCGCTTTCCAGCTCTTCGAGGTAGCCGGGAACCCGGGAAGCGCCGGAAGTCCCCCCGGTATACTGGCCGCGCACCGTGGCGCGGGCGACGTCGCCGCCGCGGATCGGCTTCAGCGAGCGCAGGACTTTGAGCTTTTCGTCGCGCAATGCGTTGGCGTCGTCGGAGGCGGGCGGCTCCATGGCGACAAGACAGAGGAGCTGCAGCAAATGGTTCTGCACCATGTCGCGGAGCGCGCCCGACTGGTCGTAATACATCCTTCCCTCGGTGCCGATCGCCTCGGCGACGGTGATCTGGATATGGTCGACATGGGCGGAATTCCAGATCGGCTCGAACAGCGCGTTGGCGAAGCGCAGCGCCAGCAGATTCTGCACGGTCTCTTTGCCGAGATAATGGTCGATCCGGTAGACTTGGTCTTCGGTGAAGACCCTGGCGACGGCGTCGTTGATCTCCCTCGAGGAATTGAGGTCGTGGCCGAGCGGCTTTTCGAGCACCACCCGGGCGTCGGGGCGGGCATATTTCTTTTTGCCGAGATATTCGCAAATCGGCGCGAAAATCGAGGGCGCGACCGCCAAATAGAAAGCCCGGATGATTTCCTTGTCGGGACGCAGCGCCGAGGCGAGGTCGGCCCAGTGGTCCTTGTCGGTGACATCATTGGGTATGTAGGAGAAACACTTGACGAATCGGTCGAGGACCTTGTCGTCGTGGGAGGCCTTGGGCGCGAACTCCAGTACCGAATCGCGCGCCACCTTCCGCATCTTGGCGTCGTCCCACTTGGTACGCGACACCCCGATGATCCGGGAGCGTTCGTCGAACTGGCCGTCGAGGAACCGGTGATAGAGCGCCGGAATCAGCTTGCGGCGGGTCAAATCGCCGGTGGCGCCGAAGACGACATAGTCGAAGGGAGGGACAGGAATGATGCGGCTGGACAAGAGAAATCTCCTGGGAGCAATCAGGCGTCGGCGAAGAGCTGGCGGGCGAGGATGAGTGCGCCGTCGAGCGGGGCGGATTTCGGCTCCGCGATGATTTCGCCGTAGCGCTCGACGAGCCGCGGGTAGAGGCGCCCGCCGAGCCCGCCGACGACGGCGATGACTTTTGCGCCCCGGGTGCGGAACCAGTCGACATACTGGTCGATGGCGGCGAGCTCGAACTCGAGGAGTTCGAGGGCGACCGGGTCGGCGCGGTCGAGATAATCGAGGACCATCGGGGCGTACTCGCCAAAGTCGGCCGGGCGGGCGGGTGCGTCGGGACCGTTGGCGGAAAACGACCAGCCCATCAATTCGTTGGGCTCGCTCTTGAAGCGCGCCATCGCGGCGCGGGTGAGCGGGGTCGCGGGGCGCAGCCCCTCGTGGGCAAGCAGCGAAATGCGCAGGAGTTCGCGCCCGAGGATCGCGCCCGACATGGTGTCCCCGACATGGAAGCCCCAGCCGCCGATCTGATGGCGCTTGCCGCCGATCACGGCGAGGCCGGCCGAGCCGGTGCCGACGATCAGCGCCGCGCCGTCCTCGCCCAGCAGCGCGCCGGAGCGGGCGATATCGATGTCGTCGTAAACCTTGACCCGGGCAAAAGGATAGGCGCGCGTCTCGAAAGCGGCTCGGGCGGATTCGAGCCGGGCGCCAGCCATGCCGAAGCAGGCATAGGTGCGGGCGGCGGTTTCGGGCAGCAACCCCGCGGCGCGGAAGACCATGCCGGTCAATTCGATCACCGCCGAATAAGCTGAATCCCCGTCATCGACCTGAAGGTTGGACTTGCGCTCGATTTTCGCCTCGCCGAGCGTGGCGAGTGCCGAATCGGCGAGGCGCATCCGGCAATGAGTGCCGCCGCCGTCAACGCCGAGGTAGAGCTTCGCGTCCAAAATCCCGCCCCTTTCGGCCGCCTTCCCGCCCCGACCGCGGCGGAACATATCGCCAATCCCCGGGCCGTCAAAGCGGCATGAGGGCATGGATTTTTCGCCCTTTCATCCCATGCTTGCCAGCCGGGAGCCGGCGGGGCAAGAGAGGAGGGGGGCGGGGATGAACGGGCACATTCTCATTCTCGGCGGGGCACGGTCGGGCAAGAGCGCCTATGCGGAGGACGTGGCCCTCGCGCTGGGATCGCGGCCAGCGTACCTCGCGACCGCCGAGGCGGGCGATGCCGAGATGGCCGAACGGATCGGGGCGCACCGGGCGCGGCGGCCGCCGAGCTTTACCACCTACGAGGAGCCGCTGGCGCTGATCACGGCGCTGCAGGAGATCGGGGTCAGCCATGACCTCGTGCTGCTCGACTGCCTGACGTTGTGGATTTCGAACATGATGGCGGCGGAAGAAAATGTCGCCGAGGCGGTCATGGCGCTGACCGGATGGATCACCCATCACTCGACGCCGCGGCTGGTCATCGTCTCCAATGAAGTCGGGCTGGGAATCGTCCCGGACAATGCCAAGGCGCGGCATTTCCGCGATCTCGCCGGCACGGCGCACCAGCGGCTGGCGGAAGCCTGTGACAGCGTGGTCTTCACCGTCGCCGGCTTGCCGATGGCGCTGAAGGGTACGCTGCCACTCTAGCTCAGCAGCAAGACCAGCACAGCGGGCAAACCGAGCAGCAAGAAGAGCGTGGCGCGATAAAGCGTCAGCGCGCGATTAATGTCGCTCGCGACGGGAGGGCGGCCCTCGCCCATCGGCGGCAGGTCGACAATCCGGCCCCGATAGGAGTTCGGGCCGCCAAGACCGAGGCCGAGCGCCCCGGCCATCGCCGCCTCCGGCCAGCCGGCATTGGGCGAGAAGTGGCGCGCGGAGTCGCGCCGGGCAGCGTGCCACGCGCCCTTTCCGTCGAAGCCGGGCCAGAGAGCGGCGGCGGCGGCGAGCAGCGCGGCGGTCAATCGCGACGGAACGATATTGACCAGATCGTCGAGTTTTGCGCTGGCCCAGCCGAATTCGGCATAGCGCTCGTCGCGGTGGCCGACCATGGAGTCGGCGGTGTTGATCGCCTTGTAAAGCGCGATGCCGGGCAGGCCGAGGAGCAGGAGCCAGAACAAAGGCGCGACGATGCCGTCGGAGGTGTTTTCGGCGAGGCTCTCGATCGCGGCGCGGGCAATGCCGGACTCGTCAAGGGCTTCGGTGTCGCGGCCGACGATATGGGCGACGGCGGCACGGCCGGAGTCGAGGGAGACGCGGAGCGCGCCGGCGACGGCTTCGACGGCTTGGCCGAGCTGCTTTTGGGCCAGCAAGGGGGTGGCCAGTAGCGCCTCGACGAGCCAACCGAGGGGAATTTGCCGAAGCGCGAGGACGATCGCAATGGTGGTCGCGGCGGTCGCGGCGAGCAGCACCGCAAGCATCAGAGCGCCGTTGCGGCGGCGGGTGGTGCGCGGCAGGCGCGGATCGTTGAGCGCCAGCTCAAGCCGGGCAATCAGTGCGCCCGACCAGGCGACGGGATGCGGAACATGGCGGGCGAGCGCCGCAGGATAGCCGAGGAACCGGTCGAGCAGCAGCGCGACGAGGGCGATCGCCGGGGTCATCGAGCGAGCTTGAGCAGCGCGTCGAGATCGAGATGGGCCTCAAGGTGAGAGGCCAGCGCGTCGAGGGTCGCTTCGATGCTGGATTCGAAATCGAGCGCGGGGTCGGGGGCGCCGCCGAGACCGGCCAGAAAGACCCTTCGAAATCCATCGGCGGCAAAGAGGCCGTGCAAATAAGTGCCGATGATGCGGCCGTTGGCCGAGACGGCGCCTTCGGGCTCGTCGCCGATCCGGGCGAAAGGGCGGACACGGTCCGGGCCGGAGGTGACGCCGAGATGCATGTGGTAGCCGGTGAGCGCTTCGCCGCTCGCGACGTGGACGCCTTGGTTGAGGGCTAGGCGCTTCTCGGGGGCCAGCACCGTCGCCACATCGAGGAGCCTCAGGCCCGGCGTTTCGCCCGGAGCGCCCTCGAGTCCGCCGGGATCAGCGACCGCGCGCCCCAGCATCTGGTAGCCGCCACAAATTCCGAGGACCGCGCCGCCTGAACGGGCATGCGCCAGAATGTCGATGTCCCAGCCTTGGGCGCGGACGTAGTCAAGGTCGGCGCGGGTGGCCTTGGTGCCGGGCAGGATGACGAGATCGGCTTCGCGCGGAATGGGGCTGCCGGGCTGGACGATCGTCAGCGCCACATCGGGTTCGGAGGCGAGCGGGTCGAGATCGTCAAAATTGGCGATGCGGGAGAGGCGCGGCACGGCAATGCGGAATTTTCCGTGCCCGGGCTCGGGTCTGGCGTCGAGCGCGAGCACGTCCTCGGCGGGGAGGCGCCGGGCGGCTTCGAAGAAGGGAATCGGGCCGAAGCAGGGGCGGCCGGTTTTTTGCTCGATGAGCGCGAGGCCCTCGGCGAAGAGCGAGGCATCGCCGTGGAAGCGGTTGACGATGGTGGCCTTGATCAGTGCCGCGTCGTCAGGGGCGATGACGGCGAAGGTGCCGACGAGCGAAGCGATAACGCCGCCGCGATTTATGTCGCCTAAGAGTGCGACGGGAATATTCGCGGCGCGGGCAAAACCGAAATTGGCGATGTCGGTTGCCCGCAGATTAACCTCCGAGGCGCTGCCGGCGCCTTCGATGAGAACGAGATCGGCAGTTGCAGCGAGTTCTCGGAAAGCGGCGAGGACATCAGGCAAGAGGCGCAGGCGGGTCGCGAAATATTCGCGCGCCGAGAACGAGCCGAGGCGCTTGCCGCGCAGGATCAATTGCGCGCCGGTTTGGTGTTCGGGCTTGAGGAGGACCGGATTCATCGCGGTCAACGGCGGGCGGCGGGCAGCGCGGGCCTGCAGCGCCTGAGCGCGGCCGATCTCGCCGCCGTCCTCGGTCACCGCGGCATTGTTCGACATGTTCTGCGGCTTGAACGGCGCTACTTTCAGTCCACGATTGGCATAAGCGCGGCAGAGGCCAGCGACGATCAGCGATTTGCCGACGTCCGAGCCGGTGCCCATGACCATCAGCGCGCGGGCGGTCACGGCGCCCCGATGTCGATGACATGAGCGTAAGAGCCGCAAACGCGGCCGGCGACAGTGCCCATCGGCGCAAGTTGTTCGCCCGTTGCATCGCCGGCGGCGAAGAGCGGCGCGCCGCCGGAGCCGAACTCGACCGAATAGTGGAACTCATGGCCGGTGAGTTTTTCTGGCCAGGGCAGAGGGCTGGAGTGCGTCAGCCGCCGGTAGCCGAGGGTGCGGCTCGGTTTGTCGATGCGGGACTGGTGCGGCAGGAGGCCGATCATGGCATGGGTCGAGCCGTCGGCGATGGTGAGCGCGCGGCCGAGAACCATATAGCCGCCGCATTCGCCATAGATCAGCGCGCCGCGGTCGCGGGCCGCGATGAGGCCGGCTTTGAACCGGCCGGCCCGGGCGAGCGCCTCGGCGTGCAACTCCGGATAGCCGCCGGGCAGGAAGATCGCGTCGGCCTGAGGGTCGGGCGGCTCGTCGGCGAGCGGGGAGAAGAAATCGAATGACGCGCCGTCGACGGCCCAGTCGTTCAGCCAGTGCTCATAGACAAAGGCGAAGGCGGCATCCTGCGCGATGGCGATGCGTTGGCCGAGCGGGGGCAGGCGCGGGCCCGGAAGCGGGATCGTTTCCGGTTCGGGAACCGGCCCGGCGAGCGCCGCGATGGCGTCGAGATCGAGCGACCTCGCGATCGCGCGGGTGGCGTGGCCGAGAAAGTCCTCGATCCGGCCGATCGCTCCGGGCAGGACGAGGCCGAGATGGCGGTCGGGAATCTCCAGCGCCGGATCACGGCGCAATGCCCCCAGGCAGGCGATGCCGGAATTGGCGAGTGCGGTGCGCAGCATCGCCTCATGCCGGTCGGAGGCGACATGGTTGAGAACGACGCCGCCGAGATGGATGTCGCTGCGGTGGCGGGCAAAGCCTTCGGCAAGGGCGGCGATCGACTGGCCCATGCCTCGGCAATCGACGACGAGGATCACCGGCATGCCGAGGATGGCGGCGAGATCGGCGGTCGAACCCGGCCCGTTGGCAGCGCCGTCGAACAGCCCCATGACGCCCTCGACGACCAGCATCTCGGTGCCGAGGGCGTGCCATTTGACGAGATAGCGCAAGCGCTCGGGCGACATGGCGAAGGGATCGAGGTTGAACGCCGGCACTTTTGCGGCGCGGGAAAGGAAGGCGGGGTCGATATAGTCCGGACCGCATTTGGCCACCGCGACCGGGCCGCGCTGGCCAAAGGCCGCGACCAGGCCAAGGGCGACCAGCGTCTTGCCGGAACCGGAATGCGGGGCGGCCACGATGAGGCCTTTGGTGGCGCGCGGCTTTCTCCGAAAACCAGTTCCCACTTTTCGGGGCCGCGCGCTAGCCAAGCTTGTTCTCCCGCTCGGCGGCGCCGTACCAGCCGAGGACATCGCTATAGGAAACGACCGGGCCGCAAACGACGATGGCGGGGGTCGGAAGTACGCGTTGGGCGAGCGCCCTCGCTTCGCCGAGGGTCGAGACGGCAATCGACTGGTTGGGCAAGGTCAAGTTAGCAACGATCGCCAGCGGGTCGGCGGGCGGCCGGCCGGCGGCGATCAGTTTTTCGGCGATCGAGGCGAGATGCTTGACCGCCATGAACATAACGATGACCGGGGCGGCGGTGGCGATGGCGGCCCAATCGACTGCCTGCGGCACCTCGCCCGCCTCGTCGTGGCCGGTCAGGAATATCACCGCATGGTTGGTGTCGCGGTGGGTGACGGGAATCCCTGCATAGGCGAGCCCGCCGATGCCGGCGGTGATGCCGGGGACGATACGGAACGGGATGCCGGCGCGGCGGAGCGCTTCGCCTTCCTCCCCGCCCCGGCCAAACATAAAGGGGTCGCCGCCCTTGAGGCGCAGGACTTTTTTGCCCTCGCGGGCCCATCCGATGAGCCGGACAGTGATGTCGGTCTGGCTGGGCGAGGGCTTGCCGCCGCGCTTGCCGGCATAGACGCGTTCGGCGGCCGGGGAAGCCCAGGCGAGAATGCCCTCGCCGACAAGGGCGTCATAGACGATAACGTCCGCCTCCCCGAGGGCGTAATAGCCGAGGACAGAAATGAGGCCGGGGGCGCCGGGGCCGGCCCCGACTAGCCAAACCGATCCGGGCGCGAAGGGCGGGAAATCAGCACCGTCGAGCCGGGCGAAATGGCCGGGGGTACTCATCGGGCGCGCCTCTCGGCGGGAGTGGCTGCCCGGTGTAGGCTTGCCCGATGGACGAGACGGCGGACATGCGGCCGCAGGGCGTGGTGCTGAAACGCGGCTGGACGACCGGGGCTTGCGCCACGGCGGCGACCAAGGCGGCACTCGAGGCGCTGCTCGGGGCGGACTTTCCCGATCCGGTGACGATCAGACTGCCTGGCGGGCAAAAGCCGAGCTTCGCGCTGGCGCATGAAAGGCGCGGCAAGAAGTTCGCCGAGGCCGGAATCGTCAAGGACGCGGGCGACGATCCGGACGTAACGCATGGGGCGCTGGTCATCGCGCGGGTCTGCTTCGGGGCGGCCGGGTCGGGGCTGCGATTTCTCGCCGGGGACGGCGTCGGCACGGTGACCAAGCCGGGCTTGCCGGTCGCCGTCGGGGAGCCGGCGATTAACCCGGTGCCGCGCAAGATGATCGACGAGGCGGTCGCCGAGATTTGCGCGCGGAATGGCGTGGCGCCTGACATCGAGGTGACGATTTCGATCCCGGGCGGCGAAAAACTCGCCGAGAAGACCTGGAACCCGCGGCTCGGCATCGTCGGCGGGCTGTCGATCCTCGGCACCAGCGGAATCGTCGTGCCGTACTCCTGCTCGGCCTGGATCCAGTCGATCCGGTCGGGGATCGACGTGGCGCGGGCGGCGGGGCTCGCTCACATTGTCGGCTCGACGGGCGAGACCTCCGAGCGGGCGGCACGAGAACGGCTCGATCTGCCGATCGAGGCCTATATCGACATGGGCGATTTCGTCGGCGGGATGCTGAAATATCTGAAGCGCCATCCGGTGGCAAAGGTGACGATCGCCGGTGGCTTCGCCAAGCTCAGCAAGCTGGCGCAGGGGCGGATGGACTTGCATTCGGGGCGCGGCGAGGTGGATTTTTCGATGCTGGCGGAGATGGCGCGCGATGCCGGGGCTGACGGAAAACTCGTCGCGGAGATCGCGGCTGCCAATTCGGCCAAACAAGTGCTTGACCTGGCCGAAGCCGCGGGCATTGGCTTGGCCAAGGCGGTGGCCGGCGCGGCGCGCGATGAGGCTCAACGGGTGCTGGGCGATGCGCCGGTTGAGGCCCATATCGTGATCGTCGACCGGGATGGCCGCATCGTCGCCGAAATCTAGGCTCAAGGCATGCGGATTCTCATTCTCGGCGGAACGGGGGAAGCGGTGGAGCTGGCCAATCAGCTCGCCGAGCGGCGGCACAAGGTCACGACTTCGCTTGCCGGGCGGACCAACAATCCGCACCGGCCGAAGGGCAAGCTGCAGGTGGGCGGATTCGGCGGCGCGGAGGGGCTGGCGAAATTTTTGGCCGACAATCATTTCGACTATCTGATCGACGCGACCCATCCGTTCGCGGCGCAGATTTCGGCGCATGCGGTCGCGGCGGGCAAGGCGGCTAAAGTACCGCTGCTCAGGCTCGAGCGGGCGCCCTGGCCGGAGCCCGAAAAGGCCGGCTGGGTGCATGTAAAGGACGAGGAAGAGGCGGCGCGGGCGCTGCCCGTCAGCGCGACTGTGCTCTTGACCATTGGGCGGCAGCATCTCGGCCCGTTCGTCAAGCGCGCCGACTGCCGGTTCATTCTTCGCTCGATCGAGGCCCCCGAAAGGGAGCCGCCGGAGAATTTCGTCTTGCATCCGGAGCGGCCGCCCTTCACCAAGCCGGCGGAGCTGGCGCTGATGCGGCGGTTCGGGATATCGCATCTCGTCGCCAAGAATTCCGGCGGCGAGCAGACCGCGGCGAAACTCGACGCGGCGTTTTTCCTCAAGGTCAAGGTCGTCATGATCGACCGGCCAGGCGTGCCGCCGGCCAAGACGGTGGCGAGGGTCGAAGAGGCGCTCGAGGTCGTCGATCATTTGCCGGCCCCGGCGCGGCGATTTCGCTTTTTGCCCTGATTGCGCAGCAAGTGGCTGAAGCCGGCGTCGTAGAGCCGGCTGTCGGCGAACTGCGTCTCACCGAACACCGCTCCGACCAGCACCAAAGCGGTGCGGGTGATTTTCCCGGCGCGGACGGCGGCGCGCATTTCGGCGAGCGTGGTGCGGATGAGCTTTTCGTCGGGCCAGGACACGCGAACGGCGATAACGACCGGGCAATCCGCGCCGTAATGCGGGGTCAGCGCCCGCTCGACATAAGCGAGGTTGCGGACCGAGAGATGGATGGCGAGCGTGGCGCGGGAGGCGCCCAGCGCCTCGAGACTTTCGCCCGCGGGCATGGGGGAGGCCTTTCCGGAGGCGCGGGTGAGGATGATCGTCTGGGCGATGCCGGGCAGCGTTAGCTCGGTGCCGAGGCGGGCGGCGGCGGCGGCGAAGGCGGGAACGCCGGGCACGATCTCAACCGGAATATCCAGCGCGGCAAGGCGGCGGATCTGCTCGGCGATGGCGCCATAGATCGAGGGGTCGCCGGAATGGACGCGGGCAACGTCGAGCCCCGCGTCGTGCGCAGCCTTGATCTCGGCGATGATTTCGTCGAGATGCATCGCTGCGGTATCGCGGATTCGGGCGCCGTTCGGGGCAGCGGCGACGACAGCTTCGGGGACGAGCGAGCCGGCATAAAGGCAGACCGGACAGCGTTCGATCAGTCTCAGGCCTCGGACGGTGATGAGATCGGGCGCGCCGGGACCGGCTCCAATACAGTACACCGTCATTCGCTCCCCTCCCCTTTGGAGGCATAGCCGCGCGGCGTGTAGGCGAGCGTTGCGCCGCTGCCGCGGGTGAAGGCGCGGGACTGGGACGAGCCGATCAGCACGATGGTCAGCATGTCGACCGAGGCCGGATCGAATTCGGTGAGCGTCGTGATGCGGACGGATTCGCCGTTGCGGCCGAGATTGGATGCGACCACGACGGGAGTTGCGGGCGGGCGATGGCGGAGAAAAATCGCTTTGGCTTGCTCGATGAAACCGGTGCGGCGGCCGGAGCGCGGATTGTAGAGCGCGACGACGAAATCGCCGGCGGCGGCGGCCTCGAGGCGGGTAAGAATCGTCTCGCGCGGTGTCAAAAGGTCGGAGAGCGACACCGCCGCGAAATCGTGGCCGAGCAGTGCTCCGGCTTTGGCGGCAGCCGATTGCAGTGCCGAGATGCCGGGGATGACAGTGACGGCGGTGCGGGCGCTGGTCTTCTCGATTTCCTCGAAGACCAGCGAGGCCATGGCATAGATGCCGGGATCGCCGGAGGAGACAAGGGCGACGCGATGGCCGGCGGCGGCGAGGGCCAGCGCCTTTTTCACCCGCGCTGCCTCCTCCCCGATCGGGAACGGGTGAAGCGACTGGCCGGCGCGGAGATCGGCGGCGAGGTCGAGATAAAGTCCATAGCCGACCCAGTCGGTCGCGGATTTGAGCGCCGCGGTCGCCTCGGGCGTTCGTGAAACGGGGTCGCCCGGCCCGATGCCAACGACGAACAGCGCGCCGACCGCGCGACCGAGGCCCTCGACTTCGAGGGGCGCGGGCGACCGGCCCACGGCGCAGGTGGCGCGGGAGGATTTCCGCTTCTCGATCAAAAGCGCGCCGGCCTTCAGCGCGGCGGCTTCGGCGACGCCGGGCGTGCCGACCTCGGCTTCGACAATTGCCGAAGGGTTGGGCAGGCGGGCGTGCTCGGCGGCAAGCTCGGCGGCAGTGAAAAGCCTGAGCGGCACACCGAAATGGGCGGCGGCGCCGAGGATAGCCGGCTCGTCGGATTTGAGCTCGATCGTGGCCAGAGCCGCGACGCTAAGCGGGGAGAGACGATGGGAGGCAAGCGTTGTCTCGATCAGGCCGATCAGTTCGGCTGGATCGCAGCCGCGCTCGCAGCCGACCCCGGCGATCAGGGTCATCGGATGGTAATGCAGCGCCGACGGGTCGCCGGGCAATTCCTCGGAGACGGTGATGGCGACCGCGCCATCGTCGGCGACGAGGCCCGCCTCGCTCAGCCAGGGCGCCGGGCCGACAAGGCGGACCTTCTCGCCGGCGAGCAGTTTTGAGGCGAAAGGTTTGACGTCCTGACCGACCGCCAGCACCCAGCCCTGGGGCGGATCGTCGAGGACGACGCCGATACCGGTTTCCGACGCGGTGGTGATGGCGGCGGTGGCGCCGAGATTGGCGGCAAGCTCGCGCGCCAGCCGATTGGCGCCGCGATGGCCGCCAAGCAGCGGCACCACATGCTTGCCGTCGGTAGAAATGGCGATTAGCGGCGGCTCGATTTCCTTGCGGCCGATCGAGTCCTTGAGCAGGCGAATGAGAATGCCGGCGGCGCAGACCCCGATGATGCAGCGCTCTTCGAGCCAGGCGCGGGTGAGAATCTTTCGCACCTGATCGGCGCTGGTGCGGGCGGTCATCTCGTGCGGCAAATACTCGGCCCCGAGAAAGGCGGCGATGCGGCCGGCTATTGCGGCGCCGGCCGCGGAAAAGCAGATGACGACGGGACGCTCGCTCATGGCGCCGGGTCCGGGGCGGGAACGAGCAGGACCGAGAAGTAAGGCCGCTTGGTTGCGGCAAAGGCGAGGAGCGGGGTGACCCGCTCGCGGGACTGGGTCGCGTGCTCGACGATGACCGCCGCTTCGGCGCGACCGAGGCGGGTCAGGAGAGCCCGGATACGGTCGAAGTGGCGGCCGAGCTTGACGATGGCCGCGGCGCCGGAAGCAAGTTCGGCTTCGAGCGTCTCGTCGGGGAGCGGGGCGGGCAAAACCTTGAGAACCTGGCTGCGGGTGGCGAGCGGGCGGGCAGCGGCGGCGGCGGCGGCGGTGAGCGAGGTGACGCCGGGGACGATCCCGATGGGAATGCGGCCCGCAAGGCGATCGAGAAGATAGATCGCCGAGCCGTAGAAGAGCGGATCGCCCTCGCAGAGCCAGGCAACGCTTCGGCCGGCCGTGACATGGGCGGCAAGGGTCTCGGCGATGGCGTCATAGACGGCCTGCGCCGGACCGGGCTCGACGCTCATCGGGATGTCGACCGGCAGGCGGACGGCGCGGGGGCTCACGTGGGATTTGGCGATGTCGAAGGCGAGCGAGGCCTCGCCGGGTTTGTGCGGATAAGCGACGACCGCGGCGGCGGCGATCAGCCGCGTCGCCTTGAGGGTCAAAAGTTCGGGGTCGCCGGGGCCGACGCCAATAAGATTGAGGACGCTCATGGCTCGTGCGCCTTGACCAAGGCCCATTGGGTGACCGGCATCAGCGGGCGAAGAATGTTGTGGGCGCCGATCCGGTCGAGGCGCTCGATCGAAATGCGGACAAGCTCGCCGCCGAGACGCGACTGGCGTTCGATCAACGCCGCCTCGCCGTCGAGGGTGACCGCATTGGCGACGAGGCGGCCTCCCGGCGGCAGCGTCTGCCAGCACGCCTCAAACAGGATGGCGTTGCCGACATCGCCGCCGAGAAAAATCGCGTCGGGCCGCTCGTAGTCGGGGAAGCCCTCGGGGGCCGGGCGGGGGCTGACCGTGAGATCGGGGGTGCCGAGCGCTTCGGCGTTTTTCGCGATGAGCTCGCGGCGGCTTGCATCGCGTTCTATGACCAGCGCCCGGGCGCCGCGGGCGGCGCGCATCCATTCGATGGCGACCGAGCCGCAGCCGGCCCCCACGTCCCAAAGCAGGGCGCCGGGGATCGGCGCGAGGCGGGCGAGCGTCACCGCGCGGACCTCGCGCTTGGTCAGCTGCCCGTCATTAAGGAACGCCTCGTCGGGCAGACCGGGGACAGCGGGGCGAAGCGGGGTACCGGCGACGGCGACGCATTCGATGGCAAGGGTGTTGAAATCGGCGACGCCCGCCCCGGTGTGCTCAGTGGCGATAAAGTCGACGCGGCTCTCTTCGAGACCTCCCATACGATTGAGGACGGACAGGCGGCTTTCGCCATAGCCGAGTCCGGTCAACAATTCGACGATGGCGGCGACGGTCGAGGCGCCGGAGGTGAGCGCCAGAAGCCGCGCGCCGGGCTGGATATGGGGCACCAGCGCCGCCACAGTGCGGCCGTGGGCCGACAGGCAGGCGACGTCCTGCAAGGGCCAATGCAGGCGCGCTGCGGCGAGCGAGAAGGCCGAAGGCGCGGGCAGGATGGCGAATTCTTCGGTCGAGAGATGACGGGCAAGGGTCGCGCCGATCCCGAACCAGGAGGGATCGCCGGTCGCCAGCACGACGGTCGGGGCGCCGCGCCGGGCGAGGATCTGGTCAAGCATAGCGCCGAGCGGGGCGTGCCAGGGGGTTGCGGGATGGCCGGCCACCAACAACGGCGCGATGGCGCGGGGTGGGCCGATGACGTGGGCGGTCCCGAGCAAAGTGCGTGTCGCGGGGTCGAGGCCGTCGAGCCCGCGCTCGGTGATGCCGATCACGTGGAGCCAGGGCGCGTTCACGGCGTCACCCCGGCGAGCGCGTTGACGGCAGCGGCGGCAAGCGCCGAGCCGCCCCGCCTTCCCCGGAGTGTCACGAAGGGGACGCCACGCGGATCATCGATCAATGCCGCTTTCGACTCGGCGGCGCCGACGAAGCCGACCGGGAACGCCAAGATCATGGCGGGAGGCGCCAGGCCTTGGTCGAGGAGTTCGAGCAGGCGAAAGAGTGCGGTCGGGGCGTTGCCGATGGCGACGATGGCGCCGGGGAGCTTGGCTTTGAGGCTGTCGATGCCGACGGCGGAGCGGGTCGTGCCCGCAGAGGCTGGCGCATCGTCAAGACCGCAATGGACCGGATTTCCGGCCGGAAGGCGCGACGCAACGATCCCCTGCCGAACCATGGTGACATCGCAGACGATCGGCGCGCCGGCGGCGAGCGCCGCCCTGCCCGCCTCGACCGCGCCGGGGGCGGTGACGAGGCCGGCGGCGATGTCGGGCATGCCGCAGGCATGGATCAGCCGGATGGCGAGCTCCCGCTCGCCGGGGGCGAAGCGCGTCAGCTCCGCCTCGCGTTCGATGATGGCAAAGCTCTGGCGATAGATTGAAGCGGGATCGCGGAGGTAGTCCACCTCATTTGCCCAAAACGCGCGGAGCCGAACCCGGTGCCGCGTAGGGATTGGCGCGATGGTGGTGGTGACCATCGCTGTGATCGTGATGGTGATCGAAGGCCGGGGTGAACGGCAGGCCGTGGGCGCGGCAAAAAGCTTCGTTGCGGCAGGCGCCGTCGCAATTCCCGCCGCAGGGGCAATTTTCGAGCCCGGCGCCGATGCCTTCGACATGATGGTGGTGGCTCGTCTGCGGCTCGCCGACCGCTTGCTCGAAGCCCAGCGCCCGCTCGCGATATTTACAGAGCTGGCAGTTCATCAGGTTGGCGCCGGTCAAAATCTCGCCGAGCCGCTCAACAAGGGCGTCAAGGACCAACGGATGGTCGTTGAGATATGGCGCCTTGACGATGGCGATGCCGGGATGGGCGGCCTGGGTCGCGTCGGCGGCGGCATAGATGCGTTTGACGAGCACGCCGGTGAAGAGGAAATACGGGAAGACGACGACGCGGGCAAAGCCGAGTCGCACCGCCCGTTCGAGTGCCGGGGCGACGAGCGGGAAAGTGACCCCGGAGAAGCCGATCTCGCCCCAGCCGAAGCCCATGCCCTCCCAGAGCATCCGCATGACCTTGGCGACGTTGGAATTGGCGTCGGGGTCGGAGGCGCCGCGGCCGACGACGAGCAGCAGGGTTTCGTCGAGGGGCACACGAACGGGCGCGGCGGCAATGGCTGCTTCGATCCGGTCGGCGGCGGCGCGGATGAGCTTCAGGTCGACGCCGAGTTCGCGGCCATAGGCGATGCCGACGTTGTGGCGGGCGGCATAGGTGTTGAGAACCGAGGGGATGTCGTTCTTGGCGTGGCCGGCGGCGAACAGCATGCCGGGGACGGCAAGGATGCGTCTGGCGCCCCGCTCTCGCAACCGGTCGAGACCTGTAGCGATCACCGGATCGGCGAATTCGAGATAGCCATGCTCGACGGGGGTGCCGCCGAGCCGCTCGGCGAGGCCCCCGGACAGGCGGGCAAATTCGGCAACCGCGAAACGGTTGCGGCTGCCGTGCCCGCACAGCATGACGCCGGCGTCGGCCGGGAGCAACAGCGGCTCAGCCATGGGCATGGCCGGGCGGGACAAAGAAAAGGAATTGATCATCGGTCCACCTCTTGCGTTTCGAAAGAGGCAGGTGCCGCTTCAGGAGATCCGAGCAGCTCCGGATTTGGTCCCCTGTTTGGGTCGACCGCACCGGAATCGCTTTGAGTTCCTCCGACGGAACGCTGCGCCGTTTCTTGTAGGCAGGGCCTGCCCGCCGGTCAATCTTCGCCCGGCCCAGCGCAGAAAAGCCCGGATTCGACAAGAATAACGGGGGAATAGTCGGTATTTGAGACGGCGGGCGGCTAGGTGCGCCCTTGCGGTTCCGATAGAATCGCCGCCGTTGAGAAACTTAGGGAAGGCCACAATGACACTCAGCGCTCCCAATCAGATTGTCTTCATCGTCGCCGTTGTTCTCGCCGTGATCGCGTTGATCATGACGCTTGCACCGACCGTACTGGCATTCATTCCGATCACGGCGTTCTGGACGATGACCATTGCGTTCGTCGTGCTCGCGGCCGGCTGCCTGTTCAAGGGCATGTAGGAAGGCGAGACGCCGCAAGCGGCAACTCGCATGGCGCGGCGCGACGGCTAGTCCGGCTGCTGCGCCATCTCTGCCAGAATCTGCACGGTTCGCCAGTTGCGAAGCGTGATTGGTGTGCCAAGATTTCGGCTGATCAACGCATTGGCGAGTCTTGAGCGCGCCAGCCCGTCGGGCAGGTGCAGGATGACCTCGCGCGCTGTCACCTCGATGGCATCGCGGCCGGAGGCCATCGTTTGCAGGGCGGCCAGTCGGGCGGGATCTGGCGTCCCCTTGAAGAAGCCGAGATGGACGCTCCTGGGGTCGGCGGTCTCGGCGCGAAACGGGCAGGCTGCAATGGCGGCGTGCCATTGCGGCAGGGTGCGTAGCACCACGTCCGAGCGAAAGCCGAATTGGGTTTCGAATGCGGCCTCGATCCGCGATGCGAGCCGGCCGGGGGTGGCAGTCGAGGAGAATATCGCGTTGCCACTCTGGATATAGGTCTCGACCCCGGTCGGGCCGAGGCCTTCGAGCAGGGCGCGCAGGTCGGCCATCGGGGCCCTGTGGCCACCGACATTCAGACCACGGAATAGCGCGATAAAGCGGGTCAAAGGGCGCGCTTCAGATCATTCTCAGCCACTTGAAGACAAAGTACTGGATCACCCCGATCAGGACCATTAGGCCGCAGACGATCCAGAAGGCGTATGGGTAGTCGAGCCCCGGCAAGCCGCCGATATTCATCCCCAGCATCCCCGACAAGAGCGTCATCGGCAGAAACAGCGCGGCGACGATCGACAGCACCAGCATCCGCCGGCCCATCAACTCGGCGCGCTGGTCCATGATCTGGTCGTGAATGACTTCGGCGCGGTCGCGGATGGCGTCGAGCTCTTCGGCGAGGCGGGTCACCTTGTCCCCGGCTTCGCGCAGGCGGGACCGGTCGGTGCCCGTCAGCCAGGGCAGGTCCTCGATCTGCATGGTGGCGAGCGCATCGCGCTGCGGGAACATGAAGCGGCGCAGCCCGATGGCGGTTTGGCGGATGTCGGCGAGCTCGCCTCGCGAGGGCGAACGCCCGTCGTCGAGCAAGGCCTCTTCGAGGGCGTCGACCCTTTCGTTGAGCTCGGCGGTCGCCGGCTCCGCCCGGTCGGCGAGGCGCAGCGCCAGCCGGGCGACGAAATCGCCGGGCGAGGACGGGGCATGGCCGCGCCGGGCGGCCTCGATCAGGTCGACGACGGCGTTCAGGGCCCGCAGCCACACTCCGACCACCCAATCCTTTTCGATCCATAGCCGCACCGAGATCATGTCGTCGGGCTCGGCGCCGGGCGTCGGGTTGACGCCGCGCAGATTGACCACCGCGCCATCGCCGTGGACGGTGCAGCGCGGACGGGTCTCGGTGGCGGTCAGCGCCTCGATGACGAATTCGTCGAGCTCGCAGTCAGCAAGCCATTCGCGGGTCGAGGCGGCGCCGCGCTGCATATGAACCCAGATGAAGCCGCCCTCGGGCGGGTGGACGCCCCCGGCCTCGAATTCCGCGCCCCTGACTTCGCGCGCGCCGCCCTTGCCGTCGAAGACGAAGACCAGAAGCGGCAGCAGCGCGGTCGGAGGAGGAGGGGTCTCGTCCAAGCTCATGAAGCGTTCTCCGCGATGGCGGCCAGCGCCGCGACTTCGGTGCCGGCGAGGCCGATAGACAGGAAGAGGGTGATCCCGCGATCCTTGTCGGGATCGAAAGCGCCGATCAACTCGCCGAGATGGCCGACCCGGGCGCCAACCTCTGTGCCCGCCAGCATATGCGCATCGCCCATGGCGGCAAGCTGCCGGGGGCTGTCGGTGGCGATAACCGCGGCGCGCCCAGCGAGCGCCAAGGGTAGTTCGTGGCCGTCTTTGCGTTGCGGGCCCAGCGTTGTCACATGGGCCAGAGGGGAGATCCATTCGGGCTCGATGAAGGGTTGAGTGGCGGTCGTCGCAAGGATCACCACGTCGGCACCGCGAACTGCCGCCTCGGCACTCTCCACCATGGTGATGGGGGCGGAGGCGAAGCGCTGGACGCGCCCGGCAAGCGCGCGAGCGGCCTCGAGGTGGCGTCCCCAAAGACGAATTTCGGTAAAGGCGCGGGTGCCGGGGACCCCGATCAGTTGCGCCTCGGCCTGCCGACCCGTGCCGATGACGGCGAGGATCTTCGCCTTGTGGGAGGAAAGAGTTCCGACCGCGACGCCGCCGATGCAGCCGGTCCTGAGCGCCCCGAGGCGATTGCCGATCGCGACGGCGATGAGTTCGGCGCTCCTCTGATCCCACGCGGCGACGATCTGGATGTCGGCGGGATTGCCGGGCTTGGCGAAGCTCTGATAGGCGCGAAAGCCGGCGATTCCCGCGGCCCCGCCAATGGTGAAGATCAGCCCGCCGGTGCCGAAATCGACAATGTGACGAGGCGGGGCGACCGCCTCGCCGCGCGCGTCGGCGGCGATCGTGCGGGCGATGGCGTCGCGGATCCTCGGAATGGGCGGATCGGCGAGGTCGCGATCGGTCAGGATAAGCATCGGCTCAGTATTCGATCCCGAGCTGCGCCTTCACGCCCGAGCGGAACGGGTGTTTGACCAGCGTCATGTCGGTGACGAGGTCGGCGATCTCGATCAAGTCGTCGGGGGCGTTTCGGCCGGTGACGACGACATGCTTCATTGCCGGCTTGGCTTTCAGGGTCTCGATTACTTCCTGCAACGGCAGATAGTCGTAGCGCAGGACGATGTTGAGCTCGTCGCAAAGCA